>DASTWA010000003.1:0-74915 GCA_035758825.1 Saccharimonadales bacterium (SeqCode)
TCTTTCTCGTATTCCAGTGCCCGGCGACGGGTGCCTTTTTTGAATTTCATTTCTCTCTCCTATATAGAAAAAGTCACCTCTTTTGTCTGTTGGAACCCATGAATAACATAGGCGGTACCATCCAACTTCCAAAAGAGATGACTCTTTGGCGCTTTTTTACCGGCTATTACGGGCCTGGCCCGTCGGGTTCTACTCTGATGCGGAGCCTCACATAACTCAGCATATTTCCTCCCGCTGCATTCGTGGTTGATAGCCACTCATCCGCAAAAATGCGAAACGCATGTATGCTGTCACAAAACGCAACAACATTCGCATGATACCGCAAAATACGTATGCGCGCAAACTAAAGACAAGCAAAATGCGCAGCACATCCAAAAAGGATCTAGCTAAGAATACGCATACGCGGCGACTTCGTCCATAAGCGGCATCTGCTCGCCTTGCCACATATTGAGCATATGACCGTCCTCGGCTATTGCCAGAATGCTCGGAAATTGCCAAATATCATACAGGGCAGCCGTTGCCGCACCGTCTCTGGTATTCACGCTTATCAATTCGATTTTTGATCCTACATCGTGCTGGTGCTCAAAATCCCGCACGAATGATTCGACAGTCGTGGCATGCTCTGAATTAGGCCGATAAAGCACAAGCACCTTCATATGCAAAAGCTTACCATATATTCCTGAGAGCTTTCAATAAAATAAAACAACGCCTACGGTTAGCAGGCGTTATTTTATTAAAGCGTCAGCCTACGGCCTAGCTACAGCCAGTCGTCGAACCGCAGCTTGAGCAGACATAGCAGCTGCCGGCGCGCTGGGTCTGGTTGCCACAGTTATAGCAAAGAGGCGCCGCGCTATCTTGCTTTGGCTTCTTTACTTCACTGACGACAGTAGTAACTGGGGCGGTAACTTTCTCTTCTGCAACTCGCTCCGGTTTCTCTGCCTTCTCGATAGCCTCTACGAGCTTACCCTGGGTTGACTGGTCGTCGGTCAATAGCGTGGTTTGCTCCTCGCCCGGCATGTCATCGAATGATGCCAAGCCAAGTTCTAGGCGGTCGTCAAAACTTAGGTAGTCAAGCGCCAAACGACGGAAGATGTAATCCGTAATGGAGCTTGCCGTACGAATATCGGGGTCGTCCGTAATGCCGGCTGGCGCAAAGCTGCTGCTCATTAGGGTCTTTACGTAGCTCTTCAACGGCACGCCGTATTGCAGGCCATGGCTGATAGAGATAGCAAAGGAGTCCATAAGGCCCGATAAGGTTGAGCCTTGCTTAGAAACATTGATAAACAGCTCACCAAGCGTGCCGTCCTCAAATTCACCAACAGTAAAGAAACCCTTCAAGTCGGCGATCTTGAACTCATACGTACGGCTATCCCGGCGGCGCGGAAGCTCGCGGCGCACAGCGCCTTTAACCACAATCTTGTCGTTAACCGCTTCGGCTGCAGCGACTGGGGTTGGAGCAGCCTTTTCGGCAGCAACAGCTACTGGAGCGGCGGCTGGCACTGGCTCTTCCTTCTTGGCGTTCTTCTTGCCGGACAATGGCTGTGCAACCTTACAGTTGTCGCGGTAGATAGCGATGGCCTTAAGGCCCATTTTCCAGGCGTCAATGTGGAGCTGCTCCACCTCTTCGACAGTTGCCTCCTCGGGCATGTTGACCGTCTTCGAGATAGCGCCCGAGATAAATGGCTGGACAGCAGCCATCATCTTTACGTGGCCCAAGTAGTGGATTGAATTCTCCCCTACTGCGCAAGAAAACACGTCGTAGTGCTCCTTTTTGAGGTGAGGTGCGTCCAAGACCGTGTTGTGTTCGTAGATGTACTTGACGATGTCGTCACTCTGATCCTTGGTGTAACCCAGGCTCTTGAGGGCACGTGGCACAGTCTGGTTGATGATAGCCATCGAGCCGCCACCGACCAGATTTTTGTGCTTTACGAGCGAGAAGTCAGGCTCGATACCAGTAGTGTCACAGTCCATCATCAGACCAATGGTGCCAGTAGGAGCAAGTACGCTGGCCTGTGAGTTACGTACACCGTATACCTCACCAAGCTCAACAGCGTCATCCCAAGCAGTGGCAGCAGCCTGAAGAAGCTCCTCGGATACCAAACCAGCATCAATCCTGGAAACTTCTTCGCGGTGCTGGCGCAAGATCTTGAGCATACCTTCGCGGTCCTTGCGGAAACCAGCAAACGGACCAACACGCTTGGCAAGCTTGGCGCTTGTTGCGTATGACTGACCGGTAAGTAATGCAGTAATAGCTGCAGCCTGGGCGCGGCCTTCGTCTGAGTCGTAAGGGAGGCCCTGAGCCATCAGCATAGCACCGAGGTTAGCGTAACCAATGCCGAGCTCACGGTAGGCCTTGGCGTTCTTGGTAATACGCTCGGTTGGGTATTCGCTGTAACCTACCAGGATTTCCTGGGCAGTAAAGATCAGCTCAACAGTATGCTTGAAGGCTTCGATGTCAAAGCTATTGTCTTGGCGGAGGTATTTAAGCAGGTTGAGGGACGCCAGGTTACACGCAGAGTTATCGAGGTGCATGTACTCGGAGCAAGGGTTGCTACCGTTAATGCGACCAGCGTTTGGCGTAGTGTGCCAATGGTTAATGGTGGTGTCGAACTGCATACCAGGGTCGGCACACTCCCATGCAGCTTCTGAGAACTGACGGAAGAGGTCACGAGCCTTCATAGTCTTAACAACGCGGCCATCTTTGACGGCCTTGAGGTCCCAGTCCTCGTCGTTGATGACAGCTTTCATGAAATCATCAGTTACGCGGACGGAGTTGTTGGCGTTCTGGTATTGGACGCTGAAAGCGTCAGCGCCGTTCAGGCTCATGTCGAAGCCGTTAGCCTGCAATACGCGAGACTTGCGCTCTTCGATCGCCTTACACCAGATAAAGGTTTCTACATCTGGGTGGTCAGCGTTCAAGATAACCATCTTGGCTGCACGGCGGGTCTTACCACCACTAGCGATTGAACCAGCAGATGAGTCGGCGCCGCGCATGAAGCTGACCGGGCCAGAGGCCTTACCGGCGCTCTTGCCAAGCGTTTCGTAGGAAGAACGGATTGAACTGATGTTTAGGCCTGCACCTGAACCACCCTTAAAGATCATTCCTTCTTCGTAGTACCAGTTGAGGATAGACTGCATCGTGTCTTCTACGCCCAGGATGAAACAGGCGCTTGCCTGCTGTGCGCGCTCTGGGGCACCGATGTTAAACCAGACTGGTGAGTTAAAAGCAGCCCGCTGGGTAGCGAGTACGTACTTCAGCTCTTCGCGGAAGTCCTCGGCTTCGGTTTCGGTTTCGAAGTAACCTTCCTGTACACCTTGGCGGGTTACAGTGTCGACAACACGGTCGATAAGCTGGCGGAGGGAACCTTCGCGGTCAGCTGTGCCAGGAGTACCACAGAAGTACTTCTGAGCAACGATGTTAATGGCATTCAACGACCAACCTTCCGGGAATTCTACGCCCTTTTGCTCAAACACCGGCTTGCCGGTGCCAGGATTCATAATTATTGAATCCTGCTTTGCCCACTTAAGCTCGTCGTAGGCTTTACTTTTCGGCTTGGTAAATAACCTACCAACCGAAAGACTGGTTGTTTGTCCCATAGTACCCTCACTCTTTGACCGGGCTCACCACCGCGGTCTTACTTAAATTGTTTTTTTGAATATTTGTTTAGAGTCTCGCAGGCGGCCTTGAACTCCCCTAAGGCAGCGCTTCCGGCTCCACCCAAGCCTCATACTCTACAAATATTGTTATACGCCACCCGCGCGCACCAATACAAGCCGGGATTGCATGAGAATTGAGTGGAGTCGGCGTCTATGCCTTTTGTTCGACTGCTCGCTGCTTAATTTGCGACAGCTCCTCTTCGAATCCTGCTATATCCTTAAACCTACGATACACACTTGCAAACCGTACGTACGCGACCTCGTTGAGCTTGGCGAGACGGTTCATGACCTTTTCTCCAAGTTTCGCCGAGGGCACTTCCGGATCTCCACAGGCATACAATTCCTGCTCCAGGTCCGAAACCAAGCGCTCAAGCTGCAAAGTCGTGACAGAAGTCTTCTCACAGGCACGATACAGGCCCGCTAGAAGCTTTTCGCGGCTAAACAGCTCCCTTGTCCCATCGTTCTTAATAACGACCAGCTGAGGGCGTTCAACGCGTTCGTAGGTTGTAAAGCGGTATCCGCACTCTGTACAAGAACGGCGGCGGCGAATCGCCTGTCCATCCCCTGCTTCGCGCGATTCGATAACCTTAGTGTCGGTAAAATGACACTGGCTGCATCTCATTTCGCTTTCTCCCCTCTATGACCAATAACGTGCCATCACTACATATAGTGGTTGTGCTTTAAATCATAGCTCTACGTATAGCGTTTTGGCAACAAAATTAGGTTGTATTATTTAGTACGAAACTAGTCGTTCTTATCTGTCTTTTCGGATTCGGGTGCATCTTTGTAGCGTTTTGCTAAACGGCGCAAAAAAGATGGCTTCTCGAGTTCATTGACGTCGCTGGAAGTAACAACCTCGCGGTCGTCGTACGCGTCACTGCGATGCTGGTCCAAAGCGGTATCGTCATCACCGTCATCACTTGAGGTGTGGTCGTCCAGAGTCCAAATGTTAGGCATTGTGTCCGACTTAAAGTCGGTTGCAGCGGCTTCAGTTTCGTCCAACTCCATATCGACCCCAGAAAGATCCGAGTCGGTCGCACGCACAACACTGGCAGGCTGGACGCTTGGATCGTCCGTTGTCTGGACGGCGGCGATGGCGTCATCGGCACGCCCCGCGCGTTCCGCAAAGTATGATGCGTCAAAACCGGTGGCGACGACCGTAATAATCAGCTCGCCCTCAAGATCGGGGTTAATCGTAGCTCCAAAAATAATGTTAGCGTCTGGATCGGCAGCGGTAGTGATTGTTTCGGCGGCCGTGTTGATTTCGTGCATCGAAAGGTCGTTACCACCGATAACGTTGAACAGAATGCCACGGGCGCCATCAATGGACACCTCCAGGAGCGGTGAATCGATAGCCTGCTGGGCGGCCTGAACGGCACGATTCTCGCCACTGGCGCGCCCGATACCCATAAGGGCCGAGCCGGCGTTGCTCATAACCGCCTTAACGTCTGCAAAATCAAGGTTAATCAAACCGTGTACGGTGATGAGGTCAGAAATACCCTGCACACCCTGGCGGAGCACGTCGTCGGCCACCTTAAATGCTTCAACAAGCGGCGTCTGACGGTCGATAGTCTGCAATAAACGATCATTTGGAATAATGATCAGCGTATCGACAGAGTTACGCAGATTGGCAATAGCTTGGTCGGCATTACGGCGGCGCTTCTCGCCTTCGAAGGCGAATGGCTTAGTGGCGAATCCTACGACCAAAATGCCCATCTCCTTGGCGGCCCGGGCGACCACGTGTCCGGCACCACTACCCGTACCACCACCAGCACCGATAGTGACGAAGATCATGTCTGCACCTTCTAAAGCTTTCTTAATCTCGTCGATAGATTCTTCGGCAGCCTTTTGGCCCACCATGGGATCAGCCCCTGCCCCAAGGCCGCGCGTCTCATCCTTGCCGATATGGATCTTGACCTTGGCGCGTGAATGGTGCAACGCCTGCGCATCAGTATTAATTGCGATAAATTCAACGCCGTCGACACCAGCATCTACCATACGGTTTATTGCGGCGCCACCAGCGCCACCGACACCAATTACTTTGATGCGTGCAAATGTTTCTATTGCTGGTGCGACTTGAGGCATGATACGTGGACCCTCTCTTATAAATATTTCTTCACGTTATATGGTGAGTATATCGTAGGCCGCACATGAGTTCAACAAACTTATGCGACAGCGGTTAGACTGATAACCCGACGAATACTTTGTGTACGCAGCCGTTAACGCTTAAAACGGCCAAACAAATTATCGACCATTTTTAGTGCTCGGGCACTCGTCCCACTCATCGAAGACTGCGGCGCCTCTGGGACGAGCAGCATATCCAGCACCATTAGTCCGACAGCTGCGGCATAAGACGGGTCGGCGACAGTGTCAGTCAAGCCCGTTACCGACTGGAGTTTACCGACGCGGGCGGCTAACTGAAGTTTCTCTTTGGCAAATTCTGCCATGCCTGGCAGCTTGGAAGTGCCACCCACCAACACAACGCCACCAGGGAGTTTGTGGGCGCGGTGGATGCGCATTAACTCCTTTTGCACATATTCAAAAAGCTCCTCGACGCGGGCCTCAGTTATCATGGCCACATCTTCGGCCTTAAACATGTGATCCTGTTCGTTAACCTTAATGCGAATATCCCGTTTAGCCGGTTGTCCGCTCAGGGTTGCATGCTTAATTTTCACCGCTTCAGCAACATCCAGATCGGTCTTGAGGCCTATGGCAAGGTCGTTCGTAATGTGCATGCCGCCAATCGGCAGCACGGCGACATACTGGACCTCGCCATCCTCTAGGACAACAATGTTAGTCGTGCCGGCTCCAATATCGACCAGGACAGTACCGGCCTCTTTTTGTTGGCGCTCCAATACCGCCTCTGCTGCTGCCAGGCTGGAAAGCGTATGGTTATGGACTGCGATTTGGGCTTTATCTAAGGCCATATCGAGGTTGCGCAAATTCGGTGTTGCCGCGGTGACTATGTGGGTATCCACCTCGAGGCGAACGCCATGCATGCCTACCGGGTCCTTGATGTTTTCCTGGCCATCTAAACGATAATTTTTAGCAAAGACCTGAATGATTTCACGGTTCGAAGGCAATTGCACGATAGTGGCGGCTTCTTCGGCGCGCATGCGGTCATCGGGGGTGATCTCGCGATTAGCCGCACTAATAGCAATCACGCCTTTGGAGTTCATACCGCTTACGTGTGAGCCGTTTATGTTTACCGTTGCACCCTGAATACGCATACCAGAGACGCGCTCGGCTTCGGTAACAGCTTGCGCAACTGCTTCCGCGGCGTCTTCGACGTGCACAACAATACCGCGACGCATGCCAAGATTACGTGCTTGACCATGTCCAATAACCGAAATCTTACCCGGTGTATTGGGATCAACCATACCAACAACGCAGCGAACGCCAGACGTGCCTATGTCTAGGCCGACAAAAGGTGTTGCATTTGAGGAGCCGTGCATATGCAGGCAGTATACCGCTTATCCTTGGGTCTGAGCAAGTAATTTAGAGGCTGGTCAATATTTCGCAGCCGGTCGGCGTGACTAAAACCGTATGCTCAAACTGCGCAGACCAACTACCATCCTGGCTAAGCAATGTCCAGCCGTCGCGCGCTTGATAGATTCCTGGATCGCCAAGGGTAGTTATGGGTTCGATTGCGATGGTCATGCCTGCCCTCAGTATTGGGCCGCGACCAGCATGTCCATAATTTGGGATCTCTGGATCTTCATGCAATTCATGGCCGACACCGTGGCCAACGAGCTCTTTCACGATGCCAAGCTTATTTTTGCGCAGCGTACGTTCGATTGCCGCCGAAACGTCGCCAACGCGTACGCCGGCCTTAACCATTCGGATACCGTCATATAATGCACGCTCCGTACCAGTTAATAGACGCTTGGTATCAGAGGTTAGCTTGTTCCCCACACATACAGTAATCCCTGAATCAGTCACCATACCCTGATACTTCACTCCGAAGTCATAATTGATGACATCCCCCTCCTTAAACGGAATCTCGTTTGGGATACTGTGCTGTACCTGATTGTTCACAGAGATACAGATGATGTCGGGGTAACCGTAGAATCCCAAAAAAGCAGGCTCGCCACCTAACTTTGCTAGTTCTTTTTTAGCAATAGCAGACATGTCTTTAGGTGTAAGCCCTGCCCTGGTCTCTTTTTTCAACAAATCAAGAACTGAGGCGAGCATGTGTCCGCTCTGCCTCATAGAAGCAATTTCTTGCTCTGTCTTAGGGGTCATAGTTAACCTATGACTTTTAAGATTGCATCGTGGACGGCACGTGGCTCTTGAGCCGCGTCAATGTTGTGGACATCAACGCCCTCTTTCTTGAAGTGTTCCAGAATGGGCATCGTAACCATACGGTACTCCTCGAAACGCTTAGTGATAGCCTCTTCGGTGTCATCTTGGCGGCCACGAGCCATAAGGCGCTCGCGGACTACATCCTCAGATGCGTCAAGATTTACAACAGCCGTAAGGCTTAGACGGCCTTTATGCACCTCATTGAGCAACCAGTCGGCTTGCGGAATCGTACGAGGAAAGCCGTCGAGCACGAACTCTTGATCGGTTGCGATAAGATTAAGCACTGTGTCCAGGATGTTAATCACTTCTTCGTCGCTCAGAAGCTTGCCCTCAAGCATCTCTTGACGACGCCTGCCAGTAACCAAAACGCGAAAAATCTCGCCGGTAGAAATCCAAGCATACCCATGCTCGTCGGCAAACATTTTACCTTGCATGCTCTTACCAGCACCAGCGACACCAGTCAGAATAATCATTAGTTCAGCCTCTCCTTTACCATTTGCGCGATACGGCCTCCATCTGCTTGGCCTTCTGTCTTTTGCTTTACCGTACCGATTGCCTGCCCCATAGCTTGGGGACCCGTAGCGCCTAGCTCAGCAACCACTTCGTCGACTACCTTGGCAAGCTCATCGTCGGAAAGCTGTTTAGGAAGATATTCTTCAATGACAGCCTTCTCGCGGAGCTCAGTATCCGCGCGTCCTTGGTCGCCGGCCTTCACATAAATGTCAGCGCTCTCTTGGCGCTTCTTGGCCTCTTTGGCAAAAAGCGCAGTAATAGATGCGTCGTCCAGGCCTTCTTCGCGGATGCCCTTTTCAACTTCGGCATAAAGAATTACGCTCTTTAGGCCACGAAGAATCGTAGCCCGTTCACGGTCTCCACTGAGCAAGGCTTTCTTGAGGTCTTGCTCTATCTGCTGCTTTAGCATCTCTCTTATCGCTGGCCGAGTTTAATCTTCTTGAGCTTCAGGCTCTTGCGCTGTTGGCGAACAATAGCCTTAAGGCGACGCTCACGCTTGCTAATAGGCTTTTCAAAATATTGATTGCCCTTAACAACAGCAATGGTACCAGCTTGCTGGACCTTACGGTTAAAGCGGCGAAGCAGGTTTTCTAGTGATTCTTTTGAGTCTTTACGTGTAACTTGTATCATTTCGTTCCTATTCTATCGTAACAGAGATAACTTTGCAACAACTTTAGGGGTGCAATTGTTTTTTCTGCTGGGTGGCGCGCTGACTTTTTAGTACGATACTTTGCAACTCTTTAAAAATCGGAAACTGCTTATTGGTGTGATAAATCTTTGTGTTGCCTTGTTTCTCGGAAACGAGGAAACCGACTTTCTCGAGTCTTTTGAGCTCGCGCTGGATGTTGCCGGCGTCTTCCTTGATGAGCTTAGCCAGCCCTCGGACATGTGTTTTAAAATCGGGGTATTTTGCGTAGATCACAATGATCTTTCGCCTAACTCGTGAAGTGATAAATACGTCTAACATAAGCTTTTATTGTCATTCAAACAACGTAAACAAAGTATAACGATTCCGTGGGGCGTTTTCAACCCTGAAGTTTCGGTTTTACTGCGTAAGGGCTCTATAATAACAGGCATGCACTACGTGGAAGTCCTTGTTGCGGGCGCCGCCTACCATGGCAACGAAGCGTTAACGTACAGCACAGACCGCCCCTTATCAGATGGGGCGGTAGTCGTTGTTCCATTACGAAATAAACAGGCTCTCGGGGTGGTCGTTCGGGATGTAAAAAAACCGGTGTTTACTACCAAAGAAATCCTAAGCACCCCCAACCTCCCGCCTCTCCCCGGACAGCTCCTTAGGCTCATGTCCTGGATGAAAGAATACTACCCCAGTTCCTATGGCATCATCACGCAACAATTTTTTCCCAAGCAGCTTCCGAAAAAACCCTTAAATTCAGCGAGCCCGGGAACCACGGACGATGCACTACCCCTCCCTCCACTCACCGACGACCAGATAGCCGCGCTTAGCCAGGTTGATGGCCCAGGTGCTTATCTTTTGCATGGTGAAACCGGCACCGGAAAGACGCGGGTATACATCGAGCTGGCAAAGCGTAGCCTACAGGAAGGGGCGTCGGCTATCATCCTGACGCCAGAAATTGGCCTTACCTCGCAGCTAGAGCAGGATTTCCGCCACGTTTTTCGGAGTAGAGTAGTAGTAATCCACTCGCAGCTCACCGACGCCACACGGCAGCGTCTCTGGCAATACATACTCGAACAAAAAGATCCGATTATTGTCCTCGGACCTCGATCGGCACTCTTTAGCCCACTACAAAAAGTTGGACTCATCGTCGTCGACGAAGCACACGAAACCGCATACAAGCAGGACCAGGCGCCGTACTATCACGCTTCACGAGTTGCCAGTAAACTTGCAGACCTTCACAAAGCAGCCCTCATATTGGGGTCGGCAACACCGCTAGTGACGGATTATTTTATGGCACAAGCACGCAAACGTCCCATTCTTCGGATGGAACAAACTGCAAGCAAACGAGACGCTACCACCGGCACAGTGAGTGTAGTGGACCTGAAGGATCGCAGTAAGTTCACAAAAAAATCGTACATTTCTGATGAGCTTATCAGGGCAGTCAGCGAGGCGATTGCCAGTGGAGAGCAGTCCCTGCTTTTTTTAAACCGACGCGGAACGGCCAGAGTTGTCTTCTGTGACCTCTGCGGCTGGCAAGCTCTCTGCCCGCATTGCGACCTTCCGTTGGTATACCACGGAGATTCCTACAGTATGCGCTGCCACTCGTGCGAATTTAAAGCCTCAAGTCCGGTGAGTTGTCCTAATTGTCACAACGCTTCTGTCGTCTTTAAGAGCATCGGGACTAAGGCAGTAGTCGACGAGGTCAGCCGACTGTTCCCTGATGCGCGCATTATGCGTTTCGATACTGACAACAAAAAATCCGAGCGCATCGAAAATCACTACGATGCAGTTAAAAGCGGCGGCGTTGATATCATTGTCGGCACCCAGACCCTCGCAAAAGGACTGGATTTGCCAAAACTCAGCGTTGTCGGTGTCATCATGGCCGACACCAGCCTGTACTTCCCTGACTTTAGCGCGCAAGAGAGGACATACCAATTATTAAGCCAAGTTATAGGCCGCGTCGGAAGAGGCCACCGCCAAGGCCGGGCCATTGTGCAGACCTACAGTCCTGACAGCCCTTTGCTAGGGGCGATTTTGTCCAAGGATTGGCAGACTTTTTACAAGCAAGAGCTTCAGGAACGCAAGACCTTTATGTTCCCCCCGTACTGTTACCTGCTCAAGCTAACCTGCCGCCGGGCGACCCAAAAGAACGCCGAACAAGCTGCCGACAAATTTGCGAATGAACTTGCCCGTTCCAGCCTCAAGATAGCCATCGAAGGGCCAGCTCCCGCCTTCCACGAAAAGATTCAGAACAAATACCAATGGCAGGTTGTCGTAAAGTCCAAAGACCGAAAAGAGCTCCTAAAGACCATATCAATACTCCCCAGTGGATGGTCATACGACATTGACCCCATGAATCTTCTCTAGTAAACATTGTCGGTGGGCACAAAAATGGCTATACTCTCTAGTGATGAACAAAAGTAATATTATTTCTTTGCCTAACAAGCATCTGCGCCAGCGATCAAAAAAAGTAGGCATTATCACCGACGAAGTCAAAGAACTCATTGAGGGTATGAAGACGGCTACCCTTGACTGGGAAGAAAGCCGTGAGCATGAAGTCGGAGTTGCATTGGCCGCAATCCAGGTCGATCAACTCCTTAGAATCATCGTAATACGTAATGATTTTGACAACAGGGACGACAAGACGTTCACTGTCTTCATTAACCCGGAGGTAACCAAACAAGAAGGTAAAATTGAACAAGATTTTGAGGGCTGTTTGAGCGTTCCGGACATTTACGGAAAAGTGCCTCGTTATACCAAAGTCCGCGTACGCGCACAGGACGAGACTGGTCGTTTTTTTCGTGTAACTGCCGAGGGATTCTTGGCACGGGTATTCCAGCATGAAATCGACCACACAAACGGCATTGTGTTCATTGATCGTATCAAGGACGACCCGGACGCCTTCTTTCGGCTGAGAAATGATGGCCATCTAGAGAAGCTCAATTATGAAAAAGATGTCCGAGACAATCACATTCTTTGGTAGCGGCCCCGTAGCCGCCGAAAGTCTCCGCCTGCTGGCGCAAAGCTTTAGTATCGAGGCGGTCATCACTAAGCCTCGTCCCGCACATCACAAAGGGACCGTCCCCGTCCTCGACGTCGCCTCAGAGCTGGGCCTGACCATCCATACCGTATCAGACAAACAAGCACTCAAAACGTTGTTCGAATCGAGGCCGGTTAAAAGCCGGGTGGCAGTCCTTATTGATTTCGGCATTATCGTGCCACAATCAATCATCGACTACTTCCCCCTGGGTATTGTGAACAGTCATTTTTCATTGCTGCCAGAGTGGCGAGGAGCCGATCCGATCACCTTTGCCATCTTAAGCGGGCAAAAAACAACGGGCGTAAGCCTCATGTTGCTAGTGGCCGAGATGGACAAAGGCCCCTTGTTGGCCCAGGGGACATATGACCTCCCGCCGGCCATTACAACACCTGAGCTTACAGAGGATCTTATAGACCTCAGCTACCAGATGCTCATAGAGGTCCTCCCCCGGTACGTAAGCGGAGATATTGCGCCCTACGATCAGGATGAAGCCAAGGGCGTAACCTATTCACGCAAACTAAGCAAAGAGGATAGCCTGGTCGATTGGCACAAGCCGGCCGATCAAATTGAACGTGAAGTGCGGGCATTCGCCGGTTGGCCCAAAACCAGGGCCACGTTTGACGGTCTTGAATTAATCATTACTAAGTCCCACGTCATCGACCTTAACGGTGTGCCAGGCAAAGCAACAATCGAGAACAAGCTGCCTGTCGTCTTCTGCGGCGAAAAGGCGTTAGCCCTCGATATAGTCAAACCTGCCGGCAAAAAAGAAATGACCGGCGAAGCATTCCTCGCCGGCTATAAAACTGCTTTTCTCGGGTAGGCTAGTAACCTGCTGGCGGCTGTTGGGGCTGGCCAGGCTGCTGATAATCGTCAGATTGTTGTGGGTCAGGCTGCGCACCGGCTTGAGCGCTAGCTGCCACAATCTGAGGAGCAACCTGTTTAATTTCAGTTTTGAGTTTTTCAAACTCTTCTGCAACAACATCCTTATAGTTGGGGAAATTGCTTTCAAGCCATTTAAGCGCTCCGGCTTCATCGTTACGGTTAATGAATTCTTCGAACTCATTAAGCTGGGCGTCGCTCATTTGCTTGGCCAATTCCATACCTACGCGCATCTCGAGCGTCTCGTAGATGTGCGCCAGCATCTTTTTCTTTTCGTCTGGCGGCAATGCCCCTAGGCCTAGTTCTTGTAGAAGGTTGTCATCTAGCTTTATCATATCGTCCTCATTGTAGCATACAGATAAGATGCTGCTACAGGCTTCGAGCTACCGTGCTACGTGTAAAGAATTCGAGGCGGTCACCCTCCTGGATTTCGAGGCGATTCTCGGTCTTGATATTTACACCGCACATTTCGCCCTCCTGGACTTCCTTTGCATCTTGCGGGCCACGCTTAAGGTTAGTCACCTCAACTTCGGCAATAGCCTTGCCATCTCGCACCAAACGAGCCAACGCTGGAGCTGCCAATTTTCCTTTGGTGACTTCGCCGCCACAGATGACCTCTGTCTTTGTAGTCTTAAACACAGCCTTTACAACCAGGCGGCCGAGGTCGGTTTCGACTACTTCGGGCGGCAAAAGCTTGGTCATTTCTTCTTTAACATCGTCGATAAGTTCGTAAATAACGCTGTAGAGGCGGATAGAAATCTTATCGCGGCTGGCTAAACGCTTAATGTTTGTAGGAGCTACAACATTAAACCCATAAATGATAGTGTCGCTGGTCGATGCAAGATGGAGATCGTTCTCAGTAATCGAACCTACTCCGGAACTCACGATATGGACAGCGACCTCATCGGTATCTAAAGCCTTCAGGCTATCGACTACAGAAGTTAATGAACCCTGTACGTCAGCCCGGATGATTACGTTCAATTCGTTAATCTTATTGTTGCGGTTGATCATACGAATCAACTCACTGCTGTTCATATCAGACCGGGAAGAAGAACCTTGCTTCTGGTTGGTGGCCTTTTCGGCGGCAGAACGCGCTACCTTCTCGTCTTTTACAACAATGAACTCGTCACCGAACTCAGGAAGCGCCTTAAAACCGGCAATCTCAACTGGGGTTGAGGGCGTGGCTTCCTTAAGAGGCTTCCCGTCGCTGCCTTCCATGGTACGAATCTTGGCATATGTTGTACCAGCTACAATGAAGTCGCCGGTCTTAAGCGTGCCTTCTTCTACAAGGGCATTCGCGATCGGCCCCTTGCCCTGCTCCAGGTGAGACTCAATGATCAGTCCGGTAGCGACTGCCGTAGCGTCCGCACGGAAGTCTTCGACATCGGTAACAAGCAGGATCATGTCGAGCAAATTATCGATACCCTGCTTAGTCTTGGCCGAGACTTCGACAATGACAGTGTCGCCGCCCCACTCTTCCGGCAACAGATCGTTTTCGGCCAGCTGCTGCTTTACGCGGTTAGCGTCGGCGCCTTCCTTGTCTATCTTGTTCAAGGCAACAATCATCTTTACGCCTGCCTTGCGGGCAAAACGGATAGCCTCAAGTGTCTGAGGTTTGATACCGTCGTCGGCGGCGATAACAATAATGGCGATATCTGTCAGGTGCGCACCATGCTCACGAATAGCCGCAAAGGCTTCGTGGCCCGGAGTGTCCAGGAAGGTGATGGCGCGTTCACCGTGTTTAATCTGATAGGCAGAAATGTGCTGGGTAATACCGCCAGCTTCTCCCTTGGCTACCTGAGCACCCCGAATAGCATCGAGTAGGCTCGTTTTCCCGTGGTCGACGTGACCCATCACAGCGACAACTGGAGGACGAGGCATTGCAGCATCACCATGTTCACGCTTTTTATGACGTTGAGCGGGCTCTTCTTGAGCCTTCTTTGTCAGTTCAACGTCAATTCCAAGCTCACCAACAATAATTTGAGCGGTATCGAAATCGATCCGCTCATTTATCGTGGCCATAACGCCGTTCTTCATAAGCTCGCCAATCAAACGAGTGGCAGGCAATGACAGCTTCTCGGCAAGCGCGCCAACAGTAATCATGTCTTCGATTTCAATAGTTCGAGCCATAGTTGACACTCCCTTCTCTTGCCGAGATACACCGGCATTATGTTTTACATAGGTCGCTTATTTAGCGCTCTTGAGGCTCAGGGCAATCTTACGAGCATCGGTGTCGATGTCGATTACCTTGAACTGCTTCTTCTCGTTGAGCTTAAAGATCTGCTGTGGGTCAACAGTTTCTTCGTCGCTCATCTCTGACACGTGCACCAGAGCTTCTACGCTTGGGCTCAGCTGAACGAAAGCACCAAAAGGAGTGATACGGGTAATCTTACCCTCAACGATATCACCCTTGTTAAAGGCTTTTACTTCCTTCAACCATGGGTCTTCGGTCATCTGCTTGAGGCTCAGGCTCAGGCGGTCCTTGTCGATGGCAATGATCTTAGCCTTGACAGTGTCGCCAACCTTTACGTAGTTGCGTGGGTCTTCGACACGTTCCCAAGAGATCTCGGAAATGTGGATCAGACCTTCGATGCCTTGTACGTTAACAAACGCACCAAAGTCGATAACACCGGTAACAACACCTTCGACTACGTCGCCGACTTTCAGCTCAGCAAAGCGAGCCTGCATGTCGTCCTTAACAGCTTCCTTCTCGGAGAAGATAAGCTTGTTGTCCTTGCGGCTGACGTCGAGGATACGAACGCGAAGCGGCTTGTTGACCAGCGCGTTGAGCTTCTGCAGGATCTCGTCCTTATCAGCGCCAGATACGCGTGGGTAGTGGCCGGCAGCCAGTTGTGACACTGGCAAGAAACCGCGAATGCCTTCGAGCTCTACCAGCAGACCACCGCGGTTAGCGTCATAGGGGCTAATCTCGATGATTTCCTGAGCTTCGAACAGGCGGCGGAGTTCGTCCCAACCTCGGTCCTTAGCTGCACGCTTCATGCTGAGGAGAGCGTAGCCCTCGTCCAGCTCTGGGTCGATAACGCTTACCGTTACCTTCTGGCCAAGCTCCAGGGTTTGGCCGTGGCCAATCTCGCGGCGCATAACAACGCCGACGCCCATAGCGCCTAGGTCAATCCAGACCTCGTGCTTCTTTACAGAACTCACCACGCCTTCAACGACATCGCCCGCTTCGAGGTGTTTGATGTCACTGCCGGCAAGCAGTTCGTCCATTGTTACAGTAGTATTTTTTGACATGTTTTCCATGCCTCCTTCGTGATATATTTCTAGTCGACCGTGCCCTGGATTGGAGCGACGGCCGCAAGATTACCCCTATTATACCTGGTTTAACCCCTTTGGTCAAAAGGGCTACGGGTAAGGCCTAAATCGCACAACTTAGCCGCCGGGCGTGCTACACTAAAATCAATATGTACTTGGGGATAGACATCGGAGGAACTAAAACGCTTGTTGCGTCTTTGACTAACGAAGGCGTCATTTCTGAAAGCGTCAAATTCCCTACGCCAAAGGTATATACGGAATTCCTAAAAGAACTCTCCAGAACTGTTGCAAGTTTATCAACGGATGAGTTTCGCCTAGCAGGGGTAGCGGCGCCTGGCAGGATTGATCGCGAGCGCGGTGTTGCCCTGGCCTTTGGCAACCTTAAATGGCACGACGTCCCACTCAGGCGGGACATCCACCGTATCGTTAAATGCCCGGTCGTCGTCGACAACGACGCCAATTTAGCCGGCCTCTCTGAAGCTATGCTCATCAGGCAGTATGACACGGTGTTATACGTGACGATCAGCACTGGTATTGGTACTGGCGTGATCAGCAATCAACAGATTGACCCTAATTTCGCCGACTCCGAGGGTGGCGAGATTGTGCTCGAACACAAAGGCAAGATCCAGAAATGGGAAGACTTCGCTTCTGGCCGGGCGATCGTCAAGCGCTTCGGTAAAAGGGCGAGCGACATAGACGACCAGGCAACATGGAAGATCATTTCCAAGGACATCGCTATCGGCCTGTTCGACCTTATTACCTTTATACAGCCTGATGCAGTCGTACTTGGGGGCGGCGTGTGCACTCACCTGGACCGTTTTGATAAACTCTTACTAGACGAACTAAAGAGATACGAAACACCGATCACTCCCATTCCTCCTATCCTAAAAGCCCAGCGGCCGGAGGAAGCAGTGGTATACGGCTGCTTTGATCTGGCAAAGGCCACCTATGAAGCCTCTACTCGATAAACTGAGGCAGGACTTTCCGGAAATTACATTCATGCCCGGCGAGGTGCCACACTGGTCTCCAGAGAACAACACGGTTACGTACACCGATAATACCCGGGGAGAAGCGACCCTCCTGCATGAGTTAGGCCATGCCCTTTGCGGGCACTCCGACTACAGTAGTGATGTCGACCTGCTCCGAAAAGAAGTCGAGGCCTGGCAGAAAGCTACGGCGGTCGCGGCTGGCTACGACGTAAGCCTTTCGGAAGACCATATTGAGAACTGCCTAGACACGTACCGAGACTGGCTACACAAACGAAGCACCTGCCCGACCTGCAGCGGTCACGGTTTGCAGCGCTCTAAGGCCCTCTACCACTGCCCAAACTGCCAAAGCCATTGGCAGGTCAGCTTTGCCCGCTTTTGCCGCCCATACAGGCTTAAAAGAGCTCTGACAGCAAATTAAAAGCCCGGACACAAATATCCGGGCTTTTTGGCTTAGCTGTTCTTAGGCAGCCAGGTCAAGGTCTTCACGAACGACCTTGGTGCGGCGCGAAATGCGGCCACCCTTGCGGCCGGCTTCACGAGCCAGCTCACGGTTGGCGAAGAAACCGCCAGTGCGGCCCTTCTTGCCACCCATGGCACCGATCTTTGCGTAAAAGTCAGCACCGTACTTCTTCTTGTTGGTAGAAGCAGCTGCTTCACCACCCTTTTTAGTTCCAGCCATACTGAAAACCTCCGTTAAAACTCTGTTACTTCCGCACCCGAGGACTAAAAAAGGCTCCAAACACCCCTAGTTGGGATGCGGAACCCTCTTATCCTTCCTCACGAAATTATGCTTATGATAACATTGTATGACGCTAATGTCAATAGAAAACAAGTAAAGAATCACACGCTCGCCTTTGAAAAAGGGGCTTATAAAGATAAAAGCCACCCTATTCGGATGGCTTTTATATAATTCGGCACCGTGCTATTTTCCCAGGGGTGAGCCCCAAGTATTGTAACCGCTGCGAGGCTTAACTTCTGTGTTCGGCATGGGAACAGGTGTTTCCCTCGCGCCATGGGCACCGATCTCGTCTACTCACAATAGTAGACGGGATCGATGTCCATCTCTTACGCATGGATATTAGAGATGTAAAGCGTTTGTTAGACAAACGGGAGTCTATCATATGATAAACACCAACAACCAGTCAAATGCTTTTCTCTCACCCGGAGTAGCAAGCTACTCGAATGAGAGAACGTAAAAAGTCAATGGGACTATTAGTACACCTCGGCTGCACACGTTACCGTGCTTCCACCTAGTGCCTATCAAACAAATCGTCTATTTGTGTCCTCATAGGGAAATCTAATCTTGAGGTCAGTTTCGCGCTTAATATGCTTTCAGCGCTTATCTATTCCGCACATAGCTACCGGGCAATGCTCTTGGTAGAACAACCCGTACACCAGCGGTGCGTCCACCCCGGTCCTCTCGTACTAGGGGCAGATCCTCGCAAATTTCCTAGCGTCCACAGCGGATATAAACCGAACTGTCTCACGACGTTCTGAACCCAGCTCACGTACCTCTTTAACCGGCGAACAGCCGGACCCTTGGAAGGTGCTCCCCCTCCAGGATGAGATGAGCCGACATCGAGGTGCCAAACAGCGCCGTCTATGTGAACTATTGGGCGCTATAAGCCTGTTATCCCCGGGGTAACTTTTATCCGAAAGCGCTGCCGATACCACACTCATGTACATAAATGTACGGACAGCGGAAAACTTACTCCTACTTTCGTACCTGATCGGCTTGTAGGCCTCACAGTCAAGCTGGCTTATGCGTATACACTATCGATTCGATTTCCATCCGAACCTAGCCAACCTTTGAACGCCTCCGTTACTCTTTAGGAGGCAACCGCCCCAGTTAAACTACCCACCAGACACGGTCCCCATACCGGATAACGGCAAGGGTAAGGATCAAACTATAACAAGGGTGGTATTTCACCGGTGACTCCACCTAGGCTAGCGCCTAGGCTTCAAAGTCTCCCACCTATGCTACACATGTTATAGCTCAAACCAATGTCAAGCTGTAGTAAAGCTCCACGGGGTCTTTTCGTCCTGCTGCGGACAGACGGCATCTTTACCGTCAATGCACTTTCACCGAGCTCTTCGTCGAGACAGTACCCATATCATTACTCCATTCGTGCGGGTCAGAACTTACCTGACAAGGAATTTCGCTACCTTAGGACGGTTATAGTTACCGCCGCCGTTCACTGGGGCTTCAGTTCGCACCGTGAAGCACTCCCCTTAACCTTCCAGCACCGGGCAGGAGTCAGCCCCTATACATCCACTTTCGTGTTAGCAGAGACCTATGTTTTTGGTAAACAGTTGCATGGGTTCCTTAGCTGCGGCCCCGTCACTCTATCTACAAAGATATAGTTCTTGGACTCAGCTTTCTTTCTCAACTCTAATCTCAGAATACGTATTTAATCGTTACTCTTTCTCTTTCGAAAGAAAACTGGCAAGTCACTTTGTAAACAAAGTGACGGGGCAGACCTTATCCCTAAGTTACGGTCGCTGTATTGCCGAGTTCCTTGACGAAGAATCACTCGTACACCTTGGTCTACTCGACCTGAGCACCTGTGTCGGTTTGCGGTACGGGTAGCTATGAACACGCGTTAGGTAGCTTTTCTAGTCAGCACCTTCACTGGGATTCGACCAAAAGGTCGTCTCATTCGTAGCCATTTCTGCTACTTAGACGGATATAACCATGAATCCGCCCCAGCTAATATGCCGCGCACGCCTAACAATTCATAACTAGTACGGGAATATTAACCCGTTGTCCATCGCCTACGCTACGCGCCTCGGCTTAGGACCGACTAACCCTGGGACGATTACCGTGGCCCAGGAAACCTTGCTCTTTCGGTGGGCAGGATTCTCACCTGCCTTATGGTTACTCATTCCAGCATTCTCACTTCATACCGCTCCACCAGACCTCACAGTCCAACTTCAACGCAATATGAACGCTCCTCTACCGCTCCTAGTAAACTAGAAGCCCATATCTTCGGTACTATGCTTAGCCCCGTTACATTTTCCGCGCAGGATCTCTTGATGAGTGAGCTGTTACGCACTCTTTAAATGAATGGCTGCTTCTAAGCCAACATCCTCATTGTTTAAGAAATCCCACCTCGTTTCCCACTTAGCATAGATTTAGGGACCTTAGATGATGGTCTGGGCTGTTTCCCTTTTGAGCGCCGAGCTTAGCCCCGACGTTCTGACTGCCATGATTCCACAAAGCGTATTCGTAGTTTGTCAAGGGTGGGTACCCTCGCGGGCCCCAGTCCGAAACAGAGCTCTACCCCACTTTGCTACCACATGACGCTAGCCCTAAAGCTATTTCGAGGAGAACCAGCTATCTCCAAGTTCGATTGGCATTTCACCGCTAACCACAGGTCATCCGGGCGTGTTGCAACTCGCTACGGTTCGGTCCTCCACGTCGTTTTACCGACGCTTCAACCTGCCCATGGTTAGGTCACCTGGTTTCGGGTCTATTCACATACACTAGGTCGCCCTATTCAGGCTCGCTTTCACTATGCCTCCGTCAGATGACTTAGGCTTGCGTATGCAAATAACTCGCTGGATCGTTCTACAAAAAGCACGCCGTCACCCTCGAAAGGGCTCCGACTCCTTGTACGCACACAATTTCAGGTTCTATTTCACTCCCCTCCCGGGGTTCTTTTAACCTTTCCCTCGCGGTACTAGTTCTCTATCGATCGTAAGATATATTTAGCCTTGGAGGGTGGACCCCCCAGCTTCAATCAGGGTTTCACGTGTCCCGATCTACTCGACAAAACAAATATAAGGTTAGCGAAACTTCGTATACCAGGCTATCACTGTCTTTGGCGCAGCTTTCCAACTGCTTCTACTCGCCTCGCTAATTTGTAAACCTTATGCAGAGTCGTGGTAGCCTCTGCCTCCAATACGGAAATCTAGATAAATCTAGCGCTCCGTACTGGTTGTTTGTTAGGTCACAACCCCTTTTAAGTATTCGTCTACCAACTTATCCATCTAAATTAATAGATGGAAACTTAAAAGGTTTGGGCTGTTCCGGATTCGCTCGCCACTACTACCGGAATCGTTGTTTACTTTCTCTTCCTCGCCCTACTAAGATGTTTCAGTTCAGGCGGTTACCTTCAAACTACCCTATATATTCAGGTAGCCGTGATTGGACATGACTCCAACCGGGTTGCCCCATTCGGAAATCTTCGGATCAAAGCTTAGTTAGCAGCTCCCCGAAGCTTATCGCAGCTCCTCGCGTCCTTCATCGGTATCTTACGTCAAGGCATCCGTTGTGTGCGCTTGAGTAACTTTTTACGTACGAGTCTATAAAATAGACTCTCAAGCATTGACTGGTTATTGGTATCAACCAATAAGCCGTTTGTCTTTAAAATTGCTTTTCTCTAATTTGCCAAATTTTTAAGTTGCAAAACTCAAGACTCCACCTATGGTTTTCTTGGACTTGAGTTTACACTCGAAACTATCTTTAGATAGGCTCTCTGTCTAAACTCAATTGCTAAGATATGATATCAGTTACTACAGAGGTTGTAAAGCATAAAGTGATGCAATATTTGCTACGCTATTACCCCTGTAAGATTGTGGTGGAGCAACGGGGACTCGAACCCCGGACCCCCTGCTTGCAAAGCAGGTGCTCTAGCCAACTGAGCTATTGCCCCACGATAGGCCTCTTCTCTCTGGACTATTAGCCCAGAGGCCCTCTCCTAAGAGATCACATCTTGCGGACGAACTCCGCGGCTCCGAGCCCATCAACGATGAGCCTAAGCGAAACGTTTTGGCGGCTAATGCCGCCGGCTACATTATATTCGCCTTGCGGCGAATTAATGTCTATGGTGGGCGATGAGGGACTCGAACCTCCGACCTCGTCATTATCAGTGACGCGCTCTAACCAGCTGAGCTAATCGCCCATAGTTTGCTTCTATCCCTTGGGAGACAAGCGATATTGTACAGAAAATACCTCTGTTTTGCAATAATTTGTTAAAGAAAAAGGCGCCTGCATAAGCGCCTTTTCTTAAAAACTAAGTAGTGCAATCAACGTCAAATTCGTGTTTACAGAACTGATATCTTGCCATCTTGCGATGGTACATACATTGTCAGTACTGAAGTTACAATGTATCAAGATCGACCTAGCTCGCATAGATTACTCGTATGCTGCTAGTTTTCTCCCTAGAAAGGAGGTAATCCATCCGCACCTTCCGGTACGGATACCTTGTTACGACTTAACCCCAATCATCTCCCCTACCTTAGGGCGAGGCAAAGCTCACACGTCAGGTATTGGCGACTTTCATGGTTTGACGGGCGGTGTGTACAAGACCCGGGAACGTATTCACGGTAGTGTGCTGACCTACCGTTACTAGCGATTCCAGCTTCATGCAGGCGAGTTTCAGCCTGCAATCCGAACTGAGACCGGCTTTGATGGGATTTGCTCCCCCTCGCGGGTTGGCAGCCCTTTGTACCGGCCATTGTAGCGTGTTTGTAGCCCCAGACGTAAGGGAAATACTGACCTGACATCATCCCCTCCTTCCTCCCTGTTACCAGGGCAGTCTAGCTAGAAAAATACAACTAACTAAAAGGGTTGCGCTCGTTGATGGACTTAACCAAACATCTCACGACACGAGCTGACGACGGCCATGCATCACCTGTCACTTGGTTCCAAAGGCACTCTCTCCTTTCGGAGAAATTCCAAGGATGTCAAGCCTGGGTAAGGTTCTTCGCTTACCATCGAATTAAACAACACGCTCCACCGCTTGTGCGGGTCCCCGTCAATTCCTTTATGTTTTAGTCTTGCGACCGTACTCCACAGGCGGGATGCTTAACGCGTTAGCTTCGCTACTAGAAGGGTCGATACTTCTAACAGCTAGCATCCATAGTTTACGGCGTGGACTACCGGGGTATCTAATCCCGTTTGCTCCCCACGCTTTCGTGCCTTAGTGTCAGTAATGAGCCAGTAGACTGCCTACGCCATCGGTGTTCCTCCCAATATCTACGGATTTCACTCCTACACTGGGAATTCCATCTACCTCTCTCATACTCTAGCTTAGCAGTTTAGATAATGGATGTATGGTTGAGCCACACGCTTTCACTATCTACTTACTATGCCACCTACGCAACTCTTTACGCCCAGTAATTCCGGATAACGCTTGGATCCTCCGTATGACCGCGGCTGCTGGCACGGAGTTAGCCGATCCTTATTCATATGCTACCGTCATAATCGTCACATATAAAAGCAGTTTACAACCCTAAGGCATTCATCCTGCACGCGGCGTTGCTCCATCAGGCTTTCGCCCATTGTGGAAAATTCCCTACTGCTGCCTCCCGTAGGAGTCTGGGCCGTGTCTCAGTCCCAGTCTGGCTGATCATCCTCTCAGACCAGCTATCGATCGTCGCCTTGGTAAGCCTTTACCTTACCAACTAGCTAATCGAACGCAGGCCGTTCCCAAAGCGCCGAAGCTTTAATCCTTAGATCACATGCGGTATTAGACACCATTTCTGGTGCTTATCCCTCACTTTGGGGTACGTTCCTACGTGTTACTCAGCCGTCCGCCGCTCGCCGCCAAGTAGTAAACTACTCGCGCTGCCGCTCGACTTGCATGTATTAGGCACGCCGCCAGCGTTCATCCTGAGCCAGGATCAAACTCTCCATAAAAAAGAATTTGTCTCTTCTCAGTCGAACATCAATCTTGCGATTGAAATTACTGACTAATGGAATCTGTGAAACAGATTCCTAAAACAATTCAAAAATCAATTGACGTTGATTTGCACTACTCAATTTTTAATGATCGGTTTTGTGAGACACCTTAACAAGACCTCAAAAACTCTAAACAAGATAGTACGATATCTAACCAAGTAAAGTCAAGAGAATTATAGAAGAAAAAGTGGTGATTGTTACATCACCACTTTTTACTCCTTATTTCTTGGCGGCCTCTATCTGTTCTGGCTCCTCTTCTTCGTCATCGTCTGGCGCTGCGTCAACTAGCGCCAATGACACGACTTCATCGCCATCATTAAGACGCATGATTCGTACGCCCTGCGTGGCACGCCCCAATAATGGGATATCCTTAAGGCCTAAACGAATAGTCTGGCCTTGGCTGGATACGATGATGACTTCCTGGGATTCGTCATCGCTTAGCGTCTTAACGCCGATTAACTTGCCAGTCTTAGTGTTAACAATAGCCGAACGGATGCCGACGCCACCGCGGGCATGTGCCGTAAACTGAGCTACCTTGGTGCGCTTGCCGTAGCCAAACTGACTGATCACGAAGATGCTGGACTTCTCTTGAACTATGTCCATCCCAATGACGTTATCGCCGGCACGCAAACGGATGCCACGCACGCCACGGGACACTCGACCCATAGGACGCACGTCCTTTTCGTGGAAACGGATAGCCTGGCCTTGGGCGGTCGAAATAACGACCTCATTCTCGCCGCTGGTCAGACGGATCCACTTAAGCTCATCCCCGTCGTCGAGGTTAATAGCGATCAGGCCAGAGCTGCGTACATTTTGGTATTGCTCGAAAGGAGTCTTCTTTACGACGCCGCGAACCGTGCACATAAAGAGGTTTCCACCCTTGCCGTCAATCTGCTTACTGACGTTAATAACCGAGCTTACGGTCTCTTCTGGCTGAAGCTGCAATAGGTTGACAATAGCGACGCCCTTGGCGCTCAAGCTGGCAGCCGGCACTTCGTAGGTCTTAATGCGGAATACACGGCCCTTGTTCGTAAAGAACAGGAGGAAATCGTGCGTGCTGGCGTTTACGACATGCTCGATCACATCCTCTTCGCGGGTAGTCATACCACGACGGCCCTTACCACCTCGGCCCTGCTTCTTATATTCAGCGATCGGACTCCGTTTAATGTAATTAGCTGATGTAAGCGTTACTACAACCTGCTCATCAGGAACGAGGTCTTCGTCGCTCATCTTGCCCAATTCTTGCGGGACTACGCGGGTGCGGCGTTCGTCGCCATACTTCTCTTTGAGCTCAATCATCTCTTTCTTAACGATATCGAGAATCTTCTGCTCGTCGGCCAAAATGGCTTCTAGTTTCCCGATAAGTTTCATGAGCTCGGCAAGTTCAGACTCGATCTTATCCCGCTCCAAACCCGTAAGGGTGCGGAGCTGCATCGCTAAGATGGCACGAGCCTGGATATCGCTCAGGCCGAACTTCTTGATTAGGTTCGCTTGAGCTTCTTCGCTGGTCTGGCTGGCACGAATAGTCTTGATAACCTCGTCAATATGATCGAGAGCAATCTTCAAACCTTCCAAGATATGAGCGCGAGCCTTAGCTTTTCGCAGTTCAAACTCGGTACGGCGGCGTACAACGATCTGACGGTGCTTGATGTGTTCCTGGATGATATCCTGAAGTCCCAGAACGCGAGGCTGGATACCATCAATGAGCGCCATCATATTAAAGTGGAACGAAGTCTGGAGCGGCGTTAGCTTGTAAAGCTGATTCAGAAGCTTTTTTGGATAAGCATCCTTTTTGAGATCAATCACAATACGAACATCACCACGGGCACTCTCATCCCTGATGTCTGAGATGCCGTTGATCTTCTTCTCTTTTACGAGGTCGGCGATTTTAACGACAAGACTTTCCTTGTTGAGGGCATATGGAATTTCGGTAATTACAATCTGGTTGCGGCCCTTCTTGTTTTCGACAACCTCTGCCACACCACGAACGACGACTCCTCCCCTACCCGTCGCATATGCGGTACGGATCGAGTCGGCACCATAAATAATGCCACCGGTGGGGAAATCAGGCCCCTTGATGTATTGCAAGAGGTCGTCAAGACTCGCCTCTGGGTTCTCGATCTGGTGGACAGTAGCATCAACCAGCTCGGTCAGGTTGTGCGGAGGGATGTTGGTGGCCATACCTACGGCAATACCCAACTGGCCGTTCAAGAGGAGGTTTGGCAGCTTGGCCGGCAGCACGGCAGGCTCCTGCAAACGTCCATCGTAGTTATCACGGAAGTCAACGGTTTCTTTTTCGATGTCCTCCAAAATTTCCTCTGCCAAACGCGCCATTTTGGCCTCTGTGTAACGCATAGCAGCTGGCGGGTCGCCGTCCATCGAACCAAAGTTACCCTGACCGTTTACAAGCATGTAACGCATTGACCATGGCTGTGCCAAACGGACCATCGCGTCGTAAATAGCAGCATCACCATGAGGGTGGTAGTCACCCATCACAGCACCCACGACGTTGGCGCTCTTACGGTGCTTAGCACTGCTCCTAAGGCCGTCACGGTTCATTGTGTACAGGATACGGCGATGGACCGGCTTAAGGCCGTCACGGACGTCAGGAAGGGCACGTTCGACGATAACGCTCATGGAATAGCGGAGGTAACTGTCCTCCATGACATTCTCGACAGTACGGAGCTCGACAGTGCGAGAATGATCCGATTCTTCGGTGAGTACTTCACCTTCGAGAGGGTTCTTATCTTCGATTGGTTCTTGAGTATTGTCGTCCATACTAAATGTCCAAGTCCTTCACAAATTTAGCGTGAGTGGTAATAAAGTTCTTTCGAAGTTCAACTTCGGTACCCATCAGCTTATTAAAGATAGCGTCAGCTTTCTCGGCGTCTTCAACCTTTACTTTGACCAACACCCGCTTCTCGGGGTTCATGGTAGTTTCAAAGAGCTGTTCAGCGTCCATTTCACCGAGACCCTTGTAGCGTTTCTGCTCGATGAAGCCGGCTTGGCGGAAACGTTCGTCTTCGCCGCTAACCTTGAGCCCTTCTTTTTTGCGTGCTTCGATCGTTGCATCAAGCACCTTATCGAGTTCGGCCTCGTCGTAAATAAAGACGCTGGACTTACGGCCTGGTTTAACCAGCTCAAATAGCGGCGGCTTAGCCAAATATACGTGACCGCCGTCAACCACTTCCTTCATATAACGGAAGAAGAAAGTCATAAGCAGCGTACTAATGTGCGAACCATCAACATCGGCATCGGTCATGATGATAATACGGTCATAACGAAGGCCATTGATGTCGAAGGAATCCTCGATGCCAACACCTAAAGCCTTGATGAGGCTCAATATCTCGTTGTTGGCCAACATCTTGTCTAGGCGCGCTCGT
Organism: Saccharimonadales bacterium (SeqCode); assembly: GCA_035758825.1. Lineage (GTDB taxonomy): Bacteria > Patescibacteriota > Saccharimonadia > Saccharimonadales > UBA4665 > JARIHD01. The sequence goes on from DASTWA010000003.1 coordinate 27,371, forward strand.
TCAACGTTCAGCACCTTACCACGAAGCGGCAGGATGGCCTGCGTCTTGCTGTCGCGACCACTCTTGGCAGAACCACCGGCCGAGTCACCCTCTACGAGGTAGAGTTCTGACGCCTTCGGATCCTTGCTGGAGCAATCCGCCAGCTTCCCTGGCATACTGGCGCCGTCAAGGACGCCCTTACGGATGATATTCTCACGGGCGGCGCGGGCAGCCTTTCGGGCGCGTGCCGCAAGGAGAGCCTTGCCAACAATCTTCCTGGCTACTGCGGGATGTTCCTCAAGGTAATAATTAAAATACTCGGTCATCACCTGTTCGACATACCCACGGATTTCTGGGTTGCCGAGCTTGTTCTTGGTCTGGCCTTCAAATTGAGGATCGGGCAGTTTAACCAAAATAACGGCGGTCAAGCCTTCGCGGCAATCTTCACCGCTCAGGTTCTCTTCTTTTTCTTTTAGGAGACCATTCTTGCGGGCGTAATCATTAACAACGCGCGTCAAAGCCGAGCGGAAGCCCGTAACGTGCGTACCGCCATCCGGGTTAAAGACATTGTTGGCGAACTGCTTAATCGTTTCGCTAAACGCGTCGGTGTACTGCATTGCAATCTCGATCTGCGAATCCTCGACCATTTTATCGACGTAGAAAACATCGTCATCTACTACGTCTTTGCCTAAGTTAAGATGCGTAACGTACGACTTAATGCCGCCCTCGAAGTAAAAGCTATAACGTGCGCCTGTTCGCTCGTCATGGATTGAAGTTCGTATACCTTTTGTGAGATATGCCGCGTGGCGAAGCCGGTCAAGTATGGTGTCATAGTTAAACTTGGTGGATTCAAAAATCGTCTCATCCGGATAGAACTCAATAGTCGTACCGGTTCGGCCACTCTTACCTATAACCCTAAGATCACCCTGCGGGACGCCTCTCAAGTACTCTTGCTGGAAACGCTTGCCTTCACGCTCGATTGTCACAATCAAACGGGTCGACAGCGCATTTACAACGCTCGATCCAACCCCGTGCAGGCCGCCAGAAACCTTATAACCGCCGCCGCCGAATTTACCACCGGCGTGCAGGACGGTCAGTACGGTCTCGACGGTGCTCTTGCCTGTCTTGGGGTGGATGTCGGTCGGAATACCACGGCCGTTGTCATATACCCGGACGCCATCATTTGGCAGCAAGGTCACCTCAACTCCGGTAGCATAACCAGCCAGGGCTTCGTCAATACCATTGTCGACGATCTCCCACACGAGATGGTGCAGCCCCTCAATACCGGTACCGCCAATATACATACCTGGACGCTTGCGAACAGGTTCTAGACCCTCCAAAACCTGGATCTGGTCAGCAGAATAATCTTTTTGTTTGTCAGCCACTAGAATACCCTCTTTAGAACAAATAAAAATAAGTTAGATGATTCCCACTTCTCTCATATTATAGGTAACGTTCAACCTTTTAGCAACCGAGGCTACGGTAGTAGGGATTACCGCATATGTAAAGTGCCGTCGGCATCGATGAATATCGTATCACTTTCTTCAGTGGGCTTGGGTTGCTCCTTGAGTAATGGGATTTCACCCTCGTCCGGCTTCTTCGCCGCATGCTGCGTTGCCACAGGAGCGGAGGCATCGCGGACAGGTTCTGGCTTGACCGGCGTCGCTGGTTTCGTGTCAGACGGCTTTGGGAGCTGCGTGGCTGGCGCTGGCTTAGAAGGTGCCTCTATGTGAGCATTAGCAGATGGCGGCGTTCCTACGGGCTGAGAAATGGCCGCAACATGGTTTGTGCCGGGTGCCGGTTGGGCGGGAGATTGATCAGGGCCCTTGGTCCAGGGGTTTTGGCGTAAAAGAGGGCCCTTGCTCTCACGCTTTGACATCCATTCGTCCAAGAAAGAGCCTGTTCCGGTTGGTGCCGGCCCCGCCGGTTGAGCAGGCGGCTGACCAGGGCCAAAACGGTTGTCAGCCGGTGCAGCCCCAAAACCGGCTGCTGCCGACGGTCGGGGACCACCGAACGATCCTGCCCTATTACCGGCAGACGCACTATTGCCAAACTGACGCGCCGAAGGTGGCGTGGGCGGAGCAGGCGGCTCTTTTGTCGCCAAACGGTCAAAAATTTCTTTCTCGACCTGGGTTCTTGGACGGCCGTACTTTGCGGCAGACAACTGCTTCAATGCCTGGGCCAACTTTGGATTCGGCTCGCCTAATGGTGGGAGCGTAGCCATACTAAACGGCTGGGTAGGTACACCGTTAATCAGCATTCGGACTGCAGCATTGTAGTTAGGGATTCGCAACAGGTCAGAAGCGTCAAATGCCGGCCTCATGCGCTTGGACAGCGCCTCGGCATCCTCATCCTGTCCCACCCGGAAGGCCACGATCGTACCGGTGTTACCAAATACAGCATCGCGAATCTCTTCAGTCAGCTGGGTTGTAAACTGGTTAGCCACGATAAGGTTCAGGTGGTATTTACGGGCCTCGCTCAAAATTGTTGCAAACGAATCAGTCGAGAAGTTCTGAAACTCATCGACATAGAGCGCAAAATCACGGCGGTCGTTCTCCGGAACATTAGCCCGGCTCATAGCAGCTGCCTGGAACTTCATGACAAAAATCATACCCAGAAGCTGAGAGTTCAGCATACCTAGGCGCCCCTTACTCAAGTTGACGATCAGTATCTTGCCTTCGTCCATTACCTCGCGCAATGTAAAAGCGCTCTTGGTCTGGCCAATAATATTGCGCATCATTTCGTTGGACAAGAAGGCGCCGAATTTACTAACAAACCAGCTAACGACTTCACCGAATTCATTCGACCGCTGAGATTGGGGCATTTCCTTTTGCCAAAACTCCAAGACGTTCTGATCTTTAACGTACTTGAGTTTTTGCTTCACGTAGGCTGGATCGCGGAAAAGTTTAGGGATATCCACAAACGTACCACCTTCAGGGTCGGCCATAACGGTAAGTGCCGCATTGCGGAAAAGGTGTTCGTAACGGGGGCCCATGATCCCCTGGTGTTGCGGATCGTACAACTTATAAAGCATATTTAGTACTTCTTGGATGAGGAAGTCTTTTTCGTCAGGAGTGTCAAACTCGAAAAGGTTTAAGCCCATTGGATACTCAACGTCTGCAGGCGAAAAATAAATAATGTCTTCTGTTCGTTCCTTGGGGACCATCGATAGCAGGCGTTCGGCCGTGTCACCGTGCGGGTCGACAAACGCAAAGCCCCCACCGCCAAGCATGTCCTGAAGGGCAAGATTTTCGAGATATGTCGACTTACCGGTACCGGTCTGACCCACGACATACATATGGCGTCCGCGGTCGCCCTTGCTTAAACGAATCGGCTTCTTGACCCCTCGGAATACGTTATAGCCGAGCAGTAAACCCTCTTCAGGCATATTACGCGGAGCATCAACCTGCTTAGATCCTTGGCGCTCAAGTTGCGACGTAGGAATGCTTTTTTGTTCAGGAAAATGGAATATCGTAGCTAGTTCAACTGCGTTCAAAATGTTCTTATTGGCTGACTGCGGGAAGATTCGGAGAATGTATGATGTTGTAAATTCATCAATGTCTTTTGTCGGAATAAATTTGAAACCATTCTTACCAGCAGAATCAAATAAGGAGAACGAAGCAACAATGTTGTTTAAAATACCCTGTGATCGCTGGCTAATATTGGACGAAACAACAACACGAATGAGTACTTCATAGCCCGGCTGGCTGGTCTTGGATTCGATGGCATCAATGACCGCCTGGTCAACACCGGACAAATCATTTTTGGAGTCCTTCTTATCATCCTTAGACTCCGGAGGCTTAACAAAAGCCGTTGCAAGGTCTTTGCCAATCCCCAAGAATTGTGAAGCGCCCTTCTTGTTACTCCCCTCGCCTTTTCGCTTTTTGCTAGCAATTCCCAAAGCGTTCTTACGCCAGCCTGGGTCCGCGGGGCGCATAAGAATCTGAATGCCTGCCCCGTCCTCTTTCTCAAGTGTAGATAATGCATTGAGGAGTGCCTGCATGGCGTCACGTTTCAATTCCTGGTATGTAGCTATAGGGTATGCGTACGATTCCTTTAGGCTAAGTTCACCGCCGACAGTCCCGCTTAACTTGCCTACCGGGTTGAAGATATTATGCTCTGCTACCTCCTCGAGACGCGCGGTAGGGTATGCGGTTACAATCGCCTGTTTAACCACCTCTACGAGCGAGACTGGCACCGCCGCATAGAAATATACAAACCCTTTATTGGCCACGATCTCAAACGCAAAATGCCTCTGGCCGTAAAACTTAGCCTTAAAGCCCTTCTGCAGCGTGCTGGCAATAATCCCATATATTACCTGCGCTTTTGAAATGTTTTCGTCGGTTATATCGCGGACGTCCCGGCCCGTACCCTCAATATCCTCGCTGGGCGGAGGTAGATGGATTAAAAGCGGCACCATCTTCAGGCCACGCTCGTAGTTTTTCTGGTCACGAATACGTTTGCGGGTCTGCAAGAAGATGATCGGCGCCGCAAGCGCCGCTGCCAAGACTATAAATAAGACTATAAATATAAGAACTGTCATTACTCTTCGACCGTTTTAATATCCTTGTTGTATCGCACCTTTATATACTGAGCCTTAATCTTGCTAATCTCTTTGCTCTGCAGGTAGGGGTCGCTGTGGGTGCGGCCAACTATCTCTTTAGCCCTAACGACCCACTCCTGGTCTATAGTACTGTCGTCCTCGGTTGGAACAGTGGATGCCTCTTGGGCGGATGCTGTTGCTAGCGGCTGGCCTGGCATAGTGGCCGGAGGCATAGAAATAGCTCCGGCCGGTTGGGCGGCGGGCTGTGGTTGAGATTGCGCCTGGGACGTAGCATTCAGCGATTCGAATTGAGGGGCCGGTTGGGCGGCGGGCATGATTGGAGGCATGCTGGTCCGAGCAGCCGCAAACGCCTGAGGCATGCCTACGGGGACCTGTCCTGTATCGAAAGACGGCTGAGGTAAACGTAAACCCGGTGATTGATCTTGCTGAGGGCTCATACTTTGCCCTTATTATAGCAGCATCCTCCCCTGTCTACTATGCCTAGCAACAGTTTTAGGGCGAAGCTGTGCTTCGTGAAACATAAAAGTACGAGACGCCGAGCAAGACTGCAATAGTAAGGACATCCTTGACGGTCAACTGGCCGATTGACTGCAGGACAAGCAGAATAATTGGAACGCCGGCGAGCACCAGCCCCGTCCGCCAGCTGCGCAGAGCGGAAATACCTTGGAGCCGGAATATGGTTGACAGCAACGAAGCCATCAGCACAAACAACAACATAAAAGGAAGCATCAATAGGAAGGATGGCACCTTGGTCGCATTAGTGCCCATAAAGGTAGCCAACAAAACGACCAGACAAATTGCGCTAATTATTAAGTGCTTCTTCATTGCTTTCATTTTACGGTATCGACGCATAAAGAAAAATACTGCAGATTGCACCCTGCAGTATTTTTCGATTTGGTAGAGCCGAGGCAGTAAATCCGCTCAATGTAAGTAAACTAATTAGCGCTTACTGCCGTCCGGCGTTGACTGACCGCTCCCGCAACCTTTAGGGTCGCGAAGAGCGTTATTGTTTGTTGGATTGTTAATGTAAGTTTTTGTTTTTGACTTACTAAACACAGTCTAGCGCAAAGCACCCAAAATGTCAATAGCCATTAGCATTTTGGAGCCAAACGCGACGTGCAAAAAGTATTCAAAATAAACACAGCGGTTTGGTAATTTTTGCTGGGAAAAAGTTATACACAGCTTTGTTAAAAATCTCGCAAATTTTGTGTTGACAGCACGTTTTGCAATTTATAAGATAACAGTAGCACTTGAATAAAAAAAGTGCTCAAAAACAAAAACGACTCCTAACAACGGCTTCTCGCAAGCCGTTGTTCCATAAAAAAGAAAACGCCAAATTCCAAATCCAAACTGATAAAACCAAAGACCAAAACCTAAGGCCCGCAACTCGCAAGCGGGCCTTTACTTTTATAGCAACCCGGCTTATCAATGAGCCATGAATCACACCGCTCGAAGCATATTGGTCGCCGGGATGGACGGCATCCCCGTCGACATCGAATGCCAACTATCCAATGGCCTGCCAACCATCGTAATCGTCGGACTCGGTAGCCGCGCGATTGACGAAGCCAAAGAGCGAATTCGCAGTGCGTTTGCAAGCACGAAGCTAGCCCTCCCGCGCAAACGAATAACCATAAACCTGGCACCAGCTGATGTACGCAAAGAAAGCACTAGCTTTGACCTCGCAATTGCCGCGGCAATTATTTGCAGTTGCTCCAACAAATTATCTATTGATCCATCTACGGCAATAATCGGCGAGGTTGGATTATCTGGACTTGTACGGCCTGTCCGTGGGATTATTGGCAAACTCATTGCCGGCAAAAGGCTGGGATTTAAAAAATTCTTCATTCCCTACGGTAACCTGGAACAAGCCGCACTCGTACCTGGAGTTACCCTCTTTGCGGTCAAAGACTTAAAACAATTTTATCAGTCCCTGCAACAACCCCATCCCGCCGCTGCCACGAATCCCGCGCCAAAAATCACCATGCCCTCAAACGATGATCAACCTAGCCTTTCCGACATTACCGGCCAGGAACATGCCAAGCGCGCAATAGCCATAGCTGCGGCCGGCGGGCATAATATCCTTCTTTACGGGCCGCCCGGCACAGGCAAGAGCATGCTGGCTAAGGCACTGCCAGGCCTGTTGCCCCCTTTAAGCCATCAAGAAATGCTGGAGGTAACCCATCTACACAGCCTGGCTAGCCAACGCTACGATCGCCTGATTACCTCCAGGCCTTTCCGGGCGCCACATCATAGCTCTAGTAGCGCAGCCATAATCGGCGGCGGGCCTAATACCAGCCCCGGAGAACTGAGCTTGAGCCACCGTGGGGTGTTCTTTATGGACGAACTCCCTGAATTTGACAGAAGGGCCATCGAAGCCCTAAGACAGCCGCTCGAAGATCGGACCGTAACAGTCACACGCCTCAAACAAACAATAAACTACCCCGCTAATTTTATATTAGCAGCCACAGCCAACCCTTGCCCCTGCGGCTTTTACGGATCGCGCAAAGAGTGCTCGTGTACGCCATCCGAGCTTGCGAGATATCAAAGAAAATTATCTGGACCGCTCCTGGATCGCATCGATTTATTTGTATGTATGGAGCTGACCAATCACGCTCTACTCCTTAGCCCCCAAGTTAATGCCATGCAAACTATACGAACACAAATAGTACAAACACGGACGATTCAACAGAGGCGGTTTGGTGACGAATGCTCGCTAAACGCTTCTATGAGCAATGCCCAAATCAAAACAAATGCCCGACTGAGCAAAGAAGCAACTGCCATGCTAAATGTGGCGGCCGAGAAACTTGAGCTCTCACCGCGAGCCTACATGAGGACCATCAGGGTCAGTCGAACGATTGCTGATTTAGAAAACTCAAAAATGATTCTAGCGCCACATATCGCCGAATCGTTACAATACAGAAAGGTGCGTTTTACGCATCGTTAATAACCTTACTTGACCCCTGTTCTGTCATCTGTTACAATGAGGTCACTAACAATATAAAGGAGACACTATCAGCAAGTTTACCCGCCTGAACCAAGACATTCGGGCACCTCAACTTCGTGTAATCGATCAGGACGGCAAGCAACTTGGCATCCTGTCACGAGCTGAGGCGCTGCGTATCGCGGAAGATCAAGGACTCGATTTAGTCGAGATTTCGCCAGATGCCAACCCACCCGTTGTCAAGGTCATTGACTGGGGCAAGTATAACTACCAACGCACGAAGCAGCTGCAAAAAAATAAGCGTAGCGCTAAAGCGTTCGAGGTTAAACAAATGCGATTTGGCCTAAAGATTAGCGGACACGACCTAGATGTCAAGATGAGGAAAGTCACTGGCTTCCTGGAAGCTGGGCATAAGGTCAAACTAACAATCTTCTACCGAGGCCGAGAGCTTGCCCACAAAGATCTTGGGTTCAAACTTGCCGATAAGGTAATTAGCGATTTCGGCGATACGATTGTTGTCGATCAGACACCACAATTTGCCGGGAAACAGCTTAATTTTGTCATAAGGAGCAGTCATGCCAAAGCTAAAAACGCATAGTGGCACCAAGGACCGCGTACGAATTACCAAGAACGGCAAAGTACGCATTAGCCACTCACATCGCAACCACTTCCTTCAAAAGAAGACTGGCGCACGCAAACGCAAACTTGCTGGCCTCGAAACCTTGGCCGGGGCAAATGTAAAGAATATTAAATTGAAGATCGGAGCCTAAGGATGCGCGTAAAACGAGGCGTTGCTGGCCACCACAAGCACCAGAAAATCCGCAAAGCAACCAAGGGGATGACCAAATCTAACCGCTCTAGCATTAAGCGCGGCAAGCAAGCGGTCACCAAAGCCCTGACATTTGCATACCGCGATCGTCGTAACCGCAAGCGCACCTTCCGTGAGCTTTGGAACGCACGCATCAATGCTGCAGCCCGCCTGCACGGAACCACCTACAGTAAGCTTATCGCCGCCCTTAAGGGCGCTAACATCGCCCTGGACCGCAAGGTTCTAAGCGAGCTAGCTGTTAACGAACCTAAGGCCTTCGAGGCTGTTGTTAACACTGCTACAAAGCAGAAGTAACTCCTGTAGACAAGCTCCTTTATAAGAAAACCACCCTGCGAAGGGTGGTTTTTTGTACAACTTAGGCGCCCAGATTATCCGTAAGCCGGGTTCTGTTTTAGCTGACCATCTATCTAGTCTCGACGTTGCCATCGAGATCGAGCGGATTCTAGTGACAAACTCTGGCGGGAAACCACGAGCCCTTGCAGCTCGTTTGAGTTTATCTCCTTGCAGCAGACAGGGTTTACCGCTTCATGATGTCGCCATCACGAACTGCGAGCTCTTACCTCGCTCTTTTCACCCTTGCCCGTATGCATTTCTACAACGAGCGGTATTGTTTCTGTGGCACTTTCCCTAGGGTTTCCCCTGGTTGCTGTTAGCAACTGTCTTTCCCTACGCTGCCCGGACTTTCCTCTTGTGCGGGCACAAGCGGCCAGCCGATGATCTAGGCGCAAGGTATATTATACCACTTATGCCAAAAAAGTCAGCCTCTTTGTGATCGTTCTGCTTCGTTTAAGGCTTCATTTACGGCACCATCGGCAATTTTATTGAGTTCTCGCGGTACATGCGTAAAGCTTATCTCCTTAAAACCCGTCACCAACTGTTTGATGGCATCGTGTATGGGCCACAAATCCCGGTTCTTTACTTTAAATCTCCCCACCATCTGGTTGACCACGAGCAAACTATCCATATAAACGTGAAGCTGCCTTATGCCCATACTCCTAGCCTCTTCGAGCCCGAGTTTTAATGCCTGGTACTCGGCCTGATTATTCGTCGTGAGACCCAAATAGACGCCCTTTTTTACAACAACCTGCCCATCCATATTTAGGATTGCGAAGCCGCTCGCTGATGGGCCCGGGTTGCCACGCGATCCTCCGTCTGCATACAGCTTCGCTTCGATAAGCTTTGGCATGGCATTCTGTACAACACTTTGGGTTCTTTTATCCATAGTAAAATGAATCATTTTAATAGGCGTCTCAAAGGTAGCTTGCGGGCCATAGTACTTTTGGTAGGTCTTGAGCATTTCATCGCGCGAAGCAAATTCTTCGTGGCCCTCAAAATCAGCGGCCACAACATCACCAAGACGCTTTTCGACAATCATGTCGACGCGAGCCGCTCCCACGATTTGCCAAGTGGCAGGGTCACCCGGCTTCACTTTATCGAGCAGCTCTATATGATCGTTTACTCGAATATCCTTGTCATCATATATACGCCAGGTTGAAGTTTTGTCGCCTCGACGAACCATTTCGGCCAAAGAATGATCTAATTTTAGTGTTTTCATATTTATCTGGAGTATATCAAGAGAAGACTACTATTAACAATCCGGCAACCGGTCCAAAAGAGCCTCAGGGTCTTCAACGTACACCGCCGTAGCATACTGCACCTCTCGTGGGCTGCCATCTATTCGGATCCAGACGTTCGAGGTACGATCATCTTCACCCAAGGCAGGCACGGAATGGACCTGCCTGCCTTGGGTTTTACATGTAGCTGGAATACTCTCGTCATCCCTAAATTCACCATTTGGCTGCCTGTCGGCCGTAGAAGTCGTGACACCAGGATAGACCTGGATGATCGAAGATCCGCCATGCAAATCGTCAAACACTAACATAGGTCCATCTTTTGGCCGTGGCCCTAGGCCCGTCCGAGCTGCATCAGTCGTGGCGTAGCTTTGAGCCGGAGATGGTACCTCCGTACTTTCCCCTCCATGCCCACATGCCGCAATCGCCAGTGCGCCGCTCAGAAGAGCCGCGCCCATCCTAAAAACACCCCTTTCGGAAGCCCCACTTGCTCTTAAACATTCCATAAACAGTCCCCCTTATTTTTATTGCCTTCCAATTTTATGTCGCTGTCCTCACCAGACTATAAAGTATTTAACAGCGCTGTTCTATCTTTTAGCGCCAAGAAAACAAAGGCAGAGAAAAAGAGTCTCCCAATAAGGAGACTCTTGGTACTTTCTATGGTCGGGGTGACAGGACTTGAACCTGCGACCTCACGGCCCCCAGCCGTACGCGCTAGCCAACTGCGCCACACCCCGTCAGGTGATATTAAAAGGCTGGGGTCGCCGACAATGTTTACCTGGCGTAATCCAGGTGGGTATCCTCACCTAGCAACCACAGTCGCTAGAAATATTAGATTCCCATAAGCGAAAAATATTCAGATAATCATTCGCTCGGCTTGCCCAGCCAGGTATATTATAACCTAAAGGAGAAAATTTAGTACAGATTGATTGAGATTGACAAGCACATTCCCTAGCCCCACCTGCATTAGGACTAGCAGGACAACAATCAGGAACACGAAACCCATAGCCTCAATCTGGTACATAACCTTTTGGACGGGCTCCGGAGCGAATGCATATAGCAGCCTGGAGCCATCAAGCGGCGGTATGGGCAGCATATTGAAAACGAACAGGCTGACATTAATAAGCAAGAAGAAAATGAGCACCTCGGCAGGAAAACCAGAGCCGACAAAGCTAGTCCTAAGGAGAAGGGCCGATGCAGCCGCGATTCCCAAATTGGTGAATGGTCCGGCGAGAGCTATTAACGCCGACCCGTATTCGCCATATTTGACTTGTTCAGGGTCGAATGGAACCGGACGTGCAATAAGGATTGGCGGTAAATGGAGAAGCATCATACCGAGAGGCAGCAAAACAGTTGTCATTAAGTCAACATGTTTGAGAGGGTTTAAGGTTAGCCTTCCCTCATGAAGCGCCGTATTGTCACCCAAACGGTGGGCTGCGAAAGCGTGCATAGCCTCGTGAAGGCCCAGCGAGATAAGAAGGACCGCCAAAACGATCGGTATATCCGCGTAGTCTAGATTCGATAGCATGGATATAGTATAGCAGGTTAAGGTGAAGTGTTATTGACTTAACAGATAAAAACCGCTAAAATAGACCCCTAGAACGGAAGGAAATGTAATGCGTAAGTGTGAAATCACCGGCAAAGGCAAGCAGTTCGGCAACAATGTCAGCTTTTCTCAGCGGCACACCAAAAAGGTGTGGGAACCAAACCTGCAAAAGAAGACCGTAATTGTCGATGGCAAGAAGATCAAGCTCAAGGTTAGCGCCCAAGCGATCCGCACCCTCAAGAAAAAGGGTCTGCTCGTTACTGCCAAGTAAAATGGTAGGTAGCATCTAAAAACACCCCCGATCATCCGAGGGTGTTTTTGTTAGTCGGCGCGGGCCGCCGTTATGAACGCTCAAGAACAATAAGCTGGGTGGTCTCAGCTAAATCGGCGGGCTTAATTTTAAGCTTAGGCACTGTCTCTTTTGCTTCCATTGCCAGGCCTTTGAGCGCAGACTCAAGGGGCTGTTGTGGCATCGGGTAGCCCAGGCCACTGTCTTCAAAGTGGGTGGGGATGACAAGCTTCGGCTCGACGTCCTTTACCAACTTTAGCGCGCCGACGCCATCAAGTGTGTAGCCGTTACCTCCGACAGGGATAATCATGATGTCCACCATACCAATACGCTCAAGCTGGCTGTCGGTAAGCTTGGGATATACGTGGCCGACTACCAGTACCCGCAAGTCGTCAATGAGCAGCTTGTACATTGTTGCTGACTTCTTATTCTCTTCGTCCATATGAGAACGGGCAGCAATGCCATAAATGGAAACGCCGGAAACTTCATATTCACCAGGCTGGTCGATAACGATTTTCGTACCGGCAGTGGCCACTTTTGCTTCGCCGGTCGCCAGCACGATATCACCGGTCTTAGTGACAGTTTTAGCGCCCAATTCTGCCAGGTTATCGTCGACTATCACCCTTGCCTGCTTGGTGCTCAGGCTTACGCAGTTAGCGCCATAAAATTGTATATCCATTCTTCCCTCCTTAAGGTCGGTCTTACAGTGTGCCGCTCTTGTCGACAATGATCTGCTTCTTAGCGTCGATCACCGTCGTGATAAAACGGTCTTTAATTTGACGACGATAGCTGAACTCCGCCACTGGCATTACAGTATACCGGATTTCCTTGTTCTCTTGGGCTTCCAACTCAGAGATATATTTTGCGATGGCATTTTGGTTAACATCACCTACCACGAGTATGTCGATTCCGCTGGATTCATCGCGGGTAAATTGGCCCGTAAATATGACAATTTCCAGATTACCAAGAGCTTTGAGTTTCTCTTCTTCGGGGGTTAAAGCGGTCTTACGAGTCCTCGGGGCTACGCTTGCCCCGGTCTTCTTTTCGGCGCCGGCAGCAGACACTGCCATAGTACCGCCGCCAAAGATAACCCTAAGCGGCTCGTAGAATTCGTAGGCCTGGTTTACTTCGTAGTAAAGGCGGTTATTGGTATTGTCAGATACTATAATGCCGACATTCAGGAGATTTGCGAGCTCACGGCGCACAGAGTTAATCTGTTCGTCGATCTTACGGGTAATTTCACGCACGTAAAAAGACCTGTTCGGATTACTATAAAACAGCTGAAGCAGCTTAACCCTCGTCTTTGACCCAAACAATTGCTCAATCATATTTTTATTGTAACAAACTCTGCCCTGTATCCGTATATACTTTGTTCAAGAATGATGTAACTAAGTCTACGGCTTCTTCCTTTTTACTGATGTAATGAATGTCTTTATTTCGCTTGAACCAGGTGCGTTGGCGTTTTGCCAAATGCATATGTTCACGAACAAGTAATGTACACGTATCTTCCAGAGTACACTCACCTTCCAAATATTTCCTGAATGTTCTGTACCCGGGCGACTGCATGCCTGGCGCATCCCAGCCGTAACGTTCGGCCAGGGCTTTGACCTCTTGCACCAGCCCTTGTCCAAGCATGAGTTGAACGCGCTTTTCCAATCTCTCACGAAGTACATCACGCTCAATCGACAGGCCAAGAATAAGAGTATTAGCCCGGAGCGGGCGTCGGGCGTGCTCCTCGCCACCGGTTTCGATCCTCCTGATGAGGTGCCTGGGGTTACGGGCATTTTCTGGCAGATCAATCCCCTTCTTTATGAGTATCTGCTGCAACGCCTCAACACTGAGCCCCTCTAGCTGCTCACGAATGCCTGGGTTGCCGGGCTGCCGAAAAGTAAAGTCGTATATAACAGAATCAACATATAAGCCAGTACCTCCGACGATAAAGGGCACCCTTCCCCGGGAGAAAATTTCATGAATAGCTTCGTTCGCAAGGCGCTTAAAGTCGGCCGCAGAAAAGTACTGGTCGGGCGATACCACATCAAGCAAATGATGCGGTACTCCGTCCATCTCCTGTGGCGTTGGTTTGGCAGTACCTATAGTAAGGCCGCGGTAGATGGTACGGGAGTCCGCCGCAATTATCTCGCCCTTACATAGTTTAGCCAATTCGATAGATAAAGCCGTCTTCCCAGAGGCGGTCTCACCGACAATAACAATTAGAGGAGTTGGGTCTGGCTTGGATTCCATAAAAGCTTATCCACGTCAATTTTATAGTCATCAGACACCTTGATGCCTTCAGCTTCTAACAGGGCAGCGTGAGTGGCACGACCGCCATTCGGCCAGCCGGCCGCCAGGCCGCCCTGTTTGTTCACGACCCTCTGCCATGGCAGGCCAGTCGGGCCAGTATGGGCGATCTGCCCCACCTCCCATGCAGCCCAAGCGGCGCCGGCCAGTGCGGCAAGCTGACCGTAGGTCATAACCCTGCCCTCTGGTATCTGCGCCACAAGGTCGTATATGCGTTGTTTAAATTCTTCGTCTACCCTTGGCATCGCGCACACCTATAGAGAAGTTTTATTCACACGGGACTTGGCTTCATTGGCAACGGTCTTCAAAAATTCTTCGATGGTGTGCGGCTGGTGTTCGGCATTGACCTCGATATCCTTGCGGATGCGCGGGACAACTTCGCCAGTCTCGACTTCCTTTTCACCGATTACGACGGAGTAAGGAACCTTTAGCATTTCGGCCGTCCGAATCTTTTTGCCCACTGATTCATTGTCGTTATCGATGACTGCGCGAAGGCCCATTTTTTTGGCTTCTTGCAGAAGCTGATCTGCAAAAGCGGTAATCTTCTCTTCTTGGTTCACTGTTATAATCCTGATCTGCTCCGGCGATAACCATACCGGAAACTTACCCGCCACATGCTCGATGTATACCGACAGAAAGCGCTCGATGGATCCCATGATTGCAGCGTGGACCATAACAATTCGTTCGCGCTCGCCCGCTTCGTTGACACAAGTGAGGTCAAACCCTTCTGGCTGGTTAAAGTCCAATTGGATAGTTGCGACCTGCCAGGTGCGACCGATGGCGTCCTTGGCCATAAAGTCAATCTTTGGCCCGTAAAACGCCGCTTCCCCAACACCGTCGATGTAATTGTCACCCACTTTGTTTTTTACAATGCTAAGGAGTTGCTTTTCAGTTGATTCCCATTTTTCAGGGTCGCCCGAGTAGGCCTCCATATTGCCGGAGTCATGAGTCGATAGACGGACGGTCAATTCAAACCCCAGAGTTCCATAGAAGCGATCGATGATATCCCATACCTTTAGCGCTTCTTCTTCGACTTGCGAAGTCCGGCAAAAAACGTGGGCATCATCTTGGGCAAAGGATCGGACGCGGCTTAGCCCAGAGAGCTCGCCGCTCTGTTCATCGCGGTAGCAGGTGGTCGTCTCGCGGTAACGGATTGGCAGCTCCTTATACGAACGGGACCGCGCAGCGTAAATCTGGGTGTGGTGCGGGCAATTCATTGGCTTCATGGCAAACTCATGACCCTCGCGAGTCTGAATCCTAAAGAGTTCATGCTCAAACTTCTTCCAGTGGCCACTTGCGATATAGGCGTCCTTCTTAGTGATATGCGGGATACTAACCTCTTGGTAGTCATACTCATCACGCATCGATTGCACGAAGTTATCGAGTTGGCGGCGAAGAATAGTACCTCGGGGCGTAAAGAGTGGCAAGCCTGGCCCGACGAGATCAGAAAAGGTAAAGAGATCTAGCTCCTGACCGAGTTTGCGGTGGTCCCGCTTTTTGGCTTCTTCGAGCATGTTGAGATACGAACGGAGTTCTTTTTCGGAAGCAAAACCAACGCCATAAATGCGCTGCATTTGGGGATTTGCGTCTTTGCCTCGCCAGTACGCACCGGAAACGCGCATCAGTTTAAAGGCGCCTGCCCTACCCGTAGATTCAACGTGCGGCCCACGGCAAAGATCGGTAAAATCACCGTTCTTATAGAATGACACTTCCGCCACCTGGGCCTCGCCTTCACTGGCAACACCAAGCTGTTCAGGGTCGAGATCCTTGGCAACGGTCGTGCCGGCGCGCTTCAGATCATTAAGAAGCTCTTCTTTGTACGGCTGTCCTGCTTCTTTTGCCCAGGCTATTGCCCCGTCGATCGGCTTAGTGAACCGCTCGAAGGGCTGGTTCTCGGCAATAATCTTTTTCATTTCGGCTTCAATCTTTTCGAAGTCTTCTTCGGAGATCTGGGTCTCGCCCGGGTCAACGTCGTAATAAAAGCCGTTCTCTACTACGGGGCCTACGCCCAGCTTCACGCCCGGGTACAGACGAGTGATGGCCGAAGCCATAATATGAGCGAGACTGTGACGCATTGCATGTAAATCGGGTTGTTGGTTTTCGGCCATTTGAAACTCCTTTCTTTAAGAAACAAAAAGACGCGAGTGATAATTGAAAACTCTCGCATTGTCTTCAATTATCTCTTCGCGTCTCGGACCCAAAAGTTGTGTCGTACAATATTCGGGTGGTTCCACCGGACTTCCTCGGCCCTCCCAGGCCTTGGCACTTGTCCCAGCACGTTAACGCACGTTCTGATTGCCCACGGAGCTCAGCAGTTGGTGAATCTGCCTCGCAGCTCGATATGTATTGTAACACATCGCAAAACTTCGCCTTACACGTACTAATATAGCAGTGCTGGCACGATATGGCTAGTACTTATGTGTTGTCATTTTTGTAACAGTACCTGGGGATAAGTAGTACTATCCGGCTAGTCCCCCAATATATCTGTTTTGATATAAAGAAAAAGCCAGGTTACCCTGGCTACTGTCCTGGCTGGTGGGCCCTAGAGGACTCGAACCTCTGACCTCTTCCACGTCAAGGAAGCGCTCTAGCCAACTGAGCTAAGAGCCCATTTCCCTTCAGGACGCTTACTAATATAGTCTATTTGATCGTTTTAATCAAGCCATTCTCCCCTGTTACATTACTCGCTGCCAGAGGTCACCCCCTTGACTAAATCGTCCACCTCTGGTAACATAGATGGGTTAAGAGACATATATGTGAGTGTCAAAAAAACAAGCACGCTTGACGCGTTCAAGCTGTTCTATGAAGAGTTATCATTCTCTTCTAAACCCAATCGTATTCGTCGATTTCGCGGCGTCAGCTCAGCAAAGTAGCTGCCACCAACCAACGCAAAGCCCTGCTCGTGACAACGACGGGGCTTTTTGCTTGTCTTTTCCCACAGATAAGCACAAGGTTTTCCACTAGATTTTTTCCCAGGGTCATGTCAATATGTTGACATGGTTTGTATATATTGCAGCTCTCCGACAAGTGTAAAAAACTCCCGGCTACAAAAGCGGGCTAATCAAGTCTGGCGGCGACGCCAATGCCAATCCTGCGGCGCTTATTTTACGACTCATGAGGCGGTAGATCTGGGCAGTGCCATAGTGGTCCGACATTCCACCAAAAAGCTTAGCCCTTTCTCAAGGGAACACCTACTCATCAGCGTATACGACAGCCTTCGTCATCGTCGGCTGCCGGTCGAAGACGCCACGGCCCTGACGCAAACGGTTATCGGCCAATTACTACCCTACGTCACCAACGGAACATTAGAACGTGATGTCATAGCCACCGTCACATATACGGTCTTGGAACGTTTTGACAATGCCGCCAGTACGGTCTATCGCGCGTACCATCCAATAGAGACAAAGACCAGAAAAGCCTAGGATGCCCCTTAACGTTTTCGTTCACCGGATTCGGTGACTACCGCTTTTTCGGTAACGTCGAATTTGTCCATGTACTTGCCGAGCATAAGGCGGGTTTGTGAGTAGAATGCTGCAAAAGAGTTGTACACGATGGCCGTAACCGGCAGATATGCCCACTGCAAAATCATAAGAATGGTACGGTGGCGTTTGTAGCGAGCTGGCTTGGGGGGGAGGGTCTTGAGACAAATGAAGATGGTCGCAAAGATAAAGAAAAGCGCGATAGTCTGTATTTTGCTCACTATAAGCGGCAGCTCGTTTGCCGCTAAGCTTTGGGGCCTGACTATTGATGGGATAAAACCACCGATCAAAACCAGAATTGGTCCAGAAGCCCACGTAACATGCCCCTCTATGGATCGCAAGGCGCGCGCCCACAGACCCAAACGCGGCACCTTATTTTTATGGAAGAACCCCTTGTCGATAATATACGCAATATCCGACGCGCCGTATGTCCAGCGGCGAAGCTGCACAAACTGCGCCTTGAGTGTGCGGCGGTATGTATCGCTCAACACTGCATCTTGGTAAATTGGGATGTACAGCGGGTAGACCCGATAATTGCCGTCAAACCTAAAATACGAGCGCCAATATTGATGCCCGTCTTCTACGATAGTCCGAACGCTCCAAAAGTCGGTCTGGATAAGTGAAGCCATCCCCTGGGCATGGGAAGAAAAATTCCGCAGCATATGCGGGCGCATGGACTGGACGATATGGAAAAACGAATTGCTGGTGGCAAGCACCCGCATAGGCGCCGGCACGTCCCAGATGTTGTTATTGTACACAGAAACCGGCTGAAATGAAGCGTGCACCGGGTCTGGGGCAGAACAGTATACATAGGTAAGGGCCGCCAGATATTTTTTGTCCGGACGGTTGTCGGCGTCAAGCGTCGTTACTACGACCCTGAGCGGATCGATATGCTTCTTCTGAAGCCACTTCTGGAGCTCGCGGCCGGCGTAGGTAACGTTGCCACCTTTCCCGATAATTTCGCCGGAGATATCACTCGGATGGCCGATAGCCATCGCCTCATAAAAACGATCCTTATACTTAGCGACCAGCTCCTCGGACTGCTTCTGGACGCGCTCCCCGCCGCGTTGCTCGTAAGCCAGGATAAAAATAACTTTCTTGGAGTCGTATTCGGAGTCAAGCACCGACTGGATGGTAGGCTCAATAACTTCGCGGGCTTCATTGTAGGTTGCGATCATAATGGCGTGGAGCACTTCGTCTGGCTTGACGACCATTCGCGAGGAGCTTAGCCGGAGCAGATTGTCGTAGTGCCACTTAGGACGCGACGCCTTGGGGTCGATCTTGCCCGCCTGCAGTTCGGCCACCAAAGTTTGCCAGTCTAGCTTTTGGTGCTTGCGAAGCGTGCTAAAGCCATGCAACACTCTGATTGCAGCGGCTATTGAACGGGTGAAGTTGATAAGCAGGTAGAACAGCACGAACAAGGCTGCAAGCGTGACATTAATCAAGCTCAAGATAAGGGGCACAAAAAGCATAGTCCAGCTGAGAGCACCGGGGAGTATCTCAAAAAAACGGTATCGCCTGCCACGCTCGGCTTTATAGGGAATTTCTATATCTGTCATTACTAATACAGCGCTAACAATGCGTTACTTACTATGATGGCCAACAACAAAACAAGGATGCCGAGGGCAAGCACGGTAAGTGACAGCGTTCGCCGGACTGCGTACGTACGGATGCTAAGCAGAATATTAATGACGAGTACGGCGAGCGTAAAGAAGATAAAGCTTAGTATGGGTACGATGCTGCCTTTTTGGAATGCGCTTAGACCCAGGTTTGCGCGGTACTGGACGATATATCCGTCAATTCCCTGGCCTATACCGGCTCGCAACAGGACCACTGCGACCGCCAAAAAGGTAAGGAATGCACTAATGCTGACAAGCAGTAGTACCAATCTGTCGTGTACGTATTTTTTTGGTATATGCATATCGTTAGCTCATATTGTATTCCGAGTGGCAGGTTAAGTACAGTTCTCTGCTCGGAATCTGGTGCGGGTAGAGAGAGTCGAACTCTCGTCTCAACCTTGGGAAGGTCACATAATAGCCGTTATACGATACCCGCGAATGAAATGGAGCCACCTGCCGGGATCGAACCGGCGACCTGCGCGTTACGAATGCGCTGCTCTACCAACTGAGCTAAGGTGGCACAAATCAGGATTTATTATACCAGAATTACCCGAGCCGCAAAGGTGGTAGCGCTTCCATATATTGAACAATATATGTATGCAGTGCGTTACCCTCGTCGAGCATACAATAGTATTGCTTTGGCAAACCAAAGCAATACATACGTTTTACCCCTGTTATTCACGTGAATACATTTTTGGTACGAGCAAGCCCTACCAGAAGCCTGTGACGGTTCTGCTGCCAAACAAACGGCCGATGCGATGGGCAACACGCTGAGTACGCGTGAGCTGAGCATAGCGCTCTGGCGAAAGTTCCGGTGGCCTGCGGGCGACTACTGCTCTTTCCGGATCGGTAGCATCCGCGGCGAGGCCCAACTCCTTGCCACTCGCAACGCGGTATTCATCGGACCCCGGCGTACGCACAAGAGCCCGCTCCCTCCCCTTGCTCCAGGTTATTGCCCGGGCGTTACCCGAGGGTGCCTTCATCGTAACAACGTACCAGCGCGGAGTATCCGGCTCATCAATTATAGTGATCTCGGCTGCGATGTCACTATAACCGGGCCGCGAATCCGGCAGTAACGCTTGGACCGTGCGCCTGTTGGGAGTGCTCTTGCCAGCCTTCCACTTAACTGTGGGGTCGTCGGCTAGAGTGTCGATTTGGGTGGTAGCTCTTTCGAGCACTGAGTTGTAGTCACTCTTCTCGGGCTTAGGCTGGGGGTACCTGTTGGGTGTGGCCGTCAATAAATCCTGGCGGTCACGTACGGTGGGATGCGCTGTTTGGAGCCGACGGATCATGCCCTCGGGCAGCGGGCCCTGATATGAAGTGGCACGGTCAACGGGCGCAGCGAGTGCCCGGACATTGCCTTGTACGACATCGATATCATCGGGGTTTTCGAGCAAAGTATCGTATTTGGAGCCCGCTATACCTTCGAACTGTACGTGCACTTCGTGCCCACCTTCGAGCCACACATGGCTGGCACCGGCTTTGGCGGCTTCTGGGCCTATTGTGTATGTAAAACCGTAGCTACGTTTGCCTTCCGCATCGACACGCTCTATAAGCTGAGGCCCATACTTGCCTTCATGGTAGGCCCGAACACGCGAACCATCCCGATCCATTTCGTAATGTGGAACGGCGGCATCGAGAATCCCCCGGGCCGTGGCATTCAAATTCTGTACAGCCCGGCGCTCCGGGGTTCGTTCCTGCCCACCTTCGTCTATGCCAGTATCCCCGCCGCTCTCCTGCCGGGTTACTGTCTCTGCCTGAGGCGCTCGCCGGACCGCACCTGCGCGGTGGCGGCCAGGCTGAGAGCGCCGGCCACCAAAAAGTCGGCGTGGAGTCTCGGCCGGCTTATGGGGGAACGCGGTGTTCAACTCTTCGGCGACTCGGGGCGTACTCTCGTCTTCTATGGGCTGCTCGGCGGTTTCTCCCTGTACTTCGGACGTGCTACGGGCAGTAATCTGATTGCCGCCCAGACCCCAGCGATAGCTGCTGGCACCTCGGTCGCTACTGCTCCTCCACAAAGAAGCCAAATCGTAACTGACTTGTCCGTCAGGAGAAGTTGTGCGGGTTAAGAGGTGGCTCCCCTGGGGCGCAGCCGCGCGATCCATGGTGCCTCCAAAACCATCAGGCAACAAGTCCGGCTCTACGACCGAACCGTACTGCTCAAGTGCACGATCAGCGTCAACCGAGAGCTGTTGGATAATCAGTTCTTCAGGGCTTGGCTCGTGTGTTTGTCTTTCATGCATTACTATATTATTACCATAAATATGCAAAATAAGCAATAGGATTATACTCCATAACCCCTCATTTCTTTACGACGGCTGGCAAGAAACGGAACTAGTACTTAAGCGACAACGATACCGCCGTCAATGGGTTGCCCGTACTTTTTGGCCAGTGCTTCAATATCGGGAAGGCCGAACCTTTTTGACCATGCCTCAAACTTTGCAGCCTGCCCGGGCATGCCATCTCGTAAACGAGCAAGAAAGACGTCGTATGAGTTGAATGTAGGCTTTTTGGTATGAAAACGATCCGCATAACACAGTAATTCGCCTTCGATATTACCAGGGATATAATCACGGGCCGGAAGTGGCCAGGGTTTCTCTGAGATTTCTTTTTCTGAGAGTCCCAACAATACATGGGTTTCTACTATTTGTGCCACGTGGCTATCTACGCCCTCGTCGGCAATTATCTTGGCCCCAAAAATCGCGTGCAGCGGGTAAAGTCTTTTGTTAGTGACCTTGCCATCATCATCGAAAAGCACATATGTCCCAATGTCATGGAGCAATGCTGCGTTAGTCAACAGATCGATATCAACTTCTTCATTTGCGGGCAAATTACTCACGCACCACTGTGCAATTTCATTTACTACTTGGCAATGCCCGTATACGAGATTATATACAGCATCATTTGGCGCATATTTACGATGCAGTTCTTCAATCTGTGGGACGGTTAACATCCGCCTATTATAGCAAAAAATCACCTCAGTCTAGAGGTGATTTAAGCATTGGCAACTTGGCGGGCCCGACCGGATTCGAACCGGCGATCTCCTCCGTGACAGGGAGGCATGTTAGGCCTCTACACCACGAGCCCACGTGATTTGTAGCTACTTAAATATAGTACTACACAAGGTAACAGGGGTAATAATAACAAGGTTCGTCCCAAAAAGCAATATTCTTAAACCTACTCTTGGCTAATGAAGTACTGCGGGGCGTTCTTGTCCCTAAGCGGATCCGTATAGGTGTCCACGGGCTTAAAGGCAAGCACGATATGCGAAGCAGTAACCTTGTCGCCGCTTACGTCCTTAACTCTTACTATCTCAAGAGTGGTGCCCGTGTTGATTATCTCCGACACCTCCCCTGCCTTGAGTTTGAACAAAACGTCTATGACCTGGGGTGGAAGGTCCCGGTCGGACTGGCTGATTGCAAAACCGTAATCTCCGCCATTATCTTTGGTGGCAGTATCTTCGGAATATTCCTTGGCAATAGCCGCAAAGTCGGCGCCGCTCTGTAGTTTGGCGTATGCTTCGTTTGCTTTGGACTGGGTGGCGGTGTCGAGTGCTGCGACAACCTTCTGGGCCAGCATCTGCTGCCGCAGCTCACGTTTAAAGTCGTTGACGGACCACCCCCAAAATTCCTTGAGCACATCTTCGAATACCCTGTCGTTGCTGCCGAGACGGTTTTGGTTGCGGACTAGACGTATGGCGTCCTCAAGGTCACGGTCACTTACCGAAATGCTATGCTTTTCGGCGACCTGTTTGACATAAGCGTCATTCACGACAATATCCATAGCACGCTTGCGGAACTCAGCCAACTGCTGTTTACCGGACTCACTGCCGAAATCTACCCGCTGCTGCGTCTGGTAGTAGTGTACATAGTGCCGTAGTTCGAATAGATAATTCTCGTAAGCCACGTAACGGGGGCCGGCCTTTGCTACAGGGAATGGTATGACCTGCGTGACGCGGTACAGGAAGGTCGATGAATCATTAAACTTGTACAGGGCCAACAGGCAGTACACAAAGAACCCGATGATTACGGCTATCAATAACGAAATCGATATGATCACGACGCGATGCGCGGAATGCTGCAATGGATAGATGTACTTACGGGCGCTGGACAGCACCTCTTCGCGGTGTTCGGCGACAGTCTCGTTAGTAATCCGGGGGATACCCTGGATGGCTTGCTGCAAGGAATCCTCCGGCTTTTTCTTGCGGAGGCGGGGGATGTTTGGAGTATGCACCTTTAAATTGGGGCGCTTGCTCAATAATTTCTTAACTTTCTTCATTGCCTTCTACGCCTAATGCTTGTGATTCTTCGTTATAAGGGGTTGTTGCGACACCTTGCTGCCGTAGAATCTCGAGCAGCTTTTTTTGAATTTTCGCAGGATGAGAAATCTCATGGATAACCAGATCCCCTACAAACGTCTGCATCATTATTGTACCAAACCCTAGCATCGTTTCTTGCAAACCCGCCACCTGGTAGTTAACCATCTGAATTTGATTGAGGCCCATATCAATGACGCTACGGTGAAAAAAGCCTCGCTGGGTAATTTGTATGAGCCGCTTATCGGTAACAATAAAGACGCTAAAGTACCAGGTTACCCATGACGGGAAAAAGAGGATGGCTCCGAGCACCATACCGCAGATAAGCCCAATGAAGTATACGGAATAACGAGGATCAAATAATGCCGGTACCGTCCCCAGAAGAATAGCCAGCATGCCGATGATCAGCCCCTTTCGCATGACGATGGGATGTTTGCGGAAGACGAACAACACCTCTTCGTCGTCGAATTGATCGGCAAAATACTTTTGCGCCATAAGCGTATTGTAGCAGATTATCGATTAGTCGGCTGAACGGGCAGTATCCGCCGTTCGGATACGGGCAGCGGCACCTCAAATGGGTAGCTGCCGTCCATGCACGCCATACAAAGGGAACCTATCCGCTTCCCCTGAGCCTGGGCGACGCCCTCTGTGCTCAGATAGCCCAACGAATCGGCGCCCAGCTTGGCGACCCGCTCTTGGTGTGTAGGATACTTTCGGGCGAATAAGGTGTGGGGGTTGCTGATGGCAGTCCCCGAGTAGCAGGGGTTAACGAAGGGTGCAGAAGAAATACGATAATGGACCTCTGTAGCACCGGCACTGCGCAAGACTTCGGTCAGTGCATCACTGCTCGTCCCGCGAACAATCGAGTCATCGACAACTACCAGCCGTCTTCCTTCGATAACCTGACGATTGGGGCGTAGCTTCTCGAGTACCATGCGCCTCCGGACTTCCGGGGACGACTGGATAAAGGTTCGGGTCGTGTACGGATTACGGAAAAGACCGATCGCATACGGTATAGCTGACTCCTCGGCATACCCCATAGCGGCAATGGTCCCCGAATCCGGCACGCCGATAACTACGTCGGCATCTGCGGGGTGCTCCCGCGCAAGTAGCCGGCCCATCTCCATGCGGCTCTGGTACACGCTCCGGCCATCCAATATTCCATCCGGCCTAGCGAAATAGACGCCCTCCAAGGCGCACAAGCCTCCCTTGGCCTCACGATTAATAAGCGACGACTCGGTATTGCCATGCCTATCAATCGAAACGATTTCGCCCGGAGCGATTTCGCGCTCGTCTGTAACTTTGCCGGCTTCATGCAGTACGGGCTGCTCAGAGGCGATCATAAATGCGCCAGTGGCAAACCTGCCGAGCCATAACGGGCGTGTTCCCCAGGGATCACGTATGCCATGGATACGGTTGGGTTCGGCAATCACCAAGGAGTACCCGCCGTCCAATCGCGGGAACAGGTCATGCATGGCGTCCAGCGTCGAACCGGCGTGCTCTGGACGAGACAAAAACTCCAGTGTTTGCGTCAGGGCGTCGCCATCGCTTACATAATTCTTTATACCGTACTGTTCGGCGATCCTGCCCATTTCTTCGATGTGGCCGTTTTGGGCAACGACCAGTTCACCTTTTAGAAAAGGCTGCGCCGCATGAAAAGGATCTCCAGCCTGGGCAGAAGTAGGCCAGCGGACATGGCCAACGCCCAAGATAGCGCTACTGGCCATTTTGTCGATTGTCGCCGCCCGGTCAGAAAACACATCGGCGACCATTCCCGTATCTTTGATCCCGACAAATCGAAAGCCGCCGAAGTTCTCTTCGCCGATTACAATACCGGCAGCCCCTTCGCCACGGTGCTGAAGGCCCGCTAGGGCCGAGTAAGTAAGTTGGGCAACGGGCAGTTCTTGAGCGGCGGCCATCACACCTACAACACCACATGCTTCTTGCAGAAGATCCTCGTCGGGATCTTTGGCCCACGGTTGCCCCTCCCTCATGCCTTGATTGTAAGCAACCAACGTTAGATCGCCAAAAGAAAACTACCCCGTCAGGGGTAGTTTTATAATCTTGGTGCCCCCACTACGATTCGAACGTAGAGCTTCTCCTTAGGACGGAGTTGTTTTATCCATTGAACTATGGGGGCAAGTGAGGAGAAAAAGAACGTGTTTACATGTTCTTTTTCTCCGAGCGCAGCCCCGCCTCTGGTGCAGAGCGCCAGATGGGGCGAACGTGTCTACCGCGAAGCGGGAGATAGGGGGGAGTTAGTCCCCTTCTCTGCTATAAGCAGATTGGGGCATGTAAAAGTACGGCTAAATCTTCGGCTGCGTGAAGTGTGAGTGGCTTGGCTCGTAGCTGACCAGCTCGTTCTCGCTAAACCAGTGGGCGATTTCTTTCTTGGCTTCGCCAGCGTCAGCTGAGGCGTGAAGCACGTTTGGCACGCCGCGCTTAGCTGCGCTTGCGTGGCCGTAGGTCATGTGGGCGTAGTCACCACGGATGGTACCGGGAGCGGCGCTCTTGGGCTCGGTAGGGCCAACCATCTTACGGACAAGTTCTACAGCTTCGATGCCTTCGAGCACCATTGCAATAACCGGGCCTTGCTGCATTTCTTGCATTTGGGTCTCGAAAATTTCTTCGCCCTTGCGAGTCTTTAAGGTACCGATACCTTCGTAATGCTTGAAGTAGTGGTCATAATCGGGCTGCAGCATTTTTGCGCCTACGATCTTTAGGCCGACTCGCTCAAAACGAGTAAGGATCTCGCCTACAATGCCACGCATTACTGAGTCTGGCTTAAAGACGATCAATGTTCGTTCCATGTATGTCCTTATCTTATTAGTCGCCCCTATTGTAACAGATACATCCACTCTGCTCTACCCCCGTTTTAAGATACGCAGTACAATGGAGGGGCAATGAAGTTTAGCAAAGCAAAAACCGACTTTTTGGAGTACCTAGAGATCGAACAGAACCGATCCCAAAAAACGATTCAAAACTACGACCACTACCTGACTCGCCTGATCGATTTTGCCGATAACGATTTGCAGGTCAACGACATTACCCCAGAGCTCATCCGTAAATGGCGCCTGTGGCTGAACCGCCTAGGCACCAATGTATCTGATGAGCTGGGCAAGACTACCCAGAATTACCACCTGATCGCCCTAAGAGGCTTCCTGAAATTTTGCGCCAAGCGCAATATACCCGCCCTGACAGCCGACAAGATTGAGCTGGCACGCACCAAACGCAAGCAAGTGACCTTCCTCAACGAAGATGAGCTGGCCCGGCTGTTTGCGCAACCCGACCCAGAAAAATTAGCTGGTCTGCGTGACCGGGCGATACTGGAACTCTTGTTTTCCAGCGGTTTGCGCGTCTCGGAACTAGTAGGGCTCAACCGTGACCACATCAACCTTAAGCGCCGTGAGTTTATGGTCCGCGGTAAAGGCCAGAAAGACCGACCGATATTCATCAGCCCGGCGGCGGCCGACTGGATATCCGAATATATACACCGCCGCGAAGACAACACCGCGCCACTATTCGTACGTTACAGTGGACGAAAGTCAGTCGACCTGAGCGGCAATTACCACCGGCTGACCGCCCGCAGCGTGCAGCGGCTCGTAAGCCGTTATGCGCTGCTGGCGGGCATAACCAAACACGTCAGCCCCCACACACTCAGACATTCCTTTGCCACCGACTTACTCATGAACGGTGCAGATCTCCGCAGCGTGCAGGCCATGCTGGGCCACAGTAACATCTCGACGACGCAGATCTACACCCATGTTACTGACCCGCATCTCAAAGATGTACACGAACGATTCCATAGTAATACAGTCGACTAATCGAAGTTATCGTGGCAGCTAAGGTTGGCAGAGACGGTTAGTGCTCGTCACGCCCGAAGCTGTGGCGTCAAAGTAGCCCTGCATAACCGAAAAACGCTTGCAGATGGCGTCCGTACTTTGGATTGCGTAGTCAGAGAGCTCGTTCTTACTTGTGGAGCGTATGGGCACATTAACCTGAATACGGCGGAGGACGTCTTCGGACTTACCGGTAGAGTCAATGACCGCCTGGGCGCCCTGCAGCTCAATGGCGTTACCCGCGTTGTCGTCAGCGGTTACCTGCAAGGCAACGTTCTTGTACAGCGAAGTCACCCGCATGTAATAGCTATTTGTGGTCAGCCCGGTGATAGAGAGCGAGCAGCCGGTGTTGTTGCAGGCAATGCCGATAAGATTATTGGTGTTGGCCGATCCGGCTGCATAAGCGACAGAGTTCGTACCACCAGAAGAGAACGGAACGGCAAAGGTAGTCATGGTGCTGTTGCGAAGTCCGTCGATAGACAGCCCGCCTCCAGATGCCGGCACCAGATCGAAACGAAGTACGCCATAGCCGCAGTTCCACGTGGCGCCTGTCCTAAATACGTTGGTCGTTGAGGTGGGACAGCTGGTGATAGGTGACGCCCCCGACTTAGCCTGCCAGCTGAGATCAATGCGGCTAAAGTTAGCGCCTGTCGCCGAAGTCATAGGAATGATCGTCGACGGCGTGCCGACGTCACTATACCGGAGTTCGGTTGGTGCGGTATCGACAAGCAGGCAGCTGTACTCGACATTTCTGGCGGCATCAAGGACAGGATTGAGGGCCGCGTAAAAGGCACCCGTGCCATTGTCGTCACAGCCTGCCTTGTCCGGAACGGCAGTCCCCGAATTGACCGCATTGGCAATCAGATTTCTGGCGTCATTAACACCGCTTTCGGCGGCGTAGAAGGCCTGTGTGCTTAACTGGCGGTCCAGCGACTCACGCTGGTTCCGACGGGAAATCTGCGCAAAGCCCAATGCTATCAGGCTAATGATGATCATCAGGACCATGGTGGTCATAATGGAGATCATTCCTACCTCAGAGGCACGGACAGTTGGTTTGGAGATATACAAATTGCTCATGCTTAATCCCTATTCTACTCTTTTTACGACGGTTGTGGTAATGTCTGACACGGCGCAAAACTGCGTCCCAAAACGGATGTTCTTGCAGGTTGCCGTAGAGGCTGTCGGATTATTCAGGAGGTCATCGTCACCGTAGGCAATCTTGACATGAATCTTATATAGATTACCGCTGACGTTAGTGACTTCCATTGCGGCAAGGCGCATGTTGGGCGACAGTAACTCACGGCCAAGAAGGCTCTGCGTCCCCATGCTTTGGACTAGAGCGCTCGCAGTGCAGTTAGCAAAATCGTCAACCACGAGGCCATGGTACCGCTGGTTTCCGGTGGGCGCACTGTCAACGACCTTATACCCTACCTGATAGCTGTAGCGTTTGTTACCGATACAAAACTTGTACGACGACCCTGCCGTCGGACTAACAGGGGTTATAGATATGTCGCCACCATTAAACTGGATACCCTGGGCGATAAGATCGCTCACAGTCCGGGCCGTATCCTGAACTGTAGACTCAGTCACACCCTTATAGTACACGCGCGAAAAATTCATTATTGCCGTGGTGACCGCAATAAGGACTACCCCGAACACAATTGTGGCGATCATGACTTCCATAATGGTAAAGCCATGCTGTTGTGGTTGGATGCGGGTATTCCGTCGTTTTTTATTCATAAACCCTGTACTTCATTTGGACGGTGTTACTGCCGCCACTTCTTATGTCGATCCACGTATTAGTCACAGTAAAGGTATTGCCGGATCGTGTAACAGCCAGGTTAAAGGCTGGCTGGCTGGTGGTCGCATTTCCGCTTGTGTCTACTTTGCAGGCGGCGGTGTTGCTTGCCACCGCTATTCTGGCACTGTTTATGCAGAACGGGGCTGGCACGCCGGCGCCGAATATCGCAGGGCTGTTGGTTGCTGCCAGGCTCTTGAGGAGCTCCACCTGGCTTTCTACAAGCTTGACTGCATTCACCCGTTCCTGAGATGTACGGGTATTCTGGAGGCTTCGGTTGGTCATCACAAAGGCCCCACCGAGGACGCTGGTTATGACGGCGATTGCAATAAGCACCTCTACGATGGTGTCGCCTTTTTGGGATTGTACTATAGTTTTTATGGACATGATTTGTTTTCCCTGATACTTACGGTCACTGACTGCTGGCGGCCTCCTCCACCGATGGTGATAGTTGCCGACTGGTTGCTGGTTGCACTATAAAAGCAAAGCCTGATGCCGCTTGAGGTATTGATGGGGCTGGCCGCCAGGTTATTGTTGATTGCCTGGGCGGCTGCCAACGGCGTCATACCCTTGGTTGTGCCATTTATGGGTAAGACATTCACGTGCTGCGAAGAAGAATCTACTCCGCTGCCGCTATAACTGGCCAGCGAATTAAGGAATGCGACTGCACCAATGTCAGCCCCAGCGGCGCCGTACTTCATTTGCTCGAGTTTGAGGCCATACTTTACGATGCCGGTCGTACTGGCATCCGGGGTCGAAGGGCTGATAGTGCTAGGCGCGATAGCCTTTGGCCGGGCGGCTGCATACGTAGCCACCTCGCGGCCGCTCGTATCGCGTTGCAAACCCGCTACCGTATAGACCTTTAGCTGCTCGTTGCCGCTGGTGTTGGAAACGTCAAACTGTATGACCTTGCCCAAAAATATGCAGCCGGTGTTTGCGCCCTGCCGGCTACTGCCCGGCGTCAAATTTGGACCGGCAGCCCCAGCTGTACAGGTAAAGTTATTGGTATCTGGGTAAAAACCCGATCCTACGTCGTTGATAACCTGCTGGATCTGGCTCTTGACATCTTGGACCGACTGCGAGAACTGTGTCCTCCCCTGGCGTCCGGCAAGGGTCGCCACGACAGCCACAAACAGGGCCGCAGTAACACCCAGTACGACAAGCGTCTCGATTATGGTAAAACCTTGGGCTTGGTGGCCACCCTTCATACGTTCAAGTATAGCATAAGCGTTTCGCCTTCTGCGGTTAGTTCTAGCCATATACGACACCTGCGTACCAATCCAAAATATCGGCCCCAAACAGCGTGACTACAATGAGTCCGAGGATGAGGAATGGCCCGAATGGTATCTGTGTCTTGCGCCCCGCCTTGCCTCGTACCACTTGCGGCAGCGTGGCCGCCAGCCCTGCAGCTGAGGCTGCAAATAACACCAAAAAGCCCTCCAGCACGCCACCTGCCAACAGCCCCAGAACAAGGCCGAGTTTGACGTCTCCGCCTCCGATCCATGTTCCTTTGGATATTTGGTACAAAAGATAGAATATTCCGCTTACGACCAAAGCTCCGCCCAACGCGTTCGCGGCATAACGCCAATCCGCACTGTATACCGATATAGCGATGACCTGCGCCAAGGCAAGCCCCACTAGCGGAAATACTATCTTGTCAGGGAGCAAAAACCACCTGAAGTCATATATAGTCAGTGCCAAAAAGCCAATCAAGAACACCAGCCAAAAAATAAAGGCAATGAGCCCTTTCCCCTCCAGCTGCATGGGCCACCAAGCATACGACACCACGAATAACATCGGCATGGCCAATTCTGCCAATGGCGTGTCTTCGATTTTTTTGTGACAATAGCGGCACTTGCCATGAAGCAGCAGCCAACTGATGACAGGTATGAGATCCAGAGGTGCAAGTTTATGGTGACAGTGCGTACACTCCGACCGGTCGCTTACCCAATTCTTTTTTTGGTGAATACGCCAGACAAACGCATTAACAAAACTACCCAGAATAAAACCAAAGACAACAAGCATTATAAGCAGGAGCGGTATCATGCAAGTATGGTATCACAAAAATAGCACCCTCACGGGGTGCTATTTTGACGCGAGCGCTAAAAGCTATCCTTCAACACATTGGAGTTGTGTGCCACCGCTGGTTTCGACGCGGAAAAGGACAACTACTTGTCGTGTACTGCCACTGGTCGTATCGTCCAAGGAGGTGTTACACTTTACACCGGTACGAATGAGCGCAGTGTCAGTGTTGGCTGGGAGTGTGCCAGTGTTCCCGGCCTTGATTCCTAGGCTCGTAATACTTTTGGTATTAGCAGCGCCCATTACGGCCGTAACATCTGCTGCTTCCGTAGTGCCACCAAGCACCGAACCACCCTTGTTAGCTGATATTTCGGCATAGGCGTCGAGAAGACGGCTTGCTTCGTTGCGGTACGTGGTGTTGCGTGAGTTACGCTGCAAAGCAGGAACAGCCAGGAACACTACCAGCATGATCAAACCGGCGATAGCCAAGACGATCAAGACTTCGATGATAGTGAAGCCGGATTCCTTACGTTTCTGAAGTTTTTGTAGCATTGCAAATGCCCCCTTTGCTGTAATCTTTAAGTGCTTATGCTAATAGGATAATACGAATCCTTGCCCAAAAAAGCAATAATTTTTATTGGGTGAACGATTGGCCTGCCAGGCCATAAATTGGCAACAGTACCGCCGCTACGATAATGAAGGCGACGATGCCCAAAATCACCATTAGAACCGGTTCGATAATGGTCGATATCGCCTTTACCTGGTCGTCGACTTCTTTTTCGTAATAGTCGGCGGTCTTGCCGAGCATCTGCTCCAGCGACCCGGACTGCTCGCCGATGCGGAGCATGTTCGGAACCAGCTCCAGGAAGTTCGGATCGTTTTGCAGCGCGTCCGAAAGCGACTTCCCACCCTTAACTTTGTCGGCCGCCTTCTTGATTGAATTTTCTACATGGACATTGTTTACGGAGTTGGCCGTAATTTCTAGCATTTGGATAAGCGGTACACCGCTGGCAACCAACGTTGTACCAGTTCGCGCAAAGCGGGCCATATACATCTTGGTAAACAGCGGCCCGACCGGCCAAGCCTTCATTTTGAGGCGGTCGATCACCTGCTTGCCGCCCATAGTCCGTGCCCAGCGCGTAGTAAAAAACACCGCCAAACCGAGCATGATGATCACAAGCCACCAGAAGTTGATGATAAACTTAGCGACCGACAGCAGCGCCTTGGTAATAAACGGCAGTGTCGCGCCAGGGATGCCCTCATAGAGAACTTCGACCTGGGGTAAAACCTGCACGATCATAAACCCGACCACTGCCATCATAACAATAATAACAATCAACGGATAAACCATAGCCCCGCGCACCTTGCTGATCAGCTCGGCGTCTTTTTCTTGTTGTACGGCCAAACGCTCAAGGGCCTTGTCGAGCGTACCCGATGCCTCGCCGGCAGCAATAAGACTGATGTAGACGCGATTAAAAGCCTCTGGGTGCTTGGCCATAGCGGTCGACAACGTTGCGCCGGCTTCGACATCATTAATGACTTTGTTAATGACAACCTTCAGGGGCTTGCTGGTCGTCTGGTTATTCACGCTCCTGAGGCTCTGGACGAGCGGCAGGCCAGCATTAATAAGCGTGGATAGCTGTCGAGAAAACAGAACCTTGTCTTTGATTTTGATACGGTTTCTGTGCCTGGCGATAAACCCAGTTGCAGCTTTGTCGGCAAGCACGATGTCAATCGGCACCAAGCCTTCTTTGCGGATGAGCTTGGAGGCAGCGGCTTCGTTTTCGGCCTGGACGTCAGACTTAATGTACTGGCCCGTGGCTGGGTCGCGTGCGGTGTAGCGGAAGGATAACATCGCTGGTCGCTATCCCCTCATTAACCTGTCTAGCTCGTCAAGGTCAACGGCGTGGTTGCGCGCTTCTTCGTAGCTGATAGTACCATTGTGGACCATGGCGGCCAAGGTCTTATCCATGGACTGCATGCCGAATTCGGCGCCCGTCTGGATGACGGCTTCCAGCTGGTGGGTCTTGCCTTCGCGGATGATGTTACGGACAGCTGGTGTGGCAGTCAGGATTTCGGCTGCGGCGATTCGGCCACCGCCAATTGCCGGGACCAGGCGCTGCGAACAGATAGCCATCAGGATGTTGGACAACTGCGAACGGATTTGCGGCTGCTGGTGTGGCGGGAACACGTCGATCATACGGTCGATGGACTGGGCGGCGCTGTTGGTGTGCAAGGTTGCGAATACCAAGTGCCCTGTTTCGGCGATGGTGATAGCCGAGGCGATGGTTTCGAGGTCACGCATCTCACCGATAAGGACGACATCCGGGTCTTCACGCAGGGCCGAGCGAAGCGCAGCCGAGAACGAATACGTGTCGTAGTGTACTTCGCGCTGAACGATCACCGACTTCTTTGAACGGTGCGTGTACTCAATCGGGTCTTCGATGGTAATGATGTGCTCGCTGCGTTCCATATTGATCTTGTGGATCATTGCTGCCAGGGTCGTTGATTTACCGGAACCGGTCGGACCGGTCACCAAAACCAAACCGCGCGGATAGTCGGCAAATTTATTGATGATGGGCGGCAGGCCGAGCTGCTCGATAGTCAAAATTTCGTTTGGGATAAGACGCAAGGCTGCGGCCAGGTTGCCCCGCTCATGAAAGGCGTTCACACGGAAACGGCCTAGGTCACCGAAGGCGAAACTGAAGTCAAACTCTTTGTCCTTTAACAGGATCTGCTTCTGGTCTTCGTCGAGGATGGCAAACACCAGTGTTTCGACGGCTTCGTCAGTCAAAATGTCGGTCCCGGCGACCGGGATCAGCGCGCCGTCGACACGGAGCATGGGCGGCAGACCTACCTGCAGGTGTAAGTCAGAGGCCTTCTTTTTGACTACCTCCTCCAGGAGTATCTCGATTCTTGGCTGTCCTTGCATTATTGTTCCACCCTCTTATCTTTCTGTTCCTTATGCGGCATCCGAGGCTGACGCTACCCTGTTGATTTCGGTCAGTGTCGTGCGCCCTGCCAAAGCCTTGAGGTAACCGTCTTCGCGCATTGTCACCATACCTTGCTTGCGGGCCATATCCTGGATTTCGGCGCTTGTCGCGCGCTTGAGGATTAGCTGTTGGATTTCTGGCGTAATGTTAAACACCTCGTAAACCCCCATTCGCCCCTTATAACCGCCAGGCGCATCAGGACTATCTTTGCCCTTGGTTAAAGTATAAGCATTTTGGGTGGCTAGTGGCAAGTTCTCGTACCCTAAGTCTGCGGAAACCTTGGCAACTTCTTCGGCGGTTTTGGGCAGCAGGCTGCCAATGGTCTTTTTGACGGCTTCGGCTTCTACCGTATCGGACTCATAAGTCTCCTTGTTGGCGCCAATCCGTCGGACAAGACGCTGTCCGATCACCGTGCGGACAGTCGAGGCAATAAGGAATGGCTCAATGCCCATGTCGAGCAAGCGAGGCAGGATTCCTGCCGCCGAGTTGGTGTGCAGCGTACTGAACACCAGGTGCCCTGTCAGGGCGGCCTGCACGGCTAATTCGGCTGTTTCTTTATCACGAATCTCACCGACCATCACGACGTCGGGATCCTGACGTAGGATAGACCTCAGGCCGTTGGCAAAGGTCAACCCGACCTCGGCATTAACCTGAATCTGGTTAACGCCCTCCATCTTGTACTCGACTGGGTCTTCGAGAGTGACAATGTTGATCGCGTCACTCTTGACCTCCTGGAGCAAGGCATACAAAGAGGTCGACTTACCGGAACCGGTCGGACCGGAAGTCAATACCATGCCACTGGTGCTCTTGATACCTTCCCGGATAGTACGAAGTGCACGGCCGGCATAACCCATGTCTTCGAGTTTGAGGCTGGTTCCGGACTTATCCAGCAGACGAATGACCACCTGTTCCCCCCACACCACCGGTGATATGGCAATACGGAGATCAATGTTTTTGCCGGCAGAGTTAATACTAAATTCGCCGTCTTGCGGGATGCGGTGTTCGTCAATCTTGAGGTTTGCCAAAATCTTGATACGCGAAACAAGCGGCGGCTCCGTGCTCTTGGGAAGCCGCAATATCTCACGCAAGATGCCATCGATGCGGCAGCGGATTTTGAGCGAATCTTGCAGGGGTTCGATGTGCACATCACTGGCGTTATTCTTGGCGGCGTATTCCAAAATCGTAGATAGCGCCTTGCTGATGGGCGAATCCTGAACAATCGTCTTGATATTCTTAGTATCGGCAGCCACCTCCCCGCCACGTCTCGCCTTGGACGTCTCCGGTTCGGCGGCAGGTGCATTGATGCTGCTGATGTCGCTTACGACCTGACTGGAGATATTGGCCTGGTATTGGTGCAGTACATTCCGGATGCCCGACTCGCTGGCCGCATACACCTTAAGCGGACGTCCGATTTTATTCGACAAAAAATCGACCGCTTGGACATTATCGGCGTCCAGCATGGCGACTACCAGCCGGTTCTGCATTTCGCCGAGCGGTACGGCCATGTATCGTTCAGCCACATCCTGCGGGAGCAGGTCGAGTACTTCTGTAGGAATCCTGGCGGCGCTCAGATTAACATATGGGACCTTGGTAACGTGGGCGATCGTCTTGGTCAGAATCTCATCGGGCACCATGCCGCTCGTCGTAAGGTAGCTCAAAAAAGGCGTGTTCTCTTTGGACGCCTTGGCCTTTAAGTCGGCCAACTGTTCTTTGGACAGCGCTCCTTCCTTTACAAGCGTGTCCTCAACCTGCTTTTGGGCTGCGGTGGACAAAACACTCATATGACTAGTATAGCTCGCGTCCGCTTATTGCGAGTTAGCAAATGGGTTAGGATTATTAGAGTCACCGATTTCGATAAGCTGGGTTGGATCGATTGAATTTACGTTGAAGTACTTCTCGCTGGGCAATGGGAAGTCGGATGTAATAACATCTACCACTTCGGCTTTTTGCTGACGATCGGCAGGCTTGCCGAATAGCATATCAGATAATACGAACGACAGTACGCCGCTTACAAAAACAACAATAATGATCATAGCTACGTCTTTTTGTTTCATTACCTCACCACCTCAGTCTTGATGTTAAGGCCCTTTTCTGGCTGGTAGTATGTCTGGGCGTCAATTGCAGCCGTCATGCTGCCTTCACTGCCTGCCAGCTCTATCTTTTTGACCTGGAATGGACGGATTGAACGCTCCAGATCACCGACGAGCGCCTTAATAGCTTCGTAAGACCCGGCAACTTGGAGCTGGAATGGCATAGCGATTGGCTGCGGGTCGGCACTTGTCTGATTGGCCGCCTGTGTCAATTCTTCGTCAGTGCCTGTAATGCCTGTCAAAGTTAGTCCCTGGGCTTTAACAATCTTTTCGAGGCTGGTAGTCAGTGCCGGAAAGTCATATTTGCTTGGCAAAGCATCCAGGATAATTTTGGCGTTGTCGCCGTCCTTATCGCCAATGCCCTCAGGATTGCCCCCCAAGACGTTCTGGGGCGTGCCTACGAAGGTCTTATAGGACGATACCAGGCTATCCCGGGCGCTTAAGTCACTTTCGAGGGTCGATAAAGCCTTCTTTTTGGCGTCGATGACCCGGTTCTGATATGACGCTTGACTGATGAGCGTCTTGGAAGCAATGCCGCAAAATACCACCACAAATGCCGCGACCGATGTCGCCACTACAATCGTGCTGTTGGCTTTTGTAATTAATGCCCGTTTGGTAAATGATGCTGTTTTAGCCATCTTATTGCTCCCCCGTCTCTGTGTCTTGGAACAGTGCCGTCGGCTTGTCTACCTCGGAACGCGTGCTGATGATTTGCGGGACTGTCAGCTCGACGTCCTCAGCTACATCGAAGATGATCGGGTCGAACTTAAGGCTGAGCGAATAGGTTACACCCTTATCGGACACTGCAAAGCTATTAAGGACGATGTCCACGAACGCACCTTTTTCAGCGGTTTGCGTCTTAGTTTTGAATTTTGTGAACTTGAGAGTATCGGCGTACTTGTTGACAGTCGCCAAGTCCGAGGCTGAGCCAGAAAGAACCATGGTGCTTAAGGCGTAATCAACGTCAAGCTTGGCAATGCTGACACCGGTTGGCGTAACCTGCGAAAGATAGCCGTACATCCGCGACGATACGACCTTTTTGTCGTGGAGACCAGGCAGTGCTTTGAGCTGGTTTTGAACTGTCAAAATTTTGGTAAGGTCTTTGGTCGCTTGCAGTTCACTGCTCGCAGACTTAATGTCTGCACTGAGGTCGCTTAAGTTCTTCTTCTGCAGCCCGTAAACAATCGACAGGAGCAGCACGAGAATGGCGACCATAACCACCGATGCGAGCACCGACGCCAACACAACCAAGTGTTGCTGGCGGCGTGCCTTAAGGTAATCGATCTTAATATCTGGTAACAGGTTGAATTGGATGGTCATCATTCGATCCTCTCCGCCAAGCCCGAAGCTACCCCAAAGTGGTTGGACACGGACAGCAGTTCGTTCTGACGCTCCGGCGAGAACGAAACATTGCGCCAGGCGTTACCGATTTCGACCTCGATACCAAACTTATTCGCAAGGTACAGTGGGAATTCCGGCAAAGCCGATGCGCCGCCAGTTACGATAATCCGGCTGACGCCCTGCCCTTCGCCATAGCGGCTCTGGAAAAATTTGATAGACTTGTCGATTTCGCCGGTCAGGATATCGATAGTACTGATTATGGCATCGTAAATACGGCCTTCGAGCTTGTCTTTACCCAGCCCGAACTTGAAGACAAACTGCCTTGCCTGTTTTTCTTCGATGTTCAAATTCTGAGCGGCAGAACGGATAATTGCTTCGGCGCCAGTGGGTATGGAACGTGTAAGGCGCGGTGCGCCGTTCATGGTGACTACCAGGTCGGTACTCTTACTGCCGATATCCAGGACCATTTGCGGGCCGCTGATCTCTTGGGAGATGAGCGCACGAGTGAGCGCCAGGTTGTCAGGCTCGAAGGCGATAACCTCAAGTCCGATTGACTCAAGGAGGTCAAGCCGCTGCTCCACAAAATCATTTTCGACGCTGGAAAGCAGGACTTCTACTTTGGTCTTGTCCTTGGGTGAGTCTCCGATTACTGCCCAGTCGATCTTTGACTTATCGAGAGGCGTTGGAATAAGCGAGTCCGCCTGGTAACGGATAGCCTTGGATAACTCCGCCGGCGGCAGCCGGTCAAAATCTACTACAGCCGTGAAGACACGCGCAGACGGAACGCCAACAGCGACATTGCGTGTTGTCATGCGCGCCTGAGCCAATAAGTCCTTGATGACTTGCGCTAACTTCTGCTGGTCGGACTTGGAATCACTCAATACAAGCTTACTGTCCACAGGGACGTAGGCGTACTTTACTAGCGTCTTTACCGGACCGTTACCGTGCAGCTCAACGAGCCGTATCGCCGTCGTCCCGATATCCAGGCCAAAAAATGCTGAAACCCCACTCAATAAACTCATATTGCCAAAATTATAGCATAAGCGTTACTGGTACGCGCAAGCCTGTTTTTAGAGTACAGGAGGCAAACTCGTAATGGCGTCGTAGTTGTCCACACTTCCGTTCGTGTCAGAAGGCTGGACCATCCACAGGCTTGGGTTGAAATTAAAGACCTCGCCGGCGTTGTTTCCGGTGCCTGTTGCGGCCGTGGTCTCGCCGGCGTTGCTTTGCTGGAGCGTACCCGCTGTACGCAGAAATTCGACGCTATTAGCGATGAACGCACCATTAACAGTTAACTTGTTCGTGCAACTGTTGTAGAAAGCTCCAGCAGTGAGGGTAGGCGCTGAGAATCCTGAAGCACATGTGTATATAGTGCCGCCCGTGCTTGCGTTCCGCTGCGAGATAAATACGCCATCCATGCGTGTCACTGCCCCACTGATATATATATTACCCCGGACCACGACATCAAGGAGCGGCATATTGCTCGCACTCCAGCTGCCTGGGTAGGTAATGTTGCCAGTGAGATACAAGTTACCATCTATATACACCGATATCCTCTGTCCCGGGTTAACGTTACCACCTGCCAGCGTAACATTGCCGGTTCCGGCGTAGGCACCGGTCGTCATAGTACTAACATTCGCCACCATGGGTTTGGTTGTCGCCGGTTTGCGGCCCCAATAGTTAGCGATGCAGTTCGCAGCGTCGAAATTACCGCCAAAATTGCCCGAAGCAACATTGGTCGTAGTATTTGCCAGCGAAAGACCAGCGGGCTTAGGGGCGCCTCCGGCATTGCCTAGCGCGCTCGAAAAGTCAGTGATCGTATCCATGGCAACAACCGCGTATTGGGCACCGGCACCGGCGTAGGCACCGGCAGCACGCTTATTCCATGAGATAACTGCTGCATTCGCATTATTGGTACAGGTGCCGCCCGACTCCAAACCGCCGCCCGCAGATATGTCGCCACCAAATACCTTAAGGTAGGGCTGAGAGGCAATAATGACGCAAACTTCCCTGCCTCTTTGGCCGCCACCCCACGTCGCCGGATTCACGAAGAGCGATCTACAATGGGTCTGATTCGCCGTCGTTACGACAAAACTTTCAGTAGCCACGGTCGTCGACCCGACCCCGAAGTCTCTCGGACATCCTGGATTAGGCCCGGCCGCCCCACCGGGCGACGGTGTCGGATTGGCCGCGCGGTAACCCGTATATGTATTCCGGTAGGTACTACAAGCGGTATTGTCACTTGCTGTCGTACCGGTGTTGCTTACCACATAACTAAAGCTGACCGTATCGCCAACTTGCGCCGATGTACCTGCGGCGCCGTTAACGGTGGCATTAATGATCGGATTAAGGTTGAAGTTAGGCTCGGGGTTAGGAGAAAGCGGCCCAATAGCGCCCAGAGGGTTCATGCAGGCTCTTCGGATAACATAAATGATTCCGCCGGATGCATTCCTAAAGTAAATGTGAGCGTCCATAACCGATCCGTTCTCACAGGTACCATTACTGGGGTCTTCGAGATATGGAGCAACGTCGTCTCTGTCATCTTGATAAAATGTATTCCGTGTCCCGCAGGGCCAGTGAGCATAAGCGTTCCAGTCAATACGGCCGTTATTCCCGTAGGATGTCGTACCATTCTCGCTAATGTTGGCATACGTCCGAACGCGCGCCTCCCAGTCGGCAAGCTGTGCAGCTGACACGCTCTTGGGCGTACCGGCCGCCCGGCCGATCATAGTAAGAATGACGAACTGTGCCCCCGTAATGCGATGCGCATTACCCGAGGACAAGTCACCCTTAATCATGTTAATGAATTCCGTAGCTGTATTTACACGCGCTGGGACGCCGCCATTACGGACATCCAGGCCATCCATGTCCAGTTTATTCTTAAAGTAACCACACCAGCGCGCGCGATTGAACCAAATCTTGGAATCGCTGCAGCTGGCCGCGCTGGCTTCTTGCACGAATGCAAAACTGCTAATACCTACGCTGGTAAATAAAATCAAAAAGGCCGCGAGTGCCAAAGAAATTCTTTTGGGAAGCTTGTTCATAATTATTGACTCTCCTCCAGTGATGATATGCGGACTTCAAGGCTTCGGATATTGGCTTCACTTCGTTGGGTTTTGGGTTGGGACTTCTCGTATTCGATGGAACGCTTATACTGCTGAATGGCGTTTTGGTAATCTTCGATTACTTCGTAGTAGCTCCCGAGTACGAAGGCATCCTGCCCTTTCAGGCTTGGGTCCAGCTCGTGCTTTTGCTTCATGTAGTCAATTGCCTCCTGGAATTTGCCGGCGTTGGCGGCCGCGGCCGACAGCTGGTTAAATAGTGCGACCTTGTCCTCTTTGGTATTGGCCTCGTCGGCCGCACCTTGGAGCTGCTCGAGGGACTTGTTGTAGTCACCTGTCTGGAAGGCTTCGTCGGCGGCCTTAATAGCACTATCGACAGCCGTCTCTTTTTTGCCGGTCGTCTCACGCATCTGGAAGAAGACCCAAGCTCCAATGCCAACGAGGATAACCGCGCATAATGGGATGAGCACCACGCGCCTTGTAAACCAACGCCACCAAGCAGTAGCTCTATCGTCGGTAACAATGTGTGGTGTGTTGTCTTCCATGACTCTTATGTTACATAGTAAAGCATAAACGGCTTCGCGTTAAGCTTTTTAATTACGCAAAAGATGGTCATTCCAGATATTCTTCCTTCTCTGATAAAATATTACTCATGAGTTTGTCTATAGGCATCGTTGGCTTGCCCAACGTCGGTAAATCAACTTTATTCAATGCGCTGACCGGCAGCAATATTTTGGCGGCGAACTATCCGTTTGCGACCATCGAGCCGAACACCGGCATCGTTCCCATTCCCGATGAACGATTAACCAAGCTGGCCGAGATGTACCACGCCCAAAAAGTAGTACCCGCGACCGTAACCTTTGTAGACATTGCCGGCTTGGTGGCTGGCGCCAGCCAGGGCGAAGGCCTGGGTAATCAGTTCCTGAGCCACATCCGCACCACGAATGCCATTGTCCAGGTGGTACGTGCCTTTAGGGACGACAACGTCGTGCACGTCGACAATGACGTATCACCGCAAAAAGATATTGATGTCGTTAACACCGAGCTGGTGCTCGCCGACCTGCAAACCGTCGAGCGCCGCCTGCCCAAACTCGAAAAAGAAGCCCGGGCCAATCCCAAGATCAAACCGGTGGCCGACACCGTCAAACGGGCATTCGACTTGCTGAATGACGGCAAACCCCTCTCCAGTGTCAGTGACCTTGACCTGGATCACCTGGCCGACCTACAGCTTTTGACCGCCAAACCGGTTATCTATTTGTTTAACCTGGATGAGTCAGGCCTGGCTGACGACGCCCACAAAAAGGAACTTGCCGAGATGGTTGCCCCTGCCCAGTCGTTGTTTATCTGCGCCAAACTCGAAAGCGAGCTACAGGGCCTGGACGAAGCGGACGCCAAAGAGCTGCTGGAGAGCTATGGCCAGTCAGAATCTGGCTTGGTACAGCTTATCCACGCCGCCTACGGCACGCTTGGCCTGCAAAGCTACCTGACGGCCGGCGAGAAGGAGGTGCGGGCCTGGACTATCAAAAAGGGGTTCACTGCCCCACAGGCTGCGGGCGTAATCCATGGCGACTTTGAGCGTGGATTTATTGCGGCCCAAATTGTCGACTACCATGACCTGATCCATGCCGGTTCCGAAGCAGCGGCAAAAGCAGCTGGCAAACTGCGCACCGAAGGCAAAACCTACGTCATGCAGCCCAATGACGTTGTCGAGTTCCGTTTTAACGTCTAAGCACAAGCTTGATTTTGAAACACCAAATCTTATCCCGGTGGATTTTGGGGCTGTCTTGGACTGCCCTGGTCTCACAGGTAGGACAACATGCGGTGAGCCATTACTAACGGATCAGTAATCGCTTCGTATAGCCTTATTTGTTTTGTTCTTGTAAAGGGCGCCCTTTGTTTTTAGTAAAACTTGGGGATTCGGTGTCGGCGCATGGTTAGCGGGACGTTTGTGTATGGGTTGAATGGCAGCGTGCGGCTTTCGTGGTTACCTTGGAGAGCCAAGCTGCCTACTACCGGTGCGGCGTACTGGTTGTCACGTGACTCCGACTGGAATTGGCGTTCGATGTAATGTTGCCTCAGTTCAGTCACTCGTTGTTGCGTGTAGTTGAGGATCGTGCGAAGCCGCCCATGGTTCCAGCCGGTAAACCGCAGCTTACGGTTCGGCGTCATGATGATGATCGTCCCCTCGATCATCTGGGCGCTGTAGTCGATCTCGGATATCATGTCGAACCGGATATCCTCCAGCGTCAGGAACATCGGCTTCTTGTCTATCAGTAGTAAGCGGTGGTTGGTTACCACCAATAGCGCGTAGCCATTCTCGTAGCGGCCGTTGGCGCACTGGGCGATCACCTCCCCCGGCACGAGTATATTTCGCAGTTCCCGTATTTCCGGACGATTCCAGAAGCGGAAATTGCATCCCACTCTTTTGAGCTGATCCTCTACCTGATCTAGGCTCATCATAGTTACCCCCTTTCACCAACCGTTACATGGTTA
This sequence comes from Saccharimonadales bacterium (SeqCode), assembly GCA_035758825.1. Classification (GTDB taxonomy): domain Bacteria; phylum Patescibacteriota; class Saccharimonadia; order Saccharimonadales; family UBA4665; genus JARIHD01. Next base: position 70,439 of record DASTWA010000003.1, read on the forward strand.
GCATCTTTATAGTACGTCCACAAGAGATAACAGGTCGGTTAGCTTCATCACGTTAGATACGCGATTTTCATCACATACAATTTTGTACTAGCGTACAGTGTGATTTATGTCATAATGAAATTATGTTGACGACGGATAGCCATCACAACGCGCTCGTCAACTTGTTCCATCAGGGAACGAGACTGACGTACAAAAAAGGTGAGTTTGTTATTAGGCCCGGCGAATCCCCGTCGGGTATTTTTTATATCGCCCATGGGCTGGTAAAAGCCTACGATATTACTAAATACGGCGAAGAAAACCTCCTAATTATCCGTAAAAAGGGCGAGATCCTTGGCCTTACCTGGGCCATTACCGGCGAAGAACGGGGCATCATTTATGCCACTCTCACACCCACGGAGTTATTCCAAATCAGCCGCGCCCAGTTCAGATCATTCCTTCGGGACAATCCGACAGCAGCCCTTCCGCTTGTCGATATGCTGACAGGCATGTACCGGCTGCATTCGGAACGCATCCTAAACCTGGAGTACCGGTCGGTGCGCGAACGCATCATCTCTTTCTTGCTTACAACTGCCCGGCGCTTTGGCAAACAGACCAAAAACGGCGTCGTTCTGGATGTGCCGCTACGTCACCAGGATATCGCCAGCTCAATCAGCGCCACCCGCGAAACGGCCAGCCGTGAACTTGCCGTCCTCGAGCGCCAGGGGCTCATAGTCCGCGACAAACAATCGATCATTACCATTACGGACCTGCAACGGCTCCGCAGCTATCTTGAGTAGATATTACTCCCAGTGGGCGACGATTTCTTCGATTGTCTTTATAACCTTGTCGTGCGGCGGCACATCATTGGTGTCATAGTAGTGCGCGGTGTTGATGTAATCTTCGAGTACGCTCAAGCAAAAGATATCGTCGGCCAAAACGTGCATCCGGTCTACGGCTGGCACGCTGGCGAGCGGCGTAGCCACGATAAGCTTTTTGGTATGGACCGGCTTTAGGTAACTCAGTGCGACATCCAGCGCAAAACCATCCAACAAACCATCGGTGACGAGGATAATATTCTTATCCCTGATCAAACTCCGCCGGATGAGCCCTCCCCTCCCCATTTGGTGATGCATTTCCTGGATTTTGTTCATCTTTTCCTGCTCAATATAGTTGTAATATTCGGAGGTCATGTCGTCGAGTTCTACCTGCGAATACGCGCGATTATACGAGAAGGCCCCGTCTTGGCTAATACCCGCCACTGGCGTATTTTCGCGCGGGAGGTTAATTGCCTCGGTCAGAAGCATGGTGATCACGCTGTGCAGCTGGAGCGCAATCTGCGCGCCGACCATCACCCCGCCGTCGTTAAGCGCGACAACGGCACAATCATGCCCTTTATACCTCTGAACTATTTGTTTTGCCAATAACTGGCCGGCTTCGACACGGCTCTTGAAGTACATATCGGAAGTGTACCACTTGTGCTTACTCTGTTCAACAGAGAGAATGGCACAACGGCAGCCCCTCGTTGTATCGCAAGAGCATCCTAACGTATAATCCAAATTATGAGGGACTTCGGTTACGAATACTGGGACGGCACAAGCGGGATTCAGAATCCCGTCGATACCATGGGTTCAAGAGAAGAGTCAGGCGAATACTATCAGCACTCCCAAGAAACTACCGAACTAATAATGGGCGGCGTCGCGCAGTATGCCGGCAGGCAACCATCAGCACTACAGCAACAGAGGGCCCAGCCAGGCCCATTTATACCGCACGGATATGAGCTTCGTTCAGCCAGCCCCAGTGACCGTTACGATATTTTGTATAGTCGGGATTATACCCGTATATCTTTCGGAACCCTCGTCACTGAAGATTATCGCCAGGTTATACCCATCACATTACCGCTTGGGAGTCGTGACGACACCCCTGACCCCCTTTTGACTGGCCTGCCAACCCACGATGAGGCTCGCATGAATTCTGAACGAGCTGGCGATTATGTCTGCGGCTTGGCGCTCAAACCACTGCCCGAAGCCATCAAAAAAGGTGTCGACCTTGATCTGATCATGACCAAGCGTGAGCAAACCTTCTGTAATGATTTCTTGGGCTTTATGGCAGTGCTAAATCATAACGGCGCCGAGAGCCTTCAGGTGGGCGGTACGTTCTCGGGCAGGATAGCCCAGACGCTCGGGCAGCTACTGCGCCCTGCCCGCTGGACGAAAGTCTCGTGGAATAAGCGGGCCTGCGAAGCAACGGGTGAAAAACCGCTGTCTTCGGCCTACTCCAGCTTCCTGGGGCGCATTGCTACGGATGTAATGATTAATGATCCGCCAAAGCGTATCAAGGCCTACCCCTTGCAAAAACTCAATGCAGATACATGGCTCTACCTGTGCGAGGATGGAAAGGCGCGAGTTAAGGTTGGCTCGGATATGTTGTTACCACCGCCCCCTCCCGGGTTTGCCAATGGCCCTACGGCCAGCCTTAGCCACGAATACGGTGAAATGAGAGGCCTGACGGCCGTCCGGGTGTCCACGGAACTAGTCAATAAGACTAATGGGGAGACGCGGCCTTTCCAAACACACGTCTTTCCTGGTAGCGTGCTGTCGTATCCGCCCAAGCAACGCTTAGTTGATATCGCCGGCCGGGCGCTCACCCAGCTCTCAACCCAAGCCACAGCTTAAGGGGACGCTATCTCCTTGGTCGCTGCTCGTCATAGCCGCGAGCGACATCTTCGTCCGGTTCTTTATACTGAGGAACTGATCTGCCCGGATTGGCCGGATCGGCCTGTTGCGTAGGGATCAGTTCACCTGTCCTGGTGTCGCGGTGCAATTCGACAGTACTCGACCCAATCTTCACGGCGTCGCGCAAATCCTTAGTGTCCCTCATGCCAGCAGCAATATTACCCCTAACGACAGCCGACCCAGTGTAGGTAGCGTTGGACTGAAGCTGTTCGATAATACCCGACAGGCGACCCGCTTCTTCCTTGGCCAAAGCTTGTCGGCTCTGCCCGGCTTCGTTAAGGCCTGCATTCGGATCGTTTGCAACGCGGTTGGCGTTTTCGAGTGCCCTAGTTAGTGCTGGCATAATATTCTGCGAAGCCCGGGGGTTACCTTTGGCTATGTTGTAACTTTCATTATTCTTTGCCGCCTCAACGTAGCCCTCGTCAATTTCGGTGTCAGTCAAATGCCCTCGTTCGCGTAAAGCCTGTTGCAACTTAACGTGGCCCATAAATGTAATACCCAGATCGGCCCGACCAGTTGCACCTTTACTGTCTGGTGGCACCATGGAGATTGCATTGCCCTCACCAATCAGCGACATAGCGATCTCGTCATTATTGCCTGCGACGCGATGGATAGATTCAGCAGCTTGGCGCAAGTCGTCGAAGCCAGCGTCACTTGCAAAGAGGCTTCGCACAGCGTAGATCTGCTGGTTTTGGCCAAAGCCGCCATTGGCTTTTGCTTGAGCGACTGCATTTTTTACTGAGGCTTCGTCCATGCCAAAATCATACTGCATGCGAGCCAAGGCCTCAGCTGCATTAGCATATGTCTGAGCCCTGAGTATCGCGTCATTGCGAGCGGCAACAGCGGCGGCGTCGCTCTTCGCATATGCCATGGCGTTTAAGTTGCGGCGCTGACCCAATGCATTTTGGCGCGCCAATCGGCCGCGCCTACCCGGCCGAAGCATACTGGCTTTGTTGGGCGCTTTTGCAAATGCGGTCGCGCCGAAGGTAGCGGCGTTAAATCCGCGAGCCAACGGGTTACTCCCCTGAAAACGCTGGCCCTGGCCCATTTTGGCCATATTCTGGCTGACTTTATTGGCACGATAACCGCTTACGCGGTCAAATAAGCCCTTCGTCCTGTCGTTAGCCAAACCACCCAGGGTAGCGATGACGCCGCCGGCCAGCTTAAAGGCGGTAGTAATCAAGAAATACGGAGCAAAGTATGCAACAATGGCGATCAATTGGTTAACCGTCTGATTGCCTGGAGCATGGAACGAAACCACAGCAAAAACGCGGCCGATAGCAATAAACGCCATGATGATCGGAAATACGACCAGCAAGGCTACTAGCGTCCCCTTCCATAATTCGTAGAGCTTTCGCGTATTTGGCAGGACAGAGGCGGCAATAGCGAACGGAGACATGATGATAATTAAAACGATGATCATCTTTCGGACTATCAATACCGCCAGCGCTACCATTGACGCCAGAAAACCGGTAATAACAAAGCTCAATAGCCCCAGCCAGCCGAATGCCAACGCCGCCCCCGTCCCGATAAGGGTCAGAGCAAACAAGCTGCCACCGCTAATCGTGCCTCCAAGCTCCGCCATATCCTTGAAAGGCGCATATATCAACCCTCGGATCCCATTGCCGGCATCATTGCTAAGCGAAGTAAGAAACTCCAAAATATCCCAAGAAAGTGCAATGAATATAGCGGCGAATAGTAATCGTGGCAAGACCTTCCGTACTGTATAGGCATCAAGTATCTCTATGCCTGCAGCCTGGCTTACT
>DASTWA010000007.1:0-69512 GCA_035758825.1 Saccharimonadales bacterium (SeqCode)
ATCCCCTAAGAGGCATGATCTACTGCGCCGTATGTGGTAGCGACAGTTATATGAAGGTAGGTAAGAACAAAACGGGCAGTGGGAAGTACGTGCTGTCGTATCGTTGTGACAATAAAGCCTGTACGCGATCACCACGTTCGCTCAGGGCCAAACATATCTTCAATTCGATATATGAATGCCTTGAGCGTTTTGAGCAGGGAGACGAAGCCTACGAGCGTTACAGCGCAGAGCTTGACGGCCTCACTGACGAAAAAATGCAAGAGATTCGTACGGATATTCATAGCAAACGTGGCAGGCTGTCTCATATCTCCAAAGAAATCAATGAGCGCTCATTGAGCATTGGGCGGTTGGCAGATACGCCCGCCTATCAGCCTAATATGGACGAACTGGAACGGCTTACTGCTCAGCGAACTGACCTGGAGGCTACCATAAAATCACTCGAAGAAAAGATTGCGGAACCCCACAAAATCAAGCTCAATAAAGATGAGTTTTTGAACTTGTTGAAATCTGCCGCTGATAAGATGCGAGCTGGCTCGGCAGTAGAAAAAGACGTGCTTTGCCGCATTTTGTTTTTGAACCTAGCCGTAGATAACGAAAAAGTGGTCTCTTACCACTGGCGCGAACCGTTCGCGACGCTGGTAAAGACCACTGAATTCGGTTTTGGTGGGGGTGACAGGACTTGAACCTGTGACCAAGCGGTTATGAGCCGCCTGCTCTAACCACTGAGCTACACCCCCTCATGTGGATTAGATATAACAGAGATGAGTATAGCAGATGACGGCCGCCAGGTATATAATCAAAAGGGTAAAAACAATGGAAACAAAAACGCCAACCCGACTAGAAAAGGCCTATGATTATATCTTGCAGTTCCGCGACGTGCGCGCTGTCGGGCTTTTGCTATTTCTGGTGGTTGTGCTTCTCATTAGCTGGAGTGGCGTAAAAGTCATCGACACTAATTATCGCCTCCAAAAACAGATCAACGAGTACGAGCAGCACAACGGTCTCAAAAAACTGGCCAACACCAACCTCAAGCTGGAAAACGAGTACTACCGGACCAACCAGTACCTGGACATTTCTGCCCGCCAGAATTTTGGCCTGGCTGCTCCTGGCGAAACGTTGGTGAATATTTCACCCAATGTGGCCCTGGCGCATACAGTTGACCTGCCCGACGGCGAACAAGTACTAGCCAAAAAAACCAAAGAGAAACAGCCAGCCTACCAGCGTAACTTCCAATCCTGGATTGACTTTCTTTTCCACCGAGAGACTGATTGACAGAGGGCGTCTGGGGTAGTATAATTTGCATATATCTCGAAAGAATTTTGAGATCCTATTTTTTGATAGGGATGACGCGGGATGGAGCAGCGGCAGCTCGCGTGGCTCATAACCACGAGGTCCCAGGTTCGAGTCCTGGTCCCGCAACCAAAATAAGGCACCCACGAAAGTGGGTGTTTTATTTTGGTCCTGGCAAGAATTGAACCTGGGACTAGCCAGTGCAAGCTGGCGTGGTCCTAGGTTCGGCGAAGCGAGGTGCGCGCAGGAATCAATTCCGAGCACACCGCAGCGAAGGAGCGGAGCGATCCTGGTCCCGCAACCAAAGAAAAAGTCCAAGGCATTGCTTGGACTTTTTCTTTTTACTCGCTGTCTACGACATCATCTGCAAGCAAAGCCTCATCGATGTCATTCTTTCGGTATTCTATATCTACGCGAATGATCTCAGTTCCACTTGGCTTAGTACTAACTGTCATGGCCGGAAAGGTATTTCTAAGTTTCTTAATCGCAGATTTTACTCGCTGTACCTGAGTTGTTCCGGTAGCGTGAAGAGAAATTACCTCGGCCTTCACGCCATATCTTATGTTCGAAATAGCTTTTTTGACGACCTTGTCTACAATTTCATCTTCTTTCATTCCGCCATGGACAAAAATCGCAAATCTCATATCGGAAAGAATTGCTTCATACTCTTTATCGAAGCGCTTTTGTGCAACAAGAGCGTCGGCCTTCATGAGCTGCTTGAATAAGGGCCTAAAAAATGTTCCAAAGTAATCGGCCGATGCCAGCTCAATAACTCGTCTCTCACGCAGGCGTTGACCTGCGGTTGTCTGAGCCCAAAGCTTTTTGGCTTCCTCGGTTTTTCTATTCTCCCGTAAGAATTTTAAGTATAGACCGGTCCTCATTAATTGATAGTCGGCGGGCGTAAGCCTATGCTTAAAGAATTTTAACAGCCCACGAAGGTACGGATCTTGCTCGTGGTTTTTTATATCTGTGATTAACTGTTGAGAGTCTTCGGCGAGGAACGCTACCTGCTTGTTCTCGAACTGATCAATAAGGGGTTTGAGCGCTTCGACCGCCTCTGGTGATAAAGAGCCATCAGCGTTAGTGTAGACGTTGAAGTTGAGGACGGGGCCATTATTTATGACCTGGTTAACGGGGCCCTGGTTGACCTGCCCATTATTATTGCCTGCTCGCTGTTTCGTAGTTTGCTTCGACTTCGAGTTTGTAGTTTTGCCTCTTCTGAACTTGAGAAAATCAAGGCGAATGCTTTTATCGCCGAAGATCGCCGCGAGCCAGTCAATCATTTTTTAATTCTCTAGATATTCTGACTGCTCAAGAAGTGCGGGCAGATCATTAGTAACGAAGATTTCACTGCCTGGACGAATGCCAGCGAACTTATCAATGTGAACTTCCTCGTTCTGAGGCGATACCACCCTTTCGCCCGTTCTTGTTTCAATTATAAAACCCTCGTTATCCACCGACTTGCCGAATAATTGCAGAACTGCCTTCTTCGACTCAACGGTGTTGCCAAAGGTAATTGTCTTCATGTTGTCCAGATTCCTTGCTTTGTAGCAACTTCATTACAGCTTGTAAGCTCATAATATCATGGATATTTTGAGCACGTGCAATTGAATTTCTAAAATAACTGGTAAATATTAAAGTAACGCCAGTCTCGGTAACTTATATAAAGCCTTGTGGACAACTTGTCAACGTTTGTAAAATATTCTGATTGCAAACTTGTTCGTGGTTGGTACACTGTGATTAGTGGTATAAGAATATACACCTTGACAAAACATAAGAATTATGTATAATGATAGGTGCTGTGATAGCCAAAAATTAAAAGGCTACTTATCACAAACAAAAACTTTACAAAACAAAATAACGAAAGGTCATAGCCATATGACAAAAAAGACAAAGAGCGGATTAGTATTCGAGCTGTCACCAACCAGCGACAAGCGATTCCTGCTCATCGACAGACTGCTGGGCAAAGCCTGATACCAGGCCTGACGAGTTGTTCTAAAGTTGTCAGTCAATAAAGAAAAGAAGGCTCCGTTGCTCGGGCCTTCTTTTATTGAGTGCGCAAAGAGGTACGATTTACAGCGGGCGATAGCCGTATTGGGCCAGACGCTGTTCGATCTCGTCATAGGTTTTGCCGGCCAGAATGCCGCCCGCAATGGCCGGGTCTTCGGTGACGTCAGCCAAACAGAAATCCGGCATCTCAAAGCTCAGCATGTCCGTCTTGCTTGTGAACTCAAATTCGATAATGACCAGCCCTTTTAAGTCGCCCTCAAAGATATCGACCTCAGCGACCAGGCCGTTATACGGCATATAATACCTGGTTTTGCGCAGCTCACGGCCGTCACCTTTGGCCAGAGCTTCGAATTCTTCCCGGGTCAGCACGACGTTTTCTTCTATCATGATGCCTGCGGTGGTAGGGTCGGTGGCTGTCTTTTTGGTAAATTCATATTTGTCGTTCTTTTGGCGGACGCGCGTGTAGGCATGCTCGGCGGACGCTGGAAAGTACACATCTCGCATGCTGACGTGGTCACAGCTATAAACTTCGGGCGGCAGTATTGCCGCCAGGTAGGTGCGTTCTTGTTCGATTTCTTGGGCCATCTGCCCAGTCTACAGAAAAAGTGGTGCATATGAAATGGCAGAGCCACGTTCTTGTTCGATTTCTTACAGCGCCGCTGTCTGCCTGGCGTACCATGAAAAGATAATAATCTTAGGAGACCCCATGAAAAAACGATTCTTCTGGTCACTGTCTTTGTCTTTGCTCGCTACGCTTATGGGGTTGGTGCTCAGTCTCTCGCCTGCTATCGCCATCGCCCACGGAAGTAACAGGTATGTTGCCCTTGGGGATTCTATCGCGGCAGGCGTCGGCCTGCAGCCGCTAGAAGGAAGTCAAGAGGATGCGGTTTGTGGCCGGTCGAGTGCCTCCTACCCTTACCAGGTGGCCCGGAGGATTGGGATGTCGTTTGGGCACTATGCTTGCGGCGGCGCTAAGGTGAGCGACGGTCTCTATGACAGCCAAGAGATAGGTGGCCTGCAACTCGAGCCGCAGATCGACCGCGCTTTTGCTGCCGGCACGCCAGAGGTCATCAGCGTCACTATCGGGGCAAACGATATGCGTTGGACCCGTATACTGCAGCAGTGCTATCTTTCGGATTGCGGTGGCCGGCTTGATGAAGTCCAGATGACGGCATACCGGACATATCTGCGCTACAAGCTGCACCGGACACTCAGCCTGATCTATGCCAAGAGCCACGAAGTCCAGCCCAAAGTTATCTTTACCGGTTACTTTATGCCGTTCTCGACGGGCGCACCGGCTTGTGCCGATACCCGTAACTTTACGCCAACAGAAATGACGTGGCTGAACGGACAGGTGGCCAAACTCAACCAGACCATTACCGATTCGGTGTCATGGTATGATTTTGCCAGGTATGCACCGGTAGACTTTGCGGGCCACGAATTTTGCACCCAAAACCCGTGGATCCAAGGCGTAGCCGACCCGGCACCGTATCACCCGACAGCTGCGGGGCAATTGGCAATCTCCCGGTCGGTTCTGGCAGAATACAGCCGGTAAGAGCGGCTATTTGCGGGCACGCTTAAGAGCTGGAAGCTTGTTGCAGACCAGACTAAAGACGAGCGCCCAGACGACGGCATTGATGCCAAAGATGGCAAGCCCACCGAAACAGACGCGCAAAATAGCACGGCTTGCATCGTAGTCCAAGAGACCTACAAGGCCGGCCACGACAATCCCTGCCAAGCTGACGGCAAGGTAGGCGTGCTGCATTTTGGTGCGCTCAGTGTGCGTGGCATTCCACTCGGCGAGCATATCCTTAATAGTCTGTAACACAGTCATAGCTCCGATAATATACATATTATATATTATTATGCTTGTGCTGTCAATAGATCACGCTTGCCTGATTCAGCCATTTCGTAGTTATCGGCCGCAAAGTAAAGCTGCACGGTTGGATTGCGCGGAGTTTATTTTATCTGCCTGCACTGCTTCCAGCCATGAATGAGGCGAAGCTGTCTGGGGGTCGAATTGGCTTCCCCAAGTTGCCAGTTCAATCAAGATCGGAACCGCCAATTTACCCTTATATGTTAATGTGTAAACTTCTTTTCGCTTATCTGTCTCGTGGGTTTGTTTGGCTAGAACGCCCTTCATTACCAAATGCTCAAGGCGCGTGGCAAGGGTACGACTAGAGATTCGTTCTTTGGAGGCCAAAAATTCGCCGTAGGTGCGTTTGCCGTAGCATACGATGTCACGAATAATTAGTAGCGACCAAGGGTCACCAAAGGTCTCCAGTGAGTAGTTAATCGGGCAATGCGATTTGGTATCTGTTCGTTTCACAGCTGGAGTATAGCATATTTACTTTAATTATGAAAGTATGTTACCATAGCAGTATGACTAACCAGCATCATTTCAAGACGATCACAGAAGTAAGCAAACTTATCCAAGGGCGAAAGCTGTCACCGAGGGATTTGGTTGAAGAGTGTTTGAACCAAATTGAAAAGCTAAACCCGAAGGTTAATGCCTTTATCACCGTGATGGCTGAACAGGCTCGCAACGATGCAGAACGGGCTGAGAATGAGATCAAGGCTGGTAAGTGGCGCGGCCCACTACACGGTATACCCGTAGCATTCAAAGACATGTACGATACGGCAGGTATCAAAACCACTGCTGGCTTTGAGTACTTTAAGGAGCGTGTACCGCAACGGGATGCCGCGGCCGTGAGCGCTCTAAAAGAAGCTGGCGCAATCATTCTGGGTAAGACTAACATGCACAAGCTCGCGATGGGCACAACATCAGCTGATAGCGCCTTTGGTCCGGTAAAGAATCCTTGGAATGAAGAATATATTGCCGGTGGTTCGTCCGGTGGTTCTGCGGCCGCAGTGGCAAGCGGCATGTGTTTTGCCACCGTCGACACTGACGCAGTAGGCTCCACTCGGCTTCCGGCTGCCTGTTGCGGCGTGGTTGGCTACAAATGTACATGGGGTCAATTAGATAACAGCGGCATTCTTGAGGGCGAGCAGGCTGACGAAGTTATTTTGAAGTTGGCAACGGTAGGTATTATTACGCGGAGCGTAAGCGACACTGCCGTCGTGGCCGATGCTCTGGGCAAAACGTCGTACGCGGACAAACTAGATAAATCGGCGCCTCAGCGAATTGGTATTGTGACAAACTTTGGGGCTGACGAAACGGTACGCGAACATTTTGCGGCCGCGGTCAAGGTGATTGAGAAGGCTGGCTTTGCAACTACGCCCACGATGGCGCCGTTTAGCGAGAACCCGGACATGAAACATATCGACGAAAGCCGTAAAAATGTAGATGAAATTTTTAAAGAAGCCGACATGCTTTTGCTGCCTACTACAGCAACTGCGGTTCCGACTTTTAAAAACATCGGCAATGACCCGCAGGCGCTTTCTCCTCAGAATACTTTTTTTGTTAACTATTTTGGCCTGCCCGCCATATCAGTGCCTGCGGGTTTTGATGCCAATGGGCTGCCTTTGGGACTACAGATTGTAGGTAAACCCGGCGATGATGTTGGTGTATTGCAGGTTGCCTTTGTCTTCCAGCGGGCAACCCCGTGGATCGAACGCCACCCTTCTTCGTAGGGCCCATGCCTTCATGACGCTGAGGGACGGTGTCAGTTGCCGGTCCTCTTGTCGAACGAACAGTGCTATTTGCTGGAAGAAGCCGTAGTGTCGACCGATTCGCCGGACGTAAAGCTGACTTCGTTGGCGGTTATGATCGCGTTGCGCATTTGCTCGCTAATGTCGCCCATGCCGCCGGGGGAGTGAGGGATCATGATGGTGTTGCTCTTGCCGGATAGGCCGATGTCTTTGAGGGTGTCGAAATACTGGGTCATGAGCACCAGGTTCATAACATCCTGGGCCTTGGTGCCGTCAATGGACGAGCTGAAGTTTTCGACCGATTCTTTGAGGCCGTCAATGATCGCTTTGCGCTGGTCGGCGATGCCTTTACCTTGCAGGGCTTTGCTTTCGGCTTCTGCTTCGGCAGCTTTGACTACCCGGATCTTCTCGGCTTCCGCTTGCTGGATGGCGGCTTCGCGCATGCGCTGGGCGGCATTGATTTCGTTCATGCTGGATTTTACTTTGGCGTCAGGGTCGATGTCGGTGACCAGGGTTTTAATAATGCCGTACCCGAAGTCGTCCATTACGGTGTCTAGCTCCTGTTTGACCGCCAGGGCAATGTCGTCCTTTTTCTCGAACACGTCGTCCAGGATAATGGATGGCACCCGGGCACGTACGGTATCAAAAACGTACGCCGTGATCTGTTCCTGTGGGATTTGGAGCTTGTAAAAGGCCTCCGAGACCTTGTCTGGAAGCACATGGTACTGGACGCTGACGATACAGCGGATGAACACATTGTCCTTGGTCTTGGTCTCGATCTGGACGTCCAGCTGCTGGATGCGCAGGTTCGGCTTGCCGACAACGCGGTCAATAAGCGGTATCTTTACGTTTAGGCCAGCCCGGGCGATGCGCTTGAAGCGCCCAAAGCGCTCTACGACAGCTACCGATTGCTGCCGGACAATAAAAAAACCATCAAGAATAAGAAGCAGTACAACGCCCGCTGCGACTAATCCAAACCACATATAAGACCTCACAGAATGTTAATACCAACAGTATATCACTCTGGTTCCGGCGTAATCTTGCATATCCGTAACTTTACTGTAAAAAAAGCTACACTGCCGTTTGTTCCTTTTTTGTATAATTGCCTCCTCACTAACAAGACAAAAGGATACGTATGATGTTACATGCGCATGAGGCGTTGCTGTTTTTTGATGATTTTGAGTTTCGTCCATCATTTGACGCGGATATGTATGGGGCCATCGGTGCTTTGGCTTTGCCTTGTTTTGCCCAACGGTCAGAAGGTGGCGGAGACCGCCAGGCCCGGGCCTCGGAAGTTGCCAAAGCTCAGTTAGACGCCGAAGACGCCGCCAGGCGTGCCGCACATCTAAAGGAAATGAGGGCGGCCGAAAGGCTTCGCCGCGAGAATGAGGGGCGAAAAAGCTAACGCTTAATCAGACCACCATGATGACCTGCAACGTCTAAATAGTATTGCGTACACACTTGGCGATGGTACGACGACCATTGACGACACGGCTATTCTGACTCAAAGCGGCAAAGTTCATACAGATGTAGTTACCTCTGGAAGCGATCAGCTGTGGTCTACTTATGGTTATGACGGCGTAGGCCGTTTGACCTCAGCAAATATAGGCTCCCATGCCTATAGCTATGGGTTCGGGCAGCAAAACTCAAGCTGTGGCACAGGGTCGGGTACGAATCCGAATAGCGGCAAGAATGGCAACCGCACCAGCCAAACTGTAGATGGTGTGACCACGACATATTGCTACGACTATGCTGACCGTTTGGTTGGTAGCAGCAACCAGTCAATCAGTAACGCTCAATATGACTCACACGAAAATATGACCAGCATAGGCTCGGGCACTTCTCCGCTCAATCTTTGTTATGACGTGTCGGACCGAAATACCTGCTTCGAGAGCTACGATAACAACGGTGATGGTGATGCGGTGTACTACCAGCGTGACACAGCGGATCGAATCACATATCGGTCTCACGACACGATCAGCAATGGAAACTACACGACGGACGCTATGTATTGGTATGGATATACAGGCGAAGGTGACGGCCTCAGTTTCATCCGTGATGCCAATAACAATATCGTCGAGAAATCTCTGCCTCTGCCTGGTGGCGTCCTGCTGACAATCAAATCTCAAGAGGCACAAACAAATGATCAAGAACAGTACAGTCTCCCGAGCTTGCTTGGCCGCACTCTGCTTACCACGGACGCCTCGGGCACTAACACTTCAAACGGAAATGGTCCGCTAAACAGTTTCACATACGATCCGTTCGGCAACCCATTGACTGGCAGCGTCCTGCCAGCAAATACAGAGATGGGCAGCTATGGTTTTGGTGGCACACATCGAAAATTGACGGAAACAAATTTGGCATTAGCCCCCATCCAAATGGGCGCAAGAGTCTACCTGTCGGTACTTGGCAGATTCACTCAAAAATTAGATGGAGCTAAATTCAAACAGGTATATCTTGACCAAGAAAAAACACCCAAACGAGTGGGTGTCTTTTCTTGGTAGCGGCGACAAGACTTGAACTTGTGACCCCAGGCTTATGAGTCCTGTGCTCTAACCAGCTGAGCTACGCCGCCATATACTGACAGTGTCCAAATATACCACAGATTATCCCTGTTGGCTAGAGTTTGGCCGCGAGCCAAGGATAGCCTGCTGGGTACCGATCTTGATTACCCCTATGAGGCAACTGCTACAATTAGGCTATGCAGATCGCAGTTGAGCCCGGTAAGTATGTGGTGGCAGTCTCGGGCGGCGTGGATTCGATGGCGCTTTTGGATATTCTCCGGAAGCTGCCTGGCTTGGATCTGGTAGTCGCGCACTATGACCACGGCATTCGTGCGGACTCCGGCGAGGACCGGAAACTGGTGGCATCTGTGTCGGCAAGATATGGGTTGCCTTTTGAGAGTGAGCAGGGAAGGTTGGGCAAAGGTGCCAGCGAGGCCGCCGCGCGTAACGCCCGCTACGATTTTTTGCGGCGGCTCATGCGAAAGCATGGCGCCCAGGCGATTATTACCGCCCACCACCAGGACGACCTCATTGAGACAGCGGTTATTAACCTTATCCGGGGGACGGGCAGAAAAGGGCTGACGTCGCTAGCGAGCCGTACGGACATGCTGCGGCCTTTGCTGCATACCTCCAAGGGCGAGCTGCTGGAATATGCCCGGTCCAACGGTTTGGTGTGGCGCGAGGACAGCACAAATGCCGACGAGGCCTATTTGCGCAATTATATCCGCCGTACTGTTTTGCCCAAGCTAGGCAACGAAGGCAAGCAAACGTTGCTAAGGCATATCGAAAAAGCGGTAGCGCACAATCCCGTTATTGACGAGTATTTGCAAAAGGATTTGGATGCCCACCGGGTGGACGGCGGCCTGGAACGGCATTGGTTTATTATGCTGCCGCATGCAGTGGCCTGCGAAATGATGGCCGAGTGGCTGCGCCTGGAAGGAATCCGGGAGTTCGATAGCCGGACAATTGATCGCCTGGTTACGGCAGCCAAGACAGGCCGTCCCGGTAGACGCGTGGATGTGCATGCTGGACATTTCCTGAAGGTTAGCCGCCGCACTCTGGGCCTTATCTGACGTACTTCCTCGTAAAACAGCGGTTACCGTGTATAATTGCATCATATGGATAATAGCAAGAAGACTTTTCGTACCTCAAACAGGGGCGGGGGGAAGCGCCGGGGCTTTAAGGGCTTTGGCTTTATTGCCCTGCTCATTTTATTTGCCCTAATTATTTTGGCGGCCTACAACAATTCCGGCACCCTTAAGGATGTGCCGTTAACGCAGGCGATCAAAGATGCTAACGCCGGCCGTTACTCCAAAATTGAAGTTAGCGGCAACGAGCTGAGCATCACCAAAAAAGGCGATGACCAGCCTACGCTTAAGTCGTTCAAAGATCCTAATGCCAGCCTAAAGGAAGAGGGCATGGATCTTAAAAAGGTCGAAGTCTCGTATAAGTCGCAGTCATCTACCGGCTCGCTTCTTACGAGTGTCGGCCTCACTTTGCTGCCTGTATTGATTATCGGGCTATTCTTGTTTTGGATGATGCGCAGCGCCCAAGGGCAGGGCAACCAGGCTATGAGCTTTGGCAAAAGCCGGGCCCGTCTGTATGGCAACGAAAAAGACAAGGTGACCTTTACCGACATTGCCGGTTCGGATGAGGCCAAGCAAGACCTCGAAGAAGTAGTGGATTTCCTTAAATCACCTAAGAAATTTGCTAACGTCGGGGCCCGTATTCCAAAGGGCGTATTGCTTGTCGGCCCTCCCGGTACCGGTAAGACCATGCTGGCCCGTGCAGTTGCCGGCGAGGCGAACGTGCCGTTCTTTAGTATTTCCGGTTCGGAATTCGTAGAGATGTTCGTTGGTGTCGGTGCGAGTCGTGTTCGTGATTTGTTTGCGAAGGCAAAGAAGAATGCGCCATGCATTATCTTTGTTGACGAGATTGACGCCGTCGGACGGCGCCGCGGTTCTGGTATGGGCGGTGGCCACGACGAACGCGAGCAGACACTTAACCAGATCCTTGTTGAGATGGATGGGTTCGAACAAGGCCAGAATGTCATCGTGTTGGCAGCTACCAACCGCGCCGACGTGCTGGACCCTGCCCTGCTCCGCCCCGGCCGTTTTGACCGCCGTGTGAACATCAGCCTTCCGGAACGCAAAGACCGCGAAGCCATCCTTAAGGTACATTTTGCCAAGAAACCTATCGGCAAAGACGTTGACCTGGACGCTTTGGCCGCCAAGACTGCCGGTTCTTCCGGTGCCGACCTGGCAAACATTGCGAACGAATCAGCGATTATCGCTGCCCGCCTAAACCACAAGACGATCAGTAACGACGATGTTACCGCCGCCTTCGAAAAGGTCGCTATCGGCCCCGAGCGCAAGAGCAAAGTCATGAACGACCGCGAGAAAGAGCTGACCGCTTACCACGAAGCCGGCCACGCCATCGTCGGTCACGTCCTGCCGGACAGTGACCTGGTCCACAAGGTGACGATCATTCCACGTGGCGGCACGGGCGGCGTTACCTGGTTTATTCCGCCAGAAGACAAGAGCTACCACAGCATTGTCGAATATAAGGATGTATTGGCCCGCATGCTCGGCGGCCGTATTTCCGAAGAAGTCATATATGGTCTGGACCATGTAACAACCGGCGCCGGCAGCGATTTGCAAAAGGCCGCCGAACTGGCACGTGACATGGTTATAAACCAGGGTATGGGCAAAAAACTGCGTGACCAGGTCTTTAAGATTGACGACGGTATGATGCTCGACCGTTTGGTGCACGAGCGCGACTACTCTGACGAAACCGCAAAGGTCATTGACGACGAAGTCGAAGCGCTCATAACAGAAGCTGCCAACCGGGCACGGGCCGTCATTAAGGCCAACCGCGAACAGCTGGACAAGCTCAAAGACAAGCTTCTCGAAAAAGAAACCGTCGAAGCCGATGAAGTGAAGAAAATCCTCCACGGCACGACCATGCCAAAGTCGGCAGCTTTGTACTAGCCCTAGAGCCGATGCTCACTTATACTGGATATAAATGAATCGTTTCCTGGACCGTACTAATAAGCGCATTTCTCTTGGTGGTGCTGCAACTCTGTTGATCGTCGTAATGCTGCTTGGGCAGGTACTTGGTTTCCTCCGCAACCGCTTTATTAGTACGAACTTTACTGTGCACGATCCCGGCGCTTCGGACGCTTTTTTTGCAGCCTTTCAGATTCCCGATTTCTTCTTTTACACCATTTCGGCCGGGGCGCTCGGGGTGGCTTTTATGCCAATCCTATCTGACCGGTTAACGTCTGGCGACCGTAAAGGCATGTGGCAGATTGCAAACAGCCTGCTCAATGTACTGGCAGTGGCAATGGCTGTTGTCGGCGTCATTATCTTTTTGTTTGCCGAGCAGTTGATCGGCGTCCTGGCGCCTAACTTGCCAAAAGAACACTTTGACCAAGCCGTAGTGATTATGCGGTTCATCGCCTTTAACCCGCTATTGTTCACCCTGTCTGGTATCGTCACTAGCATCCAGCAGACTTTTGGGCGTTTCTTTTTCTTTGCAATCGCGCCGCTGTTTTATAACTTTGCGATTATTGCCAGCATATTTATGTTTAAGGACTCGATAGGAATAATTGGGCTCGGCATTGGCGCATTGGTAGGCGGCGTCCTGCAGCTCGCCATTGCCTGGCTGGGCCTCATCGGCCTTAAATTCCGTTACAAGCCCGAAGTGCGCTGGGGCAACGAGGGCTTTCGCAAGGTCATGCACCAACTGCCAGCTCGGTCGCTGGACCAGGGGATTGACCAGGTAAACAGTATGGTAGAGGTTAATCGTGCCCAAGCGCTCGGCACCGGACCGGTCAGCTACTATAGCTACGCCCTAACCCTGCACAATGTACCCATTATGCTGATTGGTACGTCGATTGCTACGGCGGCCTTCCCACGGCTTATCGAGCGTCTGTCACAGAATCGTCCCGATCTCTTCCGAAAGGATTTTCTGCGCATTCTGCGGACGATGATCTGGATGACTGTACCGGTTGTAATTATTGCCTTCTTTTGCCGGGGCTATTTAGCGCGTCTGATATATGGTGATGCCGCGCCGGAAGTTGCGTTGATTTTTGGCTTCCTGACCGCAGCCATCATATTCCGCATTATCTATGCCATGATGTCGCGGTACTTTTATGCTAACAAAGACACCAAGACGCCGCTTGCCGTGTCGATTATCGCCATTAGCCTAAATATCGCACTCGCCTTTTGGTTGGCACGGGCCCAGTCGTATGGTGTAGCGGGGCTAGCGATAGCACAGTCGGCCTCCGCAGGGGCTGAGGTATTCATCCTAGGGGTCATTATGCTGTGGCGAGATCGTAAGCTATTCAATGATATTGAGTTTTGGGGTGGCCTGATGCGTATTGTTGGCGTGGCTGGTTTTTGTCTGACAACCGGCTTTATAATGCTTCAGCTGTATCCGCTTGGCATCAACGACCGTGGTCTTATAACCATCGGTAGCAAGGTGTTTATTATTGCTGCGGTTGTCTTTGGCGTGCACCTGACTATCTCGTCTCTTTTTGGTCTGCGCGAGGCCAGTGCTGTGTTCGAACGGGCCAAGAAGCTAATTATTAAGCCGATCCGTATCCAGTAGCCACTCCGTTGTCCTTTGAAATAACAGAGGCGACCAGTATAATCAAGAGCAATGAACCAATCTAACATCCGCAATTTCTGCATTATTGCTCACATTGACCACGGCAAGTCCACGCTGGCGGATCGTTTGCTGGAACTTACTGGCACCGTTGATAAACGCCAGATGAAGGAACAGCTGCTCGACAAGATGGACTTGGAACGGGAGAAGGGAATTACCATCAAGCTTGCCCCTGTTCGCATGCAATATCAGGGCTACGAATTGAACCTTATTGATACCCCGGGCCATGTTGATTTTAGTTACGAGGTTTCGCGCAGCCTTGAGGCTTGCGAGGGTGCAATATTAGTGGTTGATGCCAGCCAGGGTATCCAGGCACAGACCTTAGCCAATGTGTACTTAGCCATGGCGGCCGACCTCAAAATTATTCCAGTACTGAACAAAATTGATTTGCCTGCTGCTGACGTAGAACGTGTAAGCGCTGAGGTCATAGCCTTACTGGGTTGCGAAAAAGAAGAGATTCTACATATCTCTGCCAAGACTGGTCAGGGCGTAGATGCTGTCCTTGAACGTATCGTTAGCGAAGTCCCGGCACCAACTGGCCATGAACAAGATCCGACCCGTGCATTGATTTTTGACAGCTACTACGATGATTATCGTGGCGTTATTTTGTACGTCCGCGTTTTTGACGGCCAAATTAACAAGAGTGACCAGCTTACCATGATGGCCACTGGCAGTCATGGCCTTGCCCTGGAAATCGGCGCGCTTAAGCCGGACATGAAGCCCAGCCCGACCTTGGCATCAGGTGAAATCGGCTACATTGTAACCAACCTCAAGAGCACCCGCGAAGCAAAAGTCGGCGATACTATTACCGTGGCCAAAAATCCGGCCATCGCTGCACTGCCGGGCTACAAAGATGTAAAGCCTTTCGTGTACGCCGGCTTTTTTCCGGACAGCAACGAAAACTACCAGCTCCTAAAGGACGCCATCGACAAATTGTCGCTCAGCGACTCGGCACTGCAGTTCGCCCCCGAAAATTCGCCGGTACTTGGCTTTGGCGTACGCATCGGCTTTTTGGGCCTGCTGCATATGGACATCGTCAAAGAGCGCCTGGAGCGCGAATATGGCCTTGACCTGGTGGTGACCAACCCGTCTACGGATTACCAGGTATCCCTGAATAACGGCGAGGAACTCGATATCAAGAGCGCGTCCGAACTGCCGGATCCGGCCCAGATCAAAGAAATCCGCGAGCCTTGGATTAAGGGGGAAGTTGTCGTGCCCAAGGATTATGTGGGCGCGGTTATCCAACTCGTCGCTACCAAGCGCGGCGTCCACAAAAACCTCTCCTATGTTGACGCCCAATTGGCGCTAGTGACTTTTGAAGCGCCGCTCGCCAACCTGTTGACTGATTTCTATGATCAGCTAAAGAGCGTCACCAGCGGCTATGGGTCGTTTAACTATGAATTGGACGATTATCGTGCCGAAGACTTGGTGCGGGTTGATTTTTATGTTGCCGGCGAGCGGGTTGACGCGCTCAGCGTCATGGTACACCGCTCCGAAGCCCAGCATGTAGGCCGGGAAGTGGTCTCCAAGCTTAAGGAGGTGATTCCGCGTCAGAACTTTCAGGTGAGCCTGCAGGCTGGCATCGGCGGCAAGTTTATCGCCCGGGAAGACATCAGCGCTTACCGCAAGGACGTCACAGGATATTTGTATGGCGGCGATGTTTCACGCAAGAAGAAGCTGCTCGCCAAGCAGGCAAAGGGCAAGAAACGCATGAGGCGCTTTGGCAAGGTTGACATCCCGGCCGAAGCCTTCACAGTAATGCTTAAACGAGATTAGGGGGCAAGGTGGGGACCGACTATCAACCAAACCAATCTGTGCTGGCGACATTGCCGAAGATTATTTTTGTAGCAGTCATCGGGCCGACAGCGGTTGGCAAGTCGACGCTTATGAATGCCGCATCAGCCCGCTGTCCGGCGCTACACCAGATTATTAGCACGACCTCACGCCAACCGCGGCCCGGTGAAGAAGATGATGTTGACTTTCATTTTCGTAGCCGCGATGAGATGGAGGCGCGCATAGCCAGCCATGAGTATGTACAGGTTGCGCCTAATTATACCGGTGATTTGTATGCCACGGCACCTGAGGATTACTCCACAGAGGGCATTGCTATGATGCCAGTTATTGCTGACGCCATGCCTACTTTTCAGTCGCTGCCATTTAAACAAACGCGTTCCATCTTCATTCTGCCGCCAAGCTGGGAGGTGTGGCAGGAGCGCATTAAGAGCCATGGATTTGCACCCGAAGCCCTGGAGGCGCGCATGCGCGAAGCCGGACGGTCGCTGCGGTATGCTATTGATAATGAAGATATCGTATTCGTCCTAAACGACGACCTGGCCAAGGCCACCCTTGATTTTACGCAAGCGGCACTGGGTTCCGACTCGGCAGCAAACCGGTATACGTGCCATGATTTGGCGGTTGTTTTGCTAAAAGAACTGCAAAATCGTTAGTAAGTTGACTATATAACAACACCTACCCCTGTAATTTCGAGTTGCGAGTAGAGGGAGTCTAGGGTAGGATTACGCTGTCCTGGTATGACAGTAATGTCGGTCATGCAACACGCTTGCTCGGGTCTTCCCACGCAGCAAAAATGTTACTGTCAGCCAGGACAACCGAAAACCACGATAGTACTTGCAAATTTAAGAGGTTAGTTGTAGGCTATGTGCATCTAACTTGATAATCACTCCGACGGTTCGTTTTGAACCCAAGGAGTGATTCTGTATAGTAAATACATGGAAAGCACAAATACCAACCCCTCAACGCCTTACCTCGCGCACCGCGATAAGTTTGAGGCGGCACTCGCAAGCTACCGCATCAGTGACCATGCCAAGAAAATCCTCAAGAACACAAAATTAGTTTTACTTACGGGCCCAAGTTCTTCCGGGCGAAACACAATCATCGAGTTCATGCTGGGCATGGGCTCGTATCATTATATAGTCTCCGATACGACCCGTCCGCCACGTTACAACGACGGCATTTTAGAGCAAAACGGCCGGGAGTATTGGTTCCGCAAAGAAGCAGAAATGCTCCAGGACATCGAGAATGGTGAATTCCTGGAGGCCGAACTTATCCACGGTCAGCAAGTTTCCGGCATAAGCATCCGCGAACTTGAAGCCGCGACGACAGAGCACCGGATTGCCATTAACGAGGTAGACATCGGCGGCATCCAAACCGTGCTGGCCGCCAAGCCGGATACGGTGGCTATTTTTATTTTGCCGCCCAGTTTTGAGGAATGGCAGCGGCGCATGGCCGGCCGAGGCACCATGGATCCGGCTGAATTCAAGCGCCGTATGCAGACTGCGGAGCGTATTTTTGCAGAGGCCGCCCAGAATTCGTATGCGACAATTGTTGTCAACCATACTGTCGCCGACGCCGCCCACGAAATCGATGGTATCGTGCAGGGCAAATCGGTAGATTCTGCCGAACAGCATGCCGGTAAAGAATTAGCCGTCCGGCTACTGCAGCAAACGCGAGCTCTTCTGGCTAGCCTGTAGAACCTCCGGTGAGGTGAAGTCTAGCACTCTTGACGATGGAGTGCTAAAAAATGTACACTAGCATAAGAAAGACTAGCAGTATGACTGAACGCCAGAAGCAAATCCTAAGCGCCATAGTAGAGCAGTATGCCGAGGTAGCCGCTCCGGTAGGTTCTAATTTGTTGGCCAAAGCCTTTAATGTCAGCTCGGCCACCATCCGTGCCGAAATGGCTGAACTTGAGCGCCTCGGTTTTATTGACCAGCCGCACACCAGTGCAGGACGGGTACCGACCGACAAAGGCTACCGTTTTTACGTCAACAGCCTGACGGAGGACAAACAGCCGGCTTCGGAGCGCCGTGGCGAGCGCGCCTTGACCACCCGCGTGCACGACAGCGGTGTGCCGGAGCGGGCTATCCGCAACGCCGTCGACACCTTAGTAGAACTGACTCACAATCTGGGCCTGGCCACTATCGGCAACCAACTATACATGGCCGGCCTCTCTAACTTGTTTGGCCAACCGGAGTTTATGCACGCCGGACAGGTGCAACAGGTCGCCCGGCTGCTGGACAATCTTGAACCTTGGCTTCGCGAAGCTGCGCCCAACCAGCCGCTCAGCGTATATATCGGCAGCGAAAATCCTATTGGACGCAGCGCAGGCTGCTCACTTATTATCAGCCGGTTCCACAGCCCGTATTCCGACCAAAGCTACATTGGCGTACTCGGGCCTACCCGCCAAAGCTACCGCGACGTAATGATCTTGGTCCGGCGGGCCGGCGAAACACTAGAGGAGGTGCTATATGACTAAACCAGCAAAAGACGCTCAGGACGACTTACAAAATACAAACAGCGATCTGCCAGATATCAGCCAGCTAGAACAACAAATCGGTGAGCTAACTGACGCCCTGCAGCGCGAACGGGCCGACGCCACCAACCTGAGACGTCGGCATGACGAGCAAATTGCGAACTTGCGCACGACAGTCAAAGCTACGGTTGTCCGTGATTTGCTCCCGGTAGTAGACAATTTTGAACGGGCGCTTAAGCACGTGCCGGAAGATCTAGCCGGCAACGACTACATAAAGGGCGTCCAAGGTATCGTTAAGCAGTTCGAAAAAACCCTGTCCGACATAGGTGTCGAACGCATCAAGACTGTCGGAGAACCATTCGATCCTCATTTGCACGAAGCCGTCAGCATGGAAGATGGCGATGGCGACCAGGAAGTCGTGAGCGAAGAACTGCAATCTGGCTACCGTTTAGGTGACGAAGTCATCCGTCACGCCATGGTCCGCGTCAAGACGTCATGAGTGAGAATCTACAACGTACCTCCGATTAGCTTGTGGACCGGTACGCCCATCTCCTAATTCCTGGCCACGTTGCAGCAAAATGAGAATTGTTGCAGTACAATAGTTGCATGAGCAACGATACGCGTTTTTGGTTGTACCGCCTGAGCTTATTTGCCGCAATCGCGTTCGATCTTTGGCTTATGAACAAAATGGTAACGTCGACGTCCGGGGGCGGCCATCGCACCAGTTTGTGGGCTACGCTCTTTTTTATGGCAATACTTCTAACCATGCCATTGGCGCTTTTGGCTTATAAGGCCAAGAGAGAGCGCTGGGAAAAGGCGAAACCTATGGACAGGATTGAAGTCGAGACTATCTCCAATTACGCCAAACAAGAGCACGACCGCAAGGCAGCTAACAAAGAAAAACATAGCAGAGAGCAATTGCCGCCAAGGTACTAAATAAGTCTGCCAATGCATATTTGAAAGGAATCCGCTATACTAATAACATAAGCGAAACAGGCACGGCATATGGCACGATTACCCGAACCCGGTGGTGACCGCGGCGATTGGGGAACAATCTTAAACACGTTTCTTTCGGTTGAACACAACGAAGATGGTACGCTCAAGCGTGCCGCAACTATCGATGGTAAGTACACTAAACCAAGCAGCGGCATCCCTGCCAGTGATTTGTCATCTAGTGTGCAGGCCGCGCTTACCAAGACGATACGCTACACCCAGACGTGGACGATTGGCGGCTACATAAACGTACCGGTTGACAACATCGATTACATAAACCCTATCTTTATTGCCGTGCATTCCGGCCAGACGCTCAACCTAATTGCCTGCCGCCACCGGATTAATAGCGGCACGGGCGTGACGGTAAGTCTGCAGCGGAATGGCACCAACATCAGTGGGTTTACGGGCATAAGCGTCACGACTACAAGTACGACCACCGACCCCGCCAACGTCCAGTTGGCCGACGGTGATATGTTGCAGCTAGTCGTTACGGCCATAAGCGGCAGCCCGCAGAACTTGTCAGTGTCACTCATTTTTGAAGCAACGGTATGAGCCTCAAATACAGTTTTCGAACTCTTGGCATGGATTCCGGCGGCCATCTGAGCCTAGTTGCGCTTGATCCAACGGGCCAAAAGCTGATGGCCGGCGGCGACATCCAGGGGTTCTTTTTTAGTGACAATTTTGGGGATAGCTGGAGGGTTCGTAATCGCGGGCTCTGGGTAGATAACTGGCACCGTGTAGCCAGCGTTTTGTGGTCGCGAACCGATCCTAATACGGTGTATGCTGCAGTCGGCGACCTCGGCACCAGTGGGGGATTTATGGTTTCGACTAACAACGGCGACAGCTGGGTCCGACGGTCGGCAGTGCCAACCTTTGCCGGCAACCACACTTCCGCGCCATTACCTAGTGGACATCCGCGCTCAACCGGCAACCTCTTGGCTCAGGCCAGTAACGGCCGGTTATACGCCGGCACCTACGACGGTGGGGTGTTTGTATCCGATGACGAAGGGGTAAACTGGTCCAATATCGGTTTCTCCGGTGGCAGTCACTACATCCGCAGCATCGCCCTGGACCCCAACGACGAAAGCGCATTGTACGTCGCCCTGTATGGCGAACGCATCTGGAAAACGACCGATGCAACCGCAGCATCGCCCACGTGGTCCCAGTTAACCGGCGCGCCGCTTAACCCCGAAGAACTCAAAATCATCGGCACGTATGTCTATGCTGTATGTAATACTGACGGCGTTTACCGCAGCACCGACGGCGGAACAAATTGGGAATCTTTGAACGGGGGCTATTTGGACACAACGACTTCTAAGTGGATGTCAATTGACGGCTACGAAAGCGGCAGTAACCATGTCGTGATAGTAGGATGCGCGCAGCCAGTGGAGCCCGTTTCTGGGCAAGGATACCGCTCTCTCGTGCGCCTGTCGGTGACGGCTAGTAGCACTGTTACCTATACCGAGCTCGGACGCAATCCGTCGAACGTCAGTTTTACTATCGCCCCCAATGATCGTGCCTGGTGGCGCGGCGGCGGTTCGTATGCTGACTGGCCCAGTGGCCGCTTTAATAACCCGTCGTCCATTCTTATTGATCCGAACAATACGGACCACATTTGGGTTAGCGGTTCAAGCGGTGTGTTCCGTAGTTCAGACGGCGGCACGACATGGAAGATGGCGTGCAATGGCATGCCCCTGACAACCAATCGTCGGGTAGCCGTTGATCCGTTACACCCGTTGCGAGTGCTTGTAGGCAACACCGACTGGACCCTGCTGGAAGTCGACGACGGCTACGGGCGTAATGGTAGTGTTTCGCGTGCTTGGGCGCCAAGTAGTGCGGGCAGTTCCTACGATGTTGCGGTGGATCCGACAGACGGTACGGCATTCATTGGGGTGGGGGACCGCGACAATAACGACGAAGGCGCGATTTTCTCGCTTCCGTTTGGCGCCACGAGCTGGACAAACGAAGGGCTTGAGGCGACCGACATTCTCACTCGGGAGGTCACCGATACCTTTACACGGACAGCTACCGACGGCTGGGGGACTGCCGACAGTGGCCAGGCCTGGACGGTGGTGTCCGGTCCTGCTGCCAATCTTTCTGCTAACGGCACAACAGGGCGCATGCAGCTAGCCGCTTCGTCGGCGTCGCGTAGCATCTTTTTGCAAACCACGAGTATTCTGGACTGTACCGGAACTTTTGATGTGAGTTGGTCGGCTGCCGCCGCAGGTACGGGCGGTCACTTCGCCGCGTTCCATGTGCGCACCGATGGCACCACGGCCAGCAGCTATGCTTTCCGTATCGACGAGAGCGCCACGACTAACCAGGCGACGATACGAGTACATCGGATTGTAAGCACAGCGACCCAAATTGGCACAGACGGCACCGTCGCAGGCTACACGCCAACCAGCACCATCCATGTTCGCTTTAGGGTGTCCGGCACCAATCCGACCACATTGAATCTGAAGGCATGGGTCGGGAGTACCGAGCCTGATGGCTGGATGATTACCATAACTGACAGTGAAGCAACACTCCAAAATGCGGGGCCGATTGCCCTGCGCGCCGGGGGCGGCACAGGCTACACGGCAGCGGCCACAGCAATTTTCGATAATCTTGAAGTAGATACGATAACCACTGCAGCAGTAACGAGCGAAAACAAACGTCCGATCGGCATTGCCGTCGGGCGCGACGGGAGCAATAACCGTATTCTGTTGGCCGCCGTGCAAGAAAGTGGCCTCTGGCGAAAAACCGGCGGTACGTGGACGAGAGTCAACACCACTATTTGCAGTGCGGCGCAGGTATCGCGCGCTGCCTGGTTTGCCTGGCAAGAAGGTTCGCAGTATGTATACGTGTTCGACCGGGCATCAGGCGTGTATCGTTCTGGTGATTATGGCTCAACCTGGACGCTTATTTGGAATGTTACCAGCGATGTCGGCCGAACCGGCTTTATTGCTCTTAACCCGGCGGTTGCTAATGAGCTATGGGTATCGACCGAAAGCGCGCTGTACCGGTTGTCTAATGCGCAGAGCGGTACCGTCGGCGGGGGCATCACTGCCGCCAGTATATCCGGCGTAGAACGGCCAGGTTGTATCGCCTTCGATGCCGAGGGGACGCTCTTTTGCGCCAGCCTTCCCGATAGTACGAATCCTCCAAGGCTGCTACGCTCGGCCAACAATGGGGCCTCATGGCAGGATGTGAGCGACGAATCATTCAAGGCGGCGGCCAATCGCCTCTCGGACATCAAAGTATCGCCTACCGGTCGTATTTATGCCTCTAGTATCGCCAATGGTATCCTTGTGGGCCACAGCGTCGGCCAGCAGCAAATCAGTTAGCACTCTTGACAGTAGAGTGCTAACTTTTTATCATGTATACTATTAGCACTCAAACAAGCTATTTGCTAAACGAAAGGGTATATACACATGGGTAAGATCATTGGCATCGACCTCGGTACTACCAACTCGGCAATGGCCGTTATGCAATCCGGTAAGCCCGAGATCATCACCAATTCAGAAGGCAACCGCACTACTCCTAGTGTGGTGGCTGTAAACAAGAATGGCGAACGCCTGGTGGGGCAAGTTGCCCGCCGCCAGCAGGTGACCAATAGTAAGAATACTATCTACGAAGTAAAGCGCCTGATCGGCCGCCGCTGGGAAGACAAAGAAGTCCAGCGCGACCTCAAACTGATGGGTTACGAGATCGTCAAGAGCGGCGATGCCGTAAAGGTAAAGATGGGCGACAAGGAATACAGCCCAGAAGAAGTCAGCGCTATGGTGCTGGGCAAGCTGAAGGCTGACGCCGAAGCGTTCCTGGGCGAGCCAGTAACCGAGGCTGTCATTACCGTTCCTGCTTACTTTGACGACTCACAGCGCCAGGCAACCAAGGACGCCGGCAAGATCGCCGGCCTTGAAGTTAAGCGTATCATCAACGAGCCGACGGCTGCCGCCTTGGCCTACGGCCTGGACAAGGGCAGTAAGTCCGACGAAAAGATTGTTGTATACGATCTGGGTGGTGGCACGTTCGACGTTTCCATCCTGGAGCTCGGCGACGGTGTCTTCGAAGTAAAAAGTACCAACGGCGACACCCACCTTGGTGGTGCTGACTTTGACCGCGTCCTGGTCAACCACTTTGTGGATGAGTTCAAAAAGGAAAATGGTATTGACCTGACCGACGACAAGGCTGCCATGCAGCGCCTGCGCGACGAAGCCGAAAAGGCCAAGATCGAGCTTTCGACTGCCCAGGAAGTCGACATTAACCTGCCGTTCCTTACCGCCGACGCAGATGGCCCAAAGCACTTTGAGTACAAGCTGACCCGTTCCAAGCTGGAGCAGCTGGTTGCCGAATTGGTGGCCAAGACTGCCGAGCCGTGCGAGAAGGCCCTCAAGGATGCCGGCCTCAGCGCCAGTGACATCGACGCCGTCGTATTGGTCGGGGGCATGACCCGCATGCCGGCCGTCCAAGAAAAAGTAAAGAACATCTTTGGCAAAGACCCAATGAAGGGTGTCAACCCGGACGAGGTCGTAGCTGTCGGTGCCGCCATCCAAGGTGGCGTGCTCCAGGGTGACGTTAAGGACGTTCTGCTTCTTGACGTAACACCTCTGTCACTGGGTATCGAAACCATGGGTGGTGTGATGACCAAGCTCATTGAGCGCAACACGACCATCCCTACTTCTAAGTCCGAAGTGTTCTCGACTGCCGCCGACAACCAGCCGCAGGTGGAAGTGCACGTCGTCCAAGGTGAGCGCGGTATGGCTGCCGACAACAAGTCACTGGGCCGCTTTATCCTTGATGGGATTCCAGCCGCTCCTCGCGGTGTGCCTCAAATCGAAGTTACCTTTAACATCGACGCCAATGGTATTTTGAACGTAACCGCCAAGGATAAGGGCACCGGCAAGGAACAGAGCATCACCATCTCTGGCTCTGGCAACCTCGACAAAGAGGCCGTCGAAAAGATGGCCAAAGAAGCCGAGGCCAATGCCGAAGAAGACAAAAAGAAGCGTGAAGCCGTAGAGGCCCGCAACGTGCTCGACACAACCGTATACCAGGCCAAGAAGATGATGAGTGACTATGGTGATAAAATGAGTGAAGAAGACAAGAAGAGTCTTCAGGAGGCGATTGATGGGGCTGCTAAAGAAAATGGTGAAAATAGCGATAAAGAAAAACTTGAAGAAGTAACCAAGAAGCTGAACGATATCATGATGCCTATCGGCGCCAAGATGTACGAAACCGCCAAGGACGAAGCTCCGGCTGCAGATGAAGACGGAGCAGAAGCTAAGCCCGACGACAAGAAAAAGGACGCCAAGGGCAAAGATGACGGCGCTGTAGAAGGCGAAGTCGTCGACGAAAAATAAGGGAAAAATACATGCTAGGATTTGGGGATAAACAAGGACACATCGATCCGACTAAGCTGCCGATATTCGTGCATGCCATCCAGAGCGCCGATGCGTTCACGCTGGCAACGAAGGTCTGGGACAACAATGGCCGCTATATCATTTTGGACCCGACCAACAATAAGGAGCTTATGCGCTTTGTGTTCTCCCAACCTACATGTGTCGTCTGGTTACAGCGCGACCAAGGGCGAATCGATACGTACGAGCTCGTGCTTATGTGGGAAGGCAAGGCCCGTGACGAAAGTGTTACTGAGGTGTATGTCATCTCTACCAGCAGCCAGCCAGTCGGGGACGACAGCCGGGCCAAGAGCTTGTTGAGCGCCATTCTGGCGTCACCGGCAATCGTACCAGTTAACCAGCCGCAACTGCAGCGCTAACAAGGATTATCATGGCCAAGCGAGATTATTACGAGGTACTGGGTGTTGGCAAGAATGCCAGTGCGGACGAAATCAAAAAAGCGTTCCGCCGTTTAGCTGTGCAGCATCACCCGGACAAAGAGGGTGGCGACGAGACCAAGTTCAAAGAGGTCAATGAGGCTTATGAAGTCCTCAAGGATCCCTCCAAGCGCCAACGGTACGACCAGTTCGGCCATGCCGGCGTCGGCGGCAGCGCCGCCAGTGGCGGCAATCCGTTCGGCGGCGGCTTTAACGGCCAGAACGTTAATTTTGACTTTGGTGATTTGGGCCTTGGTGATATCTTTGAGAACTTCTTTGGTGGCGGCGGACGCTCCCGTCACCAGCAGCGCCGCGGACGGGATATCGAGACGAAGGTTGATATCAGCTTTGAGGAAGCAGTGTTTGGCACCGAAGTAGACGTTAGCATGTCCATCGATGATGCCTGTTCACACTGCAAAGGTTCAACCGTGGAACCTGGCCATGAACTTAAGACTTGTGACACCTGCCAAGGATCGGGTCAAGTTGTAAGCGTTGCCCGCACTATTTTTGGCAACATCCAGCAGGCAACCGTCTGCCCTAAGTGTAAGGGCGCTGGCAAAATCCCCGAGAAGGTATGTTCGGTCTGTCACGGCAGGGGCACTGAACGCAAGGCCCAAAAGCTGAAGCTCAAGGTTCCGGCCGGTATCGACGACGGCGCGGTAATCCGTTTGCGCGAAAAGGGAGAAGCGGTCGCCCATGGCCCCAAGGGTGATTTGTATGTCAACATCCGCGTCAGGCCGCACAAGAAGTTTACCCGCGAAGGTGACCTAATCTTGAGCGAAGAACACGTACATATGATCGATGCAGCCCTGGGCACCGAAGTAGACGTAGAGACGGTTGACGGCCCGATTACCATGAAAGTGCCGGCTGGCACACAGAGCGGTACGGACTTCAAGCTGTCCAACCACGGCGTGCCTCATTTGAGGGGTACAACACGAGGCGCCCACATTGTGACTATCGTCGTAGACACGCCAACCAAACTTACCAAGCGCCAAAAAGAACTGCTCGAAGAGTTCAAGTCGGGCGGCAAAAAGGGCTGGTTTAGCTAGCGAGCTATACAAACGCCTCAAACCCTGCTAGTAATTAGGCGTTCTTGAATGTCCGCTCAAAATCTGCCAGGACAGGCTGGTAGTCTTTTGGGATGTTGTGGGCGGCTAGGCTGTTAACCAGTCGTCCATGGACCTCCTGGAAGTCGATCGAGTTTGCGGCCTTCGTAAAGGAATCGATGATGTTCTGAGGCAGCCGATACCCTTGCTTAAGCGCCATGGCGGCAGCCAATTTACACTCCTCATCAGTGCCTACGCACTCCAGGGGTTTGTGCTGGTCGTCGCTGACAAGCTCGTGCAGGTATGCATACAGCGCAGGCAGGGCGAGGGGTTGTGGCGTCTCGGGCCAGATCTTGCCCGGTGCTTCGGAGCTAACTGCGCTGAATGCCAGCGCGATGAACGCGCACTTAGGGCATTCCATGCACCAGACGCCCTCGGTATAGCCGTGGTTGCAGCTGGTAAAGTGTCCCAGGTAGGGCCCTTTTGCAGCCAGCTGGACAATCTGTAGTTCGTGCAAAGGACGAAGCAAGCTGAAGTAGCGCACAGGAATGCCAAATTCGCGTAGCAGGCCACTAAAATCTTCTTCGAATTCGATTGATTTGGAGTGCTGGTGGTTGATGCTAACCCCATCGATGGTGGTGTTGCTTTCGTTGGCTGAGCTCTCGTTAGAGGCAATGACGTCGCGCTTGTTAAGCAGCCAGGCACAGAGCACAGCGGTTACGGCAATTGCAGCGCTTGTCGGTCGGTGGCCTTGGTATTTGCCGTCTTTACGACGCGGGTCCATGTAGCGTTTGCAAACGATAACTGGCTCGCCCGAAGCCTTGACAATCTCTTCCTGGGCTACTGAAGTATTAAGCTGGAACCACGTAAAGTCCAGGTTGTTTTCGCCAAGCACTGTCGCGCTGGCACTGCCATCCTTACCGCCGCCATTGAGCAGGAAACAACCCTCGAGTCTAGGTGCCTGGTCTGGTGGGTTGGCCGGTCGCTCTTCGGATGGAGCTTCAATGCTGGTACGCAAGGTAATGGGCAATTTATTGACGTACCGGAATTCGGCCATGCCCAGGAAAATAAGCTTCTCAAAGAAGGCCTTTTCTGCTGAGGTAAGAGGAAAGTCTGTCTGGATCGTCTGGACATATTCGATGCTGAAAAGATACGGCGCGTGGACAATACTTAACCAGTTAAGTAATCGCTGCGTCCTCGGGTCATCGGCGTCTTTTATGGTAGTTGGCAGCGTAAAGGTATGAGTATATGTTGTGCCGTCCAGCAGGTAACTGCAGTATACTTTTTTGGTAGCCACACGGACGGGTAATACTCGTAGAATCATTTGAATATTTTATAATATTATGCTATAATAATCAAGATATGAAACGTATCCTTATCCTGATCCACCACGTCAAAGACGAAGCGGCCAGCCCAAACTTTGGTAAGTTCAAAACAGCCTTGGATGCGTTCGTTGACTCCTCTAAGTATACCGTTACCATGGGCGCTTTGCGCGATTTGGTATTTGAAGTATCCCCAACCGGCATGGATATCTACGACCCAAAGCGTGGTTTTTCGCTGGCGGACTTTGATTTGGTCGTCTTCCGGATTGTCCGTAAGGAATGGTCACGCGTAGCGGCTTGTTGCCAGTTTTTGCAGGCCAAGAACATCCCATACATTGATTCATACAATAAGCCGGCTGCCGTATCGAAGGCCTCGGCCGCTTTCGTAGGCCGTGCCCACGGGATCCCGGTTATCCCGACTCTTTTTTCGCGTGCCGACCTGTTGACTGAAATGGTCCATACTGATGCGATACCTTTTGACTATCCGTTTGTCATCAAGGACCAGAACGGCAAAAAAGGCCGACTGAACTATCTGGTACAGAACAAAGAAGAGGCTCTTGCCGCCTTGAGTACCCCAGGTGAGACAGAGTTTGTCATCCAGGAGTATATCCCGAATGACGGTGATTACCGTGTGCTCATCATGGGCGGCGAAATCGCCCTGATCATCCATCGCCAGTCAGAGGCAGGCGCCTACCTGAACAATACTTCTCAGGGCGGTACAGCTCAGCTTATTGATCCGGCTGAACTCGACAAGTCGATGCTTGACGATGCCTTGCGCGCCGCAGCCCTCGATGAGGTCGAGGTAGCAGGCGTGGACCTCATGATCGACAACCGTACATGCCGGCATTACATTATGGAAGTTAACAGTTCGCCGCAGTTAACCAGCGGAGCTTTTCCCGAACGTAAGACCAAGGCTTACGTTGAATACCTACAACGTTTAGCTGCTTAAGTAAAAGAGACAAAGTAATGGTTGAACGCACTGGGCTTTTGTTGCCGCTCGACGAAACATTCACCCCTGCCGACGCAGAGGTACATGCTTCGTTCGTCCAGGCTCACGACGGTATGCGCGAAGCGTACCGCCAGCTAACTGTGCCCGAGCAGACTCGTGCGGAGATTGAGTCCGCATTCCGCGAGGGACGCACCAGGAACCCTGACCTTACTGCCCAGCACCTGGACGGGCATGTCAGGAACTGGCAGGCGGCCGCCCAGTATGGGCCTGGTGTAATCGCCGAAGGCGACCTGGGTAAATTCGACATAACAAACCTCCGGCATGTAACCTTATTACAAGGCCGTGGCCTGCTAAAACCCCGCGAGGAGGTGCGCTATGTTTAAGTATCCTGCCGCTCCCTATGCTTATCTGGCGATCAGTAACATCGACCAACAGCGTGATGCTTTTTTGCGTGGGGATATCGAATATCCTTCGTTTGCGTACGGCAAGCGGTTCAGTAAACCGGTGCTAGAGCGCCGCAAGGCCAAAATCAGCAAAGACTTGCTTAGAGATGACCTATCCGAAGAGGAGCGCACCTATCTTGAGCGCCGGTTACAGCAGACAGAATTCCTGTTGACGGCCACACACCTGCAGTCTGCCCCGCAGTCTGAAGCAGCCGACATCCTTCCGCTATACCGCGAGCAGGTGAGCAAGCTCTACAGCGAGCCGCACGCCAAGTATGCCGAAGCGATCTACCTCATCTTGAAGCAAGCTGCAAAGGGTAACCCAGCTAAGGAAGAGTTGCTTGGTTACATAGAACGGAACACTTCGCTTAAGGGTGATGCCAGTCACGACATTCGGCCAAGTACCGAGCAATTCACGCATTACCGCACACTGTTTGCCGAACACGCGCCCTGGCTTTTTGACCGTCAGCTTTGCCCAGAAACCCGCGATATCCAGGAGCTTATTACCTTTGCTTTGCAGCAGATTGGCGCTGCAGTGCACGGCTGGCACATCGACATTGCCGCCGGCATCTCCAATGTCCGGGTCTCGTACCATGACAAAAAGATCCAGGTGGGTGAGCATCTGCGTGTAAGGACGCGCAAGCGACGGCTGCAGGTCGTCTGTCACGAAGTGTACGGACATGTCGGCCGTAACCTGGAACGGTCAGTGCCGACAAGCAATATTCGTGAATCAGAAGGTTTTGCCGTATTGCTCGAGCAGCTTTTGGAGCCAAAGTTCTCGACCAAACGAGCCCTGCGCTACTTGACGGTTGCGGCCGGTTGGGGCGCCCTTGGACGGCCTATGGATTTCCGTGAAACGTTTGAGATTATCTGGCGGGCCATGGTGATACTCTCGAGCTACTCCGAACCTGTTGCCAGGCACAAGGCATTCCACGAATGTGTCCGCGCTTTTCGGGGCGGCCGGCCCGATATTCCAGGGGCGGTGTTTACCAAAGACACGGCTTATTTTGAGGGTAATGTCGCGGTTTGGAATCAATTGGAAAAGCGTATACTAAGCAAAGAAGAGTTCATTGCGCTATTAACAGGGCGGGGACTGCTGGAGATTTAATATGAAGCCAGAAGTAGTTATTGTAGGCTCCAAGGACAACCAGGGCAAAAATGACCCCGCTGCCATAGCGGAGGCGCTGGCAGGCAACGGTCAGTTTGATGAGCGGACCGTTTGGTGGGAGGATGTAGTGTTTGATATCCGGCAAGGCGACGTCCGGGTTGAGGCCAACGGCCAACCTCTTTGCAGGGATGATACCCGGCTCGTGTTGACCCTTAACTGGTACAAGAATAAAGAATTGAGCATTTACCGTGATGTTGCATTCGCGGCCGGGCTCTATGTCGCCAGCAACGACGTGCCTGTCTGGAACAGCGAAATTATCCATCAGCGGTCAGTGACAAAATTGTCGTGCATGCAGCAGCTCGCTTTGGCTGGCATTTCTGTCCCGCGTACCTTATTTTCGTTGGACCCGGAGTTGCTGGTGGACGCAGCAGTGAACCGTCTGGCCTTTCCAGTGGTCGTAAAAGCGGTCGCCGCCAGCAGGGGTCGAAGTAATCACTTGGTGCAAACCAAAGAAGAGCTACAGGCACTGTTAGGCTCTCAACAGGTCAACCGCTACATGGTCCAGCCGTTTATGCCGAATGACCATGATTTGCGTGTTATTTGTTTTGGCGGCCAGCCCGAGCTCATTCTGCGAAGGGCACGGGCACAGGGGAGCGACACCCACCTGAACAACACCTCCCAGGGTGGCGAGGCAAAATGGTTGACAACTGACATGTTTGCTGATGAAATACTGGAACAATGCAAGGAAATAGCCAGGATTACTGGCAGGGAAATGGCAGGTGTGGACCTTATCCCGGACAGTGCAGCGCCAACAGGCTATTCGTGCCTTGAAGTAAACGCCATACCGCAACTGACCTCGGGCGTCGATGCAGACCTAAAGATGAAAAAGTTAACCGAGTCGCTCATAGCGTTCAGTAAGGACACAGTATGAAAATAGGAATTATTACCCGGCTGCCAGGTTACACGGTCCGTCGCTTACGTGAAGAGGCAAAGGCCCGTGGCCACGAAGTCAAGGTTATCCGTTACCCGGAATGTTACGTAGAGATCGAGCAGGATAAGCCCGAAGTACGTTACCGAGGTATAACGCTTACAGGCCTGGATGCCCTTATCCCGCGTATTTTGCCGGGGATGACCGATTACGGTGCTGCCATTGTGCGTCAGTTCGAGATGATGGGTGTCTATACGACGGCGCGTTCCATCGCCATTACCCGTTCCCGGGACAAGTTGCGCAGCTTGCAGCTGCTCAGCAAGGCCGGGGTAGGAATCCCTAAGACTATTTTTTCCCGCGAAACCGGCGCAGTTGATGACCTGATCGACCACATCGGCGTGCCTATGATCATCAAGCTGGCGAGTGGAACCCAAGGAAACGGCGTAGTACTAGCCGAGACACGCAAGGCCGCAAAATCGGTAATTCAGGCATTTTATGTGAACGATACCAGCTTTTTGATCCAAGAGTACATCGAAGAAGCCGGCGGTAGCGACATCCGGGCCTTTATTGTCGGTAACCAAGTGGTCGCCAGCATGAAGCGCCAGGGCCTAGACGACGATTTCCGCTCCAATATCCACCAAGGCGGCAAAGGTACTGCCATTAAGCTGACTGACGACGAAAAGAAGATTGCACTACGTGCTGCAAAAGCTATGGGGCTTACCGTTTGTGGCGTTGACATGATCCGCTCCGAACGGGGCCCCTTGGTTCTGGAGGTTAACTCGGCGCCAGGTTTGGAAGGCATCGAAGCCACGACAGGCCGCAATGTTGCTGGTAAAATAATTGAATACATCGAAAAAAATGCCAAGCAACGTAACCGCAAAGATAAAGTCGGCGCTTAAGCGGCGCGAGACAGTCATCATGCTCCTAGCGGCAGTCGTATTTGCGATTGCCGTTTTTGGATTTCAGGCATGGGCGACCAGGGATCGGACATTGGTCGTCGGCGGTCATGCCTACGCTCTGGAGACAGCCATTTCCAGGGACGAACAAGACCGAGGGCTCTCCGGCCGCAAGTCTTTAGACAAGGACAAAGGTATGCTGTTCGTTTTGAGAACGAACGATAAGCATTGTTTTTGGATGAAGGATATGCAGTTCCCGCTGGACATCATTTGGCTGGACGAGACCGGCAAAGTGGTGCACATTGAGCACGAGGTTTCTCCGGACACCTATCCCGAAGCCATCTGCCCCAGCCAAAATGCCCAGTATGTCATCGAACTCAATGCCGGGCAGGCGGCCGAAGCGGGCATCCTAGAAGGACGGGTAGTTACCTTTTAAAACGCTCGTGCTATCATGAACTTGGTATGCCAAACAATATCGAAATCATTGCTGCGCTCGTAATCCCTCTCGCAGTCCTTACTGTGCTGCGCATAAATGCGGCTATGGTATTTTTGAGCCTCTGCCTTGGATACGTGCTTGTCGAGTTCGTGGCCAAGGACACCGACTCGCTGATCAGCTTTGTTGCTCCCGATGACTCCTCGGTCAGCGCCACGACCCTCCGTCTGGTAATGCTGCTTTTACCGGTTGTTCTGACCTCAATTATTATGGTGTTCAGTGTACATGGCCGGGTGCGGACTATACTTAACTTCTTGCCTGCTGCGGGCGTGGCTATATTAATGCTGGTGCTTGCAGTGCCGTTACTGACTCCCGGCCTTCGCTATGCCATAGAAGAGCAAGGCCTCTGGAGGCAGATTAATGACGCCCAGGCTATGGTCGTCGGCATAAGCGCATTCATTAGCCTATTATTCTTGTGGACCCAGCGGCGGTCGGCCGAGCGGATGAACCATCACAAGCGGCATTGACTTTTTGACCAAAACAGGGATAATATAACCTGTTAACGCCATCTTGGCAGCACACCGCCCGCACAAGATGGGCCCATAGCTCAGTCGGTTAGAGCAGCGGCCTTTTAAGCCGCGTGTCCTGGGTTCGAATCCCAGTGGGCCCTCCAAGACAAGAACTCCCTTCTGGGAGTTTTTGTCTTGATTGGTCTTATAGTGGGACCTCCCAGTACAAAGCAATTTATTTGCTATGATTTATCCATGAGTAATATGCCCAAGTCTGACTTTCAAATTCCCGCTAAGCTGTCGGGAATGTCCGACATAGCATATGCGGGAGATAAAGGACAAACAGTCCGTTCTTATACGGATGCGGAAAGTCTTATTAATGATTACTCACCTCACGCTAAACGCCTCAAGAGGCAGTTCCCGGGCTTTCCTGAATTAGTGTCCGTGCGCGAAGAGTTAACGAAACTTATTGCCAAGCATTTATTTTAGTGCGGGCATCTCAACTCAACCGCTGCGGTAGAATTTTCTTTACGGCCAGGCAACTTCTGCTACAATCCGCGCCGTGCTCACCAAACGTATAAAACGGCAGTACATTATTTGTTCCGCATGTTTGGCCGTTGCGGCCGGTATGCTTTTGTCCCGGGTGTACAGCGCGCCACATTTGGCCTACACGATCATTTTGGCTGTCGTAACATTGGTAAGCATTCGACGCCACAATGCCTGGACGCTGTTGTTCGTGACTGTCACAGCGCTAGGCATTGGCTGGTGGCGGGGCGGCGTATACATGGACAGGCTGGCGGTCAACGAGTCTCTCTACGGTCAAAAGGTGACGCTCGTAGGTAAAGCGACAGAGGATGCCGTGTATGGCAGGTATTACCAATTGGAATTCAGTCTGGCCGATGCCATGATTCTGTCCCCGGCGCAGGCCGGTCTATTGGGCAGCCTGACAATCCGCGGTTTTGGCGAGTCTGCCATATATAAGGGCGACATCGTCAGGGTGTCGGGCAAGCTCCGCCCGGCGCTGGGCAACGACATCTCTTCGGTTAGTTTTGCGACGCTCAAGGTAATAAAGCGCGATGCGTCATGGATTAACGGCCTGCGCCGGAAGTTTGCCGCGGGCGTCCAGTCGGCTCTCCCCGAACCCGTGGCGCCTTTTGTACTGGGACTGCTAATCGGGCAGCGTTCTACTCTGCCGGATGATGTGAGCGAACAGCTCAAGCATGTCGGCCTCACGCACATCATCGCGGTCTCCGGGTATAACCTTACCATTATAGTAGCAGCCTGCCGCAAAGCATTATCGAATCGGTCCAAATACCAATCGACCATCCTTAGCTTCGGTCTGCTGGGGCTGTTCCTGCTGACGACAGGACTGAGTCCGCCAATTGTCCGGGCGAGCATTATTTGCATCCTTGGCATATGGGCCTGGTACTACGGCCGCGACCTGAAGCCGATGGTGCTACTTCTGACTGGTGCGGTCATTACCATTTTGGCGAACCCCCTGTACATTTGGGGCAATGTAAGCTGGTACCTTTCGTTTTTGTCATTTTGTGGCGTACTGGTTATTGCTCCGATCATAAAAAAGCGGCTCTTCGGCCCGCGTGAGCCAAAGATGATTGCGGGGATTATTATTGAGACCATCGCCGCCAGCGTGCTGGTAATACCTTACGTGTTGTGCATTTTTGGGCAGGTATCGCTGGTGAGTCTTCCGGCGAATGTTCTGGTTGTCCCGCTCATACCGCTGGCGATGGTGCTGGGGCTTGTGGCCGGGCTGGCCGGGATGGTGATGCCGCTTATTGCGGGCTGGTTCGCTTGGCCGGCGAACCTGCTGCTTACGTATGTACTTGATGTTGTAGCTATATTCGATCGCATCCCCCACGCTTTTAAGGAAGGGGTCGCCATTTCTTGGGGGCAAATGGCAGCGGCCTATGCTATCATAAGTGTTGTATTAATTATTGTGCGAAACAAAACTCTCAAGTTAGCAAATCGCCAATAGACTACGGAGTGACCAATTACCGATATGTCCAACAAACATCCCCGTCCTAGCCGTACCGAAGTCAAATCTTCGATTATCCAAACAGCCCGCGAAATTGCCGCAACCGAAGGATGGGCCGCCGTAACTGTGCGAAAGGTGGCCCAAAACATTGGGTATACGGCCCCGATTATCTACGAGCATTTTGGCAGCAAGGACGAAATGCTCAACCAGGTCCTCAAGTATGGGTATGATTTGCTTCATGATGACATGGTGCGGTCCGTAGAAAAAGAAACCGATAACGAGCAGCGGGTGCGAGCGATTGTTATGGCGTATTGGGACTTTGCACACAGAACACCAGAGTTGTACCAGCTGATGTACGGCATGGAAGGCGCCCGGGCTACCAGCGAGGCCGCACGGGACTTTGCCAGCCCGATGGTGGCGTTCATCACCAGCGAACTGATTCGTTACAGCCCTAGCCGTATTACTGCAAATAATGTAGCCCGGATCATGGTCGAAGCCTGGAGCTTCGTTCATGGTATGATCGCCCTCGATGTATCTGGCTACACTGTCAGGTTTGTAAAGAGCGACGATTTGCCCGAAGTGCTTACCGGCAATGTCATGGAGATTCTTAGGCGACAATAACTCCTTGAGATGGTATAATTACCTCTATAGAATTGGCTAAACCAGGGAATTAGTACTATGTCAGGACATTCAAAGTGGTCGACTATTAAGCGACAAAAGGCTGTCACCGACGCCAAGCGCGGTGCAGTATTCACCAAACTTGGCAACCAGATTGCCATCGCAGCCCGTGGCGGCACCGACCCCACGACCAACTCAACGCTGGCAATGGTCATCGAAAAGGCAAAGGCTGCCAACATGCCGCTGAATAATATCGAGCGCGCCATCCAGCGGGTTGCCGACAAGAACGCCGCCGTCTTGCAGGAAGTGCTGTACGAAGGCTACGGCCCCGGCGGTGTGGCTATTTTGGTAGAAGCAGCAACCGATAACATCAACCGGACTTACCCCGAGGTACGCTTGGCATTCTCTAAACATGGCGGGAACATCGCCGAGAAGGGAGCGGTCGCATTCCAGTTTGACCGTAAGGGTATGATTCGTGTCAAAGGCAAGGGCGACGAACTCATGCTGCAGGCGCTCGACGCCGGCGCCGACGACGTGCAGGAAGAGGGCGAAGAGTCAGTCGTGTACACCGACCCCAAAGCGCTTGCCCAAGTCCGGGACGCGCTTAAAGAAGCCGGCCTCCAAGTAACCGAAGCCGAATTGACCTATGTGCCGAACAATACGATCGGAGTGGCAGACAAAGACACTGCCGGCAAGATCATGCGCCTCATGGACGCCCTGGATGACATCGACGACGTAACGGCGACGCACGTCAATTTTGA
Source organism: Saccharimonadales bacterium (SeqCode) (assembly GCA_035758825.1). Lineage (GTDB taxonomy): Bacteria > Patescibacteriota > Saccharimonadia > Saccharimonadales > UBA4665 > JARIHD01. Next base: position 36,178 of record DASTWA010000007.1, read on the forward strand.
CATAGCAGAAGACCTGCTTTAAATTTGCGTCAGGAGGGTTGATGCGCATATTGGGGATTGACCCGGGGACCGGCATACTGGGGTTCGGTATTATCGAGTTAAAGGGGCGTAAGCCATTGCTCGTTGACGCCGGTGTTATCCGGACGCCGGTCAAAGAAGATGACGCCATCCGTCTGGAGACCATCTTTAATGAACTGACAGACATTATTACGAGTAGCAAGCCCGATGTCATGTCGGTCGAAAAACTATTCTTTGCCCGCAACGTGACCACGGCAATGACCGTCGCCCAGGCGCGGGGTGTTGTGCTTTTGTGCGGCCGCCAGGCTGGCCTGCCGATTTTTGAGTACACCCCGATGCAGATCAAGCAGGCTACGACGGGCTACGGCAAGGCCGACAAAAAACAGATACAAGAGATGGTCCGCGTACTGCTGGGGCTTATCGAAGTCCCCAAGCCGGATGACTGTGCCGACGCCCTGGCTGCCGCAATAACCCACGCAAACACCCTTAATGTGTCATAATACATCTGATGATTGCTTTACTTGCCGGCGTAATCGCCGAAAAAATTGGTGATACCGTGGTCGTCGACGTCCAAGGCGTCGGCTACGGAGTACTTGTTACGAACGAGGATTTTGGTGTGCTTGCTGCTGGCGCATCGGTCCGACTGTACATCTATGAACATATCCGCGAAAACAGCCACGACCTGTTCGGGTTTGCCCGCCTGGACACCAAACAGCTTTTCGAGCAGCTACTAGACGTAAATGGTGTCGGTCCCAAAATGGCCCTGAACGTGCTGGGCATCGGGTCGGCCAACGAAGTGCGCCAGGCAATCGCCGCCGGGGATACGAAGTCCATCCAGCGGGCTAATGGCGTCGGCAAACGGGTGGCAGAGCGCATTATTGTGGAACTCAAGGACAAGGTCGGACTGGAGGGCGTGGATCTGTCCACTACCGGCATGCTGCAATCTGACGCCCACATCCGAAGGGACGAGGCCGCCGACGCCTTGGTTGCCCTGGGATATTCCGCGCAGGATGCGGCCGAAGCCTTGCTTGGCGTGCCAGCCGACCTGCCCCTAGAAGAACGTATCAAACAAGCCCTTAAGCGGTAGAGTATACTTAAATAACAGTGATAGAACGTATTGTAAACACCGGTACTGATGACGACGACCAACAGGAGCAAGAACTCGAGAATACGCTGCGCCCGCGTGATTTTGCCAATTACATCGGCCAGGAGCGTCTTAAGCAAAACCTGAAGCTGGCCATTGATGCCGCCAAAAAACGCGGCGACCCGCTTGACCACATTCTGCTATACGGCCCTCCGGGCCTGGGAAAAACTACGATGGCGAGCGTTATCGCCAACGAGATGGGCGCCCAGATCCGGATTACCTCGGGACCGGCAATCGAACGGGCGGGTGATTTGGCGAGCCTGCTCACCAACCTTCAAGATGGTGACATGCTGTTTATCGACGAAATCCACCGCCTCAACCGGACGGTCGAAGAAGTGTTGTATTCGGCTATGGAGGACTACAAGCTGGATATTATGCTTGGCAAGGGCCCGAGCGCCCGCAGCCTTCGGTTGGATCTCCCCAAATTTACACTGATAGGAGCCACGACCCGGACCGGCGCGCTGGCTGCGCCGCTGCGGGATCGTTTTGGCATAATCCATCGCCTCGAATTCTATACTCACGACGAGATCCAACAAATCATCCGCCGTGCCGCCGACATCCTGAATGTTCAGATCAATGCCGATGCTGCAAAGGAATTGGCCCGTCGTGCCCGGCTGACGCCGCGCATTGCCAACCGGCTGCTTAAGCGTGTGCGTGACTATGCCGACGTAAATGGTGACGGTATCATCGATACGGTCATAAGCCTGGATGCGCTCAAATTACTAGAAGTCGATGAGCTGGGGCTAGACCCCGCGGACCGCATGCTGCTCGAAGCCATCATCGACAATTACAAAGGCGGCCCAGTAGGCGTGGAGACACTGGCGGCATTGACCGCCGAAGAGCGCAGTACAATCGAAGATTTTTATGAACCCTACCTGATGCAGATCGGCCTGCTGGAGCGTACGCCCCGCGGCCGCAAGGTTACCCCTAAGACTTACAAGCATCTCGGCAGAACGCCGCCCGCCCCGGCCGACGGCCCCAGCCTGCTATAACCTGATATAATTAGGGGTAATATGGATAAAGATTCGCAACCTAACGCTCAGCCGCCGTCAGGCGGCCAAACGCCGCCGACAGATTATTCTAAGCCAGTCGCCTGGGACGAATATGGCCGGCCATTGTATGCGCACCCTCCGGAGGCGCAGCCGCAGCAGTTCGTGCACATCGCCAGGTCAATCAACCCTGTCGAACAAAAGATCGATCCTGCCATCCTGCAAAAGTATGAGGATTCACGCAAGAAATACCCCAACCTGAATTTGAGTAAGGGCGAATATATTATTACGGCCGTAAAGCGCCATGTGATTGGCATTTTCCAGATTTGGTTTGTGGTCGCGGCGATTATTGTGACCTTCGGCGGTTTGCTGGGTACGCTCTTTTTTGGCGGTGCAACCGAGTCGCTGTCTATGTTCGGCGATAGTGCCGACATTACCGGCCTGGGAGCGGCGGTCATGATTTTGTTCTTTGCCCTGGCAATCGGCGGCGGGTTTATTGCCACCTATATTTATAACGCCAACCGCTTTTATCTGACGAACGAAAGCGTGATCCAAGAGATCCAAACTGGTATTTTTTCACAGCACGAGCAGACGGTGAGCCTGGCCAACATCGAAGACGCCAGCTACAAGCAGCACGGGATTATCCAGCAGATGTTTAACTACGGAACAATCCGCTTGTCGACCGAAGGCGACGAAACGACGTACCGTTTTACGTACGTGTCTAATCCTAAGCGTCACATCGCCACTCTCAACAATGCCGTCGAGGCATTCAAGAACGGCCGGCCGGTCGTTAACGACTAATTAAGGCTGCTTTTTACGTACTTTTCGCCGCCCTCGAGTGTTGCGGTCAGCGTATACTGCGTGCAGGTTACATCAGCGGCTACGCAAGGGGACCCGTCGGCGGTAGTGGCTTGGTACGAATAGCAATTCTTGGTTGGCTGTGCAGTAAAGATTGGTTGTTGGTTGGCTGTGCAGTCGTTACTTTTTTTGTCCCAGCTGGGGTCACGCATGTCTCCGAGGTTGATCTCTTTCATGTTTTTTGTGCGCCATGATTCGCTGTTCAGCTCCGTGATGTTAGGGTATTGACTGTATTTGGCGTAGTAGTTTTCCAGCTGGCTTTGAATGACGTCAATGTTCGCCTGGCGGTTCGAATTACGGTTTGTGACCTGGACGCCGCTATACGTCATAGCTACAAGCGTAGCCAAAATGCCGACGACGACGGTCAGAATGAGAAGTTCAATGAGAGTGAAGCCTTGCTCGCGCTCGATGCTCATAAAATCAATACCCCTAAGGTAACTTATAATTGTAAATCTAGGGTGATTATACCAGTTTTTGGCCGATTATGCTGTGCTTGTCCGCAGGACTTCGGATACGGTCGTTTCTCCACGGAGAGCTTTTATGAGGCCGTCCAAACCCATTGGCACAAAACCCTCCTTTAGGGCAGTGGAATGCAGGCGACGACCGGCAGTATGGTCTAGCAGCTCTTTTTGGATTGCCATGGTAACGGGTAGGACTTCGACGATTGCGATGCTGCCTTGGTAGCCCGTATGATGGCAGGCCTCGCAGCCTTCGTCGTTGGCCCGCCACAGGCTGGTGATTTTTGCAGGCGTTGTATTGACATGTTTATTGTCTCCCACGCCTTCTTTTGCAGCCAGTTGTTCTAGCTCGTGGACTTTGCGTTTTGCCGTGGCGGATGTCATGCCAAAGATTTTCTCGATTTCGGCAATTTGCTCCGGCGCCGGCATATACCGTTCACGGCAGTGGGTGCAGAGCTGACGAACGAGCCGCTGGCTGATGACCGTCCTGGTGGCCGTGGCAAGCAGGTAGGGTTCGTCGCTCATAGTCCTAAGATGGGCCAATCCGGCACTAGCGGAGTCGCTGTGGATACCAGCAATCACCAGATGCCCGCCCATGGCCGCCTGGATGGCGAGAGCGGCGGTCGGTTTGTCCGGGAGGCTGCCGACCATCAGCACATTGGGGTCCTGGTTCAGCGCGGCTTGCAGGCCGTCCAAATAGGTTATACCGCGCTGCGGGCGGACCCGGGTTTGGCTCGCCCCTGGCAAACGGAATTCAATGGCGGATTCGACGGTCGATATGCTGATCGCCGGAGAGTTGAGTACCTGCAGCAGGCTGTGAATAGTTGTTGTTTTGCCGCTTCGGCGCGGGGCTGCGACCAGGATCAGGCCGTGGGAGTGTGCAAGAGCATCTCGAATAGTCCTGAGGTTCTCGCCCCAGAAACCGAGACCCTCCAGAGAGAGGGGCTTGTTCAACCGGCGGTTGATGTGCATGACGACCTTTTCGCCGCCAACCACGGGGAGCGTCGTAACCTGCACCTCGAACTGCTCTTCTCCGACAAGGGTGGCGTATTGGCCCTCCTGGGGCATGTAATCATCCTCGGCGTTCAGGTGGGCGAGGGTTTTGATTTGCCCCACGACTGCCGGAAGTGACGCGACGGGGAGTTTATGGACACCTTTTAGCATGCCGTCAATACGGTAGCGCACAAGCACAAACCGTTCGTGGGGTTCGATATGAATATCGCTGGCGCGGTGTTTGACAGCGTGCTCTACGAGCATGCCGATGGTCTGCAAGACTTGCTCATCGCTGAACTTATCCGCGCCGCCAAGCAGTTTGCCTAAAAAGGAATCCTTAACACCCATTGCTAGCTACCCATTATAGCGAAAACCATAACCGTAATACAAAAAACTTGCACACAATGGCAAAGTATTATTTCTTACAAGCATAAACATAAAAACTGGTATAATATAGTGAACGACTTGGTGGGGATAACAATACGGAGGGTTAACCATGGCTGACAAAAAGGGAACAAAAGCAGAGAGCGAAGCGCATTCGGTGTCGGAAGGCAAGACCAAGGCATTAGGCCTTGCCATGGAACAGATCGAAAAGCAGTTCGGTAAGGGATCGATTATGAAGCTTGGCGAAGGCAATGCCTACGCCCAGGTAGAGACTATCCCCACCGGCAGCATTTCGCTGGATTTGGCGCTGGGCGGCGGTTTGCCAAAGGGGCGCATCGTCGAAATATATGGACCGGAGAGCTCTGGCAAGACCACCTTGACCCTGCACGCAATCGCCGAGGTCCAAAAGAATGGCGGCACAGCGGCATTTATTGATGCCGAGCATGCGCTTGACCCGTCATATGCAAAGCGCATCGGCGTAGATGTCGAGAACCTATTGCTTAGCCAACCGGACAACGGTGAGCAGGCGCTGGAAATCACCGAAACGCTTGTCCGAAGCAACGCTGTCGATATTATTGTAGTTGACTCTGTTGCTGCCTTGGTCCCCCGCGCCGAAATCGAAGGTGATATGGGCGACTCACTGCCAGGTCTGCAGGCCCGCTTAATGAGCCAGGCGCTGCGCAAGCTCACCGGTGTCATCAACCGTTCAAAAGCCACGGTAATCTTCATTAACCAGATCCGTATGAAGATCGGTGTTATGTTCGGAAACCCCGAGACAACTACCGGCGGCAATGCCCTTAAATTCTACGCCTCGGTCCGCATGGATATCCGCCGTACCGGTCAGATCAAGCAAGGCGACCAGGTTATCGGTAACCGCACCAGGGTCAAAGTAGTCAAAAACAAGATCGCACCGCCGTTCCGCGAAGCCGAGTTCGATATTATGTACAACGAAGGCATTAGCCGGAGCGGTGATGTTCTCGACATTGCCGTCAACCGCAACATTGTCGAAAAGAGCGGAGCGTGGTTTGCCTACAACGACCAAAAAATAGGGCAGGGCCGCGAAGCAGCCAAGACCTACCTCAATGAGAATCCAAAGGTAATCGAAGAATTAACCAAGAAAATCCGTGACGCTGCAGCGGCAGAATAAAAAAGCAGCGTAGCACGCGCAAGGCACACGCATGACGTACCCACCAGTTATTGTGGTAGATAAAGACGATATTGAAATCGGCAATGTAATGCTTGCCGAGGTCTGGAAAAAGGGCTTATATCATCGGATATCGCGTGTTATGGTCGAAGACGTTTCGGGCAAGGTGTTGCTTCAGCGCCGGAGCCCCGAGATGGGCCTTTATCCAAACAGGTGGGACTGTTCAGCAGGCGGGCATGTCGATGAAGGCATGACGTATCTTGGGGCCGCCAAACAAGAGGCGGCCGAAGAAATTGGCCTCGAAGAGGCGACGCTCGAGGAGATTGGTTATTTTTTCTTGCGGGCCGAATTTGAGGGACGAAAGATGTACAACTTCAATCGGCTCTACAGACTGCGGGTCGATGTAACTGATTTTACGGTTGAAGAACATGAGGTTGCTGCTGTCGCCTGGTTTACTAAAGAAGAGCTAGAGCGTATGGCCGCCGAAGACCCCCAGCAGCTCTCTGCTGGACTCCGCTACGTGATAAATAACTATTATCACAGTAGTTTGTACGCCGGTGTACAATAATAGTAGCTATGACAGCGACAAATCACATGATGGCAGGGGCAGTAGTGGCAACTGCCGTCCATAACCCACTTCTGGTATTTCCGGCAGTAATTGCATCCCACTTTGTGATCGATGTACTGCCGCATTTTGGCGTGCACGAAGATGCGCCAGCGGAGCGCAACAAGCATCCCTTATTCCGCTACGTGATATCGATCGATATTCTTTTGACAATATGTCTGTTGTTATTGCTGCCGTCCATCCTCCGCGGCGCGGTCAGCTGGTGGGTGCTCGTGACGGGGATGTTCCTGGCGTGGGCACCGGACTTGGTGTGGGTACGTGAATTTTTTAAGATTCTAAAAACCAAGACCGATCATGAACGCAGGCATTGGTCAACACGCCTGCACCAAAAAATCCAGTGGTTCGAGAAGCCGCTTGGGCTGGTTACCGAAATCGTGTGGTTTGGCGCTATGGCTGTACTTCTCGGCTTGCTTGCGGCATGAGAATAACAAATATTAAGCAGCAAATTAGGCGTGCTGACCGTTATTCGATATTTATTGACGGCAAATATTCCTTTAGCCTAGGTGAAGCCGCCCTATTGTCCGAGGGGCTGGCCAGCGGACAGGAGCTCGACGAATCGAGACTTTGTAGGCTAAAGGAGGCCTCCGGAGCCGATAAAGCATATGGGAATGCCCTGCGTTATGTGGCCATGCGCCCCCGGAGCGTTTGGGAAGTGCGGACCTACCTGCAGCGCAAGGATGTGGACGAGCCTGTCGCCGAGGGAATAATCAAGCGGCTGGAGGCTGTTGGCCTGCTTGACGATAACGAGTTTGCCAGATCGTGGACCGCAAGCCGAAGACTGCTAAAAAGTATCAGCAAGCGAAAGCTGCGCATGGAGCTTCAGCAAAAGCGCGTTCCCGAAGCAATCATCGGCAGTGTGCTACAAGAGGACAAGACGGATGAGCGGCAGACGCTTCGTGGGCTTATCGCAAAAAAGCGCGGCCGGTATCCTGACCAGGCCAAGCTTATGCAATATTTAGCGCGCCAGGGGTTTGGCTATGATGACATCAAATCAGCCATGCAGGAGTCGGCCGAAGATTACTAGGCCCAGGCTTTGGCGTTGGCCGGAACGCGTCCCATCAGGTCTTGGACGACAATATTCCTATCTGTTATCTCCACGATTTGCGTCCGGTCGATGCCTAGGCTGCCCCCGGTAAAGTTTTTGATGAGCGACTGGCCGACATAGAGCTTTTGGACATACATGGTCGTGGTATCGGTGGCAAAGTCCACCACTTTGCCTATTTTTTCTTTGCTGGTGGTTTTAACCGATTTTCCAAGAAGGGTAAACCGTAGGTCCATGATGCCCTTAAGGCGAACCAATTCCTCAGGCTCGGCAAGCACATCGTAGTCATCAATTACAAAACCTTGGACAATGACATCGCGTATATCTTGGTACAGAAGGACGAGCGTGCGTTTGCGGTGCAGCGAATCTTCACAATAAAGACCCTCGATCTTAAGATTGTTCGGGTTGATGATTGCCCCTGTTGTTGTGGCAACCACGCCTCCCGTCCTCAGGCTGAGTACCGGTCTGTTCAGAAGATTTCCACTCAGTTGTAGCATATGCACTAGTATAGCGCGGCTGGCAATATTCTGCCAAAGGGCTTGTGTTTGAGGGCAACTCTGCCTAGCATCTATCTCGTGAAGAGAATAACTACCTACATCCTGACCTTAGCAACACTTAACCACCTTGCGCTACCGGTAGCGGTAGCGGCAATTACGGTGCCCCTGCCGCACAGTTACTCGTCGCCGGTCATTATTACCGAACTGCAAACAGGCGCGGCCGCGGCCAGCGATGAGTTTGTCGAAATCGCAAACGTCAGCCAAGACCCTGTCGACATTACAGGCTGGCAAATACGATACCAGAATGCGGCTACGGCTAGCGGCTCCTCGTTGCTCGGCACCGTGGTAGCCGACGATGGGAGTGCAACCATCCTATTACCTGGCGGATACTATGTGTTTCACACCGGTTTGCCCTTGCCGCCAGAGACGGCAAGCCAAGTGTACAGCACCAAGCTTTCCAGCACAGACAAAGCAGTCGGCTTATTTGCACCCGATCCGCAAACTTGCCAAATGACCGTCCGCGACGCGATCGCTTGGGGCGTAAGCATGCTCGGGGAAGGCCGCTCGGTGCCGGCCGTGGGCGCCGGCGACAAGCACATCCAGCGTTATGTGGATGCCGCCGGGAGTTATATAGATTCCGACGATAACGCGCATGACGTGTCGATCCAAAAAAGCACGAAGGATACGACCGAGCCAATGCTCTCCGCCGGAGCCACGCCTGGCCTGTTGAATACCCTGAACCTCCCAGACGAAGCCACGCCGGCCACGGGGTCGGCCTCGCAATTCTCCCCATTAGAAATCGATGGCTGTTCGTTGCCCCAGGAAGAGGACGACCCTGGATTGGTCCCGCCGGACGAGGAGCCGCCCGCCGTCGTAGAGGACCAGCCTACGGACGAAACGGCTTCCGGTAGGGTTGCGCCGACTGCGAACAAGGGGTTGAAGTCGCCCCAGCTTACGGAGTTACTCCCCAATCCAGGCAAGCCTAGGACAGATGCCGCCGACGAGTTTGTGGAGCTGTACAATTCGAACGAAGCGCAGTTTGACCTCAGCGGATTTGCCATTGCAGCCGGGACCGGAAAAACCAAAAAGAAATACGCCTTTCCTCAAGGCGCCATATTGCCTGGCAAGTCATTCAAGGCGTATTTTTCTGCCGATACGCATCTGACGCTGTCAAATACGGAGGGCCTTGTCCAGCTCCTTGATCCGTTCGGCAACGTTATTAGCAGTACCGATGTATATTCGGCCGCCAAAGACGACCAGGCTTGGGCGCTGGCAAAAGGAGTTTGGCAATGGACGACCAAACCTACGCCGGGTTCGGCCAACCATGTCGTAGCTCCCGTAGCAAAAACAACCGCCAAAAAGGGTGGCTCAACCAGCATAAAGAGTGCAAGCCTGGCTTCGAAGAATACTGCTGCCACTGCGGCTATCTCGTCGCAGAATGCATCAGAAGAGGAGCAAAAGCCCGGGCTGCATATAGGGGTGCTTGCCCTGGTAGGTGTATTCGCGCTACTATACGGAGCGTATGAGTACCGAAGTGACGTGGCAAACAAAATCCACCAGTTCAGAATTCACCGAACAGCTCGCCGAGAGGCTCGGCAAGGCCTTAAGGGGCGGTGAGGTTATTGAGCTGGTGAGCGATCTCGGCGGCGGCAAGACGACATTTACCCGGGGGCTCGTGAGGGGGCTGGGGAGTAGTGATGCGGTTGCCAGTCCAACGTTTACGATCAGCAAAGTCTACGATGCCGGAAAGCTGCAAGTGCACCACTTTGATTTTTATCGCCTGCACGAAGCCGGCATTATTGCCGACGAGCTTGCCGAAGTCGCAGGCGACCCGCACGCCATCGTCGTAGTGGAATGGGGCGACGTGGTTAAACATGTGCTACCCCAAGATCATCTGACAATCTCGATTACTCAAGAAGCAGATGGCACCCGTACGTTGACATTCAAGGGCCCGGAAGACTTGGAGTACCTAATAAAGGCGGTAGAGGCGTGATGCTCGTCTTAACCATTCGTACCGATAAGCCAGAGGCCGAAGTCGGCCTGTTTGCTGACGGCGACAAAATCGCTTATGAAGTCTGGGAAGCCCATCGTGAGCTTTCAGTGACGATTCATCAGCGCATCATAGATTTGCTGGAGGCCAGCGGCAAACAGCTTAACGACCTTGATGGCATAATCGGCTTTGCCGGCCCAGGCAGTTTTACTGGCCTACGGATAGGGCTTGCAGTAGCCAATGGCTTGTCGAGCGGTCTCGGAGTCCCAATCCTTGCCAGCAAGGGCGACGATTGGATTCAGGCGGGCATCGCCCGGCTGGCAAAGGGCGAGCACGATACGATTGCACTCCCGGAGTATGGAGCACCGGTCCACATCACCAAACAAAAGAAATAAGTCGCAGCCATCCAACAAACTGCAACAAATTTGCAATAATTATCCTCATTTAGTTCACTACTGGGGGTATGGAGCATGACCACGAACAACATCAGGCCGTTGAACTGGTATCGAGACAGATGCAGATCGCTACGGTCGCAGGTAATCTGGCGCTCGGCGCGGTAGAGACGGTCGTATCGGCAGCGAGTTCTGCTATATCCGGAGTATCTGACGGAGTTCACAATATACTGGACGGCATCACCTACTGGAAGCAATTTGACAACCTACGGGGCGGCCTGACCGAAGAGCAAAGAATGCGCAACCGTCAGGTAAGCTACTGGCTATTGTCCGCGGCTTCGGTCGCCCTTAGCGCGAAAGCCGGCGTCGACTTTTTGTCGGACCACGAGGCCCAGCCGCACCCCCTCCATATATACGCCGCCGCCGGATCGCTCGCGCTGAATGGGGCCATTTTAGGGGCCTTGGCAAACGGGGCGCGAAAGAACCGGCATCATGGTAACCCGGCTTTAGGCAAGGATATAAGTGCGACCTATAAGCATTTTATTGTCAGCGATATGCCTTCATCTGCAATTGCGGTGTTTGGAGCCTTTATGTATAAGCAGGGTATGCACAATGTTGAGCAACTCGCCGCTGTATCGAGCAGTCTTCTGACAGCATGGTTCTTCCGGCCGACAAAAAAGAATGTAGCCCACGAGCACAGCCATTTTATGGTCTGCGGGCATGACCATGACCACCGCACTAAGCATACATCGAGGAGACACCGGTCTACCGGACGGGGGCGCGAACCCCAAAAGACTTGGCGGCAGCGGATGGCCTACAAACCCCGGCACGCTCAGGCTGGAAATCAACAAAATATTGACCACTTTTACAACACGGGGGTATAGTTTTACATAAGGATTTGCCGAGTTTGTGAAGTAGCAGTCCGATTCAAATATTCATAAAACATTTTAGACATTCAGATCTTGTTGGCTGGCTAGTGAAGTGATAGCGATTGCCTGCCGCAGAATCTGCACGATAGAAAGGAAACGCGTATGGACCCAATTACCATAGTGCTCGCTGTGGCTGGGCTTGCTGTTGGTTTTGGCACAAACACTGTGCTTACCAAGCGTAAAGTCGGCTCTGCCCAAGAGCAGGCCGACAGGGAATTAACAAAAGCTAAGAAAGAGGCTCGCAAACTCGTAGACGAAGCCCGGGACGATGCAGCGAAAATCGCCGATCAGGCCCGCAAAGAAGAGCAGACCCGTCGCCGCGAACTAAAGGACATTGAGCAGCGCCTTGTGTCCCGCGAAGAGGCGCTTGACAGGAAGCTTGACGATCTGGACAAGCGAAGCGAAAAATTACGCAGGGGCGAGTCCGAAGTCGAGGAGCTCAAGGACGAGATCCGTAGCATCCGGCAGAAACAACAGGATAAACTAGAAAAGATTGCCAAGCTCTCAAGACAAGATGCCGCCGAAAAGCTGATGCAGATGACCGAACGCGATATCAAGGGTGACCTGACGAACCTCATCGCAAAAATGCAGAATGAGGCGCAAGACCAGGCCGAAGACCAGGCCGCGATTATTATCGCGACAGCCATGGAACGCATGGCTAGCGAAGTCACCGCCGAGCGTACCGTTACGTCGGTCAAGCTCGAAGACGAAGAAATGAAGGGCCGCATCATTGGCAAGGAAGGCCGCAACATCCAGGCTTTGCAGCGCGCAACTGGTGTGGACATCATGGTAGATGACACGCCGGGGTATGTCGTGCTTTCGAGTTTTGACCCGGTCCGCCGTGAGGTTGCCCGGCAGGCGCTGGAATTACTCATGAAGGACGGCCGCATCCATCCCGGCCGCATCGAAGAAGTTGTCGCCAAAGCCCAAAAGAATGTCGAGAAGGACATCGTTCGGGCCGGGGAAGATGCCGCCCGCGAAGTCGGCGTCATCGGCATCCCGAGAGAGCTGCTGCACCTGCTCGGTGAGCTTAAGTACCGGACGAGCTACGGTCAGAATGTCCTTAAGCACAGCACCGAAATGGCCCACATGGCCGGTATGATCGCCGAAGAGTTGGGTGCTAACGTCAAGGTAACCAAATACGCTACTCTGATGCACGACATGGGCAAGGCCCTGACCCACAAGATGGAAGGCAAGCACCACCACATTAGCGGTGAGATGCTCCGCAAGTACGGCGCTCCGGAAGAAGTTGCCCTGGCCGCCGAACAGCACCACGACGACATGGAGGCAACTTCGGTAGAGGCTCTGATTGTCCGGGTGGTTGATGCTATTAGCGCTTCCCGCCCTGGCGCGCGCAATATCTCCGCCGAGAACTTTGTGGAGCGCATGAAGGAACTTGAGAATGTTGCGACCAGCTTTAAGGGCATCGAAAAGGCTTACGCTATCTCGGCTGGCCGCGAAGTGCGCGTATTCGTCAAGCCGCAGTCAGTCGACGACCTTGCTGCTATCCGTTTGGCCCGCGATATCGCGACCAAGATAGAGTCGACCATGCAGTATCCTGGGACGATCAAGGTGAATGTCATCCGCGAAACCCGCGCTGTAGAATTCGCAAAATAACCCATGATTAAGGCGGTACTGTTCGATTTTGGCGGAGTGTTAACCGAGAGTGGCAGGAGCGGCTTTGTCGCACACATCCTTGCAGAGCTATATGGCGTTGACCCTAGACGGCTGGACGTTAATGCTGACCATTACATGCTTCGCAGGGGTCAGGGCGACGAAGACGCTTTATTTGCCAAGCTTAATACGAGGTTTGCCAAGCAGGTCACCAAACAGATGTTCCTAGAGAAGGCCCACGACTTGTTCGTGCCATCCCATGAGGTGTATGATCTGGCTGCCCGGCTAAGGAAGCATGGCTTAAAGACGGGCATCCTGTCGAATATCTTTGCCATGAATGCCGCTATTCTCCGCCAACAAGGGCGGTATGAGGGGTTCGATCCGGTCATCCTGTCTTGTGACGAAGGTCACGCCAAGCCTGACAAAGAGCTGTATGAGGTTGCCGTCCAAAGATTGGGCCTGGCGCCAAAAGAAATTTTGTTTGTTGACGACCAAGAAAAGTGCACCAAGCCCGCCGAGGCAATAGGCATGAGCGCCCTCCTGGCAGTGAGCCCCAAGCAAATCGTGGCCGACGTGACGGCGATTATCGAACGCCAGAATGGTATTGCGCTACAATAGAGGTATGAGCGATTTGCCTACGCCACCGAGTGAAGATGACCTTACAAAGCCCATAGATGATATGTCGCAGAACATCGAGGGCGCCGCAAGCGGCGTTGACGACGTAGTGGGCAATCTGGAACAAACCCTCGACAACGGCCTCAGTCAAATAGAAGAAAAGCTGGACGGGTTTATGAACGGCCTGGATAACTTCCTGAGTAAGTTTTGATGATGAATATTCTGTACATAGGCGACGTCATGGCCGAGCCAGGCATCACCCTTATCGAAAAATTGCTTCCGGGTATGCGCAGCGAATATGCCGTCGACCTGGTCATCGCCCAGGCCGAGAATCTGTCCGAAGGCAAGGGGATTATGCTCCTCGACTTTAACCGCCTCAAAAAAGCCGGTGTCGATTTCTGCAGCGGCGGCAACCATACCTTCTTCCGCGAAGATATTTTTCCGCAGCTCAATGACCCCAGCCAGCCAATTATCCGGCCAGCCAACTACCCAACCGGTACGCCCGGCCTCGGCTATAAATATGCCAAGACTCCAAAGGGCAACGTCCTGGTAGTGAGCCTTCTGGGTAAGATTGTCGGCAAGGACGCCGACTTGCCGCTGGACAATCCGCTTCAGGTAATCGACGCTATAATCGAAAAAGAGAAGCAGACGCCGCATGTGGCAACGGTCGTAAATTTCCACGGTGATTACAGCAGCGAGAAGCGTATTATCGGCTACTATCTTGACGGCCGGGTATCGGCGGTCGTTGGTGACCACTGGCACATCCAGACGGCGGATGCCGATGTCCTGCCAAAAGGTACAGCCCACATTACCGACGTCGGTATGTGCGGGTCGCTCGACTCTTCGCTGGGAGTGACATTTGACAGCCTCATACCGCGGTGGCGCGACGGGCGCCAAACGCGCAATATCCTGGAGTACGAAGGCCGTATGCAGTTTAATGCCCTGTTGTTCACGGTTGACGAATCGACCGGTCTGGCGGTCAAAGCAGAAGCCATACGAAAGGTGTTCTGACCGTTGCATATTTGGCCATAACAAGGTATAATCGTATCTGTTTTACGGGGTGTGGCGCAGTTGGCTAGCGCGCGCGGTTTGGGACCGCGAGGTCGAAGGTTCGAGTCCTTTCACCCCGACCAGAAGATATTTTGATTAAATCCACCATCATATCGTATGGTGGATTTTTGTTTGTCAGGCAACTATCGGGAATGTGGCATTGCTGCCCTCTGTAAGCTCTTTGTGCACGGCTGCGTTAGAAATTATGTAATCGTGGTCTTTATAATCGTAAGTATTCTTGCCGATGTTGGCCGCAATACCGCCGGCTTCGCTGACTAATAATGATCCAGGGGCAAAGTCCCAATCCATGCCGTAAGGGTCTAAGCCAATACGACCGTCCAGCTTGCCAGAAGCAATCATTGCAAATTCAAAACCACAGTTTATGGTTGAGATGATACCAGCTTCCTTACGGACTTCGAGATATTTTGCATAATTTTCAGGTACTTCTAATTTGGTTTCAAAAGAGATCAAACTTTGCTTAAGTGAACGCTGGCTAACGGAAATTTTCATATCGTTGCGGTATGCGCCACCACCACGAATAGCCCAATAAGTGTCATCACGGACAAAGTCGTGGATTACCGACATTATAACCTCGCCATCCTCTATAAGGGCGACCATAGTTGTACAGAAAGGTATCCCACGAATATAATGGGCTGTCCCGTCAATCGGGTCAACGAGCCAGGTCGTATCAGCGTGAGATTGTACTCCGAATTCCTCTCCCCTAAATCCAATGTCGGGCGAAACTTTCCCAAGCTCTGCGGCCAAGTACTTTTCAGTCTTGCGGTCCAGTTCGGTTACCACGCCCCCAACGCTGTTGCCGTCTCCTTTGCTAATAGCCTCTACGTTGCCATAGTATTTTTTTAGCTCTTTGCCAGCTTCGGCAACCGCCAGCCGTGTGATTTGCAGTGCGTGTTCAAGCTCTTTATCTGTCATGGTAAAATTATACTCCTTACAAAAAAGATCCCTAGCCATGCAGCCCCCTGCTATTATTAAGAGTATTATTTAAGGGCTTCCAGTCAATGAGAACGGTTCAACGGGATATAGTTGGAGCATTTATTTTTTCTAGCGACAATAAACTGCTTCTCGGTAAGAGTATTAAAGGCGGCGTTTACCCTGATTGTTGGATTGTTCCGGGTGGTGGAGTGGAGCCTGGCGAAACTAAGCTTGATGCACTTAGGCGCGAGACGCTAGAAGAAACTGGTATTACCATTGACCAGGCTGGCATTAAACAGATTGAGGGAGAATTAAGCGGTCAAAGCGAAAAGGTATTAAGGGACACTGGCGAGAAAGTAGTAGTAGAAATGAAGTTTTATAACTTCAAAGTAATGCTTGCCGAAACAGCTAACAGCGTAACGCTTATTCATGAGGACGATTTCGTAGACGCAAAGTGGTTTAGCGTTGACGATATAAAGAATCTGAAGTTATCGCCACCTACAATTACTACTTTGCAGAAATTGGGCTACCTACAGTAGAAAAAGTATGGCGAGGACTACATAGTAGAGGCTTTTTTCTTTGCTATACTTTCACTTATGGCAGCAACGTTTACCGACCGCGACCACCAGGTTGCCCGAACTACCCATAAGCTATTTTGGCGGGCTAATGCCCAAGACCGCAGGACATTCATTGTTTGGCTGCTAACCAGGCCGGCAGCACTGCTCATATACAACGTCCTTATTCCTTTCCAGGTAGCCTACGGCTTGCAGTCAATTGTCACGGAGGAATTCGACCGAGTCGGGCATTATGCACTGATGGTGTTTTTACTTGGCCTGGCGTACTGCGTATTGTGGGCAGTTGGCGGGGTCGCGATTTGCCGGAATGGCCGCGAGGGTACGGCGTTTATCCAGCGTGAAGTGTTCAAAAATTATTTAAATAAGGATTACGAGTTTTTTAATAATGCCTTTTTAGGAACTTTGGGTGCTCAGGCGACCAGGCTGAAGGACGCCTATAATGAGTATTCGATCCTCGTACTTAATAGCATAGTTAAGCAGATTATCCTCGTGGTAAGCAGCATAGGTATTATTGCCTGGCATTCGTGGGCATTGGCGGCGGTGACGGTAGTCAGCATGATCCTAATCCTGAGTTTTACCATCGCAACCGGTAAATGGCGGCTCAAGTACCGCCGGCTGCTGAGCGAGGCAAATAGTGAGATTGCCGGTGTGGTCGGCGATGCGCTTGGCCATGGTGTAACGGTTAAAAGCTTTGCCTCAGAGGCTTACGAATACCAACGTTTTGACAAAGCAGTCGCAAAGCAAGTGCGCATGCAATACCTGTCCTGGATGACGTCTATACCGGCTGATGTAGGACGAATGATTTTGGCTACGGTCGCCACAGTCATCCTATTGGTGCTTACTGCCCGGCTGTACCAGGATGGTATTATTACCATTGCGATTGTCGTATTAGTACAGCTGTATGTCATAAAGTTAGTGAACGCTACCCAAGAGATCGCCGATATGATCAAATCGTACGAGGCGACAATGAGCGGAGCCCACCAGGCGGTAAAAACGATGCTGCTTCAGCCGACAATACTTGACCCGGCCAAACCCAAGAAACTGACCCAAAAAAGTGGTCTGGACATAGAGCTAAAGGATGTCACATATCGCTATGGTGATGCCAAGAAGGGTAACGCCGCGGTCAAAGACTTTAGCTTGCATGTAAAACAGGGCGAAAAGGTCGGGCTGGTAGGATATTCGGGAAGTGGCAAAACGACGCTTACAAAGTTACTGCTGAGGTTTATGGACGTGACAGAGGGGAGTATTACGCTGGGCGGCGTAGATATCCGTGACCTGTCGCAGGATGATTTGCGCTCGCGGATTGCCTACGTCCCACAAGAGCCGCTTTTATTTCACCGGAGCATTGAAGATAACATAGCCTACGGCAAGCCTGCAGCGGGCAGGGCTGCTATACGCAAGGCCGGGGCTGCCGCATTTGTAGACGAATTCGTAGGTGAGCTTTCCAACGGGTACGATACAATGGTCGGAGAGAAAGGCATTAAACTGTCGGGAGGGCAACGCCAGCGTGTTGCCGTAGCCCGGGCGTTGCTAAAGGATGCGCCGCTGTTGGTACTGGATGAAGCGACAAGTGCTCTGGATAGCCGAAGCGAGCAATACATCCAAAAAGCTTTATGGCGGCTTATGGATGGCAGGACAGCCTTGGTGATCGCGCACCGCCTAAGTACCATCCAGCGCATGGACAGGATAGTTGTTATGGATAAGGGTGAGATTATCGAGGTAGGTACACATGACGAATTGCTCAAAAAGAAGAAGGGCGTATATTCCCGGTTGTGGGCGCACCAAAGCGGAGGCTACCTATTGCCCGACGAACGTTAAGTACTAACCAAAAGACCAGCGGTGCGCTGGTCTTTTTTACGGGTGAAGCTACGACTACACGCCTGGGATTGCAGCCAATGATTCGGCTTCGGTCTCGGCTTCGTGGTCGAGGTCTTTTTGGGTAGTCTTGTGCGACCGGAGAACAACCAGGGCGATGACGCTGGCACCGACGGCGAACAGCGCCGCTACCTTAAATCCTTGGTGAAAGCCCGCCACCAAGGCGTTGGGAACGAGCGACATGTCACCATGGATTTTTGCCATTTCGGTGTTGGTGACCTTGGTCGACACGACCGTCAGGACGGCAAGGCCGATGGCACCGCCAACCTGCTGGCCGGTGTTGAGCAAGCCGGATACCAGGCCAGACTCTTCGTGTGACACACCACTGGTAGTGATGAGGGTGGCAAGGACGAACACAATGGACATGCCGGTGGCCATCATAATGATGCCAGGCAGAATGTCGGTCCAATAGTTGGCGGCAATCGGTACGCGGGCAAAGAACATCAGGCCGGCAGCTACAATCAATGGTCCGACGACCAGCATTGCCTTGGCATTGACCTTGGCGGCATTTTTGGACAAGAAACCTGCAACCAGCATGATGGTCAATGTGAACGGCAGGTTAGCCACGCCGGTTTCGGTTGGCGTGTAGCCCAGGATTTGTTGCAGGTAGATCGACAGGTAGAAGAACATGCCAAACATGGCAGCAGGCATCAATAGCTGGATTAGTGTACCGCCGGTTACATTACGGCGGCTGAAGATACTCAACTTAATGAGCGGCAGGCGTACTTTGAGCTCATTGATAATGAATGTCGCCATCAGGCCGGCAGCTACTGCGAATGACACGATAGTCGACCGGTTGCCCCAACCATCTTCGGCGGCTTTGGCGAGTGCGTACACCAAGGCCATAAGGCTACCGGTGATGGTCAGCGCGCCAAGCACATCAACACGCTGCTTGTCTTGGGGTTTGGACGCAGGAACATATTTGATAGCTGCCGCAACGACGGCTGCCGCAATCGGTACGTTAATAAAGAAAATCCAGCGCCAGTCAACATACTGCGTAAGCACGCCACCCACGATGAGGCCGACGGCACCGCCGCCCGCTGCGACCATGCTCCATACGCCCAAGGCCTTATTGCGCTCAGAACCTTCCTTAAAAATAGAAAGGACAAGCGATAAGGCGGCGGGGGCTAAGAGTGCTCCACCGAGACCTTGCAGACCACGGAAGGTGATCATTTGCAGTGGGTTTTGTGCAATCCCGGCCAGCAATGAGGCGATGGCAAAGACGATTACCCCGGCCAAAAACATCTTTCGCCGGCCAAATAAATCGGCCAGGCGTCCGCCGAGCAGCAAAAACCCGCCAAAGAGCAGGGCGTACGAAGTGACTACCCACTGGAGCTGTGCGTCAGTGGTAAACTTCAGGACTTCCTTAATGGCAGGCAGAGCGACATTTACAATAGTCGCATCGAGCACTACCATAAACTGTGCCGCTGCCAAGACCGCGAGCGCCAGACCTTTATGTTTAACTTTTTCCAGCATGTTTCCTCCGTCTAGTTTTAGTATGAGATGACAAATTAGTAGTATATATAAATATTTGAAGTTATCAAGCATTTTTGAAAAACATGCTATAATACCATCGTATGAGTATTAGTCCACAGCAAACATGCGACGATTTATTAGGCCTGCTCGAAATCTTTAAGCGAGGTGTTCGCGACTTGGGTGAAAGGGAAGGACTTACCAACATGCAGGTAGCCGCCCTGTACATTATCCATCGTCAGCCGACAGCGGTGATGGGCAATATCGCTGGCAAGCTGCATTGTGACGCGTCAAATGTGACCGGGATTGTGGACCGTTTGGTCAGCCAAGGTCTGGTTGTGCGTAAGGACTGTGAGACCGACCGGCGCGCCAAGGTGCTGGTGACTACGCAAAAAGGCGAAGCTACTATTTTGCGGATTATGCGTGATTTGCCCGCCCAGTTTGGCTGCGACAAATTGACCGAAGAAGAACGCCAACATCTGCATGATGTGCTAGTCAAAGTCGGCGGTTCACAAGCCTGCATTGGCATTTTTACATCTGTCAGGTAACGGTATTTGCGACTACACGTCGGGTAACGGCGGGATAATGTACGGCGGTAGTTTGCCGTCCGGACCAACCCTGCCATATATATCGGGAAGATCACGATACTGTTCCCCCAGATCGAGCCCAAAGCCAATCGCCCAGGCTTCGGGGTTACTAATGCCAAAGCCCACGAGATCCGGCTTATAATCGACATCGGGAGCTCTGGCCGCAGGGCGGTCGAGCAATACCGCCGTGGTCAGTGATGCTCCACCTTGTTGTCGCATGTGTGTCTCGACAGCGGTCAATGTTCGGGCGCTATCGGCGATGTCTTCCAGGAGCACATCATGTACCTTGGGATGAGCAGGGCTTTGCGGTACCTGGAGCCAAGATAGTTCGCGGGATCGGGTGCCCTGGTAGCTCTTGACTTGTATGGTGTCGATAGTGATCGACGAGGGGCCATACGGGAGCCGGGACATCCCGGCCACCATGAGACGGCTGAAGGGGAGTGCTCCTTTGAGTATGGGCAGAAACCTGACATCTTGTCCATTAAAGCGCGTCGCTAGATATCCGGCCATCTGGGCAACCCGCCGTTGGATTGCTTCGTGGTGAATCCAAGGCTTAAAGACCATGTCCCCTGATTCGATTTGAAGCGGCCGCTCGATGCCTGTAGTCATAAAACTTTATTTAAGCATATATACGGCGTTTGCAAAAACATCTATTCTGATGTTTAACATTGTTATCATAATTTGATAGAATGTAACCATAATTTCGGGGTGTGGCGCAGTTGGCTAGCGCGCAGCGTTCGGGACGCTGAGGTCGGAGGTTCAAGTCCTCTCACCCCGACCATGAAAAGAGAGTTACTTATGGGTAGCTCTTTTTTCATGTCCCGTGCCACTTGCGGGCGGTGCTACAATAAAGCCATGCTGGCAACGATCATTGTCGTTCTTGTTACTTTTTGCATTCTGGTGTTTTCGGAGTGGCTTTCCAGGTCAAAAGAAATCCATGCCGAGCTTACTCGCAAGCTGGTCCACGTAGCGGTTGGAACGTTCGTAGCGTTTTGGCCGTTTTTTTTGAGCTGGCGCCAAATACAAATGTTGAGCTTGGCATTTTTTGTTGTCGTTGCACTGTCGGTAAAGTTTAATGTGTTTCGTTCGATCCATGCGGTCAAGCGGAATATGACCGGTGAGTTGCTGTTTGCCATTGTTATCGGCCTACTCGCATTAATTAGTACCTCGGAATGGGTGTTTATGGCTGCTATGCTGCACCTGAGTATTGCCGACGGACTGGCAGCGGTCATCGGCGTGGGCTGGGGAGACAACAACAGCTACAAGGTCTTTGGCCGGACTAAGAGTATAGCCGGAAGCGGGGCGTTCCTGATTTCGTCGTTCTGCATACTGCTTGTCTATATGTTGGCCGCTGATTCGACCACAAGTTTCCTCACACTGCTGTGGTTGCCGTTTGTGGCAACTGCCGCCGAGAATGTTGCCGTACAAGGAACAGACAACATCGTGATGCCGATGCTGATCGCCGTCGTCCTGACAAGTGGCGTTTAGCTGGCTTTTTTGGGTTTGGCTAGCGGACCAAACTTGCCGTGGGCGCGGAGAGCATTGAATATGACTACGACATCCACCAGCTCCTGAATGGCCGCGCCATAGATTGGTTTGAACTTGCCGGTCGCAAAAACGAGCATCAATACGATGCTCAACCCTATGCCGACCCAAATGCTTTGCTGGGCAATAAAGAAGGTACGCTTGGCGATTTCGCGTCCCTTTGCGACGCGGCTAAGATCGTCAAGCATCACCACAACATCAGCGGATTCACTGGCGGCGGTTGACCCCCGCGCCCCAAGCGCAATGCCCAGATCACTTGCTGTTAGCACCGGTGCGTCGTTCACGCCGTCGCCGACAAAGGCGACTGGGTGGTAGGGCAAATCTTCGATAGCGCGGATTTTGTCGCCAGGCAGCGTCTCGGCGTGGAAACGCGTAATGCCCAGCTGTTTGGCAATGCCTTTGGCAACGGTTTTGTTGTCGCCGGTAACCATGAGCAGGTGTTTTACGCCGAGCTTTTGCAGATCCTCGAGTGTCTGTCTGGTTTCTGTGCGAAGCTCGTCCTTAAAGGTGATGACCCCGGCCAGTTTGCCGTCAATGGCAACGAATGCGGCCGTGGATTGGACTTCGTTGGGATTGAAGGTCCTGGGGAGGGCGACGTCCGACTCGCTCAGCATGCTCAGCCGGCCAACAAGGACATCGCGGGATTGGACTTTGGCGCTAAGGCCGCTGCCAGCTAGCTCGCGGACGTGCTTGGCTTTGGCGACAGTAATATGGCTTGCCTCAGCCTTGGCAACAATGGCTTTGGCCAAAATGTGGTTAGAGCTCTGTTCGAGAGACGCTGCCAGGCCGACTACGTCGCTGCGGCTGAACCCGTGGTATGTTTTGACTTGGTCCACCATAGGTTCACCCTTGGTCAGGGTGCCGGTTTTGTCAAAAGCGAAGGTTTGGGCTTCGGCGAACTTTTCGAGGGCGCCGCCGTTTTTGATGATAATGCCGTGCTTTGCCGAACGGCTCATCCCCGAGATGATAGCGATGGGTGCGGCCAGAATGAGCGGACAGGGGGTGGCCACGACAAGCACCTGCAGAAAGCGGAGTGAGTCTCCACTGAGCGCCCAAGCCGTACCGGCAATGCCAAAGGATATAACGGTAAAGGGGATGGCGTATTTGTCGGCTAAACGGACAAAAGGAGCCTGGCTCTTAGAAGCCGCCTGGACTAATTTGATGATTTGTTGGTATTGGCTGTCGGCAGCGGCGTGGAGCGCGCGGGCGGTAATGACGCCATCCTGGTTGATGGAGCCGCTCAGAATGTCTTCGCCAGTTTTTTTGACGGCTGGCAGGCTTTCGCCGGTAAGACTTGATTCGTCAAACCCGGCTGTGCCTTCGAGGATGGTGGCGTCGACCGGCACGACTTCTCCGGCTCGTATAACGATGCTATCACCCGCTTTGACCTCACTGGCTTTGACGTCGATCACTTTGCCATTTTTGAGCAGGTGGGCTTTTTGCGGCGAGCGTTGCAAGAGAGCGTCCAGCTCCCGTTTGGCCCGGTGACCGGCATAGTCTTCGAGCGACTCGCCGCCAGTGAGCATGAGTACAATAACCATCGCGGCCCAGTATTCATGCATGACGAGTGCGGTAATAATTGCGGTTGCCGCCAAAATATCGACACCATATTTGCCCTCACGCAAGTCCTGAACCATGCCCCAAAGGAGTACTCCGGCCTCGGCCGAAATCACCGCGATCAGCGCCCAATGCGCAGCGGTGTCAAAGGATGCCAGGTCAAGCCCAAGCGCGATCATGGAAGTAAAAAGCGCTGCCGCAAATAAACGGTACTCACGTATGAAGTGTAGAAATTTTTTCATAAGCTCCAGTCTTTTAACTGTGTTTGCTATCAGTATACCATCAGGTATGCCTAACGGGGGTTTTCTGTTAGGAACGACACCGAAGGTACGTTTGTCCAACTTGCAAGGCATTCCTGCAGAATGAACACGCCGATTTCACGCACATCTTCGGGTATATCCTCCGTGGGGAGGGCGATGAGTTCCGGCATGGTAAAGGCCTTGATTTCGGCGGACTCGCTACGGTCGGCCGACCCAGGCGGCATGTCCTTGGCCGTAAAGGCGTAGGCTATGTCCGTGTGGTAGTGATCGGTATCTCCAAAACGCACGCTGATTGTCGTTACGGGCTGCGGATGCATGATACCTTCACTTATCGTTGCGGCTGGTATGCCGGGCTGCAAGAGGTCAAGCCGGCTCATGGAATAGCCTGACTCTTCGGTTATTTCATGAGCCACGGCACTCCAGGGGCTTTCGTCCAGTTCGACATGCCCGCCAAACTGGAGGTATTTGTTGAGCTTACGATGTCTGTGAAGAAGTAGGGCCGGTGCGCGGCCTCCGGTGTAGACAATGTATGCACTGGCCGTAAGATCGTATTGGCCGGGGACGGTGTGAATATGCGACATGGGGATTACCTACTCTGTAACTTCTATCACCATTGAGGTAAGGTTATATCTGCGTCAATAAGAGGCTGCACAGGCTGTGGTTCGCTAAAGGTCACACTGGGTTTGTCGGTGCAGGCGACGGAGCCTTCGTTGGTTGCGTTGGGGTCTGCAGGGATAAGGGGACTGGTGGCGCGCGGGGATTCACAGATGCCGGGGTTTACCTCTTTGTCGCAAGATACAAGACAGCCCGCAAGCAGCAGCGCGCCACCGCCGCGGGCCGGGGTTCTTATTGAGCCGCTACCAATGCTTTGCTCATGTATAGCCATCATGCACCTTTCTCCTAATAGATAATACAAATAAAACTATACCAAACAAAAAGGGCTCTCATTGCGAGAGTCCTTTAAATATCATCATGGGGCGAATGATGGGGGTCGAACCCACGGCCTCCGGAGCCACAATCCAGCGCTCTAACCAACTGAGCTACATCCGCCAAATCAAATCTGACGGGAGTATTGTAGCATTTTTCAAGAGGTAATTCTAGCCTATGATTTCAAAACCAAAGCTTAGCGGAGTTTACTTTACAAAAATGCCATGCTACCATCGATCATAATAGACAACAAGGACAATTTATTGTATGAGTGAGATTATCGAACCCGGTTTTACATTGGACGAAGATGAGGAACGTTTTGGCCCTGACTTTTGGGCACAGCACCCGGACTCCCCGGATCGTGTCGCTTTGCGCGAATGGATTGATGGGCCTCTTATGCGGGCCGGCGAGATGGCTGTGCATGCTGTTATGGAGGAGTCCTACCAGAGGTCCCGGGCACAAGCGGCCCATGCCAATCAGGGCGGCGGATTCCCCGTGCCAATTATAGA
Source organism: Saccharimonadales bacterium (SeqCode) (assembly GCA_035758825.1). Classification (GTDB taxonomy): domain Bacteria; phylum Patescibacteriota; class Saccharimonadia; order Saccharimonadales; family UBA4665; genus JARIHD01. Next base: position 61,161 of record DASTWA010000007.1, read on the forward strand.
TAATGTCGCTTTTGCGCCTGTTGCTCCCGAAAAAGTCGCTTCGGTTATCCCGATTGAAGCTGCGCCAAGCCGCAGGCGGAGGCAACGGTTTACGGGCTCAAGCCGTGACACGCTAGAGACAAACGTTAACTAAAATAGCCGCACACTGTCGTAGTGGCGGTTATTTTTACATACAATTACTGGTGCCCCGGGTTGGATTCGAACCAACGACCTTAGGCTTAGAAGTCCTCTGCTCTATCCAGCTGAGCTACCAGGGCACAATTATAAATTGCTGGTGCGGGTAGAGAGAATCGAACTCTCATCTCCAGCTTGGAAGGCTGGCATACGAAGCCATTGTACGATACCCGCAGCTAGCCTCGATTATACCAGATGGCAACAGGAATGCGTACGGGGCCGTTCGGCCATTTTTAAAAATCGTGGAAGACTTGGATTTGAGCGCCGAGCGAGTTAAGCCGTTCGGCCAGGTCTTCGTAGCCGCGGTTGATGGTGTAGACATTGCGTAGTGTCGAGATGCCGTCGGCTGCAAGCATGCCGATCAGGAGCAGGCTGGCCGGACGAAGGGCTGGCGGACAGACCACGTCGGCCTTGTTGAATTTGGTTGGCCCTTGGATGTATAAGCGGTGCGGGTCGGCCAGGTCAACCTGCATGCCCACTTTAGTCATTTCGGTGTAGTAGATGGCGCGGTTTTCGTACATCCAGTCATGGATGAGTGTGCGGCCATGGGCGACACCGGCGATCGGCACAAAGTACGGCAGGTTGTCGGCGTTGATGCCGGGGTAAGTAGCGGGATGGATTTTTTCGGTGAGGGCACGGAGTTTGCCATTGTGCTTGTGGATGGTCAGGTCGACAAGGTCGGTTTTGCCATTGGCGGCCTTGTACCGCTCGCTGGCGTCAATGATTGCGCCCATCTTTTTGAGTTTGAGTAGTTCCAGGCTCATGAAAGAAATCGGCACACGGCGGATGGTGATTTCGGAATTGGTAGTAAGGGCTGCCGAGGTAAAGAACATGGCTTCGATGGGGTCTTCGGCGGGCGAATAGGTAATGTTCTTTTTGATTGTCGGCACACCGGTGACCTTAATGGAGGTGCCCCGGCCGAATTCGACCCGCACGCCAAGTTTTTGCAGGAAGAAGGCCACGTCCTGGACCATGTAATTAGTGGTGCCGAATTCGATGATGGTTTCGCCGGCAGTCCGTGCGGCGGCAAATAAGGTGTTTTCGGTAACGGTGTCACCGGCTTCGTAAAGGGTGACCCGGCCAGCGGGCTTTTTGCTGACGCTTACGTCGTAGTGACCCTGGCTGGCGACGACATTGAGACCGAACTCCTCAAGGGCGTATAGGTGCGGAGTAACGCTGCGGGTTCCCAGTTTGCAGCCGCCGGCGTAAGGGATTTTGAATTCCTTGTAGTCGTGCATCAGCGGGCCCAGCATCATAAGCACCGAGCGGGTTTTGCGGGCCGCGTCAGCGTCCATCTGGTCGAGCTTGAGTTTTTGCGGGCGCCGGATTTCGAGGCTGTTCCCGTCGAACCATTTAACTTGCACGCCAATACTTTCCAGGACTTCGATGATGCGGTATACCTCTTCGATCCGCGGGAAATTGACAAATTTGGTTACGCCGTAATTAAGGAGACTGGCGCATAGCAATCCGACGGCAGCGTTCTTGCTGGTCTTGAGCGTAATCTCGCCGTGCAGCTCGTGGCCGCCTTCGATCCGGAGGTTGACGGCGCTATTGCCGAGGCTGATGAGCTGCTTGTTCAGCACGTCGCTGATCCGGCCCATGGTCTCGAGGCTTAGGTTCTGCTTGCCGTGTTCCATGCGGTTGACCGCCGATTGGCTGGTACCGAGTTTGGTGGCGAACTCAGCCTGGGTAAGGCCGCGTTCTTGACGAATTTGCGCTATTAGGTGTCCGATCTTCTCGTTTGTGGTGCTCATAGTGATAACAATATATCATGATTGATATTTTGTTGGCAAGTTTAACCAGAAGCGTCTTGCGAGGGCAAGGAGTTGTAATTACTACTCAAATTTTAGCACTTTTAGCAAGGGCTTGTTACAATGGGCACATGATCTAGCTACTCTCCTTTACTAGCCGAAAAGAATATGACAAACAACGTATCCTTGAGGAGGAGATAGCCCCATGAATGACAAAGAAATTGCAGAGCTTATTGCAAAAGAAACCCAGCGCCAACGCGACGGGTTAGAGATGATTCCGAGCGAGAACCATACATCTAAAGATGTTCTGGCGGCGCTTGGTTCGCGTTTGACCGATAAATATTCCGAAGGCTATCCCGGCATGCGGTATTATGGCGGCTGCCAATATGTGGATGCCGTCGAGAATTTGGCCCGTGAGCGGGCAAAGGCTTTATTTGGCGTGACTCATGCCAATGTCCAGCCGTATTCTGGCTCACCGGCCAATATGGCGGTGTATTTTGCATTGGCTGACCCAGGTGATACGGTGATGGGCCTTGAGCTGTTCTTTGGCGGTCACATGACCCATGGCCTTAAAGTAAACTTTTCCGGCAAGTGGTTCAACTCGGTGCAGTACCGTACCGGCAAAGACGGTTATCTGGACTACGATGGTATGGCCGAACTTGTCAAGGAGCACCAACCCAAACTTATTTTTACGGGGTTTACGGCGTATCCGCGCACCATCGATTGGCAGCGGCTCCGGGAAATTGCCGATCTGTCAGGAGCATTCCTGGTAGCGGATATTTCGCATATTGCCGGTTTGATTGTTGCTGGTGCCCATCCGTCACCCGCCGGTATCGCCGATGTTATTACAACGACCACCCACAAGACGCTGCGTGGTCCGCGCGGCGCGATGATCTTGTGCAACGGCAATCCGTCTAACCCCTTGAAGGCTATGCCGCGCACCAAAGAGAACCTGCCTACGCTTGTTGACCGGGCAATCATCCCCGGCCTGCAGGGTGGCCCACACAACCACCAGACGGCGGCAATAGCGGTGGCCCTGCGTGAGGCATCGCAACCCGAGTTTAAGGATTATGGGCATCAGATCGTCAAGAATGCCAAGCGCTTGGCCGATCAACTGATGGGTCGTGGCTTTAGTCTGGTAACCGGCGGAACAGATAATCACTTGCTGCTGCTTGACCTCACCAACAAGGGTGTAAAGGGCAAGGAAGCCGAAGTGGCGCTGGGCGCCGCCGGCATTACCGTAAACAAGAATACCGTACCATTCGATCCTCGTCCGGCATTCGACCCTAGCGGTATCCGTATGGGCACGCCCGCACTGACTACGCGGGGAATGAAGGAAGCCGAGATGGATCAGGTCGCCGCCTGGATTGACGATGCAATCACCCACCGTGGTGACGACAAGAGGCTCACGCAGCTACATCAAGAGATAACTGCCTTTACCAAAGCGTTCCCGTTGCCAGGGGAGAAATAATGGACGCCCGGTTTGTATCCCGTTCAGCAGTCTTTGTGGCCCTTAGGGACAAAGAGGGCAAGGTGCTCTTGCACCGCCGCGCAAATACGGGCTTTATGGATGGTCGGTATGACCTGCCGTCCGGCCATGTCGAAAAGGACGAGCCGGTGCTGCAATCCGCTGCCCGCGAGCTGCAAGAAGAGACTGGAATTTCGGTCGCCGAGTCTGGCCTCAGGCTCTGGCACATTAACCAGTTCGCTGCGAACGGCGAGTACTACTATAATTTCTTCTTTGTTGTCGATGATTGGGAAGGCGAACCGACAATTATGGAACCCCAGAAGTGTGACGACATGCAGTTTTTTGCACTTGACACGCTGCCTAAGTTAACGGCCGGTAGCCACGTGGCCCTGGCCCATATTGGGAGTGACCATGTGACTTTCGGTTACATTGACCAGGCCGTATTCGAAGAAATCGCTGCGTAAGACCCTACTGTCCACGTGCTCTCGAATATAGTTCGAACCCGCTATAGGCTACGGTTGCGGCCATCGCCAAAAATCCTAGGCCGAGGCCTAGCCGCGCCGATATTTTTTCGATTCTTGAGATTTGTCGCCGGTGGCGGAAGCTTTCTCTTGGCGGTGTGTTGGGTTCATCCCACCCTTTCATGAATTCGTCAAATCTACGGTCGAGTTCCTCTTCTGAGAGATAACGAAAACCAGTCGAACCGTCCGGCAGTACCGAGGATCGGCCGCCGCGGCGTCTTGGTTGGCGCCCTGTAGTAGTGTGTGGTGCGGCTGACCGGCGGTAGCGCGTCTCGGGTAGTGCCTCTACTTCTCCCGTTGGCTCTACTTGTTGCTGTGGGCGCATCGAAGCCTGTGCACTGTCATCGAAATTGTGTGGCTTGTCCCGAACCGGCGCCGCATGTGCTGGCCTTCTGGGCTCAATTGGGTTTGCGTGCATGGCGAACCTGCGGATGCCGTTCGGAACCTGGGTGGGCTCCATTATGGGGGGTGATGTGTCGTGCTGCGCGTGGCGGCCAGGAGTGTATCCCCCGTATTCACTTGGCTGATAAGCATTCGGCACTTGCTCGTAGGTGGGGCCCTGGTTAAGTTGCTCTTGGTTGACGTATGTTATGAGGCGCTGCAGTACTTCTTCGGGTGGTTCTCCCGGATGCATGTAGGTCGGCGCGGTCATTGATTCCATAGGTACCCTCCAATTTGGTTTGTTTTTTTGAAACGAAAAAAAGAGCCCACCGGCTGGCAGTGGTTCTACGGCCGCGCCAAAAAAGCATTAGCGCGAAGCTATAATTATACCAAACATTATGCGGACAAATTGTAAGATTTTTTACAGCGCATTAGCTATGGAAGTAGTTCTGGTTCTTGTTCAAGTGTAACGCCAAACCTTTGTCCAACAGTAGTTACAATTTTTTGCCGGAATTGAAGCAGCTGCGCCGTACTTTGGGCGTGCTCATTAACCAAAACGAGCGGTTGAGCGGGCCAAGTAGCCATGCCGGTCTCTGCATCATGGAAGTCTTTGAAGCCCGCTTGTTCAAGTAACCAGGCGGCCGGAATCTTTACGTTGCCGTCTTCGGTCGGCCAGCCTGGAATGCCCGGATGATCCGCTTGTAGCTGGGCAAAAGTGCCCTCGTCCACAATGGGATTGGCAAAGAATGAACCGTTGTTGGCGATTTTTGCGGGGTCGGGGAGCTTGCTTTGCCGGATGGCGATCACGGCGTCACGTAGCACCCTGGGAGTCGGGCTGGTTATGCCGCGCTCTTCAAAGTAGCTTTCGACAGCCCGATAGTATGGTGGCTGAGGGTTGCCATGGAGCAAATGCATGGTGATGGCCGTAATGAAGAACCTGCCCCGGTCACTGGTCTTAAACCGGCTTGTCCGATAGCCAAAACCGCAATCCATTGCTGGGATGGTTATGAACTGCTTGGCCTGGTTGTCGTAAGCCTCTACGCTAACGAGCACGTTGGCAATCTCCTGCCCGTAGGCACCGACGTTTTGGACCGGTGTTGCTCCGGCCGTCCCGGGAATGAGGCTGAGGGCTTCGATGCCGGTTACGCCCCGTTCGACGGTCCGGGCAACGACACTGTCCCAGTTTTCGCCGGCACCAACAGTCAGGTAATAATTTTCTTCATCCTCGTTTTGCTCTTCGAAACGCAGGATTTTGTTGACGATAACCAGGCCGTTAAAGCCCTCGTCCTTCCAGACAATGTTACTGCCCCCTCCGATCATTATGACCGGCACATGGGTCTGATCGGCCCAGGCGAGCGCATCGGTCAACTCATGACGGTCGGCCACATCGGCCATGTAGGCGGCGTTGCCACCTAACCGCATGGTGGAGTGAAGTTTGAGCGGCGCGTTTTGAAGAATGTTCATATCCGCATTATAGCGCACCGGTACAAGTAACTTGCGCGATTAACAGGGAGGCGCTACTATAAAATGGTTTATGAATGAGAAGAAGCAAGAACAACCATTTAAAAAGCTTGGTGACCGCCTAAAGACGATCCGCCAAAAGATGCACGAGAGTGTCGCCGAAGTGTCCGGTGCTGTCGAAATTGACGAACCGATGCTCCAGCGTATTGAGCAGGGTTTTGAGCGTCCCAGCGAAGATATCCTGATGCTTCTAATCAGCCACTTTGGCATGCATGACGATGAGGCGGCCGGCCTATGGCAGCTGGCGGGCTATGATCAGCCGCGTGGGCATGACCATGACCATTCCGACGATTCCCCTAACAGGGCTACCATCCTGGTGATGGCCGTTGACCCGCGGGTTATCTATAGCGACGGGGTACAGGTCGATGCCAACACAAACGGCGTCGTTATTGCATTTTCGCAAAATAACGGTTCGCAGGGCCAGCTTACGACTGCCAAGATTGGCATGAGCCGCGAGCAAGCCTACGGCGTTATGCGGGCGCTCCACGAAGCACTCGAGCATTCCGAACCCAAGCAGCTCTCTGACGGCAAATAATGCATTGACTCTGGAGGGAGTGCTTATTAGAATGGTGCTTTAAGCATAAAGCGCTTTGGCTGTGTTTGTCGTATGACCGGTATTAATAGCTAACGACTGGCAGAGGTGGATTTGCATGGTGGCACGATTGCCCGTCCCGGGTAAGGACGGTGGTATGTGGGGGGATTTGCTCAATGATTTTTTGAGCATTGAGCACAATGACGACGGAAGCCTGAAAATACGCAGCGACTTGGCCGACGTGTGGACATCCTTGTCGGGCAAGGTGGACGCCTCCTCCCAAACGACATTTACCAAGCGGCTGACTATTAACGAGCCGGGGGCAGGGGCAAGCACGCTGCACTTGCCGGACACGTCGGGTTCGACCGGCATAACATTTGGCAACGATACGAATCTTTTTCGTTCCGGGAGCGGCCAGTTGCAGACGGCCAGTACATTCTTTGTGGTGCGCGCTAGCAGCGGTGTGGCCGGGTTGGGCGTGACCACTTCCGGCGACAGTACACGGCGGTTTCAGGTAAATACGGATGGCAAGCTGTTGTGGTCGGCCGGTTCGGGGCTGCAGGATACGGCCATGATCCGCGATACGACCGGTGGCCTCAAGATTACGCAAACAAGCGGCACGACCGGCTCGCCAGCTACTCCGGCCTTGAGTTTGGTGACGCAGGGCGTGACATCGGGGTCGCCCACCGGTGGCGGTACACTACTCATTAATCAAGGTGCTAATTCGGGCTCGGGACTGAATGTGTATTCCACCGCCGGTTCCGGCGCGCTTGGACGTCTGGTCAACATTACCGCGGCCAGTTCGCAGTTTGACAAACCGGCCTTCCATGTGGATTACGCCGGTACCAGCAATGCCGTCGAGGTGAGTAGCACCGGCACAGGCACGACCGGCAACGCCCTGAACGTCGTGTCTACCAACGCCAACGATTCTGCCGTCGGAATCAACGGCGCCGAAGTTAGCCGGGGTACACTAAAGATCGTCCATAACTATCCGGGTCAAAGCGACGCCAGCGCCTCGGCCCTGTCACTGCGCGCGAATGGCGCCGGAACTGCCGCCCAAGGCATCTTTTTTGATGCCGAAAGCGGCACGACCGGCAACCTTATGAAGCTCCGCAATGCTGGCGCCGACAAGTTCATCATGAGCCCGAACGGCAGCCTCTATACGGCCCAAAATGTGCAGGTAGGGTCAACAGCGCCGGATGTCGGAGACGGTGTGGGAGTGATAGGGCTCAAACAAGCCGCCGTAGTCCCGACGACCAATCCGGCTGCCGGCGGAGTCATCGTATATGCGGACCAAGGAGTGCTCAAGTGGCGCGACCCGGGCGGCACGGTCTACGACGTTGGCGGGAGTGTCAGCTCGGTCGCTTCGAAGCACTTTGACCCCGAAGACCAGTCATATAACGGATGGGCTTACGACCCGATTGCCGCTGCCAACAACACGGTTCTAACCTCAGGTGTTCCGGTTCTTATAAAGGTTAAGGCCAGTCAAACAGCAACGATCAACACCGTTTTTCTCAATGTTAATAACGCAGGCGCCGGGTTTGCCGCGGACAGTTCGTTTGCCGCGCTTTACGACATGAGCGGCAACAGGCTGGGCGTAAGCTCTGACCTGGCATCCACGCTCGGCACAACCGGCGCCAAGTCAATCCCCCTGACAACCAGCGTCAGCGTCACCGGCGGTGCATTTTATTATGTGTATGTGGTGGTGAACGCCGCGACCCCGCCGGCACTTAACCGCGCGGGGAATGTCGGGGCCATCAATCAGAATCTCGGGCCGGCTAGCTACCGCTTTTGTACGCTTGGCAGTGGTATCGCCGTCCCGCCGCCGACCATCGACCTCGGTACAAGTATTGCCCTGTCTGTCTCGTACTGGGCAGCAATATCATAGCCATCCAAGTGTCGTTCTGCTATAATACCCCTGTTACGCGCCCGTAGCTTAGCTGGATAAAGCGTAGGTTTCCGGTACCTAAGATCGGGGGTTCGAATCCCTCCGGGCGTACCATA
>DASTWA010000008.1:0-343436 GCA_035758825.1 Saccharimonadales bacterium (SeqCode)
AGCTTACGTATGACCACATCCTCAAGGGAGTATGGACGCTCAAACGAAAAACGGGCCGACCACGTATAGTCTACGCGTGGACCGCGAACATAGGGGTGAAGTCGTTCTGATGCAGTTTTCATAGAAAGTATATTATACCATAATGGTGGCAACAACCAACGTTTTGCTGTAATTCGTCAAAAAGCTCTCGAATCCGTATTACCCGCTCGCGCTCAGATATTGCTGAACATATGTTTGTCTTGTGGCGTATTATTTTCCAGCTTATAGTGGCTAGTGTTAAATGACCTAGTTGTTTTGAGATAAACAAAAGCTAGCAAGAGGGTGGGTTATGTCGAGACTTCCCAAAGTTGGTGACGACAATAATAACTGGGGGACAATCCTCAATGATTTTCTTTTGCAGGAGCATAACGCTGATGGCTCACTTAAGATAAGAAGCAACATAAGTAACGTTGATAATACGAGCGACGCAGATAAGCCGGTCTCTACAGCTGTGCAGGCGGCATTGGACGGCAAGCAGCAAGCTGGCTCAAACATCAATTACTATGGTGTTATCAGGGTCGATTATTCCAACCTTATATTAACAGGCTTTTCAGTAGGTACTGATCGGAACTTTCCGTTTGCGACAGCTACCGCTACGCTGGATACCTATGTAGAGAGCTGGCCGGCCAATGTCGCTGTAGCCGACCGTACTTACGATCCGTCCTTTTACAATTCAACTACAAATAGGCTTCGCGAAAATCCGCTTGCCAGGCAGGTCCACTCTTGGCGCGTACAGTGGCGTTTTTATAACAAGACATCCGCATCCTCAGGCACCATAACGCTGGAGTTATATAATCCAGATAGCGGATTTGTTGTATCTCAGCGCTCGACTACATTGGCCGGAGAAACGAGTGGCTCATCGCTGCTAATATTAACTTCGGTTTCGGATGAACGAAGCTTGCCTGCCGGCAGGGGTTATTTAGTTAGGGCGCATACCAGTTTTACAGACTCTAACTTAACCGTAGAAATAACGGCAATACTGCGTGCATCATACGGCAAAGAGAACACGTTTGTTGCTTTGTAGGACATGTGTAGACTTCGGTACTTCCCATATTCGCTATCGCCGTGCCGCACCTAGAGCCTGATGCACCAAAAAACGATGTGCCCCAAATAGCGCTAACCTGTCCTGTCTCAGCTCTTGGGTCGGGGCCCACAGCACCTCTGTTGATTCGTTGTCGGCACAAGTGACTTCGGGCAGCGGGCCACCTTCGGGCAGTTCTACCAAGTACGATGTGTCTATGGGCCAGGCATGTGCGGTAAGCCGGATATCGGCCACCGGGCCGCTATAGGTCTGGGTAATGCGGGCGTTCTTGGGTATAGTCAGGCCTGTCTCTTCGCGCACTTCACGGATCATGCCTTCTTTAGCTGTTTCGTCGTCCTCTACAAAACCGCCGGGTATAGACCATTGGCCGGTGTCTGCGCGGCGCGCCAGTAAGGTATGGTTATCTTTCTGGATGACCGCATCAGTAGTACGAGCCGGACCCCAGATCCACATTGCACCTTTGTTAGTCAGGACACCGATGAGCGGATCGGCGATCATGCGCGCAAACCATGGATGCAACGGGCGGCCCTTGGAATCAAGCTCGAGGCCTGCTGCTTCCAGCCGGACTTGTTCATCGGCGGATACATCGCGCGCAGTGTCTAAGCCCTCGGGGTGTCCGGCCACATCCCAATCCCCTTCCGGCAAGATGATACGTCCTTCCGGCGTCCGAGGCAGTTCCTCGTAGGGCATAACTAACCGGTCTGCCCGAAACGGATACCCTCGATATGGGTCTTGTAGGCCTTCACGCATGAGTTGCAGATTTTCTTCTATTGCAAACTGGTTTTCCATCTCTGCCTCCTTTTGCACCGTTTGAGGGCGCACCGAACAAGCCGGTTAGCCAGCCTGGCGGACTTCCGGCCTATCAATTTTAGTTATTGTAGACGCAACACTAAGTAGTGCTAAAACCACAATATAACACGGGTTAGTGTACAGTCAACACTAAGTAAAAGGCAAAATTAAAAGGGCCTCTGTTTTAGCTAGAGCCCCTTTTATTTAGGCAAAGGTCGGATCCAGCGTTATCAGTTGGCGCTGCTTAAATGTATACAAAGCCGCCGGCCGATGGGCCCCGTCTTTAGCGAGCTCGTCAGTAGGGGCAAGCACATCGAGCGCCAGCCAGCGCTTACGGAAGTTACGCTTATCCAGTCTTTTTCCAAGTATCGCTTCGTACGCAGTTTGTAGTTGCGTGAGAGTAAACTTCTCTGGCATAAGAGCAAATATGGCATTAGTGTGGATGACATGCGAGCGCAGGCGTTGCATAGCGTATGTAATAATTTCCTTATGGTCATAAGCGAGGCGAGGCAGCTTAACGACCGGGAAGAACTGGGGGTTCTGCGTGGTGTCTGATCCGGCTGGCACTGTCTTATGAGCCAGTGACATGTACGTTATGCTAATAGTGTGCCCGCGGGGATCGCGATCGACGTTGTCGAATGCATGAAGCTGCATTGTCAGGGGTAACGCTTTGTATTCGATGCCAGCCTTACGGCTCAGTACTCCTGCGAGTGCCTGATGTGTCGTTTCGCCGCGATGGTTGTAGCCGCCAGGCAAGGCCCACTCGCCAATGTACGGCTCATAAATACGTTGGATGAGCAGCACGTAGAGCTCATTATGAATGAGTTGGAACAAAACGCTGTCGACGGTGACTATAGGGCCCTGATACCCCGGGTCGGGATTCATATACACACCACTACTTTATGCAGATATTGCCGTTATTATACTAATAATTACACTAAGTGTCAATTGCACAATAACTGCTGTGCTTCGGCCAGAATGTCATTCGTGATATAGTGCACACTTAGAATAGTGACGATGTGATATATTCCATTCATGAAAATCACCATCCTCGCAGAAAACCTAACCTTTACCGACGACCATTTTTTTGGTGAACCTGGTCCTTCGTACTGGATCGAAGCCGATGGGAAAAACATCTTGTTCGATACGGGATTTTCGGATCTGTTTGTCGCTAACGCCCAAAAATTAGGCGTTGATCTAAAACACAAGGATGCCATTGTCCTCAGCCATGGCCACAATGACCATGCGACAGGTCTCAAAGACTTTCCCTGCCCTTCAAAAAGTGTTTCGCTCATCGCCCACCCAGACGCCCTAATTCCTAAGTACGGCGCAAAATCATACATTGGCGCGTCAATTTCGGCCGCCGAAGCTGAGGCCCGCTATGCATACACGCCCTCGGCTGAACCGTACTTTATAACGCCAAATATAGCGTTTTTGGGCGAAATCCCTCAGGTGCATAATTTTGAGCCTAGGGCCCAGGTCGGTAATCTCAAAATTGGCGGCAAGAGCAAGCCCGACTACCTCATCGACGACAGCGCCCTGGCGGTCAATACTGCAAAAGGAGTAGCAGTGGTCACCGGCTGTTCCCACTCGGGGATATGCAATATCATCGAGCAAGCCAAGAAAGTATTTGGAGTCAAAACAATCCACAGCGTCTTGGGAGGATTCCATTTGCGGAGTGCCGGCAGCGAACGGCTGCAAAAAGTGACCGACTTTTTTGCCAAAAATGTTACCGGCACCGTATACGCCGGACATTGTACCGGCTTTAACGCAAAATACTTGCTAAACACAAGAGTACCGGTCGAAGAAGCATTTGTCGGAAAAATAGTTCAGGGATAACCGATGCCCAAACACACTCGATCCGTTTTGGTTTCCGAACTAGTGCGACGCGACCAGGAGCTTTCTGGGAGTTGGATTTTGCCGGATGAAATTGCTTTACAGGCGCTCTGCACGCGGCTTAATGTACGCACCCCGTCCATACGACGGCCTTTTGCGATAATAAGCGACGACGACGTGAGCATAAAAAGTATGGTTTCTAATAATTATGGCGGACAGATGCCGGTTTATCATCGTATACCCGTGTTCTCCCAAATGCCCGCAACCGATCAGCAACCGGTAACTGAGATTCGGCACGACAGGCTGCTTCAGCGGCCGATGGTCGTACAGCTACACAGGCTACGTCCGAATGACTCAGCCCTGCAAGACAAGCTGAATCAGGCTGTAGCAACGAGGCTCTGGGAGCCTGTCCGCTCCAAACGCGCCGCCGCCTTGGACGCGTTGGGCTTTGCCGCCACAGCCGGTACGATAGCGGCCGTTGACAGTGCTATGTACCTCCATAATATCGATAGTGGTTGGATTATGGGCGCATCGGCTGTGACTTTGATGGCCGGGATGGCCGGTACGCTCAATCTGGCTGAGGCCTCCAAACCCGCCTTGCCTCAGCTTCCGTCCGAGATAGATCCCCCTCTGCGAATCGAGGATGAGCCGATACCCTATTGCATTTAACTGAGCTTACGCTTATAACCAAAGGTATGGCAAAGAACGAAAACAACATCATCAAGATCAACAAACAAAAAGACGGAGCTATGGGCTTTACGCTCTTTGTGTCATTCATTGGCGCCGCGGTGTATTTTGTTAACCAGGTAGACGGCTTCTGGAATATCATGGGGGCTATCTGTAAGGCTCTTGTTTGGCCGGCGATACTGGTGTACAATATTTTGCAGTCATTTACCGCGTAAACAGCGAGCATACTAGCAAAAAAACGGACCACCGCAAAACATGTCATTACCCGACTCATACCCTGTTGGTCCGTTTTTTGATGAACGTTTTCAAGCAACGCTTGACTTTGAGCAAGGCCCCGATCGTGGGTATGGTTTTGTTGAAGGCGATTATTCCGAAGATGAATTATTCAAAAATCCCGAATCACCAACAGTCCGACAAGTTGGTGATGTTGTTTTGCGTGGAGTCGAAGCACATCTTGCCGGATACCTAGAAGCCCTGCTGAATCAACAGGACGGTGAACCAATCGTCGGACTAGACGTCGGCGCCGGCCTGGGTTTGACCTGGTTGCGGCTGGCTAAAGCATTCAAACCCAGGGTCGAAGCCGGTGATTTGGTTTTGGCAACTACAAACGCCCACGGTAGGGATCAATTCTTAATGAGAACGACGTCGGATATATTCGACGAATATCACACACTATCATCAGAGATTGGCTGCTACGTGGCTACAATCAACACGCCGTTTCGGAATATATCATCCCAAAGCGTACCCATTGGCTCCGGAAAACGGCTGCCATTACTCGGCAATACGTCATTGGTGCACGAACAGCGGTCATTAACTCAGTGGGGAATGTTACCCGAAGTAGAGATTGTTGGTGTTGGCAGCTTGTTGTCGCAGGATGGCATCGGGCTATTTCGTGCCAGCAGCGGGCAGCGGCTGCGAGACCCGTACTTCGGGCCAACCAACGATGCCAATAGCGGCAAATGGAAGGGAGTCGATATTGCCTACACCGTACTACAAGAAAGCCTGGGATTAAGACAGACCGGCACTCTTGACAGGGACGGCGTAGCGCTTCCTTTAGACTACCGGTTGTCCTATGGTCCGCTGGCCCGAATCAATGACTTAGTGTAGATTATTTACGTTTCGGCATTTTTATGTTAAAATTTGCGCGCAATCAGACGTTTTGTCTCATTGTGCATCTCTCGGTTCTACTGCAGAAAGCAGGTGGCAATCATGCCAAGCCGTCCGGACCTCCCTCCCAGGGTTTCTGGTCCCACCCCGCCATCCAGGCAGGAACGCAAGTCACCGCCCTGGTGGCTATTGCCGTTCACGCTCGTGGCCATCATCGCCTGGGCTGTCATCGACATCGTCAAGGCGCTATGGGAAGGACGTAAAACCGTCGCAGTTCTGGTCGCGCTCGCCCTGTTGGCTGGCGGTGGCTGGTACGGATACAAGTGGTACACGGACCCTCCGGCTGCGGCCATCGGGTATCCAACGAACCCCTCGTTCAAGAGCGATGACGGTAACGTCATGCTCACCGTACCTGATCGTGCCATGAAAAAGGGCACCCAGGTCAGCTTTACCAGCGAAGCCAAGTACACCGAAAGTGTCACGGACAGCAAGCTGGCTTTCAAGCCGGTAAGCACTCCCGTCGACATCAAGGTGGCCCAAGGTTCGCTGATGTCGGACAAAGTAGCCGTCACGTTGAAGTATGACCCCAAACTCATCCCCAAGGAACTCAACTCCCGGCAGGTGGGCATGGTGGTCTACGACCCCGACCTCGGCTCGTGGGTACCCATCCTGAACGCCAAGGCTGACCCCAAGACCGGAACGGTCACTGCGCTCGCGCCGCACTTCTCGTGGTTCGCAGCCATCGTGCTCGATCCGCTCCAAAGTGTCGTGGAGGTCGCAGGCCAGGCCATCAAGACGGTCGTTGACAGCACTGTCACAGTCGCAAGTTGGACGATCGGCCTCATCAACAACCTCGCTGGCAACATCGTAAAGGACTTGTTCGGCATTGCACCCGAACTCAAGTGCGGTACGACAAGCAAGCAGGTTGAGGTCAGCACGGCCAGCGCACTGGACATGCTCAGCGGCTGCGTTGAGGCTGCCGACAAGAACGACCGCCTGCGTCTCCGGAACGGCTACGCTTTCCCGATGCTCACGCGAGACCTGCCCAAGGGCATAACGCTCGCAGAAAGCGACATCTGGGACAACGGAGCCGATATTCCGGATCTGATCCGTAGTTCGTTCTGGGCTTCCAACGGCAAGATGTACCTGTCCGGCGCCTCCCTGGCCTCGGCCACGGTGACACCTGACCTGCAAAAGGCAACGCTCACCATGGACATCGACAGTGAAGCCGTCGCTACCAGCATCGGCCTCGCCGTCCTGATGGCGTTCTCGCCTTCGACAACAGCAGCCAAAGCAGCCCTCAGGGTCGCCGCGGAAACTGTCGCCAAGGGTAAAAAGATCGCCGATATGGTCGACAAGAACGCCGCCTGGGTCCAACAGACCTACGGCACGCTGGATTGCATCGTCGGCGCTTCACATGAGCCCATCGATAGCATGTTCGGCCAGGATGGCTACGAGACCGCAGCCGACGTCGCGCATGACTGTCTGGGTACGACACTGGATGGTCTCAACCTCGAAGGCGCGCTGTCAGAGGTCCTGAGCAGCATCAAGGTCATCCCCCAGGTCATCCAGACCGTGGTCTATGGGACCTCCGATGCCGTTCTGGCCTCTCTGCCCCAGCAGCTCGATGGCATCAAGATGAAGCCGCCGGCTGCCACGGTCATCCGGAAGGGAACGGCAACCCAGCCGAGCACCCCAAAGGACGACAGCAAGGCATCGACGCCTGCAACCAGTGGCAACTGGGGTAACTTCAAGTCTCTGGTCGGCACCTGGAAGGGCGGCGTAACTACTCTGGTCATCAAGGAGGACGCCACTGGGATCTACGGGCTCAGTCAGTTCACCTGCCTGAACAATCCCGACACCGGTACGTTTACCTGGTGCGTGATCAAGGGAAACCTCTCCTTCATGCCCGGCGAACGCTCCTCTGTCTGGTTTGGTACGCCAAGCGCAACAGTCAAGGAGGATGGCGCTCCCCTGACCCCCCTGCCGGAGACGGTCCAGTACTTCAAGCAGTTCGCTGGAAACCTCACCCTGGCAGACGATGGGCACTCCATCATCCTCACAGTCGCGGCCCAGCCCGGGACGAAACTCGAGTACTGCGACAGCTACATGCTGAAGCACAGTAACGACCCGAGCTCCCCCCATTGGGCGCGATGCGACGGCAACCCGTAACCGATCGAGGTGCAGTAAGGCTGCAACATAGCGGCCGCGGTGGTGTGGTATTTTGCGTAGATTCGTCTACAACAAACATCACACCACCGCACGCACCACAAGGAATTATTGAGCGACAAAATAACATAAGTATGATATAATATATAATGCACACCTCTTCGAGGAATCATGTGCGACCACTCACTTTAGGATGTGATCAACGGTGCGAAACCGTATTCTGCTCATTGCAGGAGTCGTGGTCTTCGTTCTGACAGCAATTTTCTGGGGACCGAACATTCCAAAGGGCAGCACCGGGCCGGCAGTTGCCAGTCCGCCCTCACCTTCGGTATCCGAACCCACCCGCCCAAGCCAAGCACTGCAAGAGCGAGCCGACCCGGACGAGCTCCTTGATGAGATTGACCTCAAGGAGGTTACGGACACCCCGTTCAAGAAGACAAGGCTATCGGCAGCCGGCAAGGATAAAAGCTACTACGAGCGATCGACGGTCTTTGTCTCGCAGGATACTGGCTACAAGCCGAACAGCGACAACAAGCCCGTCAGCCTGATCCTCGGAAGCTGGGTAGACGATACAGCCGGCACGTACTTCAAGACCTTGGTCAACGAAGCCAAGGCCAGTAACAAGTACTACGGCGGGCTGTACGTCCCCGAAGGAGATGCAGGCCCAGACGCCTTTTTGAGCCACGATGGCGTGCTGACTGCCCGCAAGGGACAGGTAATCATCCGGCTCGTCGCTCATGACGAAGGTCTCGCGGCACTGAACGACACCACCTTGACCACCCTGGCTGTCCGTGCTCTTAAGAGTATAAACACCGCAAACTGAGTGGACTGACTGGACTGACCAGTCAACGCGAAGGCGAGGAGCCGTATTATGCAGCCCAGAGCTGCTCCTCCCCGCCTTCGCGTCGTCCTCATCGCAATATTTTGAACCTGGCAAACGCCAGGTCTTTTTGTGCTTTCTCTCTGTTGTCAAAAATGATTAAGTGACTTTTATCACATTCATTTGCTATGTGCGGGAACATACTGTGGGCATGAAAAAACCAGAACATCGAATTGAACACGATCTTCTAGGAGACCGCGAAGTACCAATTAACGCCTACTACGGCGTACATACGCTGCGAGCAACAGAGAACTTTCCTATTACCGGGGCCTCGGTGCAAATTTATCCGACCTTTATCGCTGCCATCGCTTACATTAAAGAGGCCTGCGCCGTTACCAATAACCGCCTTGGCTTATTGGACGATGAGCGTACGATGGCTATCGCCAAGGCATGTCGCGAAGTGCGAAGCGGTAAACTCCATGAGCACTTCGTTGTCGACGTCATCCAGGGTGGCGCCGGAACTTCCATGAACATGAATGCTAACGAGGTTATTGCCAACCGCGCACTCGAAATTATGGGTCATCGGAGGGGTGAATACCAATACATCCACCCTTTGGACCACGTTAACATGAGCCAGAGCACCAACGACGTCTACCCTAGTGCCATCAAGGTTGCTCTGCGCTTTGAAGTCGATAAGCTTATAGCCGCCATCGACACTTTGTACGCCGAATTCGACCAAAAGGCCCAAGAATTTGCACATATCCTCAAAATGGGGCGCACCCAATTGCAGGAAGCCGTGCCCATGACGCTGGGGCAGGAGTTTAGCACGTATGCGGGCATGCTGGCCAGCGATCGCAAGCGGCTGCTACGCGCCGCCCGTGCTGTCCAAGAGCTCAATATGGGCGCGACAGCCATCGGTACCGGAATCAATACGCTTCCCCAATATGCGCCCATGGTCTGTGAGGCGTTATCCAATGCTACAGGCTATAACTTCACCAAAGCCACTAACCTCATAGAATCAACCCAAGATATGGGAGCCTTCGTTGAGCTTTCAGGTTCGCTCCGGCAAATGGCCGTCAAGATTTCAAAAATATGCAACGACCTCCGGCTTTTGTCGTCTGGTCCCCGGGCCGGCTTGGGCGAGATCAACCTGCCCGCAGTCCAGGCCGGATCGAGCATCATGCCCGGCAAAATAAATCCGGTTATTCCGGAGGTTGTAAACCAGGTTGCCTTTGAGGTCATTGGCAACGACGTTACAATTTCCTTTGCTGCCGAAGCGGGGCAGCTCCAGCTAAATGCTTTTGAGCCGGTCATCGCCTACAACTTGCTTAACAGCCTGATCTATATGCGGCAAGGCTGTCTGACCCTTGCCCAAAACTGCGTCCGCGGCATTACCGCAAACCAGGAGTTACTCAAGCGGACCGTCGCCAACTCCGTAGGTATTGTAACCGCCCTCAATCCTCACATCGGCTATGCCAATGCCAGCGCCGTCGCAAAAGAGGCAACCCAGACTGGCAAAGGAGTTAGCGAAACCGTCATCGGTATGGGGCTCATGACCCAGGCCGAGCTTGACGAGATCCTTCGCCCCGAAATACTGACCGCACCCCACCTTAGCCCCGTGCCCAAAAATAAATCGGCTTCCAAGAACACGCCCGCCAAAGAACGACCGCGCAAATCAAAGCCAGCATCTACCGCCGTAGTCCAGCGCCAACCGACTGCCAATTAAGGCGGTCCAATACCAACTGGTCAAGGGCGTCATCTGCCGGATGTGTCTGGTACCCGCTCAGATCAACTCCCTGCGCTTGGTATGCAAACACGAACGAAGGACGCTTTAGGGATAGCCGTTTAGCACGTGCTAAGCAAGTATCCCTAAACGTACGGCAAGACTTGGCCAGGTATGTCAACTTGCTTGCCTCCAGAGCGTTGACTCGGGTTTGTATCGCCATGCTAATGGCCGCACCACGTGAGGTTTCCCCCGGCCGCTGGTCGAACATAAAATTGCCGAGCGAATATGCAATCAGTCTCCCCTTGTAGGTCTCAGCGGGCTGCACCCAATGCGGATGTCCGCCGATTACCGCTTGGGCGCCATTATCGATCATCGAACGGTATAAACCCTGGCGGACGGTATCGACCTTCGCGGTATATTCGCTGCCCATATGCACAATAGCGATGACTGGCATATATTTGGCATACTCACGAATTTGGTCTATCGCTCCGGCGGGCGGCTGGACTGACAGGCCATGGTAGCCGCAAAAGGCCACTGGTATCTCTGCCGCTTGTCCGGCGTCCCTGGCCTTGGTCAATGTGGCCGGCAAAGACAGGACTTCACAAACGTCTCTTAATATTGTCGAGTCGTAGTGCCCGAAATATTGGATTCCTTGGGCTTCCAGCGCCTGCCGGGTGGCGTCCAGCCCGCGCTGCCCACCCTGGTTGCCTGTATGGTTGTTGGCAAGCGACACGCCCGTAAACCATTTGGCAAACTCCGGCAGGTACGACGAGGGACAATTAAACAATAACTTCTGCACTTCAAGAGTGTAGGGCTGCACGACGCCTGGAACCGAAGGGCATTCCAGATTACCGATCCAGGCGTCATAGCGTTCCCGGCCGAATTCACTTAACCGCGCAAAAGGGTACGCTTCTTTGAGTGAACTGGCTTGTGCCCGTTTGTTTATAGCGCGGCCCCAGTAAATGTCACCGACAAATAGCAAGTCGCTCTCTATTGTCACATCTGTTACTCTGGATGTACCCTCAGACGTACGCACAGGGCTTGCCTGTGATGGTTTACTTTGCCTTAGCGGGGACTGGCCCGCCCAAACTACGGCAGCGGCTCCGGCAAATATGAGTGCGACAATAAGTGTCCTATGGCCACGCCTTCTAACCGCCCCCGCTCTATGGTTCATGCCAACAGTATATGTCACAATCCATATGCTCTGACAAGTCTGTTACGATACATAGGTAACCATGCAAGGAGGGCCTATGAACATAGCAAGTACGGGAATCGATGCAAAAGGAAGCGTTCTGACGGATTACACCGCCGACGGACGCAATGTTAACCCGCCGGTAACTCTTTCGGAGGTTCCGGACGGCACCCAAAGCCTTATGCTGATCATGGATGACAAAGACGCGCCAAACGGCCGATTTGTGCACTGGCTCGTCTATGACCTGCCCGCCTCAACGCTCCAAATATTGGAGGATCAGACGCCGGCCGCTGCCAAGTGTGCGATCAATGACTTTGGCAAGCCGGGCTATGGTGGCCCGCAGCCGCCATCAGGCACGCATCATTATCGTCTTCGGGTTGTGGCGCTAGACACTATGCTTGGCCTTTCGGACAACGCTCCGCACCAGCAAGTAGAACAAGCAGCCGAGGGCCACATAATCGAATCTGCCGAAATAGTCGGAACCTACAGCGCTGCCTAAGACTTTGGCGTAAAAAATGTAGCCCAATACGCGATGGCCCTGTATCATAATTGAGATGATACCTACCGAAACCAGACTCATCCTTGCCAGCCAGTCCTCCCGTCGTAAGGAACTGCTTAACGGCATGGGCCTCGAAAACCAGTACAAAATAATTCCGAGCAATTACGAGGAAGTCCTCGACAATGCCCGCAGCCCTAAGGAAGTCGCCCAAGAGTTGGGCTACGGCAAGGCCCTCTGGGTAGCCAAGCGAAACCCGGGTGCCTGGGTTATAGGCTCTGACACTATTGTGACTATTGACGGCAAGCAACTGGGCAAGGCGGCAGACCTCGCCGAAGCCCGTAAAATGCTCAAGATGCTGGCTGGCATGACCAGTACCGTGACCACTTCGGTCGTACTCGTCAGGATGACCCAAGGCGACAACAATAGCGATATTATCAAGCACTATATCGGCTGCGAAGAGGTTACTGTTAACTTTAAGCCATACGACAAGGCAGACATGGAAGCATACCTGGCAACCGGTGATTGGCAGGACAAAGCCGGCGCCTATGGCATCCAGAGCGGCGCCCACCAGCTGATTGATTCAATCGAGGGCAACTACGACACGATAATCGGACTCCCCACTCACACGCTGGCCGATTTCTTGGCACAGATTGGCGTCCAAGCCAAACCGGTCTCGTTAGTGGCGCCTGTTCCACAGAAGCCTCGGCCTATTCATCTGTAGCTGTGTGATTTGACGCATATATTTATACCGGAAGTGGGGCCATAATACGGTTGTGCTTAGAGCTCCTGTGAGCTTATAATAAGTTTGTATAATTGCATTTAATGCCGGTAAAGAGGGTGATGAGGATATTGATGCTTGGGTGGGAATTGCCGCCCCACAATAGCGGTGGTCTGGGAGTTGCATGTTATCAGCTCTGTAAGGCACTCTCCAAAAAAGGCGCCGACATAGAATTTGTTCTTCCATATACCGCCGACCACAGCGAGATTAATTTTATGCGAATTAATGCGGCGCATCCGCAAAATGTCGAGAAGGTACTTAAATCCGGCATCGCTTATGACAGCTTCAAATACATCAAAAGCACCGGCGAAGTCGAATGGGTCGACATCTTTGGACAGGCCTCACTGTACGAAGACGCCGTTGGCCGCATTGCGCAACTGGCCGAGTTCGATGTCATCCACGCTCACGACTGGCTAACGGCCAGGGCCGCCATACGAGCCAAAATGCTAACTGGCAAGCCACTTATTGTCCACTTCCACTCAGTAGAAGCTGACCGTTCCGGTCACCCAATGGGGGGTAATCCGTACGTTCGCGAGATCGAAAGCTTAGCCCTATTGATCGCCGATAAAGTTATTGCCGTCAGCGAACACACCAAACAAGCAATTATCCGCGAATATGCCATACCTGCCGACAAGATCGAGGTAGTCTATAACCACAGCGATCCGGCGACACTCATCCCCGAAGAGGGCGATAATGCATACCACTACCTGACAGAGATGCGCAAATGTGGATTCCGCGTGATTGTAAGCGTCGGTCGCCTGACCGTCCAAAAAGGGCTGCCAAACCTCCTCAATGCCTTCCAGATGGTCGTCGAACGCGAAGCAAAAGCCTTCCTGCTGATAGTCGGCTCAGGCGAACAGCGTAACGAGCTCATCCAGCAGGCGGCCGATCTTGGCATCGGCGCCAATGTCTTGTTTACCGGCTTTTTGCGCGGCAAGCAATGGCGCGACGCCTACGGGGTTGCGGACCTGTTCGTGATGCCATCTGTATCAGAACCCTTCGGCCTTACGGCTCTCGAAGCCATTGGCTATGGCACGCCGGTGCTTATCAGCAAACAGTCCGGCGTTGCCGAAGTAATCCGCAATGCTATGAAGGTTGACTTTTGGGATATTCACGAAATGGCCAACAAAATGGTTGCCATCGTCCAGAATGACGCCTTGCGGGACGAACTCCATGCTAACTCGTTCCAGGAGTACATGAGCCACAGCTGGGACGAATCGGCGGACAAGCTGATCGGCATTTACCAAAAACACCACGCACAAAAGGTCGCCGCATGACGAAGGCAATTGTCCTCTATCTGCACGTCCACCAGCCATTCCGGGTACGGCACTACTCAATTTTTGACGTGGCCAATAACCACAACTACTTCGAGGCAGACTACCAGGACAGGACCAATAACGAGCGTATCGTCCACAAGGTGGCCGAAAAATCATACTTGCCCGCTAACCGCCATTTATTGCAGATGCTTAACGAGCACCCCGAATTCCGTCTGAGTATGTCCATTACCGGCACCATCATCGAACAGCTCGAACGATGGGCGCCGGACGTGCTGCAATCCTTCAGGGATCTGACCAATACCGGACGCGTCGAAATCGTTGCCGAAACATACCACCACAGCCTGGCGTTCTTCTACTCAAAGAGCGAGTTCGAGGCTCAGGTTAAAATGCACGAACAAAAAGTCCAAGACATATTCGGCCAGACGCCCAAAGTTTTCCGCAATACAGAACTATCCTACAACAACGACATCGCTTATTGGGCCGACAAAGCCGGCTACAAAGGCGTCCTGGCCGAAGGCTGGGATAATATCCTGGGTTGGCGCAGCCCTAACTTCGTATACCGGCCGTCGTACACCGACAACATCCGCCTGCTGATGAAAAACTACAAGCTGAGCGACGACATCGCCTTTCGTTTTGGCGACCGCAATTGGTCTGGATGGCCTCTGACCGCCGACAAATTTGCCCACTGGCTTAATAGCACGCAGGATGCCGACGTGTTTAACCTCTTTATGGACTACGAGACGTTCGGCGAACACCAGTGGCACGAATCGGGCATCTTCGATTTTCTGCAGCACTTGCCCAACGAGTGGCTCAAGCAGGGCGGGAACACCTTTATGACCGTCAGCGAAGCGATTGATGCCTTTAAGCCCGTCGACTATGTCGACGCGCCCTACACCATTACCTGGGCAGATACCGAACGCGACCTGAGCGCCTGGCTAGGCAACAGCATGCAGACATCGGCTATAATAAAATTGTACGAACTCGAGGCTAAGATTATGCAAACGGGCGATCTGCAACTTATCGACGATTGGCGCAAGCTCCAGACTTCTGATCATTTTTATTACATGTGCACCAAATGGTTCAACGATGGCGATATCCACGCCTACTTTAGCCCATACGAGAATCCCTACGACGCCTTTATTGCCTTTATGAACGCCTATCACGATTTGCGCTGGCGTCTTGTGCAGAAAGGCGTGAGCCTATGAGCCAAGGCCGTCCTGTAATGCTCGGCAATGGTGGGCTCACTGTCGGCATCGACGAATATGGCCTGGTTCACGACTTTTACTACCCCTACGTCGGACTGGACAATCTTACCAACGCCCGCAGCATGCGTCATAAGGTCGGCGTCTGGGTCGATGGCACCTTTAGCTGGCTAGATGATGGCAGTTGGAACATTGCCGTCGACTTTAGTGCCGATGCGTTAACCAGTAATATTGTGGCCAAACACGGCAGCTCAGGCATAACTCTTACCTTTACCGATTTTGTTGATAGCGAGTTTAACGGTTTTTGCCGCCGCATTGACATCGCCAATATGTCCGACGGCTACCGTGATATTCGCCTCTTTACTCACCAGGTATTTCAGATATCGCGTGCAGGACGGGCCGACACGGCGATGTTCGTACCCGACGAGAATTACATCCTGGACTATAAGGGGCGCTGTGCGTTGCTTATCTACGGTCAGAACGAACGAGGCGAAATATACGACCAATTCGCTTGCGGCAATTATGGCATCGAGGGCAAGGATGGCACGTATCGTGACGCCGAAGACGGCGACCTTTCTAACCATCCTGTGGAGCATGGCGGCGTCGACTCGGTACTGCGCTTCCCTGTCGGTTTGGCGCCAGGAGACAAGACGCATGTCGATTATTGGATTGTGGCAGCCGACTCGCAGTTTTCGGCCGAAAAGATTCACCACCGTTTTTTGAGCGAAGGTATCGAACACCGCCTCCAAATGACTCGGCAGTACTGGAGCACTTGGCTGGCCAAAGCCTCGGGGACAATCAATACACTGGACGGAAAATACCACGACATAGTCAAAAAATCCCTGATGGTCATCAAGGTCCACTGTGATCGGCGCGGCGGCATTGTTGCTAGCTGTGATTCATCCATTTACAACTATGGCCGTGACTATTACAGCTACGTCTGGCCCAGGGATGCGGCATTTGCCGTATGGCCGCTCATCCGTCTGGGCTACAAAGATGAAGCCCGCAAATTATTCGAATTTTGTCGTGATATTCTGACTACCGATGGCTATCTGATGCACAAATACCAGCCTGACCGGGCTATTGGAAGCACCTGGCATCCGCTCGTACACGGCAAACGCGCCGAGCTAGCTATCCAGGAGGACGAAACCGCCGTCATTGTCTACATGCTCGGCGAGTACTACGACTACAGCGGAGACAAAGAATTCGTCTTTAGCCTTTACAATACGCTCGTCCAGCCCGCAGCTAATTTTATGGCCGGATTTATCGACGAGCAAACCAAGCTGCCTCATGCCAGTTACGATCTCTGGGAAGAGCGCTTTCTTACCAGCACTTACACCACGGCCGTGGTATATCAGGCGCTGTTGGTCGCGGCCGACTTTGCCGACGAGTTCGAGTATCCCGACGACGCTGTCCACTGGCGCAATGTCGCTGACCAGATACTGCAAAGCAGCAAAGTCTTTTACGACGACGGACGACAATTGCTTCGCAAAGGGTTCCTGCTTCAGCAAGACGGATCATTGAGTTTGGATAACCGTCTCGATATCTCTAGCTTGTATGGCGCGATGATGTTCCTGCCTTCAAACCCGTTCGATTCGGAACTCAGAAAAACAGCCGAAGCCATCGAAACTTTGTTGCTCGATAAAACGCCTTCGGGCGGCACACCCCGGTACGAGCGCGACAATTACTTTGCCATCAGCCAAGAGTTCCAGGGTAATCCATGGCATGTGACCACCTTATGGATGGCGCAGTACTACGCCCGGACCCAGCGGCTAGACCGAGCCAAGCACTACGTCGACTGGACAATTTCGCACGCATTGCCGAGTGGCATGTTGTCCGAGCAAGTACATCCGCAGACCGGCTATGTGCTCTCCATTACGCCATTGGTTTGGAGCCATGCCGAGCTGATAAACACCATTTTGGATATTACCAGGGTAAAACAATAGGGTGCAAAAATGAACGACCATTAACAAAAGAGCCGGTAAAAAACCGGCTCTTTGCTTTGATTGAAGGTATTTACCTTTTTGGCGCTTCGTTGCGGCCAAGGTTTTTCTTGGTCTCGACAAACAAGACATGCTTGCGCAGCTTCTTGCTGTACTTGCGAAGTTGCAGCTTCTCAGGGGTGTTCTGAGAGTTCTTGCTCGTGTAATAAATACGCTCGCCAGACTCTTCGCTGACCAAACCAACAATCTTACGCTTATCGCTTTTTTTAGCCATAAAAATTACCTTTTATTCGTCAATCCCATTGATAATAACAGATTAGGATACATATGTAAATGGAGCCGTCACCGAGACTTGAACTCGGGACCCCTTCCTTACCATGGAAGTGCTCTACCACTGAGCTATGACGGCATGTGTGCAACGGTGCTATTTTAGCGTATTTCGTCCGTTTTCTCAAGCGTTTAAGAGTGCGTATTGTCACACTGATCGTGCTATACTTATTCAAATGCTGTTTTTAGAACACGCTGTTACTCCTCTCGACGCGGAACTTGCCTTTGCTGATGAGTTGCCTCATTACAGTGTGTCAGAAGTCCAGATTAGCGACTTTGACGATACGCTCAGTGACACGTCGCTTGCGGTTGGCGCCCTCTTGCAGATCTGTCAAAGTTTTGGGCTTGGGGGTAGTGTAAACACTCAAACTATAGCCGAAGCACGCGAACGGGCTTGGCGGCGCGGCGGCTCCTATGACATGCTCAAGCTCCTGGAGGAACACCTCGATAAACCAACGATTGATGCCGTAAGAGAACAATTCCGGCGTGGCGATGACGGCCCCGTAATTGCCTTCGATGATGCCAAACGCTATCAGGAACGCGTGCGTAGTATGGCCTATGTGCCGCATTTTGTGATGACCTATGGCGAAAACATAGGCGGTTACGCTGATGGCGGCTGGCAGCGCGATAAACTCGAGCGAGCGTCCAATCAAGGCTGGTGGCCGACCGGTTTTGCGTATCTTATGTCCCACTCCAGAAAGGGCCCGGAGGTGATGTCGCTCCAGAACCCCGACACAGGTGACTACGACTTCATTGGCCTAGACGACAAAGGTGGCCCGCTCGCTATGTTCAGTGCCAAATACGCTTTGTTCATTGACGATCGCAAAACATCATTGTCGTGCGCGCCTTATAGTAGCAAACCGGTGTATATCCGGCGGTCCGGGCAAAAACCCACCCCCAAACAAACCCAGGGGACTCTTCCTCGAGCTGCTCGAACAATTTGCTCTCTCGACGAAATATCCGTGAAGACCCGGATTCGGCCGGTCAATAACGCCGCGTCGGAAATTGACCCTGCGAGCTTGCGGGTTGCGGCTTTCGTACCACTTGAATTTCTAAAAAATCATGTGCGGCTGGACAGCTCGACTAACTCCTGATGAGCATGCAAAATGGCATCCGCTAATGCCGGACCGTCATGGGCAACACCGCTGCGCTGGTAGGCTAACGGATCATTCTCGTCATAAGTAATGTCCTTGGCAGATACGAGCGGCGCTCCAAAGCCCTCGCCTTCTAGATCGCCGTCTTCGGCCCGCAGCGCCTGGTAAGCTGCCGGGATTGCCTCGACGGCAGTATTGTGAATAACACCAAACCGGCTTGCAGTTATTTCTTCTATTTTGCGACGATATGTCCTGAGCGGCATGGCGCCGGCATTAATCTCGTGCACCAAATTGGCAACGATCAGACGGCTCGTGCCGTGTCGTGCGGCTTGCTCTTGGATTGCCTCGGCGACACCTCGAACTGCCAACACCGGCAACGTCGAGGTCCACAGGCTGCCCGGAGCCACCACAATAATGTCCGCCGACGCCAGACACTCATAGGCTTTCCCAGAAATATCCGTGCCATCGTCCAGCCATATATAAGCGCGTTCAGGATCGTCAACTTTCCGGTTGTCAATCACTTCTTCGGTATGATAAACCAATCCGCTATCCCACATATGCAAGTGATGCGGCATGTCGGTAATCGGTTGAATATGCGCTTTGGTCTCAAGCCAGCGATTGGCGATATCCATACCTCTTAGCAGCCCATGTCGGCTAGCCAAACCAGCGAGTACTACATTGCCGTAGGTATGCCCGCGAAGGCTGTTGTTCTGCTCGGCAAGCAATTCACTATAGGTGACCGCGTCACCTAATGCTACGTCGGCCAGGTCCTCTGGAAGGTGGTTATGCCAAGTAGCAAGCCGCAGATCATCATTCAGTGAGCGTACAATTCCGGGGTTGGCGTCTTCCCCGAACCGCATATTAAATAATTTGCCACCCAAATTCAGGCTGGCGCGGCCAAGATTGTTACGTAAATCCCCGAAACCATATGGCTTGTCGCCCACTTCCGCGGCCATTCCCCTTAAAACGCCGGTCAAGCTGCCACTGTCTGCAACACTGGTAAAGGCATCCGTTTCTATGGACTCATCATAACCCAGGGCTTCGATAGTAGCTGCGAGGCCATGGCCACCGCCAACTGCGACTACATGCATCAGCGTAACTATACCAGCAGGCATAAGCCCATTGAAGCATAATTGGCAACATAAAATTGACAACTATCAAAGTGATAATGTACATTATAGACAATGGCAAATGACATGAACAACATCGTTACATTACTCGGAAGCCTGGGAATTCCAGAAGCAGAAGCCAAAACCTACGCTGGTCTGCTCGAAGTTGACCAGGTTTCGATCCGTCGTCTGGCAGCCCACACGGGGATTAATCGCGGTACTACCTACGATGCGCTGAAGCGTCTGGTGGCGTTCGGCTTAGTCAGCGTTAAGCGCCGGGGCAGCCGGGAACAATACACGGCCGAATCCCCTGAGCGAATTTATGAACTCATCCGCGACAAACGCCGGGATTTGCTGGACGCTACCAACTCGGCCAAACGAATCCTCCCCGCCTTGTTAGCCCGCAAATCTACTACCAGCGGGCGGCCGCTTGTCCGCTATTACGAAGATGACGAAGGTATTGTTACGATCCTTAAGGATGTCCTGCAAACTTGTCGTATGATGGACGATCCCAAATACTATGCATACTCTTCCAAGCGCATCCGTCAATACCTTTACCGCAAGTTTCCGCAGTTTACCAAACGTCGCATAGCCGAAGGGATTTATGTAAAGGTTATCGCCGTCGGTGAAGGCGGCGAAATAGCAGCGAACGCAGAGCGCAAATGGCTTCCTAACACCTCTGAGGATACGCTGTCCAGCTATACCCTTATTTATGGCAACAAGGTCGCGATCATCTCTATTGCCGAAGACAACACGCCGTACGGTGTGGTGATCGAAGATGCTGGGACGGCCTCCATGCAGCGTCTCTTATTTGAACAAATGTGGAATTACATACAGTAGACAAACAGAGGTCAGCATAGTATTATAGTAGTCTATGCAGCAACGTTATAGCACAAAGACCATGGCCAATGTTGCAGCCGCTATCGAAGCGGTAGTTTCTGGCTGGTCAAAAACAGCGCGAATTCGAATAACAACCTAAAAAATAGTTAGACCCGTCTTCCTATCCAGCATGACCAGCCAACAAGCTGGTTTTTTCATGCAAGGATAGAGATGAAACGCTACAAACATAGTGGTGGTTTTACGTGCAGCCACTGCCGACATTTTGTCGTTATTAACCGTACTATAGGCACCGGCAACCGTAACCACTGCAATTGGTGTCTTTGGTCAAAGCACGTCGATGTTGCCAAGGGTGATCGCAAGGCGATCTGCAGGGGTGGCATGATGCCGATCGGCTTGACCTTTAAGCACGAAGGCTACGGCCGGATCGGTGAGATTATGCTGATTCACCTTTGCTCAGCCTGCAGCAAGGTATCGATCAATCGCATTGCACGAGACGACCTTGAGCATAAAATACTGGAGGTATTCTATGCCTCAAGCCAGCTAAGCAAACAGAGCCAGCGAATGCTACAGACAGGCGGGATTTACCTGCTCACAAAAGCCGACGAACAACAGGTCGGAAGGCAGCTGTTTGGAGGATAAGGCAAATAAAAAGAAGCCTTTGTCAGTAATTTGATGTTTGCGATTGACGAACAGTAACTTTTTGATCGTTTTCCGCTGCATTTCCTCCTTAAGATTTGCTCTCAAACTAAACAAAAACACCCACCTTTCGATGAGTGCCTATGTTTGGTGCAGGGAGAGGGATTCGAACCCCCGAAGGCTGAGCCAGATGATTTACAGTCACCCGTGTTTGACCGCTTCACTATCCCTGCATACGAGTTGTTAATGGATTATACCACATGGAGCCGCCTGTCGGATTCGAACCGACGACCCTCAGTTTACAAAACTGATGCTCTAACCAGCTGAGCTAAGGCGGCCTAACCGATACAACAGATGTAATTCTACCAAAATAATGCTTTTTGGGCAACAGCCCATTACGCATATGGACAACTTAAGGTTGGATGATGAACTTGTGAGCCTGGGCGGCAAACACCCTGCCCTATACGACGACGCGACGTGCCGGGCGCATCATGCGCTTTGGCTTGCCGGACGGTACAATGAGCTTTTTGAGCTTCTGTTCGATTTGGTCTGCTTCCAGCTGCATGCCACGGTCAAGGTAGGCTTTGTGCAGCAGCGTCAGGGTCTCTTTGTTTGGCTCCAGGTCAACCGCCTTGTCCAAGGCCTGGAACATCAGCTTTTCGTTACCAAGCTTCTCTTGGACTTTGGCATAGGCTACGTGCCTGGCGGCCAGGTTATCCTCTAGCTTTAGGGCTTGTTCGAAAGCAATAGCCGCCTTGGCATAATTTTCTGTTTCGTAATAAATAAGCCCCAAGTTATGCAAACTTGATGGCGTGGCTTCGATACTACTGGCAATTTCGAAACAATCAATCGCATCGCGGTATTCCTTTTGCTTGGCATAGAGGATGCCAAGACGGTTGTAGGCCGCAGCGTTGCGTTCGTCAATCTTAAGAATGGTCAGAAGGGCCTTTTCGGCGCGTAGGAAGCGGTTTTCGCGCATACCTTGGTGGGCGATATCCCACAATTTACCCAAACGATCGCCAATCTTACGGGAAGCCCCCCCGAATTCATCCTCGTGCACTTTCGTGTTGTGAAAAGCAAGTAAACCAAATACTGCTACGATTGTCAGTTCGAACATATTCGTTCACTATTATAGCAGACAAAATGGCGGCGCCACTTGTTTTTATATATTAAGCATAAGGTTACTGAGAACGAGCTTGGGGTTGGCGTTATTTGCCAGCGAATCAAGGGCCGAACTTGAGGTCTTGAGTACCTTGTGCCACTGCTTTAGTTTGGCGGCGTCACCCTTTTTTGCCGCCTGGTCGATCCCGGTTTGGGCGATGTGCTGAAGTGCCTGCAAGGTGTACTTGGAGGCTTCCTTCTGCTTGCTCATGCCCTCTACCAAGGCCAAGCGTTCAAAGGCTTGCTTCTGCAGTATAAGTTTTGCTTCGGCGACGCCGGCCAGTAGCGGATGGTCAGTGTCGCCGCTCAGGAGGGCTGTCATGAGGCCCGGGAGTCCGCCGCTTAGGAAATAAGCCTGGTTAAGCGCGGCATCGTCCTTGGCCATCGGCTTAAAGAAATCCCTGAGGGCAGTCTCGTTGGGCGTACTCACCGGCAGTGTCTGCACCCTTGAACGGATGGTCGGCAGCAAAGCACGAACCGTATCGACGGTCAGGATCATCACAGTGTCGGCCGGCGGCTCTTCTAATAGCTTAAGGAAAGCGTTTTGGGCCTCGATGGTCAGGCCTTCGGCGTGCTCCAATATGACAACCCGCCTTAAGGGTCGCTTGCCAATAGTCTTGAGCTGCAGGAACTTCTGTAATTCGCGGATGGCGTCGATCGATATACTATCCTTCTCGGGGCTCACCATTTTGAAGTACGGGTAATCAGGCAACGTGCCAGCAGCCAGACCCAATATCTGCTCGGCAATGTTGGCAGCCAGGCAGGTTTTGCCGATCCCATTACTGCCTATCAATAGCGCGGCGTGCGAAGGCTGCTTCAGAAATTGTGCGACCTGCTCTTTGGTGTGGTCATGGAGTATCAGGGCGTCCATCACCGCTCCATGTAGGCGTTAAATTCAGGTGGCAACGGGGCTTCGAAAGTCTTCAGTTCATGATTGGTTGGCAGGGCTACTTCGAGCTTCTTGGCGTGGAGGTACATCCGGTCGGTGTATTTGCCCTTGCCATACAGCGGGTCGCCGATGATCGGATGACCGATCTGCTGCATATGTACGCGCAACTGGTGAGTCCGGCCGGTCACCGGCTTAAGTTCAACTAGGCTGGCATGCGTATTCTCGGCTAGGACCCGGTAATGTGTCTTGGCTGATTTGCCGTTCGGACCAACCCGGAAGGTTGCCGGAGCTTTAGGGTTACGCTCGATGGGCATGTCGATGATCGCCTCTTTTTGCTTCAGGTGGCCTTCGACGATTGCAATATATGTCTTCTTGGTTTTGCGGTCTGCAAACTGACGCTGCAGGTAACCTAGTGCGTGCTGGTTCTTGGCGCCGATGATGACGCCGCTGGTTGCGCGGTCCAAACGATGTACTACACCGGCACGGTCGCCCTCCAGGCCGACAACCCGGCTTCGCAGGAACGTAGCGACCGATGCTTCGGTACCGAATTTGCTCTGGGAGTGC
Source organism: Saccharimonadales bacterium (SeqCode) (assembly GCA_035758825.1). Lineage (GTDB taxonomy): Bacteria > Patescibacteriota > Saccharimonadia > Saccharimonadales > UBA4665 > JARIHD01. The sequence continues at coordinate 23,727 of DASTWA010000008.1, forward strand.
GTCAGGATACCAGCCGGTTTGCTTACCACTACCACGTCATCGTCTTCGTAGAGAATTGGCAGATCGATGTCGGCGTTATCTGGGGTCAGCGGCGATATGTCAGCCTCGAGTACTACGTCAGAGAGCAACTTATCGCCCGCCTTTAACTGCTTTCCGTTGTAGGTCACCAGCCCTTTGTCGAACAATTTGGCCAATGCGGCGCGTGAAAACCGCGGGTTCTGACGGGCAAGCAGCACATCGGCCCGGGTTGGCTTGGGCTTAAACTTGACGCCGGTTACTTCGGAAATTGATTGCTCAGCGCCCATTGCCTGCCACAGTTTGTCGGCCGGCACCAGTCGGTATGGCTCAGGCTCACGCACTGGATTGTGTATGCGGTAAGCATCCCCCTCCTTTTCGATGACCAGTACAGCGTGCTGGTTCACGCCCGGCTTGCCATCAAGTACATTCGAATTCAGCGTAAGGAATACTAGCCGGTCGTCAGCAAGCATGTCGTCGATGTCGCCCAGCGTCGGGCGTTTCTGATCCACGTGGATGACGGCGAGGAAATCGGGGATGAAGGGCCGGATCTCTAGCAGGTTCGAGTGCTCCGTAAGCCAGTCGTACTCATCCGGACTCAAAAATGAGCGCAAATAACTATCGCCTTCAGCCATGTAGCGGCGATAGTCAAACGGCTCGATCATACGGATATCAAACCCCATATTAGCCATCCGGACCCAGATCGTTACTGTCCAGGCAGCCTTACCATCCTTAAATCCGGCAAGCTTTTCAGTCTCTTTCCAACTGAGCTTACGGTGCAGGAAGTAGTCAAACAACATGCGGTACACGGCAATAGCGCAGCGCATCCCTTCCTCGTGGTTGGCGTAATATGGGACTTTCTTCATAGGCTAGGCGCGCAGACCGACAGCTTTTTGGACTTTTGCCAGAGTTTGGCCGGCGGCCTCGCGCATGGCGGTTTCAGATTTTTGGAGCTCATCGAGGACCGCTTGCTCATCAACCGAGGCTAAACGGTTCTGGAAACTGGCCAGGAAGCCACTTACTTCGGAGGCTACGGCCTTTTTGAGGTCACCATAGCTGGACTTGCCTTCCCATTCGGCATTCACGTCGGCCTGGGGCTTGCCGGTCAGCAGTGCAAGGATTTGCAGCAGGTTGGTGACGCCTGGGCGCTCCTTGGGGTCGTACTTGATTTCACCAAAGCTATCAGTGGCGGCGCTCATGATCTTCTTGGAGGCAACTTCTGGCGTATCGGTCAGGAATAGTACGCCCTTGCCGCTTTCGTCGCTCTTACTCATCTTTTTGGTCGGGTCTTGCAGGTCTTTGATTCGTAGCCCCTGGTCCTTGCCAAAGAATTCGTGCTGTTTTGGCACTGGCAGTGGCACCGTAAACAGGCCGCCAAACTGATTATTCAGGCGTTCAGCGATATCGCGCGTGAACTCCAGATGTTGGGTCTGGTCGTCGCCGACAGGTACATAGCTGGCGCCATACAGCAATATGTCAGCAGCCATCAGCACCGGATAGTTAAACAGCCCGACGCTGATGCGATCCTCGCTAAGCTTGGATGATTTGTCCTTAAACTGCGTCATGCGGCTCATTTCGCCCATGCCGGTAAAGCAGTCCAGGATCCAGGTCAGCTCGGAGTGGGCCGGCACATAGCTTTGGCGGTACACAAACACATCGTCATGGTCGATAGGCAGGCCGGCAGCGATGTACACTTTGACATTATTGATGACTGAATTGTATAGCTGACCGTGGTCAATAGGGGTCGTAAAGCTATGCAGGTCGGGTACGAACATATTCACCTGGTACTCGCCGGCCCGCTTTTTGGCCATATCAATCATGGGCAGGATGGCACCAAGGTAATTTCCAATAGTTAGATCGTTGTTGGCCCGAAGGCCGGTTAGAATGACAGGTTTACTCATAGTTGACTTTATTATACCGCACCGGCCTGCTATAACGGTGGCGTTTCAACGCCAAGTGACATATTAATAGTCCCCATTGCCTCATCCATTACATCCATCGGATAACGAGGCGGCACATACTCTCTGGCTACGGCAATCGCCGCAAGAAAGACGCCCGCCCTAAGGGTTGCGGGGTTGAGCTCAGCAAAGTGAGGGGGTATCTCGCCTTGATGCAATACCCCTCGAAGATCGCTCGGATCTACAGCCGTGTACATTGTTGTCAAACGTTCCATTTTCTTTGTCCTTACTTATTCATTAAAAAAACCGCCTGCTTGGCGGTCTCTTCAATGTGTTCGATGTATTAGTTTACTTATCTTGCAAACGCACAGAACAAACCGCCAGCTGGGGCTTGGTAAACCAATAAAAGAATACGGCAAGTTTGTTCATTACAATCTGTTTATAACACATTTAGTCGCTAACGCCAACTTTTTGCAGTTTGCAGACAAAGAACGCCTCAATCCCAGGGCTGGGCTTAAGTCGCAGACACCCCCGTAATTCGGGCGCAAACTGTTTACCATTCCAGGCTTTGACTGTGTCGATCCGGTTGGGCAATCGGAGCTCGATAGGTACGATTGCGGCATCCGGGTTGGTACGCAACAAGTAGTCGATCACAGCCTCGTTTTCTTCGGGGGCCATGGTGCAGGTGCTATACACCAGCGTGCCGCCAGGTTTGAGCAGCTGCCAGGCTTGAGTTAAAACGCGCTTTTGGAGCTGTTGCAGGCGCTTGACCTGCGACACAGACCACGAGGAAAAGTCTTTGGTATTATCCAGGTTCATCATGCCCTCACCGCTACAGGGAGCATCCAATAGGACACGGTCAAACTGCTTACCCGACAGCTTGCGAGCCAGCGTCGTGGCATCGTAGAGTGTGTAGCTCTCGATGTTGACGCCCAGACGCTCCAGGTTAGCTTGCAGCTTAGCCAAGCGCGGCCGCGAGTTGTCATTGGCCCAGATATGGGCGCCGTTAGCTGTTATGGCCGCGATATGGCTGGTCTTGCCACCAGGGGCGGCACAGACATCCAGGACCATATCGGCTGGTTGCGGGTCTAGCAGCAGCACTGGCAACCAGCTGGCGGCGTTCTGAATAAAGGCCCGGCCCTCAACAACTGCCTGACTATCGCGGATTAACTGCGAGCCACCCTCTATAGTGTAGCCATTTGGGCACCAGCCTATTGTGCTGCCTCGCCACCCCAATGCCTTAAGTTCTTGGTGTGTTTTGGCGGGCTCGCCACGCAAAGGGTTAAGCCGCAGGCTCTGGTGCCGTGGCGTACGCAGCAGTCGGTTAGCCTCAGCCTCCGAAATGCCCAACGCTTCCATTGTCCGCGTAATCCAAGCGGTACGCTTGAATGGTGTCTTGTCTTTAGGTCTCTTAGCCATTACTCTCACTATAACAAAAGAGAGGCAAGGTAGTAGCCTCTCTTCTTATAATCTAGGTGCTAACGAAGGGAGTATTAGTGGAGTGGGGGCTGCCGAACGCTGACGCGATCGCTCCACTAATACTTCCCTTCGGGATTTTTGGCTCGTTGGATGCGAGCCTGTGGCTATGCCTGCCGGGCACTGCGAGGAGGAGAAGAAGAGGCGCTCTGACTGTTAGTCAGAGAGCAGGCGCCTGATCATGTCATCGACGTTCAAGTGGTCGGTCTCACGTCCTAGAGGCACCACCATATAGGTGGCCCTAAGGAAGTTAGTTACGACTCTCCTGGGAACCTCGTACTGAGCGTTGCCGTCATTAGAAGACAGTGCCAACATAACGAAATTGCCACGAGGGGAGGCCCACGGCCAAACCTGAACGTCACCGATACCGGCGTGTCCATCCACACCACTCGCGAGGATCTCACGGGCGAAAGTCCAGATGACAGACTCTTCGTCAGGGTTATCCGTGCGGAATAAAATGTGGATAGCGTACGGATCCTTCATGTCATAGTGCAAATTCACGCTGACAGGGTAGGCCGTACCATTCGATGCAATCAGACGAAAATTCGTCTCTACCTCGACAAACAACGGTCGGGGCCTGGTCATGGCAATACTCCTCTGCCGAGTACAGGATCGCGAACACCGGAGGACCGGATATCCTCACTGCATGAGTCTCCTGGAAAGAGAGCGATCATTTTATTATAACATATAGGACAGTCTTTGTCCATTCATGAATACGCAAAAAAGAGAGGCGGTGATGCCTCTCTTTTTCTTATGTAGTCCACGGACGGGACCGTATAAGCCTTAACGCTTGGTGAACTGGCGTTGCTTGCGGGCGCCCTTGAGACCGAACTTCTTGCGTTCGCGCTCACGTGGGTCGCGGCTAAGCAGGTCGGCGCGCTTGAGCGTACCCTTAAGGTCTTCGTTCATAAGAGCGAGAGCCTTAGCGATACCAAGACGGATAGCGTCGATCTGGCCGGCGTGACCGCCACCAGTTACAACGGCGCTAATGTCGAACTTGTTCTCTTGCTGCAGGGCTGCAAACGGCTTGTTCAGCTCGGCGATGAGGTATTCGCTACCAGCGAAGTACTCTTCGGCAGGCTTGCCGTTAACAGTAATGGTGCCCTTGCCACCCTGAAGGCGGACACGAGCGGTTGCAGCTTTGCGGCGACCGAGAGCGTAGAAGTAGCTGTTAGCTGCCATTGCTATTTAGCCTCCTTAACTGAAATAACTATCGGTTTCTGCGCTTCGTGGGCGTGCTCGGCGTCAGCGTAGATCTTCAGACGGTCCAAACGGGCGTCACGGAGCTTGTTGACTGGGAGCATGCCGCGTACAGCGTGGAAGATAGCGTGGGTTGGGTCCTTCTGCATCTTTTCTTCCATGGTAGCCTCTTTGAGGCCGCCTGGGTGACCACTGTGGTGGTAGTACTTCTTGGTCCACATCTTGTTGCCGGTAACTTGTACCTTGGCAGCGTTGATGATGATTACGTAATCACCAGTGTCGATGTGGTGCGTAAACATTGGCTTGTCCTTACCGGTCAAGAGCTTAGCTACCTGCGTAGCTACGCGGCCCAATGGAGCCGCAGAAGCGTCTACAACATACCACTTGCGGGTTACATCAGATGGTTTTGCGCTATAGGTCTTCATTACTTCTCCTCCTTCGCAGGCTGTACCTTTTTGGCAGGAGTTTTAGCTGGCTTGGCTTCGGCCTTGGCAGTAGGCTTTTCAGCCCTCTCCGCCTTGGCAGCAGCCTTGGCTACCGGGGCTTCGTTAAGGTCGTCAACAAAGCTTACGCGGGCAAGCTGTGCGTTGTCACCACGGCGCAAACGAGTCTTTTCGATGCGGAGGTGACCGCTATTGCGGCCCTTAAGCTTTGGTGCAACTTCGTCAACCAGCTTGTGTGCAGATTCCAGGGTCTGAAGACCGCTGATAACCTGACGGCGGTTGTGAAGGTCGCCCTTCTTAGCCTTGGTGATTAATTTTTCTACGTAAGGCACCACTTCTTTGGCCTTAGGAAGAGTAGTCTCGATTGACTCGTACTTTACGAGAGAGTCAGCGAGGCCCTTCACTAGCGCTTCACGTTGGTCGCGCTCGCGGTGCAGTTTTCGGCCTTTATATTGATGACGGTGCATTCTCTACAGCTCCAACTCTGCTAACTTTTCTTTAACTTCATCCAGAGCCTTGCTACCGAAGCCCTTCAGGTCGCGCAATTCAGCGTCACTCAGGCTAAACAAATCCTTGATAGTGTGGATGTCGTTGTTGATGAGTGCGTTGGTGGTGCGGGCAGAAAGGTTCAGGTCCTCGATAGGAGTGTTGAGGGCTGCAGGCTCGTCGCCTTCGCTGGCGCTGCTCGTAGCAGCCTGGCCTGATGGTACAAGCTGCTCGGCAGCTTCTACGCGGGTCTTACCAGCAAGTGCGGTGTATTGGTTTACCAAAATTGCGGCTGCTTCTTCAAAAGCGTCACGTGGCGAAATCGAACCATCGGTCTCGATGGTAAGCAGCAGCTTGTCGAGGTCGGTCATCTGACCAACGCGGGTGTTCTCGACCTTGTAACGTACGCGAAGCACTGGGCTGAAGATGGCATCAACAGCGATCATGTCGCTAGCCTTCTTGGCGGCACCTTCTTCGATAGTGCGGTAACCGCGGCCAGTTTCGACAACCAAATCCATAACAAACTTGGTTTTTTCTTCGTCGATGGTTGCAATAATGTGTTCTGGGTTGACGATTTCGACATCGGCGTTAACCTGGATGTCCTTAGCCTTAATAACACCCTTGCCGTCTTTTACGATGCGCAAGGTCTGTGGCTCGTCGCCGTAAACGCGGAAACGTACGCCCTTAAGGCTAAGCATGATGTCGACGACATCTTCTTTAACGCCCTTAACGGTCGTGAACTCGTGGGTAACGCCCTCGATCTTGAAGCTCGTAACAGCAGCGCCGGCAATGCTCGAAAGCAGCACGCGACGAAGGCTGTTGCCAAGGGTCATACCGTAGCCGCTGTGCAGTGGCTCAACTGCAAATGTAGCAGTAGTAGCACTGTGGTCATCTACACGAACGAGACCCGGTGTGTGAATCATTTTTGACATCTAACTCATCCTCCCTTAGCGTGAGTAATATTCTACGATTAACTGTTCGTTAATATCTGGTTCAGCTTCGTCTCGAGTTGGTACGCCGGTAACTTTGACGGCGAATTTTTTGCGGTCGACGCTCAGCCAACCTGGAGTGCTACTAGGTGCTGGGCTGACATCGTCGATCTTCTTGAAGTATTCGGTCTGTTTGCTGTGCTCACGGATGACGAGTTCGTCACCAGGGCGCAGACGGGCGGAAGGAATGTCGATGCGGCGGCCGTTCAGCATAAAGTGACCGTGGGTTACCAGCTGGCGTGCTGCGCGGCGGCTAGGCGCAAAACCTGCACGGTAAACCGCGTTGTCGATGCGACGCTCAAGCAGCTGCAATAGGACTTCGCCGGCCTGGCCTTGCTTGCGGCTGGCTTCTTTCATCAAGTTACTGAACTGACGCTCCAAAAGGCCGTACAAACGCTTGACCTTCTGCTTCTCGCGAAGCTGCAAAGCGTATTGGCTTGGCTTGCTTGGACGACGGCTGTTACCCTGCTGGCCAGGGGTAGTCGAACGCTTAACGAGTGCCTTGTGTGCCTTCGGGTGGAGGGCGTAGCCTTCGCGGCGCGACATTTTAACGATGGATTGTGTATCTCGTGCCATAATTAGATCCTGCGTGCCTTCTTAGGTCGAACGCCACCATGTGGCACGCCAGTTACGTCAACAATACGTTCTACTTGGATGTCCAGGGCGCTTAGTGCGCGGATAGCTGCGTCGCGGCCCAGGCCAACACCCTTTACATATACGTCAGCCTTCGAAAAGCTGTACTGTTGCTTAGCAATCTGACCGGCTTTTTCTGCTGCGACCTGTGCTGCGTAAGCGGTACCCTTCTTGGAACCGCGGAAACCGCAAGCACCGGCACTGGAAGCGCTAAGTGCGCCGCCCTGAGCGTCAGTAAAGGTAATGATGGTGTTGTTAAAGGTTGCCAAAATGTGCACCTGACCGGCGGGTACAGAGCGCTTGGCTTTTTTCTTCTTTGCTGTAGTAGTTACTTCTGCCATATCTCTTTACCTATCCTAAGTCTTTGAAGGTGTCTTCTTAGCGGTACCACCAACAGTCGTCTTCTTACCACGGCGGGTACGGGCATTAGTCTTAGTGCGCTGACCGTGTGCTGGCAAGTTAGCCTTGTGACGAAGACCGCGGTAAGCGTTGATGTCCTTCAGGCGCTTGATGTTGCCGGTTACGATACGCTGTAACTCACCTTCTACGGTGAAGTTTTCGTTGATGTAGTCCTGGATTCGGGCGATTTCGGCATCCGTCAAGTCCTTAACACGGACCGTTGGGTCTACCTTAGCTGCTGCCAGGATGTCGTGGCTGGTCTTGCGACCAATACCGTACACGTAAGTAAGGGAAATCCATACTTGCTTGTCGGTAGGAATGGTTACTCCAGAAATTCGTGCCATAACTAACCCTGCCTCTGCTTGTGCTTAGGCTTTAATTTGTTGATAACGTAGAGCTTGGCCTTGCGACCCTTGCCCCGGCTCTTGCGCCAAACGAGCTTGTCGTCTGGGCTGATCTTTTTGACACTTGCACGCACTTTCATGCGGATCATGCTCCTTCCAGCGATGACTCACTGCTTATTTTGATAAAAAACTAAGACCTTCGCGCGAATAGTCTTAGTTTATGATTTGCGGTACGTGATTCTGCCCTTCGTAAGATCGTAGGGCGTCAACTCAACGGTAACGCTGTCACCCGGCACGATACGAATGTAATGCTTTCGCATCTTACCGGCGACATGAGCTATTATTTGATGGCCGTTTTCGAGCTCAACGCGAAATTGAGTACCTGGAAGGGTCTCAATAATCGTTCCCGTTAACTCGATAACTTCTTTATTCGCCATAAATAGATAACAAGGATTGATTATAGCAAGTTATAGATTGGATTACAACACATTTTAAGAGTAAGACCGGCATCGCGCCCACCAAGCGAGTACAGGGGTACTAATATTGACATATATGAATATTAGTGGTATAATTATAAGGTTATCCTGGCTTGGCCTGGTATAACGCTATTTGACAAAGGAACAAGAGATCAGATCCAACCAGCCGACCGGCTGTCTATATACAGTCGTCCTACCCCCGATCCGTGCCTTCGGCACACAATGAATGGAGCTTCGCAATGCGTAAACCCATCAATTGGATCGTCGGTGTTGTCATCCTGTTCGTCGGCGTCCTGTTCGGCTACACGGCCCACCCCGAGTCTCCAGCCCCAGAGGACGGCGCCGCCGTCGTCATTGGACAGTCCCCAAAGAAGGCTCCAACCACCGTTTCGGCGAGCTCTCCTGAGGGGGAACTCCTTATGGCGATCGGCATGATGAAGCCGGACTTCCACGGTACGACCACCCCCAATGCGCGCGTGCTCTACACCCAGCTCACCAGCATGGGCTACTACTACTGGACGACCTACCCGGATGGGACCGAGCGGATCAACCACAAGACCGGCGACAGAAAGACCGTGAATGACGACGCCCAGATCAAAGTCAGCAATAACGGCACATTGGTGTCCGCTGCCAGCTACGGCGACCCTCCACGGTACTGGGGTGTCTCCTGCCCGGCATCGCCTTCCCGCCCGACGGTCGACAGCCTAACTCAGCTACTCGTTAAGACCGAGCGAGCTGCAAAGAAGTGGGAGGGCGACCTGACCTGCCAGTACATACGGTTGGACAGCTAACGGCAATGGCCGGCCCCGTCCGCGCTTACGCGCGATGTTCGGGGCCGGCCGACTGTCCGTTTTTCTCTTCTTGTATCCTTTGTCTATTGCTCTATACGTGTGTACGTATACTGATGAGCTTTCCGGCACGACCGGGAGTCGCACGCCACCTGGCATGCGTCCGAAAGAGCGAAAGCAATACTTACTTACTATGACGAAATGGAATGAGACTGAAGCGACGTTTTTTGGGGCTAGCTTCGGCATTCTTGTCGACGTCAGTAAAAAATTCCGGGTCGGAGTATTGGTCGTAGGTAACCATAAGGGCGCGTGACTCGATCGCACGAAGCGTTTCAAGAGACACGGCAACCAAAATCAGGACGCTGGTCCCCTCGATAGCGATACTGGTCGTTATAAAGGCTTGGGCGATGATCGGTGCCATTGCCAACAAACCAAGCGCAGTTGCTCCAAAGAGTGTCAAACGGTTTACTGTTTTGCTGAGGTGTTTCTCTGTCTGATGACCAGAGCGTACCCCTTCGATAAAGCCGCCTTGTTTCTGCAGATTTTCGGCAATCTCTTTACTGTTAAAGGTAATACTGGTGTAGAAGAAGGTAAACAGGAACACGAGCAGGAAGTACGCAAACGGGTAGATATACGGCTCCCAACCTCCAGCAGCGAAGCTGGCCGCCGTTGGCGCCTGGAACCATGTGAGCATCTTGTTGCCGATATCAGCCAGGTGCGCGCTGCTGTTGCCGGAGAGCAGCTGGCCTACAAAAGGCGGCACGCTCAAAAAAGCGACCGCAAAGATAATCGGGACTACTCCGGCTGTAATTAGCTTGACGGGCAGCACGGTCGTGACACCTCCATAGGTACGGTTACCCTGGACACGTTTGGCATAGTTGACCGTAATACGTCTGGCCGCCTCGTTGAGCATGACGACTATCCACGTTGTTAGAAGTACTGCCGCAATAATACCTAACGCTACGAACAATCCACCCCTGTTGACAGGCAGCCAGAAGCCAAGGAATGACCAGTGACTGGTGCCGTCAAAGACGCTGGTCCAGATGTTGGCAACCGCCCCCGGAAGGCTGCTGACAATACCCACGGTAATCAAAAGCGAAATACCGTTGCCTACACTCTGCTCGGTAATCTGTTCGCCGAGCCACATGAGAAGCATCGAACCTCCGGTAAGGGCAGCCACCATCAGTACCCATTGGAATATAGAAGTATTGGCCGTAATATCACCGATACCGCCGATCTGCTGGGCCGACTGACGGACAAGATAGATGGCACCAATAGACTGAAGAATGGCCAGCGGGAACGTAAGGGTCCGGGTCATCTGGTTAATCTTCTTTTGGCCATATTCGCCCTCTTTTTGGAGGGCCTCCAGCTTAGGGATAGCTTTGGTCAACAGCTGCATGATGATGGAAGCATTGATGTATGGGCCAAGACCGGCAATCATGATCGAGAAGTTTGCCAGTGCACCGCCGGACAGGACGTTGATGAAACTCAGGAGTTGCGGCGTGTTGGTATTATCAAACAGATTTTCGAGAACCTGCTTGAGCGTCTGGGGGTCACTAAGCGGCACCGGAATATGGGCCAAAATACGGAACACAAGCAATATGCCAAGCACGACAAAAATGCGCTTCCGCATATCTTGATGGCTCAAGGAACGAGCAATAACCTTCCAATTCATGTATCTATTCTACCCTACTTACAGTCAAAATCTTACCCCAAGTATACATAATAAAGCGTGATGTCACCATAAATTTTTGGCATTATTTTGTGCTCAGCTTGGTTGCGCCAACCGATTGCCCAGGCGAACCGGCCGGGGCCTGGGACTTTTCGGGCGGTACGAACGGCACCAGTGCACCAATGGTCACCGTCTTGTCGGGATGGAGCACAATACTGCGGTAGCCGAGCGGAGCCTTGCTGGATTTGTCGAACACCAGCTGGATCATGGTCGCATCCTGTCCTAGCTTGCTTTCGAATGTCATCTTATCTGGGGCCGCGCCGCCGGTCGTGCCGTTGACCATCTGATAGGTTACCCGCTGCCCGTCGGGCGTGACAAATACCTTAGGCTCGGTCGCCTGATGGGTGTGGCCGCTTATCACCAGTGGCGCGCAAGTCTGTTCGGCCGCGGGCAAACCGGCGGCCGGCTCGTGAGCCATAACAATATCAATACCCGAGGCGCTGCAAGCCGTGTTCGCCAGACGCTCACCCTGCTCTGCAAGGGTTTCAAATCCGTCTTGACGGTAAGGTACATTAAAAGCACTTCGCATAACGTCGCTGTCTCCGACAAAGGTGTATCCTTTTACTTTCGTCGGTTTGCCCTCCAGGACGGTATAACCAAGCTCCCTATCCATTCGGGCTGTCACTTGCCGGTCGTCATGGTTGCCGAGCGATACGACAATCGGTATCTCGCTGCCAAGCCGCTGCGGGAGAATGGACACACACAATCGTTCGGCCTCAGTACCACCCATGGTCTGGTCGCCACTATCAAGCACAAAGGCTGCATCAATTTTCTGAGCAACATCAGCCGCAATTGCGGCGGTTTCGGTATTGCAGTGGTTGTCGGATATCCAAAGGGCACTTTCGGCCTTTCCGGACTCGATCATATGTGCCAGCCCATCCTTGTCAGCTGCTTCTGCCTTTTGGGCAGCGGCTAGTGCCGAAAATAGATTGTCTTCGATCTCATTATAATAGGTATCTAGGTCACGGATATAATTAATCGCCTGTGGCCCGTACTTGTTTACTAAAGTCTCCAGAACCTTACCGTCAATCGACACATCATGTACGCCAACAGATGCCAGAACCTGATTTTCGGGACGTTCGACACTACCGCCGAGGGCCGAACTGCCCGAGAGTGTCAGCGCGCCTGCAGCAAGCAATGCAGTACACACCGAACGCCGGCTACTGGCAGCTTTGGCAATCGCCTCACGGCCTTTTGGTTGCAGCAACCAGTACCCCAACAAAGTAACGCTTGTGACGATACCGCCCGCCTGCATGCCTCGTTCTACCAAGGCATCGGTTGCAGATTCCTGAAGGGCCCTTCTGCCCGGTTCGGTAAAGAACTGCTCATATTGCCTGATTTCGCCAGCGCCCAATGTCGAACCGTCACCATCTGGAATCTGTTTGACAGTGACTTTTACTCCCGCAATATCAATAGGCCCTAAGCCCAAAGGGCTTTTTGTGCTAATCGATCCGATGGGACCCAGGTCAACAGTCGCCCTGTTATCAAGCGTGAGCTGCACTGTGGAATCATGCGGGCCAAGTTCGGCGTGCGTCGGCAGCATAATGCCGGCCGCGAATCCGCCAATAAAAGTCGTACCCGCCAACAAGGCAACAGCTCCAACCTGTTTGGCATGCAAAAGCCAATCAGGCCCATCATCGATGTCGGCCTCCGGGGCCGCTTGGATTAGTTCCTGATTTGCATCCATATTGTAAGTACACTAATTGTACAACTTACCAATATCGTGTCAAAACATGATGAGGTCGGGATGTTGGGTATGCGTGTCGCTTGTGGCGACGTTAAACATACCCGACATCCCGGGGAAGATTCTCATCTGTCTATCTCAGGCCCGACGAAGTCAGCGTCTTCAGATCTCTTCGAGCGTGCCTTCGCTATTCCTCCAACTATCTATGTCGGCATAGAATGCACCCCTTGCAATCCCGCTCTCTGATTGTGTAAAAAATCCCATGAACGGGTCATCGAAGACATAGGGCCGCGCCCCGGAGTCTTCCCGTCTGCCCGCAAAGCTTGGAGTGATCATGATACGAGCACCTGGCTCGTTGATGCGAAGCCGGTAGCGCTGAATGACTTGGCAGATACGCTGATAGCCGCACTGAGGGCTTGTAGTATTGGTACCAATCAGCCAGGAAATGTCCGGTTGGACCTCAATCTCCAGCATAGGAATCTTGACGCTATGCCAGGCAAGGTTGGGCAGGCGGTCCGACGTCAGCATAATCTGCGCCAGCTTAGCCAGGGCCATGTCTGAGGTAGGTTCGGGTGTCTTCATGAGCCACAAGTAGTGACCTCCCCTGATTCCGATTCGTATCAAGGGATCCTGAAGTCCGAGAACCTCGAAGGCGTCAACACCCAGCGCAATATGGAACGCCGAATAGCACTCTTCCACACCGTGACGCAGAGTCTCTGTTGGCCGCCCCCACCGACTAATGGATGCTAAGGTTCCCTTGACAGGCCAGTTGACAGTAGCGCCAAATAATGAGGCGATGCCGACTCCTTCAAATGGAGTAAACTGCGGGCCGTATCCCTCCTTCTCCATAAAACAGTTGAGAATAGCATAGTCGGTCGACGCCGATGATTTATAGCCGACAAGACTGGCGACCTGTTCGCGGTTAGCGGCGCACCAGGCCAGGAACCTGGCCTGCTCGTCATTTTGAGGGTTCCACACGACATCTCCCAAGAACTGGGCCGACAGATCGTGCAAGGCACGGCCCATCGTCGCGAGATCGATTGCTCGCGTTACCATTCGGTTGCCTCCAATTTGCCTGTTATGGCGGTGGTGAGATTTGAAACAGTATGAGAACCTGACGGTTCTATTTGTAGAAGAACCAGTCGGCAATTATACCATACGTCATGCTTCGCTTTTCGCTGTTTCCAGCTCGTCAGTATAAGCACACACTTACAGAAGCGAATAACAAACAGATATGGGAAGAGACGAGGAGAAATGCACCAAATGGCGCCCAAGTCGACCCACGGTCCGCTCGCTACTCACTTCAGGCCCTAGAGCCTACGTCCGAGAGTCCAGCCTTAGGTCAGCCAAAGTCGGAGAAGTTCCAGGCAGCCTGGATGTACTCGGTGGAATACCCGAAGGCAAACCATGCGATGATGAGCAGGAGGGGGATCATGAGTAGCCGGACGGCGCCGTAGTTGTAGTTGCTCCAGCGCTTGAGGCGCAGGACACAGCCGATGACAAGGGTCACTGCGGCGACGAAGCCGAGCATGGACATGAAGACGTAGAAACCGGTACCGAGGATGGCCCAGGTCTTCGTCGCCCAGATGAGCGAAAAGTGCACCGACGCGGTGTAGGCGGCGATGCCGTCGAAGATCCAGATGGCCTTGTTCCACGAGCGAAGACGGCTGTCGCTTTTCTTGCTGCGACTGTCAGCCTTGTTCCTGATCTTGCCGAGGATGGACACTGTATTCCCTCCGGGAAGACTAAGCGGGTGGTGGATGACCCTTTCGTCACAAAGTGACAAACAATGCTGCACATACAATTGCAGCGCTGTTTGCCACTTTGGACTGTCTCAATTCTCAATCTGTTTGTTAAAGTACTTTGGAGCGGCTTAACTAAATAAGCACTCAACAAAGCGCATATATTATACTATTAAAACTCAGAAGAGTCAAGGTACGCACTATGAGGTATTTAACAGCGCAATAAAGGAGCATGCGCCACAATAAGCGTCAGGAGGAAAAAGATATGGAAGTATCGACAATCCGCCAATATGCCGAACAGAACTTAAGCGAGGCTGCCGACACAGCCGAAACGCAGCACAAGGTAGCGCGACAAGAAATACCCTATCTAAAGAAAGAGAAGCGCATCCATCAGCAGGCAGCCTTAGCAATGGCCATAGTGTCGGCTGTTATCCCGAACAAAAGTGCCGGTTACCTTTACAGAATGGGTCAAGAAGCCACCCTTAGGCATCAAACACAGGAACGGCTACGGGACAAACTTGGCCAAATACGACAACTTGAACGTCGACTGCGGGCCGCCACTTTCAGGGCTCAGATATTTACTGGCCTTATGCGTCGGGCCCGCGGCGGCGATAGTTACGCGTCTCACCAGGCCCGATACTATGGCCAAACCACAAATTACCGCCTATTTGTAAAGTAGCACCGCCTATTTGCCATTCTGTCCTATACTAGAGTCATGCAACCAAAAACACATGCATATGCAGCCGAAACTATTGGCAACATTATGTCTTTAAATATTCCAGCTTTTACCGCAGATACTCCCTTGCAGGATATGCTGCACCACATCACCAAGGACTCGTGGGACAGCATCCGCACAGCGTACGTCGTCGATGCCGAACGCAGATTGCTTGGAATAATCGACCTCGCATCCCTGATCCATCATGACCGCGCTACGAAAGCCAGCGAGCTAATGCGCCTTCCTGCGGATGTATTGCATCCTAACGATGATCAAGAAAAAGCTGTTTTTATTGCCGTAAAAGATAACGATGCGGTACTTCCGGTGGTAAATAGTGAGGGTATATTGCTTGGGGCTGTGACAGCCCGGAATATCATTGGCATCATGCACGCCGAACACATCGAAGACGCCCTGCTGGCTTCAGGAATCCGGAAAGGCCGAAAAGGCATGCAGATTGCCCGGCTCGCCTCTGAGCGGACCGGGCTCATCGTCAGGATGCGGACACCTTGGTTGATCGTCGGCCTAGCTGCCGGGCTGGGCTTAGGCTTGGTTTCGAGCTTTTTCGAAGAATCGTTACAGCATACGGTCGCCCTGGCTTACTTTATTCCGGTCGTCGCCTACATCGCCGACTCAGTCGGCACTCAGTCCGAAGCAATAACCGTTCGAGCTTTAGCAACTATGAAAATCCGGTACCACGCCTACCTTCTTAAAGAACTGCTGGTCGGCATGACATTGGGCGCGTTAGTGGGAATACTCGGCGGCATTGGCGCAGGACTCATCGGCCAATCCGTGGCACTCGGAATCGTCGTAGGGCTTTCGTTATTTACCGCCAGTACCGTTGCGGCCGTACTGGCGGCTACCATTCCAATGCTGTTCAAGGCAAGGGGCAAAGATCCGGCACTGGGGAGTGGACCATTAGCTACTGCTATACAAGACCTTATTAGCGTCATAATCTACTTTGCATTTGCCGTTATGCTCATCGGCTAAGGTCCACCCGCTGCGTCACTACGACGAATCCGCTTTCCGGCGCCCGCGCCGCTATCTTTCTGCCCGACATGTCAGTCCTCCCCACGATCACTCTCGTATCTAGACACAAAAACAGCCGCTCTATTACGAGCGGCTGTTTTGTTCGTCAGAGGTTAAGACTACACTAGTCTTCTTTCTTGCGACGGGTTGCCGGACGGGCGGCGCGGGCAACTTTTTCGAAACTGCCGCCAGCCTTTTGGATGGCTTCGATAGCAGATTCGCTGGCAGCCTGCAGCTTTACATCGTGTTTCTTGGTCACTTCACCCTTAACGATCAGCTTAACGCGGACGTATGGGTTAGAAATCAGACCGGCCTCGGCCAATACGTTAGTATCGATCGTACCCTTCAGGGCGTCGAGGTCGCCAGTGTAGACGGCTTCGACAGGAGCCTTAAAGGCCTTAAAGCCATGCAGCTTAGGAAGGCGCTGCATCAGTGGGTTCTGACCACCTTCGAAACCTGGCTTACGCTTGGCGCCAGTGCGGGACATCTGACCCTTGGTACCGCGGCCGGCGGTCTTACCCTGGCCAGCGGCGATACCGCGGCCAACGCGCTTACCGCTTTTGTTGGCTGAGATGTTGAGTTCGTTAAACTTCATTACTTAGCCTCCGTCTTTGCTGCCTTCTTGGCTGGCTTTTCTTTGGCAGTAACCCACTGTTCACGCGGAACGATGCTCTTTAGGGCTTCGATCGTTGCATAAGCAGTGTTGGCCTTGTTGGTTGAACCAAGTGACTTGCTCAAGGCGTTGCTGATGCCGGCGACTTCGAGGATGGTACGCACTGTACCGCCGGCGATAAGACCGGTACCCTGTGAAGCAGGCTTGATCAGGATGCGTGCACCGCCGACTTTAGCCTCTGCTTCGTGGGCGATCGTACCGTTCTTTACGTTCACGGTAATGAAGTGCTTCTTGGCTACATCGGTAGCCTTGGTAACGGCAGCCGTAACATCTGCACCTTTGGCAATACCAATGCCCACACGGTTCTTGCGGTCACCCACTACGACGAGTGCACGGAAGCGGAAACGGCGGCCGCCCTTTACGACGCGGGCAACGCGGTCGATGTGCACAACGCGCTCATCGAACTGCTTTTCTTCTGGAGCTACCTCAGGACGACGGCCACGGGGACCTTGGCCCTGACCACGACCGCCGCGACCTT
Organism: Saccharimonadales bacterium (SeqCode); assembly: GCA_035758825.1. Taxonomy (GTDB): domain Bacteria; phylum Patescibacteriota; class Saccharimonadia; order Saccharimonadales; family UBA4665; genus JARIHD01. The sequence goes on from DASTWA010000008.1 coordinate 40,924, forward strand.
GCGGGCCACGCTGCTGGCGCTGGTCTTGCTGGGCCTGAGGAGCTGCTGGTGTAGCTGTAGTATTCTCAGCCATGATTAGAACTCCAATCCTGCTTTACGGGCTGCGTCAGCAAGTGCCTGGACGCGGCCGTGATAAATACGGCCACCGCGGTCGAAGACAACTGTGTTGACTTTAGCAGCCTTGGCTTTTTTGGCAACTTCGGTACCAACCCATTCGGCGCGCTCTACCATCGAACCCTTGGCAGCCTTGCTGCCAACAGTCGATACAAAGGCGACGGTCTTGTGGGAAGTGTCGTCGATTACCTGCGCGGTAATGTGACGGTTGCTGATGTGTACGCTCAGGCGTGGGCGTTCGGTAGTACCTGAAACGGTCGAGCGTACGCGGTTCTTGCGCAGAGCGCGGCTCTGAAGCTTGTGTGCTAGCTTGTTCATACTCTTACCTACTTATCCTTACCTGATTTACCACTCTTGCGGAGGATGCGCTCGTCAGCGTATTTGATGCCCTTGCCCTTGTAAGGTTCAGGCTTCTTGAGTGCGCGGATTTCGGCAGCAACCTGGCCAACCTGCTGCTTGTCGATACCAGTAACAGTAATCTTGTTCTGTTCGATAGTAGCGGTTACGCCTTGTGGAAGTTTATAAATAACATCGTGCGAGAAACCAAGGTTAAACTTGAGGTCTGCACCTTGTGCTGCAACACGGTAACCAACACCGTTGATCTCCAGCTGCTTGCTGAAGCCCTGGCTTACGCCGGTAACCATGTTGGCGACGAGGGCGCGCATCAGGCCGTGCTTGGCACGGTTGACGGCTTCGTCGTTTTGGCGGGTAACAGTAGCCACGTTGCCGTCAACAGTAACGGTAACGCCCGGCATCGTGAACTGCTTGAGAGTACCCTTGGCACCTGCAACAGTAACGAAATCGGGGTCGACAGTGATTGTCACACCACTTGGGATGTTGATGGGTAGTTTTCCTACTCGACTCATCTGATTTCCTTCTTACTTATTTTAAACCTAGTAAACTTTGCAAATAAGCTCACCGCCAATGCCGTGCTTCTTGGCTTCTTGGCCGGTCATCATACCCTTAGAGGTCGATACGATAACCACACCACGGCCGCGTTTGACGACAGGGATTTCGGCAGCGCCTGCGTAGTAGCGGCGGCCGGGCTTGCTTAAACGGACAATTTCGGTAATACGAGCATTCTCGTGCTCTTCGTTGATAACAATTTTAAGATCCTTGCCAACGCTAAGGTCACTAACCTTAACGTCAGATACAAAGCCATTCTTCTTTAGCAAGTCAGCAACAGCTTCCTTAGCCTTTGAGTGTGGCATTGTTACTTCGGCCTTGCGCACGTTGATTGCATTGCGGATGCGGGTCAGCATGTCGGCGATTGGATCGGTTGAAGTGATATTGCTCATCTGATTCCTTTCTACCAGCTGGCCTTAGTTACACCAGGGATTTCGCCCTTGCTTGCGTGTTCGCGGAATGCAATACGGCTAAGACCAAAGGTTCGCATGTATGCGTGTGGGCGGCCGGTCTCGACACAGCGGTTCTTCAGGCGGGTTGGGCTTGAGTTGCGAGGCAACTTAGCCAGACCTTCTTGGTCACCGAGTGCCTTGAGCTCAGCGCGCTTGGCAGCGAACTTGGCGTGCATCTTGCGGCGCTTGGCGTCACGGGCGAGGTTCGATTTTCGGGCCATATTACTTAGTCTCCTTTACTTGGCCCGCTTCGCGTGCGGGCTTTTCGAATGGCATACCCAACTTGGTCAGCAGCGCTTTTGAGTGCTCTGGAGTCTCACACTTGACAGTGAAGACTGCCTGCAAGCCGTGGGCAGTTGTAGTTTCGTCAAAGGTCAGTTCTGGGAATACAGACTGGTCAACCATACCGAGGCTAAAGTTACCCTGGCGGTCGAATGCCTTGGCGCTTACACCGTGGAAGTCACGAAGACGTGGCAATACGATGGTTACTAAGCGGTCGAGGAACTCGTACATCTTGTCGCCGCGAAGGGTTACCTTCAGGCCGATCATGTTGCCTTCACGAAGCTTAAAGCCGGCGATAGACAACTTGGCGATGGTCTCTACAGGCTTCTGCCCAGAAATCTTGGTCAAAGTGTTGCGTGCAGCTTCGATGACTTTCTTGTCATCTTTAGCCTTACCAAGGCCGACGTTAAGGGTGATCTTCTCGAGGCGAGGAATCTGGTTCACGTTGGCAATACCGAGCTCCTTCTGGAGTTCAGCAGCAATCTTGGTGTTGTACTGTTCGCGAAGGCGAACGGTTGTTGCGGTTGCTTTCTTGTCTGCCATTACTTGATCTCCTTGCCGCTGCCCTTAAAGACGCGGGTCTTGTTGCCGTCTTTGTCGACGGTGTAGCCGATACGGCTGGCCTTCTTGGTCGATGGGTCGACGATAGCGACCTTGCTGACCCAGATTGGCTTGGTAATCTCTACGATGCCGCCCTGTGGGTTGGCACGGTTAGGCTTGATAGCCTTCTTGACTATGTTGATGCCTTCGACAGTTACCTTGTTTTCTGCAGGGTGAGTGGCAAGGATCTTGCCGGTCTTACCCTTGTACTTACCAGTGCGTACTACTACGGTGTCGCCCTTCTTGAGACGAATCTTGAAGATTTGCTTGTCCATATTATAGTACCTCCGGTGCTAGGCTAATGATCTTGGCGTAACCGAGGTCGCGCAGCTCGCGTGGAACCGGGCCGAAGATACGAGTAGCCTTTGGCAACTTGTCGTCACCGATGATGACGGCAGCGTTGTCGTCGAACTTGATGGTTGAACCGTCCTTGCGGCGGATCTCCTTCTGAGTACGAACGACTACAGCCTTAACGACACTCTTCTTCTTGACGTTACCCTGTGGGTTAGCTTCCTTAACGGTCGCTACAATGATGTCCCCCACGCGGGCGTAACGGCGGCGGGTGCCACCGAGTACTCGGATACACAAAATTTCTTTTGCACCGCTGTTGTCACAGACGTTGAGGCGTGATTCTTGTTGAATCATATTACTTGTCCTCCTCGCTTGTTTCTTCAGCGACTACGACTGGGGCTTCAGCTTCTACGTGCTTAACACCAGCCTTTTCAACGATACGCTCAAGCTTGAAGTGCTTGCGGGCACTCAGCGGGCGGGTCTCAGAAATGACAACTTTGTCACCTTCCTGAGCTTCGTTGTTCTCATCGTGAGCCATGAACTTCTTTGTCACCGTGTACTGTTTGCGGTACAGAGGGTGAGTCAGGCGTACATGCTCAGTAACGACGATGGTCTTGTCGGTCTTCTTTGAAGACACGATACCAGTGATTGTCTTTGCCATTACATGTTCTCCTTTGCGAGTTGCTCACCCAAAACGGTCAACACCCGAGCCAAGTCCTTGCGCTTGCCGCGGATAACACGGACGTTTTGGACTTCGCCAGATGACAGGCGACGCTTAAGTTCTGCAATCTCTTCGCGCAATTTGGTGCTCTCGGTGGTGAGTTCTGCGGTGGACAGCTTGCGGATTTCAGCGATTTTCATATTACGCGTCCTCCTTCACCAAGAATTTAGTTTTAACAGGCAACTTGTGGGCTGCCAAACGCATAGCCTCACGAGCTACTTCTTCGCTAACGCCCTGCATTTCAAACATGATAGTGCCTGGCTTTACCTTAGCTGCAAAGTATTCGGGGTTACCCTTACCGCTACCCATCTTTACGTCCTGTGGCTTCTTGGTCACAGGAGTGTGTGGGAAAATGCGGATCCAAATCTTACCACCACGCTTGATGTAGCGGGTCATAGCCTGACGGGCAGACTCGATTTGGCGGGATGTGATGCGTTCGTGGCCTTGGGCCTGGAGGGCAAACTCGCCGAAAGCGATGTAGTGCCCCTTGGTTGCAGGACCGTTTACACGACCCTTGCGAACCTTACGGAATTTAGTTCGGTTCGGTACTAACATTAGTTGGCCTCCCCTTTGTAAATCCAAACCTTAACACCGATGATACCAGCGGCAGTCTTAGCTGCGACGTTGGCGTAGTCGATGTCAGCGCGAAGGGTGTGCAGTGGTACTGAACCTGCTACTTCCTTTTCGCGGCGGCTCATTTCGGCGCCATTCAAACGACCGGCAACCTCGATGCGGATACCAAGTGCACCGGCGCGCATGGTAGCGGCAGATGCGCTCTTGATAGCGCGGCGGAAGCTCATGCGGCGCTCCAGCTGGTGGGCGATGTTCTCGGCAACCAACTTGGCGTACAGCTCTGGCTTCTTGATTTCTTCGATGTTAACGCGGGTAGCTACGCCGTAGATCTTTTCGATAGCGGCTTTTAGCTCCTGAGCGCCGGCGCCACCACGACCGATAACTACACCAGCCTTAGCGGTTGAGATAGTAACGGTAACGAGGTTTGGTGAACGCTCGATGTCAACCTTGTTGATGGCGGCGCGTGAACCAAGCTTGTCCTGGATCATGCGGCGTACCTTAAGGTCTTGTGCCAAGTAGTTAGCATATTCACGCTTGCCTACGAACCACTTGCTGCGCCAGTCCTTGTTGACCTGAAGGCGCATGCTAATTGGATTAACTTTCTGACCCATATTATTTGGCCTCCTTCTCGGTCTTAGCCGGCTTCTTGGCGCGCTGCTCGCCGTCGACTTCCACAAAAATGTGGCTAGTCTTACGCTGGAATGGCAGTGCACGGCCATGAGCTGCTGGGCGGTAACGCTTTAGGCGTGGGCCTGCGCTTACACGGATCTCAGTGATGTTCAAGGTACCTGGCTTAAGGTTGTGGTTGTGGTCAGCGTTTGCTGCGGCACTTTGGATAACCTTTTTAACTGCCAATGCAGCACGACGTGGGGTGTGCTCAAGGATAGTAACGGCGTCTTCGACACTGCGGCCGCGGACGAGGGCAGCAACAACGGCCACTTTACGTGGGCTGATGCTTACGCCTTTTGCGATTGCTTTAACTGCCATGACGTACCTACTTCTTACCCTTAGCTAATTTACCGCCGTGTGAGCGGAACTTACGTGTTGGCGAAAATTCGCCGAGCTTGTGACCGACCATGTTTTCGGTAACGAATACTGGAACATGTACCTTGCCGTTGTGAACTGCGAAGGTTTTGCCTACAAACTCGGGGGCGATAACGCTTGCACGAGCCCAGGTCTTGATGATCGTACGATCTTCGCTACCTAACGCAGCCACTTTTTTGGCAAGTTTAGGGTCGATAAATGGTCCCTTTTTCAGTGAACGACTCATATCCTACCTACCTTACTTTCTCTTGGCCGCGTGACGGCTTCTTACAATAAACTGACTGGTGCTCTTGCGGCGGCGGGTCTTGAATCCAAGAGTCTTCTGACCCCATGGAGTTCGAGGCGCCTTAGCCATACGGTGACGGCCACCGTCACCACCACCGTGTGGGTGGTCAACAGCGTTCATAACGACACCACGGACAGATGGGCGTACACCCATGTGGCGCTTACGACCGGCCTTACCGATCTTGACGTTCTGGTGCTGTTCGTTACCTACAACGCCGATACTGGCGGTGCATTCCATGTTAACCAAACGGACTTCGCCGGATGGGAGGCGTACCTGGGCGTATTCACCCTCTTTGGCCATCAGCTGTGCGCCGTTACCGGCAGAACGAACCATTTGGGCGCCCTTGCCTGGCTGCATTTCGATAGCGTGGATGGTAGAACCTACAGGAATACTCTTGAGCGGCAGGCGGTTGCCGTTCTCGATTGGAGCTTCCTCGCCACTGGCGATGGTCTGGCCGACCTGCATGCCGTTGGCAGCAATGATGTAGTGGTAGGTACCGTTCTGGTCCTTAATACGTGCAATGCGTGCTGAGCGGTTTGGGTCGTACTCGATGTGCTCGATTACAGCAGTAGTACCGGCTTCGAGCTTGAAGTTAACCAAGCGGTAGAAGCGGCGTGCGCCACCACCCTTGTGGCGGGTGGTAATGCGGCCCTGGTTGTTGCGGCCGTTCTGGGCGCGCTTGGCAACAATAAGGGAGCGCAGTGGCTTCTTGGTGGTAATGTCACTCGTTGACAGAGTGGTCATACCGCGGCGAGCAGGAGTGGTTGGGCGATAAGCTTTAATAGCCATTACTTAGTCTCCTTCTCTTTCTTTGCCGACTTCTTGTCTTTTTTGGCGTCGGCCTTCTTTTCTTCTTCTGGGTCAGCGAAGAATGGCAGCTTGTCGCCTTGCTTCAAGGTGACATAAGCCTTCTTGAAGTCAGAGCGCTTACCCATGATTGGGCGGCCACCCTTGCGGACGGTGCGCTTAGCCTTACCCTTGACGTTAACGATGTTAACGGTTTCGACAGTTACGCCGAACTGGGCGGCTACAGCCTTGGCGACAGTGTCCTTGTTGGCGCTATTTGGCACTTCTACGACGTAGGTGCGGCTGGTTTCGGCCATCATGTAAGTCTTCTCGCTGATGCGTGGCTTTAAGACCATGAACTTGTCCATTACTTCTCCTCCTTGGTCTTAGCACCGAGCCAGTCGTTGATCATCTCAAGAGCCTTCTTGGTGACCACGATAGCATCGCTGTTAAGTACGTCGAAGACGTTCACGTAGTTAGCCTGGACGACCTTGACGTTTTGCAGGTTGCCAGTGGCACGGGCAGTAGTTTCGTCCTTGTGGTCCAAAACAAGCAGTACAGAGCCGGTCGCGTCAATCTTGTTCAGGAACTTAACAGTTTCGGCAACCTTGCCGTCCTTGTTAACGAACTCTTCGACAACCTTGATGCGGCCTTCGGCGGCTGCAAGGCTGAGAGCCTGGCGGATAGCCTGGCGCTTAGCACCTACGTGCATCTTCTTGGTGTAGTTCTCTTCGCCGGTTGGACCGAAGACGATACCACCACCACGCCAGATTGGGTTACGGGATGAACCGAAACGTGCGCGGCCAGTACCCTTTTGGCGCCATGGCTTCTTACCACCACCACGAACGAGACCGCGAGTTTTGGTCTTTGCCAAGTTTTCGCGGCCGTTAGCTAGGTATGCAGTGTAAGCAAGCTTGAGGAGCTCGTGGTTCTCTGGCATGACAGCAAAAACAGCAGCGTCAAGCTTAGCAGCGGTTGCTGCCTTTGCGCCGGCTTTTGTGTATGTTGGTGCAGTTGTAGCGGCCATATTACTTAGCCTCCTTGATAATGACGATACCCTTACGTGGGCCAGGTACAGCACCTGTTACGCCGATGACGTTGTTTTCCGGATCAACCAAAACAACCTTGAGGTTCTTGACCGTTACTTGCTCAGCGCCCATCTGGCCGGCCATCTTCTTGCCCTTAAAAATCTTCTGAGGGTACATAGAACCGATAGAACCGACGCGGCGGTATGAGCGACCACCGTGGGTCTTGCGGCCGCGGTGGAAGTTGTGGCGCTTGATGGTACCAGCCCAACCCTTACCCTTGCTCGTGCCTGTTACATCGATTTCGTCGCCAACAGAAAAGACCTCATGCGCTAGGAGTGATTCACCAACCTTGAGGTCTTCGCTGATTTCGTCGACACGAATCTCACGGACAATAGCCGGGGTAATACCGGCAGCCTTAAAGTGACCCGCTTGAGCCTTGGCAGTATTCTTGCCATCCTCAAAACCGAGCTGGACTGCCTTGTAGCCATCCGTCTCTGTTGTTTTGACTTGTGTAATTACACAAGGACTAGCGGAAAGCAGGGTAACAGCAGTCACGGTACCGTCGTCAGCGATGGTACTGGTCATGCCTACCTTTCGAGTGATTAATGCTTTCATAGTTTCTCCATATGGGCACTTGGGCTCCCATATCTGTTTTATTCTGTGCCGGGGCGTCCTTATGTGAGATATAAAAACGCTCGGCTCCAGGTGGTTTCGCCTCTGGTAGATAACGACCTTCCCAAATCACCAAGTACAGAAATTTGTGATACCGTTACATCGTAACAGAAGTTGCTACCTCTTGTCAATATGTAGACAATTCTACATTATGCGTCGTGTGGGCTTAACGAAAGACTGCGCCGATTTTAGCCAGCCAGCCCCGAACACGTGTCATATGGGGCGGGCCTTGGTGGTCTAATCGTTCGCCGCGGATCACACGCAACGTGTCTCGCAGGCGCTCGCAACCCTCGGCGTCCAAACCACGTGAGCTTTCTCCCCAGGATTCAATTATGAATTCCCCGGCACTCGCAGGATTTGTTCGTTCAATGATCCGTGTCGGTTTAGCGCCAAGTGAGAGCGGACTAATGGCGGTAATACGGACAAGCTGGGCAAAACCCTCGTCTTCGAGTGCCGCTCGCTGACGACGTTCTTCAATGCACCAAACGCCATCTGAACCGCGATAAAGCGCGACGCGGTCGTGCATGGTTGGCGAATGGTGCATAGTAAAGGCAGCTGTGTCGCCGTCGTGCGTCACCTCAAACCCTGGATATTGGTTAGGCGCGGCGCCCTGCGCCGCTGACCACAGCAAGTCTGTTGCTGCAGTCAACTCACCGAGCTCAGGGATACTCTCTGAGGCAATATTGAAACGCTCATATTCCATGAGTGATAATTATAACACTTATGTACTCTAAAGTCAATAATCTACCCTTGTTACGAGCTCTAGAAATTGACGTACAAACCGTACGGAGCAAAATAGCCGAAAAGCATAGCTACAAGCATGACTGCGTACTCGATTTTACGGTCGATCTGAAAATGCTCATGCAGCGTAAAGACCAATCCAATGATAAGCCCAATCGGTATGCCGACATCGATATCTTGCCCGTTACTCGCTTTGAGCCACACTGACCCAAGCAATAAGTATAGAACCATCTTAAAGAGGTATACGCCGTCGAACGCAGTGCCTGAGGACTTTGGTTTTGATTTTGCCATTACCGTTATTTAAGCGTAAGCTGAACTAAATTGCAAAGCAGACAGTCAAATTATGCGGGTACTTCCAAAGCTCCAGAGAGCTTGCTAACATCAAAGCCCAGCACCTTGGTCATATTACCCTTGTCGTCTTCGACGGTCGTAAATGGTACGCCCATCTGACCGCTCAAGCTGACCATTACTTGCGCGGCATAGGGATTGGCGTCCACCTTGTACTCGGTAAATCTGATGTCCTTCTCCTTAAGCCATCGCGTAAGCATTACGCAGTAAGGGCATGTGCTGGTACTGTATACAGTTACGTTCTTCATATATTCTCCTTCCGATTTGGATTATTATTCTTTTTTAAGCAGTGGGCACATATCCCCGAAACGGTAAGCCGGCCGCTAATCCTACAACCGCCAAGCGCTGCTTCTATCTGTGGAATCAGGGTCGGAGCGACATGTAGATCGCGGATATTGGCACACCCCTGGCAGATAAAGTGGTCATGCGAAACGACGTTGGCGTCGTAACGCATCGAACCGTCTGCCGTCGGCGGAGCAACCCCAATTAAACCGCGCTCAGCCAAACGCGCCGTAACACGGTGCACGGTAGTAGCGCTCAGCTCCGGAAAAGAGTGGCGCAGTATAGTCAAAAGCTCAGCATTGGACGCATGGCCTGCCTTCTTTAAGGCTATTTCAACCGCTTTGCTGTACTTGGTGGCGCGGGTATCGCTGCCCATATCTGCTCCATAGATTACACCGTCAACTATATCTCATGGTACGTTTATTGTAAATGATTTACATTAAAAAAAGAAATCGTTTTACCTGGGTCAAATTTGGGTGTACACTGACAAAATACCTACTATGAGCACAGGCGCACACAACATTATTCTCGTGAGTATTATCGTCCTCGGTCGAGGCTGTGTTGCACGAGCCGCCGCATAAACGCTCATTACCCAAAATAGCAACACAGCCCGCCACCACAACAGATGAGCGGGCGGTTTTATTTTTAAACATGACATAGAGGTAATCTGGACATGGAAAACAATCAAAAACCTACATTTGGCCCCTATAGCCCCGTCCGTCAAGCAGGCGATTTCATTTTTGTTTCAGGGCAGGTTGGTATCGATCCGATCACCAAAACAGCCTCCGCCGACACTGCCAAACAGGTCGAACAGGCCCTTGTCAATCTAAAAAACGTTCTCGTAAGCGTCGGCTCGAGCTTAAACGACATAGTTAAAACGACTGTTTTTATAACTGACGGCGATGATTTTGACACGGTTAATCAAGTGTACGTCGGTTTCTTTGGTGACCCTAAGCCGGCCCGGAGCACTGTATGCGTCAAAGAACTCCCCCGCGTCGCCGGCAATACGCCCGTCAAGGTAGAAATCGAGGCTATCGCCCTGGCGGCGAGGACATAGCCATGGACGGTGCGACAGCAATTATCAAAAGCCTGGAAAAGCAGGGCGTTGAGTATATTTTTGGCTACTCCGGCGGTGCTGCCATCCCGCTATTTGACGCGCTTCAGACGTCTGGCACGAAAATCAAGCTTATTCTTGTCCGCCATGAGCAAGGTGCGGCCCACATGGCCGACGGTTACGCCAGGGCGACCGGCAAGCCTGGCGTAGTATTGGTAACCAGCGGACCTGGTGCAGGAAATGTCGTGACCGGACTGATGACCGCCCACATGGACAGTGTGCCGATGGTGGTCATATCCGGCCAACAGATACGTCCGATGCTCGGCTTTGACGCATTCCAGGAAGCAGATATTTTTAATATCACCATGCCAGTTGTTAAGCACAATTATCTTGTAAAGGAGACGAACGACCTGCCGCGAGTAGTCCAGGAAGCCTTCCATCTGGCGACCACGGGTCGTCCCGGACCGGTACTTATTGACGTTCCCAAGGATGTCAGCTCGGCGCCGTTTACCGGTTTGCTGGAGCAAGCGGCCGACCTGCCGGCATATGTCCATCAGTATCAAGTGGACGCTAGTCAGGCCAAACAGGTTGCTACGGCGTGGCGCAAAGCCAAACGGCCACTCATATTGGCGGGGCATGGCGTGCTTATTGCCGGTGCGTCAGCGGCTCTTAAAGAATTGGCCGAGTTTATGGATACGCCGGTTACTACGACATTACTTGGCAAAGGTGCCTTCCCCGAGTCACACCCCCTCGCTCTCGGTATGCTAGGCATGCACGGCACGGCATATGCCAACAAGGCCGTCGTGGAATGCGACTTTTTGCTTTGTATCGGCTCAAGGTTCGATGACCGCATTATCGGCGACCCGGCCAAATTCTGCACGAATGCCTTCATTGCGCACATAGATATAGACGCCGCCGAGCTGGGCAAGACGATCAAACCAGACGTCTCGGTGCGCGCTGATGCCTGCGATGCGATTCGCGCCTTACAAAAAGCGACAGCCAAAACCAGCCATACCGTCTGGAACGCCCATTTGGATGAGTATCGGCGGCGATTCCCCCTCACGTACGACACGACCCGCGGCCTGACGATGCAACAGGTTATCGACACTTTTTACCGGCTTACTGGCGGCAAAGCGATCGTGGCCACTGACGTTGGCCAGCACCAGATGTGGGCGGCGCAATTCTATAAGACCGACGAGCCCGAACGGTGGCTGTCTTCGGGTGGTGCGGGAACCATGGGCTTCGGGCTTCCGGCAGCGATTGGGGCCCAGTTTGCCCATCCCGATAAGACGGTGGTCGCATTTGTCGGCGACGGCGGCTTTCAGATGACGCTTTACGAATTAGCCACCGCCTGCATCCACAAATTACCCATTAAGATCGTCGTCCTTAATAATCACTATCTGGGGATGGTCCGCCAGTGGCAGGAACTGTTCTATGACAACCGCGAAAGCGGCGTAGATCTGGAGGGCAATCCTGATTTTTGCAAACTGGCCGAGGCATACGGCGCGGCTGCCATACAAATTGACCGTCCCGGAGATGTCGAAGACAAGCTGCGGGAGGCGATGGACGTCCGTGACAAGCCGGTTTTGATTAATGCCGAGGTCATAAAAACAGAGAACGTATTCCCCATGGTGCCGGCTGGCGCGCCCTTGACCGATATGATCATTTCGCCGCCTACGACAAAATTAGCCAAACCTACGGGGAGCACCTAAAAATGAGCCATATAGATTACACTTTTACCCTTAAAGCCCGGGATGTACCCGGTATGCTGGTCCGCATAACGCAGGTCTTTGCCCGCCGGGGATGCAATATACGCTCGCTGCAGGTTATACCTCCAGCTACGGAAGATAGAAGCGATCCGTGGTCCATGATTGTGGTCGACGCCTATGATGTCCCCCGTCCTGACCAAATTCAATACCAACTCGAAAAGTTAATCGACGTCCATAGCGTCTCTACTAAACGCCACGCCATCAAAGGATAACCATGAACGACGCAACAAAACAAACGCTCCTGGCGCAAGTATACGATGTAGCCCTTCGCTCCCCATTGGACAGGGCGGCCAAGCTCAGTAGCCAGCTCGGTGCGAAAGTCTATCTTAAAAGAGAAGATTTGCAGCCAGTGCACTCTTTTAAGCTCCGCGGAGCATACAACAAGATCGCCCAACTGGCTACCCAAGAGAAAAAGCGCGGCATAATCGCTGCCAGCGCCGGCAATCATGCCCAGGGCGTGGCTTTAGCGGCCCAAAAATTGGGCATATCCGCCCTTATCGTCATGCCACGCACTACGCCAGCCATCAAAGTCGAGGCCGTTACATCGTACGGCGCTGCAGTAGAGCTGGCAGGAGACAGTTATTCGGACGCTGCAGAGTACTGCAAGAAACGCACCAAAGAAACCGGCCGGACCTATATTCACCCCTTTGACGACCCCCTTGTCATCGCCGGTCAGGGGACTATCGGGCGGGAGATTGTCGAGCAGTTGCCTGGTGTCACCCATATTTTTGTGCCAGTCGGTGGCGGCGGCCTGATCGCCGGCATTGCCCAGTACGTAAAAGCCCTTCGTCCGAAAGTCAAAATCATCGGTGTCGAACCAGAGGACAGCAATGTCATGCAAGCCTCGCTTAAGGCCGGCAAGCGGATTACGCTGCCCTACGTCGGCATCTTTGCCGATGGGGTGGCCGTCAAACAAATGGGCGAACATACGTTTGGAATCGTAAAGGACCTTGTAGACGGGGCCATCACTGTCGGCACCGATGAGCTGTGCTCGGCCATCAAAGCAACCTTCGAAGAAACCCGGAGCATAGTCGAACCAGCCGGAGCGCTCGGCGTCGCTGGAATCACCAAGTATGCCAAGTCGCACGACATGAGCTCTGCCCAGGCAGTTGCAATCTGTTCCGGCGCCAATATGACTTTTGAGCGCCTGCAATTTGTTGCCGAAAGAACCCTGCTGGGCAGCGGCAAAGAAGCCCTCTTTGCCGTGCAAATGAAAGAATCACCCGGCGCATTGCGTAGTTTCTGCCGGGACGTTGTTGACGATTACGGTATAACCCAGCTCGGATATCGCCTCAAACAACGGGGCCAAGCTCACATTTTTGTTGGCATCAGCCTCCAAGGCCTGACCGATAAAAAAACATTTACGGACAAAATGTCACAACATGGGTATGCCTACATAGACCTCTCGTATGAAGACATTGCCAAGGAGCACGTCCGTCATATGATCGGCGGCCCATCCCCCGAAACCATACGGGAGCACCTATATCTGATAAGCTTCCCCGAACGCCCCGGCGCACTTGCCGATTTTTTGGAAGACGTCAGCGGCATCTGGAATATCAGCCTGTTCCACTACCGGGGACAGGGCGCCGATGAAGGGTCGGTACTGATAGGGTTCGAAGCCGACGACGAACGAGCCCTAAAGGATGCCTTGCGCAAAACAAAGTACGCCTGGAAAAACGTTGACGCCGCGGCAAGCCTACGGCTGTTCGCCGAGTAATCGCACCTTCATACTCGTGCTCACTTCCTCAGTACACAATAAACCTATATGTGCTAAGGGAGTGAGCGGCGGATGGGTGTGAGGGTGTCTGTTGGTCGCTGGTTGCGACTCAGCTGACGCTCACAGAGCCATCCGCCTCAGGCCTGCAATTACATGGCCTGGTCACTCTTGAGGTGCATTCCGGTTACCTAATAGTGGCAATAAACATTTCGGCGTAGTACCTGACCTCCTTGTCAACGGAAGTCCGCGCGACTTCTAGCTCGAAGCCGGGGTCGTCATACTGTTCGAGTAGCAGGAGCAGTTTGAAGGCCAACCATTCCTGGAGGTGCATGATTTGACGATCGTTGCGCGCAGTATGCTTGCCGCCCGTTTCGTCCAGCTTTACCCAAACCGGGTGCCGAACATTAAACGTCAAGACACCGTCGAGGGTAAACTCCCACAGCCTGTTAGACTGGGGCAGCATCTCGTAGGCAAACTGCAGGGTAACCCCTTGTGGCTGGTGGCGGGGGTTTCGCTCCCTGGGTTTGGGCGGGTTGGCGACCACGCGCTCCCGTGGCGAATCGCTGCGCTGACGCGGATCGCCAGGCTTGGGCCGGCTGTCGGTCGATGGCAGTGGACGTATATCGTTGCCTTCGGGCAGAACACCATGCAGGCGGCGTGCCAGCGTAGCGAAGACATTGCTGTCCTTCAGCACACTCATGACGCGCCTCAACGATTGCTCGCCGAGGTTTTGGTAGCGCTGGTCGCGCCGGGCCTCGTACTCGCTCTCGTAGAGTGCCTTACCTACCGTAAGGTACCAGGCGTAAATTGCCACGTACAACGAATTGAGCACCGGTCCCCGTACAAAGCATGTCCGACGTTCGTCGAGAACGATGTTCTCGGCGTGGATCACGCCTTCGAAGTAGCCTGAACCTAGGGCGTCAAACGCCTCCTTGACAAGCGGCAGTTTCCTGCTGCCCATAGCCTGAACAACAAAGTCGCGCCAGGGGATGGGGGAGTTGTCATCACTACGGCGAACCAGGACGATTCCTCGCCGGATGCCGCCCGCCTTGGGGGCTTGGTGCAGTTCAAAGGTAACCAGGCCGCAGCCCTTCTCGTGATGCGTAAATACCTTCAGCTTTTCTCCGGTGAACCGAAGTGGATTGATCTCACGCGTCTCTGCTTTGCCGTCCTTGCCGATGGCCATCACTGTGACCACGGTGTTCTTTTGGATCATGCCGATGCTCAGCTTGGTCCGGATGTCGCTTTCGAGATCGTCCAGGTCGGTGAAGTCCTCGATCTTGTCATCGTGGACACCAACCATGTGGACGATGGTACGCCACCTGGCGTAGAGCTGGCCTGCGACCTGCACGAACTGCGGAGGCAGCGGAGGAAGCATTTCTACTTGCTCTCGCGGAACTTGACCGCCCTCGTGCATCTTGCGGATAGCTTCGCCCTCAAAACGCCATACATTCCCTATCCGCATACCAATCGGATGGCTGGCGAACGTAAAATGGCCGCACTTGGTGAGGGGCGAGATGAGGCCGAGACCGAATCGTCCCAAGCTGCCAGACTTCTTGATGCCCTTGCCAATACTCCGCAGCGCCTCACGGAATTTATCCCGTGTTACGCCTGTGCCATCGTCAAGGACGATGATCTCACGCGAGCGGAAGTCAACGCCAATAAAAACCTTCTCAGCATCGGCGTCAATGGCATTTTGGGTGGCTTCGACCAGGGTGAGGTCCAGCGTTGGATAGGTGTTAGAGAAACGGAAAAGCGACTCTCCCAGGTGAAGCCCCAGGTCGTCCTGATCCGTATTAGCCGGTCCGGTTGCTTTGACAACTTTGGTTCCCCGCTTGGGCGCCAAAGTGTTCACCTCCCTGTGTTTCGGGCGCGTTCGCCGCACAGCTGATTGACGAGGTTAGACAGCTCGAACATCCCGTCCTCACCAAGGAGGTTGCGAAGACTCGCGCGGTCCTCGGGAGTACAGGCGTCCGAAGCCAGATGCCTCAGAAGCGGAAGGATGCTTCCGAGTGTCCGGGCAGACTCCAGCAGAAACTGGAACTTGCTAGGAGCATCCGGACTGGCCTGGGTCGGGACTGTCATGGGCGTAGCGGCCGGGAGGAACGTTCCTGCAGCCGGGTAACCCAATTTGGCGAACCTGCTGCGCAGCCTCTCCTCGGCTTCAGCCAAGGATCCGCCGTACAGCATCATCAGCTCGTCAAGCGTCCTCCTGGGCTTCTTCTCGATGTCGTCACCCCACGGGTCGCGTTCGCCGCGAATGGTCTGAAAGACCGCTCCTTCGTGGACACCACCCAGGATATCCCTCGCCTGCGTCAACGTAATGAGACCGAACGCCATCAGACGGCCAACATAGCGGCCAAAGTCAGGCACAAGGTCAAGCTCAGGCGAGGCAATGCCAAGAACGGCCAGCATATGCTGAAGCCGGTTCAAACGCTCACCTCGCGGCGGCTGTCCCTGACCGAGCCAATCTCCTACGGTGGAGGGTTTTGTGGTGGTGTACTCCGCAACAAGCTGTGCCGGAAGACAAGCGGTTCGGAGTCTTTCGATCAACTTACCTGCAAGTGGGTCTGTCCTGCGCACGATCCTCACACTGCCTTTCGTTTGCCAATAATGTAAAAACCAGGACATCTGTTGTCCGGATGCAATCCTCCTTTCAAGAGTGATCCCGATAGTTATACCATATCGGCAGCTTCCTGTCTGCAGATTTAATGTTCGCGCTGCCGTTGGGCCAAACGCTCAGCAATATACCCAAGCCGGCCAAGAAAATTCCTCACACGAGTATAATTCGCAGAACCAATAAATTCTTCATCCTCTGGAGTAGGAGCTTTCCATCGGTAACCAAGTGCGAGGTCGACACTCAATACTTCCCATCGTCCATCAGGGCTTACCTTAAGTTCAAGAGGATCATCAATTGGAAGCACAATACGCTGTGCCGTTGCCTGCTCCCCAATATCCAATACTCTGTCTACCACCTTCCCCCTATCCTCGCCACTCATCAAACGTAGAAAATGCTCATCTACGGCAGGATTGGGTGGACGGTCCCGCGGCAATTCATCGTTGAGCGTTAGTGACAGATTTTTGCCATAGAGTTCACCCCCATCCGCCTTTAAATCGGTCATAATCAGGCGATCTCGAACCGGGTCAACCCGCAGCGTCGGGACCACCGGCAGGCCTGCTTCACGGTAAGCTTTCCATGCCTCAACGTATCGCTGCTCATATTTTCTCGCTATCAAACTAACCGGCCGTCCCGCAACCTGACCTTCTATATGATGTTTAGACGTATCCCTTCCTGTATCCTGCAGTGGCGTACTCTTCATTTCTATAACATCAACCGGTGGACGGCCCTCAACCAACGATGTCGCCCTTACAGGCGGCCCCAAATCTGGAGCATCCGTATGGCCGTTGTGAGGACTTTCCGGCACAATACCCTCTATGTCGTAACCATCAAAGCCCCTATCTGTCCAACCACCTGTCTCGCTCAATCTAGGCCTATCAAAAAAATCTGGTATTTCGGACATAATCACCCTCTTAATCCTTTACGTTATCCCAACATATCCAAAAGACGGTACAAGTCCTCGTTGGACATATAGAATTTAACAATACCGTCTATATCAGTAAAACGACTTAGCGAAATTCTGTTTTGTCTGGCAAAGCGCCGAATGGCCAAATCACGGGGCGATATATAGGTGTACCCCGATCTAGGCAATGTTGGCGCCCGCAGCAGCGGGCTATCCTCTAGCATTTCTTTGACATTACCAAGGGTGGGGATATGATTATGATCACCATATCTACTCCATATCATATTCCTTAGGGTCGGCAAGCTGACTCCGAGTATACGGGCCGCTTCTAGCGGAGGTACTTCCATGCCTGAGCCGAATGTATCAATAAATTCGTCAAGACCCGATTGGTTAGGGTAACCGCTCGGGGCCAAGGGGTTAATAGGAGTCTTATGCGTCTCGGCGGGATTAAGCTCAGCTTGCAGCTCATTGGTAACTGCCATCGAGCCCACAACGGTCGTCACGACATCACGGACTTCGAGTTCGTTATCGGGTCTTGTGGTCGGCTGACGATCTGGTCGTAACATCCTCGGCTTAGGTATGGGGGCCTCTGGGCGACCGGAGTGTTCCACACCCTGGCCAGACTGTTCCACACCCAAGACGTTCAAGACCGTAAACTGCCGTTCACCCCTATCGTGGTTTACAAAACTGTACAGGTGTGCCTCGATAGGTTTACCGTCCTTGCCCCGAATAATCTCGCCATCACCGTCAACCATAAGCCGAAGTGCTCGGCCGGCGCCCTGTGTAACATCGACTTCATTTCCGTCAGCCAAATCAATCCAGAGCTTTACACGATCGACGTCAAACCCCATCTCAAGTAATCTGACGTTGGTCACCACGTTCAGCTTACCTTGCTCAAAATATTTGAGCGTCTCATCGCGATCACGCCTTGACTGACGCTCCGCGCTCCCCCCTACGAAAGCTGACATTATAGGGCGCAAGTCGCGGGGGCCGTTTGGCCCCCGATAATACGCTCCGCGCATCATCTTTGCAAGTTCATACGCATCTTTAATATCTTCACCGGGTCGGCAACGAACAACAGCAAGTATGCCGCCTTCTAGCTCAGCGGCACCTCTTGTGAGTTCCTTCTTGATAATCCTAACCGCTTCCCGCATACGACCCTTCATAACAGCTTCGCGCATTTGGGCTTTCCGTAGCGATGGATCGTCAGAGAGATGGCCTTCAATCACAGGCTGAGCATCGAGCAACCAAGCTCTAGCCGGTGCCAAAATACCTTGCTGGATGCCTTCCGGAACGCGCATTTCTGCAATAAGGTGTTTACACAAATTGCGTGCACTACGGCGTTCATCAAAGTCCGGCGTAGCTGTCACACCCACCAAGATCTTATCCTTACAGTATTCGCCTAAGGCGGCGGCATACGCCGTACCAATAGCGGTATGGACTTCATCAACAATCACCTTGTCAAAGCGTGGCAACTCTCCGGCGGTAAAAAGTTTAAGAAAAGAAGGCAGGCACATAGCAATAGTATCGTCCGTTTGAAGCGACTGGCTTTTTTGCTTAGGGTCTACCTCGACATCATACCGCCCAATCTTCCGATGTGGCGCAAATTTGCCAAAACCTCTCTTGCCGTCGACCCCCACAGTCTGGTCTTGGATTTTGACCGTAGGCGTCAGTATAAGTACCCTGTTTGAATCCCCGGCCACTTCCATGTGTTTTACCATTTCTACGATCTCAACCATTACGCGCGTTTTACCACTGCCAGTCGGCTGAACTATCAGCCCACTCTTACCCCCCTCGGGTGTGGTGGGTTCACCATGAAGAAGAAAGTCAGCGTAGCCAATGGCGACATCTTGTTGGTGCGGACGTAGCCGAATGCCCTTAGCCGCAGCCTCCATACGTTGGTCTTCTATGTAGGTAACGGCCCCAGAAACCATATTCATGCGATGGCGCAATGGTGTCAGATCCTTACGTAGCTTTGCCGTACTCACTGCGTCGGGCTTCCATGCGTTTACATCCTGATCGTTTACGGGCACGTGCGCCACTTCTGCTGCTTTTAAGATACTGTTACGCATTACGTCGACCGCGACACGGACGTCCTGCACAATCTTACGACGCTCATCATATATCTCAGCCCCGTCGTCCTCCCGCTGAAGAGGCAGAAGATCCACAGGACCCACGATGCTTTCAACGACGTCCATTTTAAAACACGCCCCGCGCCACTCCGGGTCATCTTCGGGGTACCCAACTGGCCCGCCCTCGTTCGGAGGGTTAGGAGTATCGCCGCCGCCACCTGGAGTTTCGGCGACTTCGTCAAATTCATAAGGGTTCAAAACAAAGTTGGAGGGCGGTTGGTTATCCTCGACGTCAGTGCTCCCATCCTCCGGGCTTGAATGGTAGATGTAATCGGATCTATCGGGGTCGAACTCCTCGCTAGCGCTACCCCGGTCGGAAGATGGCCCATATTCAACTAGATCATATTCTCTCATACAACAACCTTCGGATATATCCCAACCACAAACTATTGAATAGCACCAAATAGTTATACCATATACCGTCGCGTTGGTAGCTTTTGCCGCACAGTACCCCGAAATTTATAGTAAATCAGTAACTCGCACACCTGGCAGCTGGTCGATGCGGCCGTTGGGCACGAGGTACTCTCTCAGGCCAATTTGCCCGTCTGGCGTCCGGGTATAGCCATCACCATAAAAAAGTGATCCTAGGTGCTCCTTATGGAAGAGTAGCCTTCTCAATTTGGCCGGATTTTCCCGCGCCTCAGGAGGCAAGGCTACGTATCTTTCCAGGGACATGTATTCCGGGTGCGCCGGACCGGCCAGCTCGATGTCGTCAAGCGGTTGGTCAACATCGGCCTGAAAAACTTCGAATGGCGTAGTCTTTAACGCTGCACGGTGCAAGGCAATATCTGCCGCTAGTTCGGGATGATTGGCAGCGACCATATCGAGTGCATTGTCCCAAGTTGCCAATGGAGCCTCACTTCCACCCTCAAACACCATCAGCCGGAACATATGCCCCTGGGCAATGCGTCCTTGGACATAGTCCGGTGTAAGGCCAATGCGGTCAAGAGCAGCCAGTGGGTCTACACCTGGCAAGGCCGCTAGGCCATCAGGTCCCATAATAAATACGATGTCCCGTTCTTCGGACCCCAAAATCTCAAAATCAGTTTCTTCGCGGCCGCGCAGTATCCGGCCGCGCAACGGGCTATCGGCTGAAAGCTCAACTTGTTGGCCTGCCCTAAGAGCATCGATATAGCCCTTGGAGGTCTGCGGCTCTCGTTGCCCGAGTCCGGTATAGTACTCGTTAAAATCTGGCGGTTGGTTATCCTCGACGTCAGTGCTCCCATCCTCCGGGCTTGAATGGTAGATGTAATCGGATCGCCTGCTATCGAAACCAGAATCGGCTCGCAGGCCGTCCCACTCGTTGGGTCGCCCGTACTCGGGACTTGAGTCGTACTCACCCATGTGGCACCCTACCCCTCTATGGCGGCAACTACATTTTTATTTCGACGTCGCAGCCAGCTGGCAGGCTGAGGTTCATCAAAGAGTCGATGGTCTTTGGTGTTGGCTCAGTTACGTCGATAAGGCGCTTGTGTACGCGCATTTCAAACTGTTCGCGGCCCTTTTTGTATACGTGAGGGCTCTTTACAACCGTAAAGGTACTGCGGTCGGTTGGCAGTGGGATTGGACCGGCAATGGTAGCACCGGTACGAAGGGCGGTGTCTACGATCTGCTTAGCGGCTTGGTCGATGACCTTGTGGTCGTAAGCCTTAAGGCGAATACGGATCCGCTGTTTTTGGTCTTTTTTTGGTTCTTGAACCATGAGTACTACTCCTACGTAGTTAGGGTGCTGTAACCTCTGCTGGCTCGCTGGCGCAGCCGAATTCTCAGCACAATTAGTGAATGTGCGTATTATACAGTCCTATCTGCTATTTTTCAAGGTGGCTACCTGCCCGCCCGAAAGCTCAATCATTTGAACGCTCGGGTGTGCAGGCGGACTTCTCGGTGGTTATTGGGGATGTTAAGAGAAGTCCGCCGCGCGCGCACCAGATGCATAGCCGAAGGCTACGCGAGGTTTGCACTTCCTGCCAGTTTCCGCTTAGTCGGTGCCATAAAAGAAGCTGAGCATAAACTGGTCGAGCTGGTCTCGGGTCACCGCAGTAACATCGGCGATAGTGATAATGTGAACCCGCTTGACCTGGTAGTACCTCGGCTTGGGGTGATCCCGGTCGAAGCGACCCATCATCACGCGCAACGGGTGCAGCTCGGCGACGTACCTACCCCTCATGTTGCCAACAGACTCGATCGTGTAGGGCATGCCCTTGTACATGATGATCTTGCCAGCACGCAAGTCTGGGTTCTCTTTCATGGCCTGAATCGAGCGTTCGCGAACCACCCGGTCCAACATGGCATCGAGTTCAACGGAGGTCATCTCCGGAGGCACCGTGATGTCAAGGGCTGCGGCGAAGGTAAGTTGCTCATCCGTCGGCAGCCGGCTCTGAATGAAGCCGTCGATCAGATCGCTCAAAGCTCCCTTCTTAATTCCCGCCGGAACGTCTATGCCCAATTCTCGAGCTTTGCGACGCTGGCCCGGCGTGGGCTCGGCATAAGGATCCCTGATCCGATAATGTCCCACTGGGGACACCTCCTACATGTCGTCTAACTGAGCAGACCAAATTACTTTAACATCCTTTTGCCTACTCCACAACAAAGCCCGGCAATGGCGCCGGGCTGATAATAGTCATAGTTCGCTGTACTACCCCGTCTGCCTATCTTTGCCTTAATCATGCATGCCGCATGGGCGCCGATAGGCAGACGAGGAGAGATAGTACACGAGTGTTGCGTTCCGGGCCGTCAGTAGTCCCGGGGATCCGGCTTACGGTTCCCCACCGGGAAGTACCTCGCGGCATGCTCGACCGCCCAGCGGTAGTCACCCCGTCTGCTGACATGCGCCAGCGTGTCGGAGGGAACATCGTGGTACG
This sequence comes from Saccharimonadales bacterium (SeqCode), assembly GCA_035758825.1. GTDB lineage: Bacteria > Patescibacteriota > Saccharimonadia > Saccharimonadales > UBA4665 > JARIHD01. Next base: position 63,104 of record DASTWA010000008.1, read on the forward strand.
GGTCACTGAGCAGGACGTGCTTGGACAGATAAAGATTAAATTGCGCGGCCACCCGCTCGAACGTCTTCCAGATCTGCTCGTTGCTCGTGCTGTCGTCGACACAGAAACGAAGCTCGTTACTCGGGTCGATCATCTCATGCGAGAGTTCCGGGAAGTGCACCCCAAGCTCGTGAAGGCAGACACGCCAGCGCCCGCACCACCGAACCAGTTTAAGCAGGAGGTGATGATCGCGACTAGGACGGATGTCCATCACGGCACGAACCGCTCCCTCGTACTTCGGGTAGAACAGACGCTCGATGACCTCGTAGGTCCGCCGGTCCAGCCGCTCTTCGATGTAGAAGCGACGGCCCTCGCGGTAGACGCCCGGCAGCAGACGGCGTTTGATGTAGAGCTGGCGGTAGCCCCAATCGGTGTACACCTCACAGGAGAACTGCTCAGGCGGTCCTTCGGTCAGGCTCGCCAGGGTGGCGGGCAACTCACTTCGCACCAGTTCGACGTCCTCGTCACGGGCTTCCATGTCGATGATGACTTCAGCGCAGTAGTAGCTGTCGTCCAGCTTCAATGCCTGAGGCGCGATCCGGCCAATTGCCGCGCTGTACGCAGCAAGGCTGATTGCCATCGGATTACTCCGTTCACTCGTGGTTATTATCCCATTGTCTTGTAAGACTGACAAATTATAGCATGAAAAACACCCGGGAGATTAGTCCCGGGTGTTTTGCAAGGTTGTTACCTTAGAGGGAGAATTACTTCTCGATCTTGGTCACAACACCAGCACCAACGGTGCGGCCACCTTCGCGGATTGCGAAGCGGAGACCCTGGTCCATGGCGATTGGGGCGAGCAACTTAACCTTGAAGGTTACGGTGTCACCTGGCATTACCATTTCCTTGTCAGCTGGAAGTTCAACTTCACCAGTGACGTCGGTGGTGCGGAAGTAGAACTGAGGCTTGTAACCCTTGAAGAAAGGAGTGTGGCGGCCGCCTTCGTCCTTGTTCAGGATGTACACTTCAGCGTCAAACTCGGTGTGTGGAGTAACGGTGCCTGGCTTAGCAAGAACCTGACCGCGCTCGATGTCGTCGCGCTCGATACCGCGCAGGAGAACACCGGCGTTGTCACCTGCCTGACCTTGGTCAAGCTGCTTCTTGAAGGCTTCGATACCAGTTACAACAGACTTCTTGGTGTCGCGGATACCAACGATTTCAACTTCGTCGTTAAGCTTTACGACACCCTGTTCAATACGACCGGTGGCAACAGTACCACGGCCCTTGATTGAGAATACGTCTTCGATAGGCATCAGGAATGACTTGTCGAGGTCGCGCTGTGGCTCTGGGATGTAATCGTCCATAGCCTTAACGAGTTCCATGACAGCGTCTTCGTTAGCTGCGTCACCTTCGAGGGCCTTTGCAGCAGAACCGCGGATAATCGGGCAGTCCTTGTCGAAACCGTTCTTTTCGAGCAGTTCGCGTACTTCTTCTTCGACGAGGTCAACGAGGTCGGCGTCGGCGAGGTCCATCTTGTTGAGGAAGACGATGATCTTTGGCACACCAACCTGCTTGGCAAGCAAAACGTGCTCGCGGGTTTGTGGCATAGGACCGTCGGCGGCAGACACTACGAGGATAGCACCGTCAACCTGGGCGGCACCGGTGATCATGTTCTTAACGTAGTCGGCGTGGCCTGGCATGTCGACGTGCGCGTAGTGGCGCTTTTCTGACTCGTATTCCTGGTGAGAGGTGGCAATGGTAATACCACGTGCACGCTCTTCGGGGGCGTTGTCAATTTGGTCGTAAGCAATTGGCTTGTTTACGGCGCTAGGAAGCTTCTTAGCGAGTACAGCAGTAATTGCTGCAGTCAGTGTAGTCTTACCGTGGTCAACGTGGCCCATGGTACCGACGTTAACGTGTGGCTTGCTACGGTCAAATGTATCTGCCATGTATAAATGACTCCTTAATATTTAGTATTGACTGTGCAAGCATATAAAAATACTCACACGAGTGACCAGATTATTGTAACCTAAAGTGTTACCGGTGTAAACACCTATTCTTTGGCAGCCGGGCTGTCCAGGACCTGCTCCAGGACAGCCAAGAAACGTTCGTTCTCGGCTGGCAGACCGACGCTTACCCGCAGCCAGTCGTCGAGGCCATAAGGCTTGAGCGGCCTGGCGATTATCCCTTGCTGCAGCAAAGCCTGATGCACGGCTCCGGCGTCGCCGGCATTACAAGTGACAAAGTTGCCATATGCCGGCAGGCACTCCAGACCCAGGATTTCCAGGCTGTCCAAGAGCCGCTTGCGCCCTTCGAGATTTAATTCGTAGCTGCGCTTTACAAAGTCATCGTCGTCCAAGGCGGCCATGGCCGCTGCCACCGAAGTACTAGTAACGTTGAATGGCAACCTGACGCGGTTGAGCAGGTCTGCAACTTCCGCCGAAGCTACGCCGTAGCCGACACGCAGGCCGGCCAGCCCGTATATCTTGGAGAACGTCCGCAGCACGATAAGGTTTGGGTAGCCGATCGGCCAATGGAGCGAATCCTCCTGGTCGTCGGGACTCAAATACTCGTAGTATGCTTCGTCCAACACCACCATGACCTCTTGGGGAACGGCATCCAAAAACGCCTTGACCTGGTTATATGGGACATAAGTCCCGGTCGGATTATTCGGGTTCGCAATCCACACGACTTTAGTCCGAGGTGTTATGGCCGCCAGCATAGCATCAAGATCATGGCCATACTCCTTGGCCGGCACCGTTACGGTGGCAGCCCCGACTGATTGAATGGCGTTCTGGTACATGGCAAATGCGTACTGAGACACGATGGATTCGTCGCCAGCGTCCAGATAGGTGCGCGCTATCAGGTCAATGATATCATTGGATCCATTGCCGATAACCAGCCACCTGGTATCAAGGTCGAACTTTGCCGCTAGTGCCGCCCTCAAAGCATGCTGCTCAGGATATCGATGGGCTTCTTTGAGAGCTGCCTCAGCCGCTGCCTGTGCTTTCGGACTGGGACCGAGCGGGTTTTCATTGGAAGCCAGTTTTATAATCTTCTCGGGCGCAATGCCATACTCACGGGCTACCTGCTCGATAGGCAGTCCTGGCTGATACGGCTGTAGGTCACAGATGAATTGGTTTGCTGTTTGCATGTTAGCCCGCCTTTGGATATGAACCTAATACTTTTACGAGCTTAAGCTGCTTCTCCAGCTGGCGCAAGGCCTGAGCGAGCGGCTCATCCTGGGCATGCCCCTCGACATCTACGTAAAAGACGTATTCCCAGCGGCCGTCTTTGGCGGGCCGTGATTCCAATTTGACCATATTGATGCGCCGCTCAGAGAGTACAGCCAATGCCTCGAGCAAGGCACCCGGCCTGTTAGCTACCGACCAGACAAGCGAAGTCTTGTCGTTGCCGGTTGGGCTGGCGGCAGCCTTGCCTAGCACTACGAAGCGGGTGGTATTGCACGTATCGTCGTGGATGTCCGGATGTAATATGGGCAAGCCGTAGTATTCGGCAGCTTTGGCGCCGGCAATTGCGGCCACCTCTGGACGCTGCGAGGCTATCTGGACGGCAGCGGCGTTGCTGGCGACCGGCGTTTGCTTTGCCCCCGGCAAGTGGCCTGCCAGCCAAGCCCTGCACTGTGCAAGCGCCTGGGGGTGGGCGCAGACTTCGGTGATGCCTTCCAGGGCCTTGGCATTCGTAATCAGTTGGTGGCGTATAGGCAGGGCGATCTCGCCGCATATTTTGAGTCCGGAGGTTAACAGGATGTCCAGTGTCCGGTTAACGGCCCCTTCGGTTGAATTCTCAATGGGTACGACCGCCGCATCAGCTTGGTCGGTTTCTGCCAGTGCCACTGCTTCATCAATGGTCGCTGCCGGTAAGTATTGGCAGGCATAACCGCACTGTCTACGGGCCGCCTCTTCACAGTAAGTACCCCCTGGCCCAAGGTAAGCTACCCGAGGCGGCTGCTGGATAGCCCGGCAGGCAGCTATAACCTCTTTAAAGATGCCCTTTACGGCATCGTCGCTCAGCGGTCCTTGGTTGGCGGCGGCAACGCTGCGCAGGACGGCAGCTTCGCGGGCCGGGTCATATACCGGCGCGCCCTGCTTGGCCTTGCCTATCTGCTTAGCGACCTTGGCACGCTTATTCAATAGCTCCACCAAATCCTGGTTAATTCTATCTACTTCGCTGCGAAGTTCGTCCAATCCTTTGTCTGTCATGTCTGTATCCTTTCTGAATATTAAAAAGCCCGCTGGTTGGCGGGCTTTTGTGGTTTTGCTACTTGGTTATGAACGCACAAAACAGGCCGCCAGAACTCGGGTGGTAAAGTAAAACTGGAAGCTGTTCACGATATAAGACATTAAGCACATCATACAATCAAGGAGTCGCAAAATCAACCAGCGTGGTTGAGGCGCTGCTTTTGCTTAAAGTATTCACTAAGACCAAAGACGGCCAGCTGGTCAAGGCTTTCGGCCACAAATACCGGTATGTTCGGAAAATCTTCGACAAGGCGGTGCAGGTGCTCGCGCGCCAGCGCACGGGTGCGGTTGGTCGGCGAGGTAGGCTTACTCTTGTGATCTTCGATATAAATTCCTATTGACTGGCCTGAAAGGTCAGCCTGCAGGATGCGCGGACCGAGCTCGGCCAAAGCGCCGAAGCTCTCGGTTTCTTTGGTAATCGCCACCAAGTGGACGGCATCGTTCAGCTTGTGTGAAAGCTCCTCATCTTGGGCATACCGATCCCAGTCTGGTCTGTAACTGTGCAGGACTGGGACTTCGGTATCAAAACGTCGTATGGCAGCCCGCACGCCGTTTATCCATCTGGGCATTCGCTTACCGCTTGTTCCTGAAAGATAGATCTGCGGAGCCAAATCCCCGCGTTGTGGCGGCAAGTCAACTTCGGCACGGACTTTCAGGCCTGACTTTTCGCGTCGGACGCGCTGGCTCAGCTCAAATCCAGCGGCATGGGAGAGGGCTTCGACGTTCGGGGCTACCGTAAACAGCGGATAGCGGGCCTGGGTGGCAGTCAAGACACTGTTTGAGAGATTGCGGGCGACCCTTGTCTCGCTCGGCGTGCCATCACCCTCTTCAATAGAAACGATCACCCGCTGACCGCGCATAACGCCACTATACGTGGCAAACCCGGCTTCCATGATGCTTGCTTGGCTGGCCGTCGCGCTGCCGACATATACCGCAAGCACCGAGGCGCGGGCCATATGGATACTCTCAATCGGGGCACGGAGCGGTGTCCATTGTTCTACTTCTGGGTTAAACACCCGGTCAGCGACGCCGTACTGGCCAAGGATAGGGATAAGGGTATCTTTACGCCACGAAGTAAATTCGGGGTCTTTAGGGTTGCCGCAGCTACCAAGGGCGCAAACTTCGACGATCTCTTGGTCGCCAAGGCCGCGTGAAACGGTTTGCGATGAAGTGTCAGCTAGCGCCTGCCAGGTCACCCATTGTTCGTCAACGGGGTCATAAAACTCTCTCTGCACGGTCATTGAGTTATGTGTCGCCTGCTACTTGGCGTTCTTGGCGATGATCGCCTCAGCGACGTGGCTTGGGACATCCGCGTAGTGGTCAAGTTCCATGCTTGAGCTGGCGCGGCCTTGGGTCATGGAACGCAGGTTGGTAGTGTAGCCAAACATTTCACCTAACGGCACGAAGGCAGTAATTTCCTTAACCCCGCTAGAAAGGTCTTCCATCGATTCGATGCGACCACGCTTGGAGTTGAGGTCACCAATGACGTCACCCATGAATTCTTCGGGAGTAACGACGACCACCTTCATGATCGGCTCCATAAGCACGGGGTTAGCCTTCTTAACGCCCTCCTGGAAGCCCATGCTACCAGCGATCTTGAAGGCCATTTCGTTGGAGTCAACTTCGTGGTAGCTACCATCGTAGAGCTCAACCTTTACGTCAACGACAGGGTAGCCAGCAAGGACACCGTTGTTCATAGCCTCAATAACACCCTGTTCAACTGGCTTGATGTATTCGGCAGGAACGACACCACCCTTGATGGAGTTGATGAATTCCAGGCCCTTGCCCGACTCGTTTTGGCTCAGGCGCAACCATACGTGACCGTACTGGCCACGGCCACCAGACTGACGAACGAACTTACCTTCGGCTTCAACGGCATCCTTGCGGATGGTTTCGCGGTAGGCAACCTGTGGCTGGCCAATGTTAGCCTCGACATTGAATTCACGCTTCATGCGGTCTACCAGGATCTCGAGGTGCAGCTCGCCCATGCCGGATATGATTGTCTGGCCGGTTTCGTCGTCTACCTTCACGCGGAAGGTTGGGTCTTCTTCTGCCAGGCGCTGCAGGGCGATACCCATCTTCTCTTGGTCGCTCTTGGTCTTTGGCTCAATAGCGATAGATACAGGTGGCTCTGGGAATGTGATACTCTCCAGGACAATCGGGTTGTTGGGGTCGCAAAGGGTGTTACCAGTAGTAGTAGCCTTGAGCCCTACGATGGCGGCAATATCACCAGCGGTTACTTCGGTAACGTCTTCGCGCTTGTCGGCCTGCAGGCGGACCAAACGACCGATGCGCTCTTTTTCGCCGGTCGATGAGTTTAAGACGTATGAACCAGCAGTGATTTTGCCGGAGTACACACGGAAGTAAGCAAGCTTACCGACGAATGGGTCGGCAGTGATCTTAAAGGCTAGAGCGGCAAATGGTTCGCTTTCGGAATGCTTGCGCTCGATTTCGTCACCGGTCTTAGGGTGCGTACCCCAGTTGGTGGAGCGGTCGGTTGGGGCTGGCATGAGATCGACAACGAGGTCGAGGAGCTTCTCGACGATCACACCGCGGCCGTCACCGCCGGTTACGGCGTAGAACGTACCGCTCATAACGGCCGCACGGATAGCGCGGATGATTTCTTCTTCGCTCAAGCCCTCTTCGCCGACTTCGAAGAACTTTTCGAGCAGCTCTTCGTCCTCTGCAACGGCATTTTCGATAAGCAGGCTGCGGTACTTCTTGGCTTCATCCAGCATATCGGCCGGGATTTCGCCCTCGACCAACTCGTGGTCGGTAAAGTCCTTGTAGGTGTAAGCCTTCATGCTAACGAGGTCAATGACACCGTTTACGCTCTGCTCAAAACCAATTGGCAGGTGGATTGGGAAAGCGCGCTTAGATAGGCGGTTGTGGATTGATTCGAGAGACTTGTAGAAGTCACCGCCGGTCTGGTTGATCTTGTTAATAAAACAAATGCGAGGCACGCCGTACTTGTCGGCCTGTCGCCATACTGTTTCGGACTGGCTCTCAACGCCCATCTTACCGTCGAAGACCACGACGGCACCGTCGAGCACGCGCAAACTACGCTCAACTTCAACGGTAAAATCGATGTGGCCCGGGGTGTCGATGATGTTAATCTGGACTTCCTTGCCGCTCTTCTTTTTCTTCCAGTAGCAAGTCACCGCCGCCGAAACGATGGTAATACCGCGCTCACGTTCCTGTGCCATCCAGTCAGTGGTAGTCTCACCTTCGTGCACAGCGCCGATTTTGTGCTTTAGGCCTGTGCGGTACAGAATGCCTTCGGTAGTCGTGGTCTTGCCGGCGTCGATATGCGCGATAATGCCGATGTTACGTAGGTCTTGAATTGAATATTTTTTACCTGCCATATAGGGTCTTTTATTCCTTCTTATATTTACTGCTAGCTTGCGCCCAAACAAATAAGGACGCCAAGGGATAGCGTTTGCCCATATTCTACCAGAAACACCCCTGATTGGCTAGAGTAAATAAGTTCGAGAGGAACCTAACGTCCTCTGCCTGAAAGCCGCTCATTCGCAAATGTTCGGTACCCCTTGGCTAGGCGGGTCTTTGTTAAATCGGCAATCCGGCCCAAGCCTCTGCCCCGTGGAGGCTGTTGCGCGGCAGCTTCTGCTTGTGCGCGGCTCTCACGCGCCGCTAATATACGCTGACGCAACCGAGGCGAAAATGGCGCTTGATCCACGTCCATGCCCCGGGCTGTTTGTTCGAGGTACAGCAACCGCCTGGCGTCAATCCGCTGTAAAGTTGTCATTTCTTTCAGCCTGCCGGCATACTCCAACCCCTTAATGGCTGTTTCCGACGCAGCCTTCATTCGATCGACAATATATGCAGCCCGGGCCACACCAACGGTCCTTGCATTGTAGCGGTGGCCTTCTGCTGGTGGATAGTGCCGTATAGACCGATGAGTGACCATAGCCTGCACCCGACGAACTCTTTGAGCTAAGGCGGCGTCTGCTATTTCGGCCGGCTCCAAAGCATCAACTACCAACGCCACCTCCGGCGGTATCCTGCCTATTTGCATGTCGGGAGCAAGGGCTTCGACGTAAGCGACCACATCGGTGAACGTATCCATACTGGCCTCCAGCCATTGCGCCAAAAGAGCTGCTTCGGCGCCCGGCGATCCAACTCCGGAATGTTCGTAAAGCGCGGCGACGCCCTGTATATAAGCCTTCATATCCTTTGATGCTGCAGCCTGGTCAACGCGAGCCGATATTTCGTCTGGGCTGGACCCTGCAATATAGTTATAGTCTAGCGAAGAGCGTGAGTTTTGAATTTGGGTCTCCTGCATCCGAGCCTTGGCCGCCTGCTCGGCCTGTCTGGCCTGCTCCTGGGCCTGCTCCGCAGCGTACTCGGCGGCCTCCGCCGCCGCAAGTCGTTCACTATTGAGCGTCTGTCTGTATGCAACTCCAGCGTCAAAACAACCGCCGACAACCCTATCTAGCAACAATTGATTTGAGAGATCGGCCAGTTCATCCACCGAAAACTGTCCGCCCTTAGTCATTTGCATTACATCTTCGCGCGTTGCGGCGACAGCGTCGCCCATGGCCCTTCTCACCCCAAGACGCAGGTCGGTAAAATGCGCAGGATAATCACGAGCCTTGACACCGGTCACGTCGCAACTATGATCAAAACCGAGCACCGTTGCAGCCACTAACGAAGGGATTTCTTTATGCCGAGCAACGGCCACCTCTACGGCGTAAGCGTGCAAATATGGGGCGAGCTGGGCCCCCTGCTGGCCTTTAAAATCGTTCCCATACCATTTTTGCATGGCCTTGGATACCATATCTTCGAGTGTGCCTTTGTCGGCGACACTATCGGAATCTCCAGTGGCTGGACCGTTGTCCGCACCAAGCAAGCCAAAGACTGTCTGGCGCGCCAGGAAGGCCCTCGGGTCCTCAACGCTCATCTCAAGCAACCGCGCGGCAGCAAGAGCGTTTGCCCAGTTTACGCTTTTGCTCATGGACGCCAATATCTGTTCTTTGCTCGCCAGATCAGCAATCACTTGGGTCCGCCCGTCCGCGGCGTTTGGCATCAGCCTTCGGAGGTTATCGGACACAATCGCCGAGACAGTCTCTACGACAGCCCTGTCGGCGGGATCCATTTTGATGTGCCCCGGTATGGAGCCGCCTGCTTCTATCACCTCACGGGCAAAAGAATCAAGCTCTTTATGCTCAACGGTTCGATGCGGTTCTGGCCGGTCCGGAGGCGGCGAGGCGTCTGCCACTTCGGGCGCCGGACGCTCTCGAATTAGAACACGCTCGGTTTCTTGGGGATGATTATTTTCCGCCGCCCGTACAGTGTCAGACAGGGAAGACCGGGCCGGAGCCGGGGGCGTTGAGTGTTCTGACCGCTCAGTATGCAGGGGTGCTTGACGATGCGAAGGCTGAGCTGCGGGGGACGCGGGCCGGTCGCCTTCCCCGTCCAGTCCCGACCGATGCGATACAGCATCCGGAATAAGACGCCTCGACCCTGCTGCATTGGCGGCCGGGGAAGAATCGGCTCTGGCCATGGATATCTTAGGGGGAGCAATTATCGACTCATCCACATCGCGGACACCGTTGCCCGTCTCTGGGGTAATACCCTCAATGTCAGCTCCAGCTTCATGTCTGGCTTCAAATGACCCCGCCATTCCGTGGTCGTTAACCTCTCCGTACTCCATCATCGCAGCCCGACCCAATTACGAAATTCCTCCGGGGTCATACCGCGTTCGCCTGCCATGCCATCGAGCCATGCCGCAAAGTCGCGCGAGATAGGGCCACCCAAGCCAAAAGATTCCCTGTGGCCGAATTGCACGCGCAAACGATTTAATCTGCCGTGTGGCTCCAGTGCCTCCAAATCATCACCTGGACCGCTGGCTGGCAACCCGATTTTTCCTTCGTCGGCAGCTGTGGGCAAAATAATTTTGTCATCTCTGTCGGTAGTCGTGCCCGCCGGCAAGGCCACGCCGCCATTGCCTTCCAATCCCCCAACTTGCAGCCCGTGTTTTGCTAAAAGGGACCCGACGTGTTCCTCTGCACGAAGACGGTCCCGGCCTGGTGGCGGAAAATCCCCGAGGCGCTCCAGAGTATCCAGCGAATGGAGTCCGTACCTTTGGCCTCCCGAGCCGAAACCTGCCACTTGTCCCAATTGGATCCCACTACGCAATGCGCCTGATCTCGCCACCGCTACATCTCCAAATTTAACATTCTGGGCTATACCTACCTGAGCTCCGGCCGATCGGTCAGTGGAGCCGCTGGCATTCTTGGTCTTTGCCACGCCCGAATCGCCCTCATAGCCCTCTTGCAGGCTCTGATTTCTTGAGCCGCCTTTATTGCCGCCGACATTGACGGTTTCACTGTCTACCTCCCAGCCCTCAGCAGCCCCCAAAAGAACAGATGTTTCATCGGCATCCTTCGACGACATCATCTTAAGGACAGCATAGGCGCCTCTCGCTAGTAATAGCTTGATCTTGTCATCAGGGATACTGCCGGCCGATAGGTATGCCCGTATGCCCAAACGCTCACACTCCGCAACTGCTCGATGAAGACCATTAGCATTGCCGTGCTCTATGTCTGCAAAAACTACTATCTCTGGCCGGGTGGCTTCGATATATGAAGGCAGGACCTCGCCTACGACGGTTGCCTGTAGTGTATCAGGGGCAGTCATACTAACCATGTCGACGGTCAGCCCAGGCACATTTGGGCCATAAGGATTCCTAAAAAATGATCTACCGATGTTAACCGGCACCCTCCTTAGACGGTCTGCCCGTAATAAATCATTAACAACCTCTTTAACATGCTCGATCGAGTCCACGTTCAGCGCCCTAAAAGGCTTAGTTAAGGCGTGATGAACTGCCCATTCCTCGTCAGGTAAAAGCTTACCCCGTTCTTCTCCTTGCGCTCTGCTTAAAGCTAGGGCTAGCTTTCCTAAATCGGGCGCAAACGTTACCTTCCTTAGAGTGTACGGATCGAATTCCGTCCTGCCTACTGCTTCCATCAGAGGATTAAGAATACGATTATAAAGAGGTCGCTTGGAGGGCGTTGCGTCCGTATCTGCAGTTCTAGCCAATGCATCGGACAACGCCGCACTAGTCTGTCTGGACAGAAAACCATTCTCTTCCGTAATGCCCATCGCATTGAGGTTGTATACCTCAGGTACGGCCGCCTTGGACAACAACGGTTCGCTGTCACCAGGGTTAAAATCCACTACCAAAACCGAAGCATCTTCTCGTAATTGGCCGGTGAGCTGTCTAAGCCTAATTTCTTTTAAGTCATGGACTAATGTAAAAAACACGGCTGTTTCGCGGTCACGGCGAGTGCCGCCGATAAAATTAAGCTGGTCAGCCTCATCGCCCGTTAAAGCCTCACCAAATGTACTGCCCCTAGGTGCGGCTTCGGCCCTGACCTCCACCGCACGTGACCGTTCATGGACGTCGGCCACTTCAGGGTGCACATCTGCCACTGACGCTATTTGCTGGTCACTATGATCGGTTACCTTGCCGTCTATTGGGGAGGGGTAATACTTCAGGGCGTCAGTTATGCGGTCGGCCAGGACAACACGAGGGGGCGGTTCAGGCATGGTCTCATCAGCCGCCTCCGCAGGCTCCGGTGTGGCAGCATCCGGCTCGCTTGATTCAGAGGTCGCCGTTGGGTGCTCATTTGAGGGGTCATTTCGCTCACCAAGTCCGAGCAGACCATAGTCAAAATCATCGCCTTCGGGGTCGAAACCAAGGTTGCCAGGCCCAATACTTCCTTCGTCAAGATCCGTGCTCTCATATCCAGGCGGTGGAGCAACGGCGACCTCGTCTAAACCGTCGTGGGGATCAAACTCACCTCCTTGAGGTGCTTCGTAAATTCTCTGGGCGTCTTCATATTCTTTCATATCAATAATCTACCTCTTGACGGTTTGGCCTTGCGTGTTTTGTTTAGCCTTTGCCCTGGCGGCCATCACCCCCAGTGTGTGCACATGGCCATTAATCTCCTTAACCAGCCAACGCTTTTCGCCTTTGGTGTGCGTAAAGTTTGGGTTCTGGCCGTAAATAAGTCCAGCAGTCGCTAATTTTGCCCATGCGTCTACGTCCAATTCTTTAGCCCTATCTATAATCGTAAATCTCTCCGGTCTGCCATCCGGGCTCAAGAGACGGCTGGCACTTCGGTAAAGAAGCCCCTCTTTGGGCCTCAATCCCGCGACAGCATTATCGAGTGCAAGGCCGCCACGGCGACGGTCTGATGCAAACAATAGGTCGACTCCAATAATCTCCTCATCGTATTTGCTGTTTTTGACCCGATCCCTTAAGTGTTCCATGATCAATTCAAGCTGGTCCTTGGCAAGACCGGATGGCACGATGAATTCGTTGTTATCGTAAGCGCCTTTCCACGCGGCTAGATTCTCGGCTGGCGCCGTGTCACGACGCTCCTCGATTTTGCGCTCAATATCTTGCAACATCGAAAAAAGGCACATTTCGACAGCTTGTTTGTCGGGTTGGGCTACAGGGATGTCTGCCAAAATCCGTTCCAAATGCTCTACCTGATCGTGCTTCAGCTCAAGTTGCTCACGAAGAGCGGCCAAGCCGGCTAAATTGTCAGGCGAACCAACCAACCGCACGACAGCAAGTTTGGCCTGCTGCAACTCCTCGGGACTTACTGTTCGCTCAGCAGAAGCAGTTATAACACTCTGAACCGCCTTGATCGAACGGCGCATAAGCAGCTCGGCATTTACTTTCTGCTCTTGGGCACTGTCACCGCTAATTTTAATAATTTGAGTCCTGCCAGTTCCTACAATCTCATTAGCCCCTACGCTCAAAAAATCCTGATAGTCCTTGGAATTATCTAAGGGGGGCGCGGTCATCGCGTTCTCTACGATATCGATAATGCGGTTATAGTAGCCGCGATCCAAGCAAAGGTCATACCTGGGATTTATTGGAGGTACCTCCCCTCCTCTTGCCTGCTTCAGCATTTGTCCGATCAAAAATTTCTTTAAGGCATCCGGACCAGCGGGCGTGTACATCGATGCCACGCGAGCATCGACAGCACTGTCAACAGCCTCAATGATTGCGGCAGCCCGTAGCTTGGCGTCCTTCATGCGCTTCAGACTTTCCCGGAAAGGCCCGGCGGCCTTTAGTGTCTCCCTGCCATCCAAAACTAATGCCACATTTATCTCTGCCCAAGCCGTAATAAGGCTGCCGGTCCTTGTCTCACATAGGAACTCATTGGCCTCGGCTATAGTTTCGCCGCTGTATACATCGTTATATGATCCTAGGCGGACGAACCGGCGTGCGTCCTGGACCATCCCTTGAATGGTAGCCCGGAATGCAGAAAGGCGCTCACTACGGACGCGCAGCGGTGAGTCGGCACCAGGCACGAACGCCAACCCGGTGCCCTTGTTAAGCTTTGCTTCTTTTGATGTCATGTATTTAAGCTGCTGCTCGTCTGTGTTGCCCATAAGCGAATTTTTAAGTATGAACTCAATCTCCTTGCTGCCCAGTGCGAATATGCCGCCTTCGAAATTCCCCAGCGCGGTGGAGTTGATATCTCCGATGATCTGCTGTGACACCACAAACCCAATACCTTTGTCCCTCATTCGCGTCAAGAATTCTGACACAGTAAATCCTGCCGGGGTCATATCGAATATCTGGCCGGCTTCATCTAGGACGATCAAAACTTCCAGCTCCTGAACGCCGCCTTCCTTGATTCCCATAGCAGCGTGGCGGGCATCGACGACCTTCTCAATCTCCTGGATAATACCGACCGCGGCTACTTTGCGCGCCGTATCGTTATTGCCAAGTTGGTCCATCTCAATGGTGGTGGTACCGGAATCGTCGAGCATTGCTTCGAAGTCTATGGGATGACCGTCTTTAAAGAAACGGCCCGGCACCAGCAATAGGTTATTATCAAACTGACCGGCGTTAAACTCGCTAAGGTCTAGGCTCGTCTTATCGGAATAGTCCATGTCGTGAAACGATTCCCGGATGGCATGGGCGATTTCGGGCATAGTCGGATGCGGCGGAGTACGGCCGCCGAACTTGGTCTGGACATCCGCACCCACGACCCAGCCGTACTTTTGAAATGAACGGATAATCCCTCGCTTTGTATAGCGTTCTACAATACGCTGTGTTTCGCCATCGGCACCCTTCATACCGACACCCGTCCCGCTGCTCACACCTACTAGCACCGAATGCAAAATGCGCTCAATCTGTCTGTCGACGGTGCTGAAACGCGGATTGCAAATGTCCAGAATCGGCCGCAGGCCACCTTCGCCAGGCCGGATGTAAGTGACCCTTGCTTCATCTTCGGTCAGCCCCATCTGCCGGCACCGGTCCGAGAATACCTTGCCCCAGTTGCTGCTTGCACCACCCTTTTTAAAGTCAATTGCAAATACCTTGAGCGGCAGGATATCTTCACCGGCCTGGCGGCGCAAATAGTTGTCACGCTTGGCGCTTGCAACCAACTGCCGCGCAAACTCCGACTTGCCAACGCCGGTACCGCCAAAAATCAAAACGTTCCTTACAAGGTCCTTGGCACGAAGCAGTAGGTCACCAGCAACTCTTCGGACTCCCTTACTGTCGAATAGGTTGTCCAGCCTGTACCCACCCTTGAAGGCACGGTCATCAGGCGGAAGTTCTTGCTCGACCGCCATGTTTTGGCGGTGCACCTTTTGCATGCCCTCGGTTTCGACGTCAAGATAGGCGATGTTATTCCTGGCCTCCCTTGCTTCGAATAATTGCGCCTCAGGGTCGGACAGAGGGGCTTGGCGAGCAGCCTTTTCGGTGGTATACCCGACTAGGTTTTGTCCTTCGCGCTCGGCAGACCAAGTGATTCGCGATGTCGATGGTAATGCGCCCTCCACAAGCACAGCAACCCGCGGCAGGTCCTCCACAGGAGCGCATACCCGAACAGCCACCCTTGCCAATGCCGTACCGGAAGCTTGGGCGACCCTAAAAAGGCGCTCCACTCCAACACTTGCTTTAATTTCATCATCCTCATACAAACCGGCGTTATGCGACCGGTTTCTCACCTCCCGGATAATTTGGTCATATTCTTCACTCTTTGGGCTAATGCCTTCCAACTCGACAACCAATTTGACCGGACCATCATAGCCTTCGAGCAAATCCCTCGCCTGAAAAGGCAAATCCTCGCTCAAAGGATCATCCTCCTTGCCGCTTAGGTCATCCGTATCCCGGGTGCTGGTTTTCTTCATAGAAGGAATATCATGCTTCTCAAACCGGACCCAACACTCTTCTTTGCCACCCACCGCCTGAGGCTTGTGCGCTTCTTCTGTCCCATCTACCGGCTCGACCTCGGCGCCCGGAGGCTTTAAGGCGGGAGAAACCAAAGTCTCAATAGGGCCATTGGCTTCTTTACGCGACAATTCATACCGCAAAACCTCACCCCGGCGCAGGGCAGCAACCATACTGCCCATGGTGGGACGGTCGTACTCAATTTTGTCGTCGGGGCCGGTGGGTTCTCCGGTAGCCCTAATACGCACCAATTCGGTATCTGTAGCGCGGCGCCCATCGAGTAGCATACGGCCTTCGGGTATTGTTGGTTTATCAGTCACACCTCTGCGATCACTCACAGCCCTATTCGAACCGTCATCAACTGGTCCACCAAAACCTTCTTCTTGATGATCGGGGTGCGCATATCCAGCGCCTCCCTCATCAATAATCGAGTCATAAGGTGTTTCGGTAGGTACTATTCCTTCCGGAAGAAATCCATTGGTTTCGTTTTCATGCAGGCCAAAACTAGAGGCGGGCCTTATATCTGTCCCGTCGTAGCCTGATTCAGGGTAATTATCAGCAACACTATCAATTCCCATAGCTTTGTAAACACAAACAAATGTCGGTACTAACCATAGCCCATTATTACTGGATGATCAATCTTTATAACTTTTTTTGAACGCCCGCAATAATGTGCACCCTTGCATGTTTTACAAAATAGCCTAGAATCGTATCATACACTAAACAGAGAGACGGTATGAGCGAGATCGGCGGCGAGGCCTACGACCAACAAAATCCCCCAGACACCGGACGAACCAGCTACGACCGCAACGACGCCGATACAGGGACTGATCCACGCATAATACACGAAGTCGACGAGGAAGACGTCGATCTAGGATACGGCCGCCGTGCGCCAGACCGCACTGTCATTGGCAGCGAAACATACGATCATGTCTTTGGAGGACCAGAAGATAGCGCCGGATCCAGTGAGGCCACCCACATTCGGCCCAATGGTTCGGCTCAGGATGTCGACGATAAAACAGGAGATGGTACTGGGCCGCATTTTGGGGACGCATCCGAGGACGATGAGGTCATCGCCGAAGAAACGACTGCCACCAGACAAGCCGAAGGCGCCTATGATACTAATACCAATGAAGCGAACGACACTCCAGGTGCCGAGGAGGAATGGGATACGGGCAGCCAGGGCGCCCGGGAAGATGAAAGCAGAGAAGAGCGGCAATATCGACGAGCGGCGCATGAAGGCCCGTTTTTCTCAGGACCCGGTACTTACTACAGTCGGGTGCGAAGTGAATATCGAGAGAATGTCCGGGCCCAAAGAGAAGAAGAGATTGACGAAGACGCACTTACACTCACTAGGGCCGAAGCAATAGCCGCGGGCATAGCGTCGACTGTCAAAGCGGTTTTCAGCGTAGCGGAAGCTCTGCTTGCAACTCCTGAGGATAAACGATTGTGGCACGAAATGTCAGCTGCCGAACAGTCGGCCTTAATGCGTCACGTTAAAGACATCGCAGCAGAAAAACAGTCTGCTTCAACTCCTCCAAAAGAAGCCGCCGCCTCAACTGCTCCAGAAAAGCCCACAGAAAAACAGCCAGAATTGGCAGCAAACGACATACAAGCACCAGCAGTCCAGGAAATGGCCGCAGCTCAAACTCCTGCCCCTGAGACGTCCGCGGCGCAAGATTCGCCCGCCGAGACGCCCCCACCGCCTGATGAGGCTGGCACCGCCGAGACGCCCGACCCGCGCCTATACGAACAAGCTACAGCTCCCGAAGATGCTACTGAGTCCCTACTGCCACCTGATGGCACATCAGCATCAGATGCCACAATGGCAGGCGGAGCTGACAGTATGCCGGCGGCCGGCACACGGCCAGATATAGGCCAGGATACGACTTTGGGCGCCGCTAGTGCCGAAGCCGTTGACGATACCCAAGCCGCCCAGGGCTATACAGGTCCAACTACCGCCGGCCCAATCTTAGAAGGCGAACTCCTTGACCATAGTGGAAGGCCGGTTGGCGATACCACAGCCGCGCCAGGCGACACCACGGCTGGACGTGCCAAACAAGCCAATGAGTATACGGAAACTCTGGCGAGAAGCATGGAAGGCGAGGCGGCCAGAATACTCACCGAGACGTTCGGTGTGGGCGCCCAGGCAACGGACCGGCCGGCATCCGACACACGTAGCGGCGAGACCGCCGCCACCAGCGACACTACGAGCAGCCGCCCTGATCCGGCCGCAACAGCCACATCTTCAGCTGCCCCTGTTTCGTCCAACAGGACCGAAGAACCAGCCGCGACTACCCCTCCGGTGTCCAGTGCGCAAACGCCAGCTCCAGCCTCTACTGCCCCCACACCTGCCGGAGGCCCCAGCCCCGCCCCTGCCGATCCGAACTCAAGTACGGCACAGCCAGCATCGGGCACGCCACAGGCCGATCCGTCTGCAACCGGTGCTGCCAACACTGCGCCTAATCAAGCTGCCGCGCCCAACACTGATCCGGCGTCCAGCACCGACCCGAATGCCGCAGCGCCGGCCACACCGGCAGCCAGCCCGGTTGGCGCTAATCCAGCGGTAACGCCTAATGCAGATCCAAGCCCTTCGGGGTCCGAACCCGCACCTCAGGCGGTAAGCCAGAACCAGACCAACCAAGCAGCGCCCAATGCTGCGACAGCCCCCTCGACCCCTGCTGCTCCCAATGCCGACCCTAATCAAGCTGCCGCGCCCAACACTGATCCGGCGTCCAGCACCGACCCGAATGCCGCAGCGCCGGCCACACCGGCAGCGACTGGAAATACGCCCCAAAATCCAAAGCCCGCGGCTACGCAGCCCAGCACCGGCAATACACAACCAGACCCCAATCAGCACGACCAACAGCCATCGACAGGCCGGGCAAGTGTTAAACAGCCCGATAGCCCAAGTACCCAAGAGCGGCAAGCGGCGGGCATGCAAACAATGCGCCTTCCTGGTGGCACCAATATTAGCCCGTCACTTGCCCGCCGCTATGCCAAAGCCAAAGCAGAATCGCGGGCAACACGGCTCCGGAGGGCCGCCGGTTCGGCAGCGCTCTTTGGCGGCCAGCTTCTCGCAGCCGGAGCTCTGACCGGAGTCCAAGGCTCGGGAAATGCAGCCAAAGGGCTCTTCCAAAAAATCGAGGCACGGCCCGCCGAAGTACGGGCGCGTGGGCTCGTTAGACTCCTACAAAAAACTGGTGCCGTCCGACGGGAGTTTGTAGTAAGGGCCATCAATGGGGACGGACGAAGCGCGACTATTACCGTAAAAGCCCGCGGCAGGCAGACGGCGGAAGCTGCCGCGCGCGCCAGACGTGCGGTTGAAGGCCGCTGGCACATAGTAAATCGAGCCCGCGTCGCCAGGCGCATATAAATTGCGTTACTTACGTTTGCCCATAAAAAAATCCCCCGCTATCTTGGTGCGGGGGATTTTTTATGATTACGCCACTTAGCTGCGGGCGAAGTGTGCGAAGGCACGGTTGGCTTCTGCCATCTTGTGCGTGTCTTCCTTCTTCTTGAATGCAGCACCCTGGCTGTTGTAAGCGTCAACAAGCTCGTGGGCGATGCGGTCAGCCATGCTCATGCCCTTGCGAGAGCGGGCAGCTGTTACGAACCACATGGTTGTAAGGTGGTTCTGGCGCTGGCCACGTACTTCGAAAGGAATCTGGTAGTTAGCACCACCGACACGGCGAGAACGGGTCTCGAGGTGTGGCTGGATGTTCTTCATGGCCTGCTCGAATACTTCGAGCGGGTTTTCTACCTTCAGCTTGTCGGCTGCTTTCTGCATACCTTCGTAAACGAGGCGCTCAGCAAGCTGCTTCTTGCCATCACGCATAACGCGGTTGATGATGCGGGTTACCTGCTGGCTGCCGTAGATACGGTCAGGAGCGGCTTCACGGACGAGGGCTTTGGTCTTCTTGCGTGGCATGACTACTTGCTCTCCTTCTTGGAACCGTACTTAGAACGGCCCTGTTTACGGTTAGCAACACCCTGGAGGTCTAATGCGCCGCGAACGATGTGGTAGCGCACACCAGGAAGGTCAGGCACACGGCCACCGCGTACTAGTACGACGGCGTGCTCCTGCAGGTTGTGGCCTTCGCCACCAATGTAGGCCCAAACCTCTTGGCCGTTACCAAGGCGCACACGTGCAACCTTACGCAAGGCCGAGTTTGGCTTCTTTGGAGTCTTGGTCGTAACCTTGACACAAACACCGCGCTTGAATGGCGCGGCCTTCTCGTAGTTTTTGTTCTTTAGGTTGTTCACAACCTTGAGCAGGGCTGGTGACTTGGACTTGCCGGTCACTTTGCTGCGAGGCTTGCGAACCAACTGGTTGATTGTTGGCATTATTGCTCCTTAATCTTCCGCCATGGGTGGACAAGAGGCAATGCCTTTGCCTATCGTCCCTTATTCCCGGCTCGAATTATTGATTGACCTACCTATTTTATCAGAGGTAAAGATGAATAGCAATATAGCCAACCGATGTTATAATACTCCTGAAAAGAGACACCTATGCACGAATACTCATACGAGAGACCAGACTCGTCTAGATTTGGGCCGTCCGACGCGGACGACACACCGGACAATCCTTACGATACCCACAGGGATACGGGCTTTGAGTTCGATGGCATTGCCGCAACACCAGTTGATGAGGGAGTACCGGGAGACATTGACGAAGCGCTTGCCGGCCCGGGGGACATTATGCTTCCCGACGAGTCAGGTGAGTCAAACGAACCTGATTTTGAGCCGTCTTCGGTAGGTCCAGAGGAAGCAGCACAAGAATTTAGAGTGCGGGCAGAGGGAACCCTTGGGATGACAATTCCCGACAACGTCGCGAGGGTTGCCGGAGAAATTATTAGCCGGAGGCGCATATCCGACCCACGGGCGTCAGGCGGAATGCTCAGAAGGGGTGCCGGGCTAACGAGACTGATAAAGGCGGCTATGGAAGAAGGAAGACAGCCCAAGAGCAGCGATACCACAGGCGCCGAAAGTGCAGATGCGCCCAGCCCCCTCCCCCTCGTGCCTAAACCGGACCCCTATCTGGATATCCCTACTACAATGCCGAATGCCGAAAGAGTCACTGAGGCGGTGCAAGCAGGCATTGAAGCAGACGTCTTCCGTCCGGATGATGCACCGGACAGAGTTGGTGACGTGCTCTCCCGGCTTTGGTCGGACAGTAACTTGCCGCTGCCGGTGCTCGCCCAAAATATCGGCTGCCCTGCCGATAAACTTGTGGAGCTCTTTAACGGTGCCCCTGACGTTAGTATCCCCGGTGTACTTATACCTTTACTCCAAGAGCTTGGCGTGGGAACCCAACAAGGCTTGTCAATTATTGACCACTACATGGCAGAACAAGATGTGGCTGTTCGGCCCCAAGAAGAATCAGCGTCAGACGTGCCAACGACTCCAGAGCCTATTCCTGACGCAGCTGGTTCCGAACCCCCAGAAGGGCAAACCCAGTGGGCATCTGGTCAAATCCGGGAAGGCCTGCAAGCCCTGCACCGGGCATTTGAAGGACAGGGCGGTATCCACCCTCTGTTAAGGGGAGGTAACTGGATGCAACGCCGGGTCGTTTTGCTTATTGCCAATACCGACCTGCCGTACAGTCAAATTGCCAAACAACTGAACATCACTGGGGTGGAAGTCGCACAACACGCCCAACGCGCCCTGAGGGCCGCCATGAAGAATGTCCCCGAAGGTCAAATGCCCGCAGACATGCCCATCCCGCACGCAAAGACGATCATCGAACGGACCGACAATTACGTAGGCGGGCAAATGGACAGGCTTATTAATGAATCGAGCTTAACAAAGAACGAGGTAGCTGAGAGGCTTGGCATCAGCATTTCGACCCTGCATCGGTTTTTGCGCGGAGAAAGCCATCCTAGCCGTCAATTCGTTGAATCCCTAGCTGAGGTGTTAGGCTTACCAGCAGACCGGACCAGCTCCATAATCCAGCGGTATACTGCCGAGCGGAGAAAGCCATCCTAGGCTTACCGGCGGGCTGTCGCTTCCTGCAATTTTGGGATCACAACCCCCGCCACATACTCATCTACATTCCTACGCAAAACTTTGCTCATCTCAGCTTTGCTGACCCTGCTTTCCAAGCCATAACTCGTGAACAATGCCAGCCGGTCTTGCTCACTGACCTCTTCGAGCGCACCTACCAACAGGCGTATCTGTTCTTGCCGGTCGATACTATCGAGAACTATATCCTCGGTTCCCTGCGCTTCCGGATCGCTTACGCCCTCCTCTTTTGTACGCCCCCCAAATCGGCGTCCGGGTGACCCCTTGTCGCGTAAGGCTGCTTGCAAACGAATTTCACGTAGCTCCATCTGCCGGTCCAGATAGTGGGCGAAAGCAAGTCGCTTGTCGATATCACCGCTCTTATGGTCAATCACAGCCTGCCGGAGCGCTTCGTCTCGCGCCACGTATTCGCCCGCCCTGTCCGAAATCGCCGCACGTAACGTTTCGTTATCCAGCTCCTCACCGGCTTCAATCCGTTTGAGTACCTCGGAATCGATTCCTTCGAGCGCCGCCGCGCGTCTTATTTCTTGATAGCGCTGTTTCCAGGCGACCGCCTCGTCGTCAAGCCGGTCCTTAGCGTGCGTCAATGCTAATTCTCGGAATACAGCCGGGCTATAATCGTCATCGTCCCCAAAATGCTGAGCTAATAGGTCATATTTTTCCAGGTATTTGCCAATGCTGGCTTCGGCGTCAAAAACCATAGCAAAACGCTTAATGACCACCTTGTCGACGCCGGCTCTGCCTTTATATTTGGCCGGTAGGGCATGGATGTTTTCGGCATAGCGGCTAACGGCACCCATCCAATCCTGGTACTTTAAGGCCCGCCGTAGCACTGGGTCGGTAAGGTTCTTGTCCGGGCCAAAGACTTCCCGTACTGCCGCCTGGGCCTCCTTAAGGCTCGGAGGCTCCGCTGTTCGCGCAGTCTGCCGTTCCGACACCGGCCTGGGAGTCGCCCGGTCGCGGCGTTCATCCGACTGTCTAGCTGATGACACCTCTGTCTGAAATTCCTCAAGTCTCGTTATAACATCATCCAAACGGTGAGTTTTGGCAAGTTGCGCTGCCTGCCCCGCCGAAAAACCCAGCGTCCGCATAGCCAGGACGTTGTCATAGTAAGTATCGAAAACTGCCCGGCCGACGATATCATCCTGTGCTGAGTCGGGGTGGCGATGGCGCGAATAGCCCCACCACGCATCCCTAAAGGCCCTCTGCACGGCTTCGGCCTCAGCTCCCTTAAGGCCTAGCCCCCCTACCCAATCGCCGATAGTTGATGTCATCCGATCATACACCGGACGTGTATAGCTGGCGATAGGCCCTCGCCCTAAACGAGGATGCGCTTGATGTAACGAATGAATATCTTCGAGGATGGCATCTCCCAGAACTGCTCGCAATGCCGTCTGCACGTTGGCCGCCAGGACTACCGCTCCCTCGATTCTGGAGCGATGTATGGCGTACCTAATTCCGTAGCGCTCCCAGGTTTTTTCAAGCGTAGGGAGGCGGTCTTTGATCCGTCCCATAGGATTAGATTGATGGCCGCAAAGCTGACGAATCGTATTGGGCAGGAGCTGCTCGCCATGCGTCAGTGTCACCCGGTCAAGCATAGCCTTCTTCCCTTCCATGCCTGATTGCGGGGCAGCCAGACGCAAGACCCTATTAAGCATCCACCTGGGTACTTCTCCGGCGTCGTATTGGGCACTTAGACCAGCAAGTACGTCCAGTTTGTCGTTGATCAGACGGACCACATCGCCACCCTCAACCAAACTGGCGATACGCATGACCTCTTCTGTCACCCTGATATCACCGACAAAATGCTCCCTGGCGTGTGCATAATTACTGGCAAAGGTGCCAGCCCGACTGACAGCGCTTTTACCATAATGGCGGACTAGCGATGCATAATCACTCTCCCGCAAAAGTCCGGCATTAGGATGCTCGGCCATTCTCTCCTTGAGTTTGTCGACATCCCGTAGCATGTCCAAGCCAGCCTGTACTGGGTCGTCGTTTTTGAGAATCAATACTTTAACCATTTGCGGCGAAAGACGATTGTCTAGAGCAGTAGCAACTTGCGGGCCTAGCTCGACACACCGGTCCAGCCGGTCAAGAATAGTACCAAGTTTGTGTGTATCGAATACGCATTCGGTAATGTCGCCGCGTGTTAATGCACCCTTGCCTTTGTACTCGGCCGTCAATCTTTCTATGGTGGCTACTTTGTCGGCCATGGCATCTTCTGGATCGGTAAACATCCGGCACACTTCCCTGATGCGGGCATTAGTAACAAAACCGACATCCTCATACTGCTCAGTTAGTCTTGCTACAGCTTTCAAGTACTCTTTAGCTCTATCGACACTGTCGGCAGGACTAACCCCACGCTGCGCAAAAAAACGGAAGGCACGCTCATCCAGAGGTGGTGCGTCCCGCAAGTCTTCGGACGCCAAGGCGCGTTGTATCGCTTCGGCATTATCGGCGTAACTCTTTACGCTAGCAAGGATGTCTGTTTTATTCCGGGATGCAAGTATACGCAGGTCCGTCTCGCTAATACCAGCCGCACGAGCCTCACTAAGCGCTTCACTAAATTCGGCACGTGTATTAAATAAGGCGCAGCCAGCCGCACTCTTTCCATAGCCCAGCACCGTCTCGGCATGAACCGTATCATTGTAGTATGCTTCTAGTGCTTCCTGTGCGCTGCATGTTACCGCAACCCCTTGGAGGGCCATGGCCCTACTATATTTAAGCCATGCGCCAGTAAATCTGCGGGCGACTTCGCCAGCACGGTTATCATTGCCGGGGAACTGGCTGCGCCATGCCTTGACTGCGGCATTAGTCTGACCATATTCGGCCCCATACTGGGTTTCTGCCTTCGGCCCCATTGTCGCACCCTTATACGATAGCCGCTTGGTACGGAATAGGTCTCTAATTTCGTCCATTGCCCGCTGGCCGGGAGTTTCGGTTGGCTGCGAGGTTTCCTGTACGGATGCATGTTCGTCAGCTACCTCCAAAGAATGGCCCGACATCTCGACCCCGGTAGCATGCAGTGCTTTGGCGCCTGCGGCGGCACTCACCTGCTCCACGTCACTTGAGTCCGGTTGGCCTTCACGGACTATTGATCCGTCACTCAATACAAAAACTTCCGGCGGCTGGTTGTCGTCGACGTCACCGGGGACATTTTCATCTCGCTCGATGGCATGTATCCCTTCTGGTTCAGGATATTCCCCGGGTACCTTATAGCGGCCCCATACTTCTTGAACTTCTTGCCGGCTATCAGTTATTTCGAAAGACATATGTTACTAAACAAAAGGCTCCTTGGCATATGCCCGGAGCCTTTCTGTTTGCTATAGAAGCCTACGCCTCGACGGCAAGGGCTTCTTCGGCCTCCAGTTCGATCTCGTCTTCGGTCTTATGGCCGGTACCGACTGGGATCTTGCGGCCAAGGATAACGTTTTCCTTCAGACCGTACAGCTTGTCGACGCGGCCAGAGGTTGCAGCAGCGATCAAGACACGGGTGGTGTCCTGGAATGATGCGGCACTCAGGAACGAGTCAGTCGACAGGCTGGCCTTGATCAGACCAAGGAGCAGCTGGTTGTACTTAGCAGGCTCCTTGCCTTCACGTACCAATTGGTCGTTAGCTTCAACGACTGCCAGCTTGCTTACGACGTCGCCAGTTACGAATTCGCTGTCGCCAGCGTCTTCGATCTGGACACGGCTGAACATCTGGCGAACGGTAATCTCAAGGTGCTTGTCAGCGATGTTCTGACCCTGACCTGCAAAAATCTTGAGGATTTCGTTCATGATGTAGCGCTGGGTGGATTCAACACCTTGCAGGCGCATCAGCTCGTGCAGGTTGATAGAACCGTTAGTCAAGCGCTGGCCGGCAACGACTTGGTCGCCGTCCTTCACCATCAGCTGCTTGAAGCCAGGGATTTCGTAGCGGACTACGCTCTGGCCGGTAGGAGTGATGATGATTTCCTTATCGGTGATCTCGGCCTTACCAGCCATTGGGGCAACGATTGGCTCAGAGCCGTCATCAAGGCTGGCTACGACGTCGCCGATAGCAACATCGTTTCCGCTCTTGATCTTGGCCTTGCGCCCGCCAAGCTCGAAGGAAACGTTTTCTTTATCGTTGGCAGTAACCTGGACGATGTAGTGGTCGCCTTCTTCCCAAACGTTGGCAGTACCAGAGATGTCGGTAAGGTATGCCTGGCCCTTAGGGG
The DNA here is from genome assembly GCA_035758825.1 of Saccharimonadales bacterium (SeqCode). Taxonomy (GTDB): domain Bacteria; phylum Patescibacteriota; class Saccharimonadia; order Saccharimonadales; family UBA4665; genus JARIHD01. The sequence goes on from DASTWA010000008.1 coordinate 88,801, forward strand.
TGCGGACTTCGAACAACTCTTCAACACGGCTAAGACCCTGGGCTGAGTCGTCGCCCACTACCGCACCTGAACGGTGCTTAGAGTCGAGTGACAGCTGCGTACCAGGCTCACCAATTGACTGGGCTGCGATAACACCGATTGGGTGGTGCGAAGCAACCAGTTGGCCGGTAGCCGGGTCGATACCGTAAGACTTCTGAGGCACACCGTGTACGCTGGTAGCGCTCAATACGCTCATGATCCTAATGCCGTCAAGAGACTCGTCAGCTTCGATAGCTTCGGCTGTTTCTTTGGTAATAAGCTCACCGCGCTTTACATGGCCCTTGACGTCTTGGGCAGCGTAGCGGCCATCCAGGCGTGAAGCATAGCTTACGCCAATTTCTTCGGCGTCGGAACGGAGCATCGCAAAACCTGGGTCAAGCTCTTCGGTGTCGTCGCCTTCGATGGTAAATACATCCTGGGCAACGTCAACCAGACGACGGGTCAGGTAACCGGCATCGGCAGTCTTAAGGGCGATGTCGATAAGCGCCTTACGGGTACCGCGGGTACCGGTAAAGTATTCGAGCGGGTTAAGACCAGCAATATAGCCGGACTTGATTGGCAGCTCGATGGCGCGGCCGGAAGCGTCAGAGAAGACACCGAGCATACCGACACACATCTTCATCTGAGAGATGTTACCACGGGCACCAGAGGTGATCGCGATAGCCATAGTCGAGTCTTGCCCAACCATCTGTTTGGCAAGCATTTCCTGGACGCGAGAGTCGATCTTGGTCCAGTTCTCGACGGTCAGGCGGTAACGCTCATCTTCGGTAATGAAGCCTTCTTCGTACTGCTCAGAAATAGCAGCACCTCGCTTCTCACCTTCGACGATTACGTCATCCATACCTTCAACTTCGTTGAAGTCGCCCATACCCATCGACAAGCCAGAAAAGGTAGCGTAGCTAAAACCGAGATTCTTGAGGGAGTCGGCGATTTCGGCAGTCTTGGCCTGGCCGTACTTTTGGTAGACCATTGCCATTACCTGCTGCAACTTCTTCTTGGTCATGGGCTCGTCCTGGAACGGCATATCTTCGGGGAAGACTTCGTTGAACAACAGGCGGCCAAGGGTTGTTTCGCGGCGTTCACCGCGGAAAGGAACGATGATCTTGCTTTGGAGCTTGATCTGGTCGTTGTCAAAGGCCATCAGGGCTTCGTTGATGCCGGTAAAGGTTCGCGGCTGACCTTTAGTCGCGCTTGGGCGGTCGTAAGTCAGGTAGAAACAACCGAGCACCATGTCCTGCTCAATGTGCAGGATTGGGGTACCGTCAGCTGGCTTAAGAAGGTTCTTGTTGGCAGCGATGATGTCACGTGCCTCAGCCTGAGCTTCGTCTGACAGTGGCAGGTGGACAGCCATCTGGTCACCGTCGAAGTCGGCGTTGAAGCCCTTACATACGAGCGGGTGCAGCTGGATGGCGCGGCCTTCGATAAGTACCGGCTGGAAAGCCTGGATTGAAAGACGGTGCAACGATGGGGCGCGGTTCAAGAGAACGTACTTGCCGCGGATTACTTCGTCAAGGGCGTCCCAAACTGCGGTCTCACCGGTTTCAATCATACGGGTTGCAGAACGGATGTTGTGTGCCTGTTCGCGGGCGATCAACTCACCGATTACGAATGGTTTAAAGAGTTCGAGAGCCATCATCTTTGGCAGACCACACTGGTCGATGCGGAGTTCCGGACCGGCAACAATTACTGAACGGCCGGAGTAGTCAACACGCTTACCAAGAAGGTTCTGGCGGAAACGGCCCTGCTTACCCTTAAGCATGTCGCTCAGGGACTTCAGGCGGCGGCGCTGGCCGGTAGCGGCTACGGCGCGGCCGGAACGGGCGCTGTTGTTGTCAACCAAAGCGTCAACGGCCTCCTGAAGCATGCGCTGCTCGTTGCGGCGGATTACTTCTGGGGCGTTCAGCTCGATGAGCTTCTTGAGGCGGTTGTTACGGTTGATGACACGGCGGTAAAGGTCGTTAAGGTCGCTGGTAGCGAAACGGCCACCGGTCAGCTGGACCATTGGGCGCAGGTCCGGAGGGATCACAGGCAGTACGCTAAGGCACATGCTGCTTGGGCGGATGCCAGCGCGCTGCATGCTTTCGAGCAAGCGCAGGCGCTTCATGAGCTTCTTCTTGCGCTGGCCCTTGGCGTCCTCGGATTCCTTGGCCAGGCTGGCGATCAGCTCACCGAGGTCGATTTCGTCAAGCAATTCCTTAAGGGCAGCACCACCCATGCCAACTTCGATGAGTTCGCGCAGGCTATCAGGCAAAGCGCGGTATTCGACTTCGCTGATCAGGCGCAGCTTTTCGAGGCTGTCAATCTGGCTCTTGAAGGCCTCGTAGTCCTTGTCGACTTGTTCGAGTTCTTTGGTCTGGGCTTCGGCCAATGCCTTAAGGTTGGCATCTTCGGCTTCGGCTTCTTTTTCGTAACGGAGCTTGATTGCTTCCTTGGCGGCAGCAAATTCAGCTTCCTTGTCCTGGCGGAGCTGGTCACGCTTCTCTACTTCTACCTTCTTGATGATGTAGCTTGCAAAGTAAGCGACGCGCTCCAGGTTCTTGACGGTGACGCCAAGCAGCAAACCGATTGCTGATGGTGTGCCGCGGAGGAACCAGATGTGTGCCACAGGAACAGCCAGGCTGATGTGGCCCATGCGCTCACGGCGGACAATACTCTTGGTGACTACTTCACCATTCTTGTCGACCGGCATTTCGCGGGAGCGGATACCCTTGTTGCGGGCGTCGTGTGGGTTCATGTCCTTGGTAAGACCAAAGATGCGCTCACAGAACAGACCGTCGCGTTCAGGCTTCTGGGTGCGGTAGTTAATAGTTTCTGGCTTGGTTACCTCACCATAACTCCAGTCCAGAATGTCCGCAGCGCTAGCGACCGCAAGGCGCACGGCGTCAAAGTCGGCAATGTTGGTGCCGGTGTTGTATCGACGCATATTACGCTACCTCCTTAGTTTCTTCGTCATTTGTATCATCGTCATCATCGACAGTGGTCACAGTAACGCCAGTGTCGAGGTCGTTACCTTCCATGTCTTCCATAACCATGAATTCGTCAACAGTCGTGTCTTCGCTTACGTCAACGTCAGAGATAGCTGGCACTGGAACTTCGACGTTCGACTGGTGCTCGGCTTCTTCGCGGATGTTGGTAGCCAAAACTTTTTCGGCATCGACAACCTTATCTGAATCAACGAGGTCCACCTTAAGGCCAAGACCCTGCAATTCCTTAACAAGCACGTTGAAGGATTCTGGGACCTTTGGACCGACGATTTCGGTCTTCTTGATGATTGATTCGTAAGCCTTTGAACGACCGTATACGTCGTCGGACTTGATAGTAAGCATTTCCTGAAGGGTAGATGCTGCACCGTATGCTTCCAGTGCCCACACCTCCATTTCACCGAAGCGCTGGCCACCGTTTTGAGCCTTACCACCAAGCGGCTGCTGGGTAACCATGGTGTATGGACCAGTCGAGCGGGCGTGGATCTTGTCGGCAACCATGTGGTTCAGCTTGATCATGTACATGCTACCGGTAGTGGTGCGCTCCTTGAAGGCTTCACCTGTGCGGCCGTCGTACAATTGCTGCTTACCGTCATCTGGCAGACCAGCTTCCGTAAGGAGTTCCTGGATCTTGTCAGCTGGAACACCATTGAATGATGGGCTTGCTACCTTAAAGCCAAGTGAGCGGGCAGCCATACCCAAGTGGGTTTCAAAGAGCTGACCGATGTTCATACGGCTAGGCACACCGAGTGGGTTCAGAACGATATCTACAGGAGTACCGTCTTCCATGAATGGCATGTCTTCTACAGGCAGGATACGGGCAATAACACCCTTGTTACCGTGGCGGCCACCCAACTTGTCACCTACAGAGATCTTGCGCATCTGGGCCACAAAGACCTGGATCTGCATAAGCACGCCGGCCTTAAGCTCGTGGCCGTTCTCGCGCGAGAAGACCTTTACGCCCACAACCTTACCGTGCTTGCCGTTTGACATGCGCTGTGAGGTGTCGCGGACTTCCTTGGCCTTTTCACCGAAGATGGCGCGTAGCAGGCGTTCTTCTGACGACAATTCCTGTTCACCCTTAGGGGTAATCTTACCAACAAGGATGTCGCCAGGATGCACTTCGGCACCAATGCGGACAATACCGTCGTCGTCCAGGTGGCGCAGGGCGTCTTCTGAGACGTTAGGGATGTCGCGGGTAACGATTTCTGGCCCAAGCTTGGTTTCGCGGACTTCGATCATGAAGTCGACGATATGTACTGAGGTCAAAGTGTCATCTTCGACCAGCTTGCGGCTGATGATGATGGCGTCTTCGAAGTTGTAGCCGCCCCAAGGCATGAAGGCGACGACAAGGTCCTTGCCGAGGGCGAGTTCGCCGTTCTGGATTGACATACCTTCGATTAGGACGTCACCCTTCTTTACTTTGTCGCCGGTATTAACAACAACCTTCTGGTTGATGCTAGTTCCCTCGTTGGAACGGATGAAGTGCTGCGGTTCGTAGGTGACAGTCTCGTCCACATATTTGACAAGGACTTGATCACCGGTAGCCCTGATGACTTCACCTGCGCCTTCGGCCAATACCATCTGGCCTGTATTGCGGGCTGCGGCTGCTTCGAGGCCGGTACCGACAATCGGAGCACGTGGCTGAATAAGCGGCACGGCCTGTCGCTGCTGGTTACTACCCATGAGCGAGCGGTACACGTAGTTCTTTTCGATAAATGGAATCAGACCGGCTGAAGAACCGATAATCTGGTTACGGGCTGCGTCAACGTGAGTTACGTCGGCGGCGTCGACCTCACCTGAGTGGAGCTTGTAGCGGGCGCTGACGCGATCGCCTACAAACTTACCGTTCTTGTCGAGTTCGACACCGGCACCGGCAATAACAGCCAATTCTTCTTCGGCTGCATCCAGGTACTCGACTTCGTCGGTTACTTTGCCGTTTACAACCTTGCGGTAAGGTGTTTCAACAAAACCGTAGTCGTTGATGCGCGCGTAGTTTGCAAGGTTCAGCACCAGACCGATGTTGGCGCCTTCAGGAGTTTCTACAGCACAGATACGGCCGTAGTGGGTAGCGTGGGCGTCGCGGACTTCAAAGCCGGCGCGTTCGCGTGAAAGACCGCCAGGACCCATAGAACTCAAGCGGCGCTTGTGGGCCAACTCTGAGAGCGGGTTAATCTGGTCCATGAACTGCGACAGCTGAGAGCTGGCAAAGAATTCGCGTACAGCGGCCACGACTGGGCGGGCGTTGATCAGCTGGCCAGGAGTTACGCTTTCGAGTTCGCTCATAGACATGCGGTCTTTGGTGTTGCGCTCCATGCGCAGCAAACCGATGCGGAACTGGCGCTGAACAAGTTCACCAACCAATTTAACGCGGCGGTTAGCCAATGAGTCGATGTCGTCGGCTGGCTCCTGGGTGTTGTTGAGGCGAATAAGTTCGCCGATGATAGCGGTCAGGTCCTCAAGGCGCATAACACGGTTCTCGACAGTGTTTGGCACGTCAAGCTTCAGGCGCTTGTTGATCTTGTAACGGCCGACGCGGCTGAAGTCGAAGCGCTTGAAGTTGTAGAACATGTTCTCAAGAAGACTCTTGGCGTTGTCTACAGTGGCCAGGTCGCCCGGGCGCAAACGGCGGTACACCTCAATGAGAGCATCGCTCTGGCCGCGGGTCGGGTCCTTTTCGAGGGTGATGTCGAGGTAGCTGCGCTCACCGGTGTCGACAGCCTTGAAGGTTTCCTTCATGGCGGTCTCGCTCATGCCCAAAGCACGAAGCAAGGTAGTGACAGCGATCTTGCGCTTGCGGTCGATCTTTACGTACAAAGCACCGGAGGCAGCGGTTTCGAACTCAAGCCATGCCCCACGGCTAGGAATAACCTTTGCGCCGTACAGGTTAGTCGCGCCGTGCTGGTCGCTTGTAAAGAAAACACCACTTGAACGAATCAACTGGCTTACTACTACACGCTCAGCGCCGTTGATAACAAACGTACCACGCTTGGTCATCCATGGGTAGTCACCCAGGTAGATTTCCTGCTCTTTTACTTCACCAGTAACTTTGTTGGTGAGTTCAACGGTTGCTTTAAGTGGAGCTTCGTAAGAAATGTTGTTCTCACGAGCTTCCATTTCAGTCATCTTTGGATCTTCAAAGTGGTAGTCCTTGAAGCGCAAAGATAATTTGGTGCCGGTGTAATCATCAATCGGACTGATTTCAGCCAAAAGCTCGCCAAGACCTTCCTCTACAAACCATTGGAATGATTTGTTTTGGTGGTCGACGAGGTTATCGAGCTGAATTGCGTCGTCTTGCTGGGTAAAGTACACGCGAGCGCCGTTAGTGACGTCGGTCTTGGTGCTTTTCGCCATAAGCGTTATGCAATTCCCCTTCTTATGACCTCTGCTATCCTAAAGTGGACGAGCAGAAGCCTTTACTGTTGATAAGGCTTTTGAGATGTTTGCGCGCGAAGGTCTCTAAGAGGGGCGTTTTTGGTGCGAAAATTTCAACAATTTAAGCACAACCCTGCTTACACTACTTCTTAGGTTAAGATTGTGAGGCTTTTTAGGGGAAATGTCAAGCTTTTTAGTAGTATTCCGGCCGGGCAAAAGGATCACCCTGGAACCTTCGCTCGTACAGCAGAACATCCAAGTTACGACCAGCCTTGATGGCGTCGAAGGAATCGTCAATACCGTTATGGCGGCACAGATGACCCTCGCCTTCCACTTTGTCCATAACGGCAACAAAGCCGACCGGCTGGTGGAGCTTATCCGGCTCCACAGTCGCAAAGACTGCTATCTGACGGTCGGGCCGATCTTTGTCGATAACTGTCTGGACTGCCTGATTGAGCATGGCTTCACCGATAATCATATGCAATGCGCAGACCTCTTTTTCGGCGGTCCGGTCAAGCCAGTAGTCAACGCCGGTACCCTCAATTAAAGTCCCCGTAGTGGGGTTGATGACACTCTGCCGACGCAGTGTCGTACCGACTCCGATCGTCTGGCGAGGTCCTCCATTCTCCTTTATACGGATAAGATACGGGTCAAACAATTCTGATGCATGCGCGAGGCGCGAAACCTGGCATACCGCCCGCCCAAGCCCAAGGCCGTAGCGCCCAACATCATCCTTATAAGCAGTATTACCAAGCCAATCAGCATTGTGCCTGACCAGGCGTGACAACTCCCTCCCCTGTTTTGGGGACTTTAAACCCGAAAAACGCTCCAGCTTTACTTGAACCATTGCCTCTTTTTTGGAGCCTATCTATTTGCCGGTCTTGGGCGGAGTTTTGATGACAGCGTCAACCAGACCATACTTCTTGGCTTCTTCGGCTGGCATCCAGTAGTCCCGCTCCATGTCGCTGGTAATTTTCTCGACGGTCTGGCCGCTGTTCTGGGCCATAATCTCGTTCAGCTTGCGTTTGAGTCGCAAGCCTTCTTTGAGGGCGATCTCCATGTCTGTTACTTTGCCCCGGGTGCCCGCTGACGGCTGGTGGATCATGACCGAGGCATTAGGCAGCACGAAACGCTTACCCTTGGCGCCAGAGCTGAGCAAGAAGGCGGCGGCAGATGCCTGCATACCGATACCGACCGTCTGGATATCATTGGTCACGTACTGCATGGTGTCGTAGACGGCAAACGCGTCATAAACGCTACCGCCAGGGCTGTTAATGTAAAAGAAGATGTCCTTTTTGGCGTCCTCAGCCTGCAGAAACAAAAGCTGAGCCACGATCAGGTTGGCGGAAGCCTCGTTCACTTCGGTGCCCAAAAAGATAATGCGGTCCTTGAGCAAACGGCTGTAAATATCGTACGCCCTCTCGTAGCGGCCTTCATTCTCGATGACCGTCGGAACTAAAAGATTACTGGTAGGTTGCATCATAATTGTTGCCTCACTTGGTTATAACACCATAATATGAAATTAGCACTCCATGGTCAAGAGTGCTAATTTTCTTTTTGACTGGGGGCCTGGCTATTTCGCGGTAGCGTAGCCGACGAGCTTGTCGACTGTCTTTTCGCTGACCATGCGGCTGGCAATTTCGCGGCGAGCTTCTGGCTTATCGAGTTCAGCCTGCATCTTTTCGTCCGGGTATTGAGCCTTTAGGATTTGCATGCGGACTTCTAGCTCTTCTGGGGTGACTACGATGCCTTCCTGGTCGGCGATCTCACCCAGGACCAGGCCGGCCTTAACCCGGAGTTCGGCGTCGGGACGGATTGTCTTGGCATATTCTTCTTCGGTTTTGCCCTCGCCTTCGAGGAATTCCTGCCAGGTAGTGCCACGGTATACGGCATTCTGGCGGTGATCACCCAGCAGACGTTCGAGCTGCTCGTCTACCAATGCGTCGGGGATAGCTACCTTGGCGTCGTTGGTGATCTTGGTCAGCAGTTCGTCGGTGTACTCGCGATCGTTCTGGTAGTCTTTTTCGGTCTGGAGCTGCTTTTTGATATCAGCCTTCAGCTCGTCTACATTTTTGAACGGGCCGACTTTGGCGGCAAATTCGTCGTCAATTTTGGGTTCGATGACTTCCTGGACCTTCTTGACTGTCACCGTAAACTCGACCTTGCGGTTCTGGAGCGTCTTGACACCGTAATCCTTGGGGAATGTCAACGTAAAGGCTTTCTCTTCGCCGGCCTTCATATCGGCCAGGTTGGCCTCAAAACCAGGAATAAAGGTATTACTACCCAAAAGAAGCGGGTAATCTTTGCCGTCAGCGCCGTTAATGGCCTCTTTGGTCTTGGCGTCCACGCCTTTAAAGTCGATCATAACCTGGTCACCGTCTTTGGCGGCCCGGTCAACGTCTTTCTTATTAGCTTCGCGCTTCTTTAGCTGGTCAATAACGTCGGTCACGTCTTTGGCGGTTACTTTGGCCTCTTTCTTGGCGAGCTTGATTTTTTTGTAGTCAGGAAGCTTAATTTCGCCGACTACCTCGACCTCAATCTCTACTTCGAGGGTTTCGAAGGGTACGAACTTCTGGATCTTTACCTGGGGCTGAGAAACCGGGCGAAGGTTGTTCTCCTGCAGTGCGGTCACGTATAGCAGATTCATGGCTTCGTCCAAGAATTCGGTCTGTAACGTTGCCGGATTAACGTGCTTTTCGACCATTGCCAAAGGAGCCTTACCCTGGCGGAAGCCGGGCAAACGGGTTTCTTTGGCAAGGTGCTCAAGCACCTGCTTCTTAACTTTTTTGAGCTGATCGGCGTCAGCAGTCAGTACGAGTTGTACCTTGGTGTCCGAGAGATTCTTTTTAGTGACTTGCATAATCACCTACTGTAACAGATATAGAAAAGTTTTACCACCTACTGGACCGATAGAGGACTACATCTCCATCTCGTCGGAAGGCTTAGGAGGTCGCCAACTAGCCCGATATTTTACCCCTAAAGCATATGTTTCCCCGATGACGCGCCCATTTCGGTCTGTATCTCCATCCGATATCGGAGTTCTGTCACCCTTCTGAAAGCCATAGCCTGCCGCCTCAATTTGCTCATCAAAGCTAAGCGCCTGAAACGCCGGGTCGTCATATGCCTCCCGCGGCGTTCGCCACTGGCATCCTCCTGCAAGCGGTGCATGCAAATGCAGATCGCCATGGTCGTCGTAATAGCCGCCAGCGCCATAGTAGCCCTCGTTACCGTCTCCGCCCATATCCATTTCCTGCCCGGTAGGGCCGTCGGCTGCTTGGCTGGCGGTCGAGTCGCTACGCATATCTAGCCTTTCTTGTATTAGCTCGGCAGCGCTAGGCATTAAGCCCTCTTTTATCCCCAAACCGGATTGCGCTTCAATGCTGGTCATGCCGAGTTCTTTCCTGACAATGTCGTCCATTATATCTGGTGACACCCCAAATGTATCCGCCAGGACCTTTAAGGACTCGAACTCGGTTAGCGGGTAGGAATCCCTGATTCCCTGACCAAATCCATCGGGCAGACTGCTTGCTGCGTCCACTCTGACCTGACGGGCCGCGGACTGCAAACGCTGCGCTTCGTCAGGATCCGTAGCCTGTTGAGCCCGAGCGTCAAGATCCGAGAGTAACGTATCGATTGCCGTGAATACTTGCGCGCCATCAGCCTGTTCCGTCTCAGCCAGCCCTGTGGCTTGGACAGCCGCTTCAAAGACGCCCTGAAGCTTGGATATGGGATCACTTTCGCCTGCCGTATGTTGTGGCAGGTATTCGTCCGGTATCCCACCGTCCGGATAGTGTTCTTCAACGTCGCGAAATTCCGGCGAGGACTCGGTCGGTACGATATGATAATAGCCTGCATCATACTCAAACACGGGTCCTATACCCACCTGTTCCTGGGGTGTATCGCCACCCTCATATGGCTTACTGTATTCCATAGTTCTTCCTTATACTTTACACGGCCCTACAAGTCTTCGTCGCGGTAGTCTTTGACGATGCTGACGATGCGGCTGGCGCTGTGGCGCTCTTCGATGCCAGTGGTCAGATTACGAAGCTTGTAAAGTTCGTCCTTAATCTCTTTTTCGCCGATAAATACGGCGTAGTGGATATTCTTCTTGACCGCGGTCTTGATCTGCTTGTCCATCTTACGGCCCGTCAAATCCACGGCAACATTGGCGCCCATTTCGCGAAGTTCGTTAATCACCTTAATGGCACTGTCATACACGTCACCGACTAAAACGGCATATATGTCGGTTTCGGTACGCAGAGCCGGCAGGAGGTTGTGACCCTCAAGGAAATTTTGCAGCGTTACATCGCCCCAGCCAAAACCGACTGTCGGTACCGGCTCCACGCCGAATAACCCTACCAGACCGTCATAGCGGCCGCCACCCATCATAGCACGGTTGTTGTCTGGGTCATTGTCGAACATTTCAAACACAATACCGGTGTAGTAATCGAATCCGCGCATAATGGTGATGTCAAAAACAACGTTCGTCACCCGGGCCTCGTGCAGCATGTCGATGAGTTTCTTGACCTCTTTGGCGGATTCGTGCTCACGGATAACCTCTGGCAAGTGGTGGATTTGTTTGATCTTGAGCAAGCCAATAAGCTTGTTGGCCGTGCCGTTATCTCGTTGGGTCGGGGTCATGATTGACTCAGCTTCGGCCTCGAATTCGGCAAGCGGCAACTTGTGCATGCGGTCAATAAGCTTGCTGGCCATATGAATCTGGACGTCGCTCAGCTTGAGGTAATCCTTCATAATGAAGTCCATTAGCTTGCGGCTGTTGACCTTAATGGTGTACATGTCGTGCGTCGCGCCAAAATCCTTGAGGATCGCGTCGGAAATTTGAATCAGTTCCATCTCGGCGAGCATAGTGTCCAGGCCAAAGACATCGACATTCAGCTGCCAGTGTTCCCTGAGCCGACCACGCTGAGGGCGTTCGTAGCGCCAAAGGTTGGGTATACTGTACCAGCGCAGCGGATAGCCCAATTCCTGCCGCTTGGCGGCCACCATGCGGCTGACGGTGGGTGTCATCTCGGGGCGGATGGCAACCTTGCGGCCGCCACGGTCCTCAAAGGCGTAGGTCTGCTCGTTGACAATTTCGTCGCCCGTTTTCGCCAGATACAGATCAAGTGGCTCCAGCACTGGCGCGTCATACTCCTCATAGCCAAAACGCTCGACTACCTTGCGGATAGTACCAAACATATACTTCTGCAAACGTTTATCTTCGGGGTAGAAATCGCGCGCCCCTTTGTACGGTTGTGTAGATAATGCCATGTATAGATTCCTTCTTTTACGGTGATTGTATCAAATTTAGACTAAAAAAGCCGGGCGAACCGGCTTCTTGTACTTTTTGGCAATAGAAAAGTCACCTAAGTTCGTCCCGGCTACATATGTGGATGATGGGTGGCTTGGTAACACATTTAGGAATACTATACCACGATAACAGAGGTACATCAATGGACGTTGCGGGGCTTGGAGTAAAGGGCTTTGAGGAACTCTTTTGTCCACCAAAAGACGTTTTCGCGCCGTACATTTTTGCGCAACGCCCGCCAACGCCGGATGCGCTCCAAGGCAGGCATGGTCAGGGCATACATCAGGCCTTCCGAAATCTCATCTATATCTGTCGGGTCAACGAGTATCGCGTCCTTAAGCTGGAAGGCGGCGCCGATGGTTTGGCTCAGGACAATCGCACCGCGTTCGTCATCGCGGGCGGCGATATACTCCTTAACCACTAAATTCATGCCATCAATTTTGGGCGTTACCAATAGTACGTCCGCCGACCGGTACCAGGCGTTAAGCTCCTCAAAGCCATGGCTGCGGTAAGCAAATTCAACGGGTTCTATGCCGTATTTCTTTTTAAACCGGGTATTAATGATTTCGACTGTCTCGTCGATCTCTTTCTTGAGTATTTTGTACTCCTCAACCGTTTCGCGGGATGGGGCAACCACTAGCTTGTAGATTGCTTTGCGGGGGCCGTAGGCTTCGATTACCTTTTCGACCGCCCAAAGTTGCTCGATGATTCCTTTGGTATAATCAAGCCGCGAAACCGACAAAATTACCTTTTTGCCGGTCACGGTCTTTTTGAGTTTGCGCATATATACACCGACCGCCTTGACGTTTATGGCTGCCCGATAAGCGCCGTAGTCGATGCCTATCGGATAAGGCTGCACGACAGCGTCTTCTTTCATGGTAATGCCCGATGCATCCAAAGAATCCAAAAAGTTATCAACGTCACGTTGGGTTTGAAACCCCAGGACATCCACCTTGGATAAGCTGGTCAACATCGTTCGGTAATGCTTCCACCGGCGGAGCGTCTTGGCGGGCGGAAACGGGGTATGCAAAAAGAAGCCGATGCGGTTGGTGAGCCCACGCCCACGAAGCATTTGCGGCAGCAGCACCAAATGGTAATCATGCACCCAAATAACGTCATCGGGCTGGCAGTTTTCTTGAATTGCGTCAGAAAAACGGGTGGTGACCGTCTGCATCGCATCCCAATCCGTCTTGCTGCTCAGTCTGGAGGGCTTGATGCCATGCATCAGGGGCCACAGCGTCCCATTCGCAAAGCTGTCGTAATACCCCTTAAGTAGTTTTGCCGAGATGGCAATAGGCACCAGCGTGTCCGGAAAGCTCAAATTTTTGAGTTGTTCTTTGGTGAGTCTTTTCTTGGCTCCCGACCATCCGATCCAAAGCATCGGATACAAATCCATCACCGATCCCAAAGCAGTTGCCAGCCCGCCTACGCTCCGCCTCAGGACTAATTCGCCTTCTTCCTCTGCTATGTTTACCGGCAGACGGTTCGATGCGATGATGACTCTCGGTTTGCCCATGCAGTCAGCATAGTAGCACAAATCAGGCACATGGATTATAAGGAATTTAACGTACAATGGGCGTATGGATAGTAAAACCCGCCAAGCTTACAAAAACGCCAAAAAGCGGCTCTTCCTGCTTGATTACGACGGTACACTTGCCGAACTCAAGCTGACGCCCCCCGAAGCCAAACCGACTTCGGAAATCCTAAGCCTGCTCCAGGCACTGGCCGCTGACCAGTACAACACCGTGGTCATTATCAGCGGCCGCAAGCACCAAGAAATGGAGGATTGGCTCGGTATGCTCCCGATCTCGCTGGTTGCCGAACAAGGATTGCTCATAAAGCATCCGGAGCAAGACTGGCAACGAACCCGTTCCATCGACATCTCCTGGAAGGCCGAGATCCGCAGTCTTATGAATGAATACACACGGCAAGCGCCTGGTTCTTTTGTCGAAGAAAAAACCGCTGCCTTAGTCTGGCACTGGCGAAACGCAGCCGAGCATCAAAAAGCCGACAAGCTGGGTGCCAGTTTGCGGGCCGAACTGGAGTCGCTATGCCCCGAACGTGAGCTAAAGCTGGTTCCCGGCAAGGACGTCCTCGAAGTCCAGCCCCAGGGCTACAACAAGGGCGATGCCGCCAAGTATTGGATTGCCCAGGACAATTGGGAGTGGATACTGAGCGCCGGCGACGATATAACCGACGAGGATATGTTTGCAGCCCTTCCCGACTGGGCCTGCACTATTAAAATCGGCGAGGGCAAATCGGTCGCTGCTATCCAGCTAAAGTCACCCGGGGAACTGCGCGCCGCACTCGCGGTGCTGCCATAGCTCACCCGCGGTGCGCTGGCCGGGCATCCACAGATCAGGACCTTACTTTGTAATATTTGTCTTGCATGCCTGGCCTTAATGGTCTATAACGTTGTAGTCAGCTACGCGAGTTTTCTAATAATTCAGCTCGCGCCAATGTAACTGTGCCATGCCGATCAAGGCATGTTTCTTTTTTGTTTTCATTTTTTAATACAACAAACGGAGATTGCATGAGCTCTTCAGTCATTGAGACATATGAAGATGACGTCCAGTTTATAGATGAAGCTGGACCACATATTGACGAAGAAGCCGCCCAAGTCATCGGCTTACTCGCGGTCGGCAGCGTCAACTACGACTGTGCCGTACAGACCAGCCGGGGCGAGATTAACCTTGCGAGCGTATCGACCGGAGACGAACCCTACGTACCAGGCGAAAAAAAGACGCCATCAGACACCAGCCTTCCGAACCGGCAGACCTTCTTGCGGCTGCTCGGGCCCTTGCGCCGAGAATGTGCTACCTGTGACCCAGAGCTAAATCATGCCTGTGAAGACCGGACCGTGGCAGGGAATATTAATAATATTGTCCAGTATTTGGCCAGGAACGGGCTTGAGGTGGGCGCCGTGAGCGCCCACTCCCGCCATTTCCGTTTTGGCGAAGGTGTCCGCGATTTTTCTATAACAACGCCGCGTACCACCTCAAATATCGTAATGACCGCCCGTCAAGGCGAAGAACCCTTTGACCGGTGCATTCGCCGAGGGCGAAAGGTTACCGACGAATCCATTGCCGAACGCAGCGACGAAGTAATGCGCGCTGCCCCGAGCCTTCACTGCACGATTATCAGCTCCTGTCCGCACGCTGACCGCGTTCTTGCGCACAGTGTAGATAACAACATCCCACTCGTCGCTTACAGCCCCGGCCACTCCGAGCTTAAGGATGCCGCACTCAAAAGCCGGACCCTGCGGCAATTGTATGAGCGTACCAGTGCGGACTTACGGACTATCGTCGGCCTCAACCGCGAAGAGTACCAGCAGCTCTTCGGCCACCTGTGTGTTGACGACATTATGAAGATTTATGCCAACGACTTGGCGGTTACCGATGGCGAAGTGGGCGCCGATTACCTGCACCGCGATCCAGAAACAGGCGAAATTCTCCATGTTTCACTCCGTAATCCCGGTTTTGATGATGCCGATATTCTGGACCGTCAGTTCCTGGGCGTCACGCCTATCAAACACCAGCGGTATGTAGGGACCAGCGAAAGGCCGTTTTACCTCTCAAGCGTGGGCGCCGGAGACCGCTTTTTTGCGACGCTTATTTACGACCTGACGCAATTGGCCGACCAACAAGGCAGCCGGCTAAGCCTGGACGAAATCCAAAAAACACTCATACACGCAGATGCCGAGGCCAAACAGTGCCTCGGACACAAAGGTGCAACGTGTGACTTGACCGGTAACTGCGAATGCGACGACCTGCGACAACAATGGGAACGCCAGTCTTAGACGAAAATTAGTATGACAACCGAACAATTCAATACGGCCGACCTGTCGACCGTCATGTATGAAGCTGTCTGGGGTGTTCCTGTCGATCCTGAGCAGATACCTCAGCTCGAGCCGAACACCTGCGCTCTGGACATCGGCTGCGGGCACACCGACAGTAAAGTGACACGCGAATTTGCCAAGGTCAATCCAGAAACACCTCTCATTCGTGTCGATTACTTCGATCAGAACGTACGCAGACACCCAAGCGGGCAACGGCTAGGCATCGTCGCAAACTGCCTGGAGTTACCCTTCGGCGACAACACCTTCGGGGCCGTGATTACCTCCGAGTTAACGCCAGACAACGATTACTTCTGCGACGAGGTACAGCGCCAAGCGCGCCTGACGCGCGAAATATCGCGCATACTCAAAGTCGGCGGCTATTGGCTGGCCTACAACGAAAACATCAAGATAGTAGACATACCACCGGGATTGGTGTGGGAGTCTGGCGTGCCCTACCCCGTTAAAATCGCTTCTTACGGCCGGTCACACCGCTTACCGTTCGGCGTCTTCCGCAAACAAGCCGAAATCCTGGACACGAACATGATCCACGACAATGTCGGCACGACCGCCAGCGGCTGCGCTACCAATAGCTACACCCGGGCGCTGGATCGATTTTACCCCGTCGCCGATGTCCTGGGCGGCAATGGACTGCCTGCCGGCGAGATCGAAGGCCTGCGGCTGCCACGAATTTACGCGTCGTACATCGCCCCTTTGGCTGTCGGAAGGTGCATCGAGCAGGCCACTCGGGAAGCAGGCTGGCGAAGCTCGGTCATATCCCTTGGCGCCGACAGTACGCCCGAAGCAAAATTGCTGGGCGAGATTAACTATGCCGAACGGCACGGCATTGTGGCTGTAGACCGGCCCACACCTAAGACCATCATCATGACCCCGGGCCAGGCACTGTGTGACCAATTGCTCGCCAAACGCCTCGAAACGGCAGCATGTACAGCCGCCGCAAATACCAATTAAACACAGCCAAACAAAAAGAACCAGACGGTGCTGGCTCTTTTTGTTTGGTGGGGATGAAAGGACTTGAACCTTCACGCCTTGCGGCACTAGCTCCTAAGGCTAGCGTGTCTACCAATTCCACCACATCCCCGTAGATGATTGCCATTTTACCCTAAATAGCCTGTTCTGACTAGTCTTCGGGCCGGTAAAAAATAAGGCTGGCGCCGCCGTAGCTGCGGTATTCGAGCTGACGGAGGCCATCAAAGACCGGGGCTTCTTTATCGCCCGGCCACGAAAGCACAAACAAGCCATCTTCTTCGACACGAGCAGCCAATCGGGCCAACAGGCTGGGCTGCAAATTGTCGTAAGGCGGATCACAAATCACCAGGTCGAACGTGGCGTTCGGATTAGTCTGCAGCCAGCCATTGGCTGATGCTTTTATAAGCTTGACTTTGTCTTCCAGGCCGAGTGATGCAATATTCCCGGCAATAACCTTCTGAGCCAGGCGGTCGCTGTCAATTGCTAGCGCGGAGTGGGCGCCGCGGCTCATCGCTTCAAAGGCTAGGGCCCCGGAACCAGCAAAGGCGTCCAAAACTGTCAAACCATCAATATCGCCTAGGACATTAAACATCGCACCGCGTGCCTTGTCACTCATGGGGTGCGTCTTAAAGCTCCCTGGCGAATCAAAATTGCGGCCTTTTAGACGTCCGGCGATTATTCTCATGTGCTCTTTTTCTGTATGATCCCTGCGTCAATTGCTGCTGCATACCATGCTAGCGTAACCATCTTAACAATAGCTGGAGCCAGATGGTTTCGCACCTGACGCGCCAGACGAGGCGTCCACCCATAATTGGTGTATCGCCCATACATATCCAGGCCGTCGATTTCTTTAGCCTTCCGCCGGAAGAGTTCCAGGACACCATATTTGTACAAGTCGTGCATATCCTTCTCGGCAATAGGGACCTGCTTGCGTGAGAATGGCGCGATGAGGGCTGCGACACCGAATTCAAAAAAACCGTGTGTAGCCAGCAAACCACGGGGACCCCACATCTTCCAATTATTCTTCACCTGTTGTCGACGGGTATCGCCCGGCAAGATAATCTTTTCTTTTACGGTAGTCCGGGTTTCGATGCCGGCACCGCCACGAAGTTCGGTTAGCGTCTCTTCGTACGGAAAGTGATGGGCAGGGGTTAGGCCATCCACGATGGCGTGCGCCAGCCAGGCGGCCTCAAAGGAAGCACGCACATCGTCCTGCGCCTTTAACGCCTTGACCAAATGGTCATAGTGCTGTCCAATGATTTCGATAATCTGCGTGTCTGCGTCATCAAACGGAGAATAGTAATGCCAGGGTTCATCCTTTGCCGGGCTCTTGCGCTTGATAGCGTCGGGCCCATTTACACCCTCAAAGTGTAAAATGGCTTTCGCTTCTGGGAATCTGCCATCGTCGGTATTGAGGAGCGAACGCAAACTGCCGCGGGCCAGGCGGTCGAGTTTCTGGTGAGCGCCGAGCATTCGACCAGAAAGAGGAGTTAGTGTTGTTCCAGAATACATAAACTAATTTAAATTCGTTACTGCACGCAGGCGTGTAACATGCTGGTACGTTACAGGGTATTGTAACAGATCTTCGCCCTTTTCGATATAAACTTGAGCGGCATTGCGGGCGGCGGCGATGAGCTTGGTGTCGGTCAGCTTGGCGACCCTTAGGTCCAGCTGGCCGTGCTGCATCGTGCCATAAATCGCGCCCGGACCACGCAGCTCCAGGTCTAATTCGGCAAGCTTAAAGCCATCGTTCGACCGCTCCAGAGCCCTTAGGCGCTGCGGCGGCGCTGCCGAATCGCTCATCATAAGATAGCAGTAGCCGTGATGACCGCCACGCCCTACCCGGCCACGCAGCTGGTGTATCTGCGCCAGGCCAAACCGGTCGGCGGCCTCGATAAGCATGATGCTGGCATTGGGCACGTCGACGCCCACTTCGATAACCGTCGTAGACACTAGGATATCCAGACGGTGCGCGGCAAAGTCCTCCATGATCTGCTGTTTTTCGGCTGGCTTCATCTTGCCGTGCAACAAGCCCACCTTGCGGTGCTTAAAGTCCTTTTTGGATAGCTGCTCGTACACCTGCTCCACCGACACTGCCTTGCTGGACGATGACTCGGTAATCAGCGGACAGACCACAAACATCTGCCGGCCCTGCTTGAGTTCGGCTTCGATCTTGGCGTTCAGCTGGGCACGCGAGTTTGGCGAACAAATTTCGGTGGTTACCGGTTTGCGTCCTGGCGGTTTGCTGTCGATGATCGACACGTCCAGTTCGCCGTAGAGTGTGAGCGCCAGGCTGCGCGGGATCGGTGTCGCGGTCAGGCTCAAAAGATGCGGCATATGGCCGGCCTTGGCCATCAGTTTCTTGCGTTGCTCGACACCAAAACGGTGTTGCTCGTCGATGATCACCAGGCCAAGCTTGTGCATATCGACCTTTTCCTGGATGATGGCATGCGTCCCGATGATAAACCGGACTTCGCCGCTGGCAATATGCTTGTAGGCGGCTTCCTTTTGTTTGGCAGTCATACCGCCGACCAGCAGTGAAACATGGTGTGACATGCCCATCGGCTCCAGTAGTTTAAAGACTGTCTCGGCGTGCTGCCGGGCGAGCAGCTCGGTAGGCGCCATCAGGGCAACCTGGTAGTCCTCGGCAATCGCCATCAGGGCGGCCATGGCTGCTACCACCGTCTTGCCTGATCCGACGTCGCCTTCAACCAGACGGTTCATGGGCTGGGTTTTCTGCATGTCCTGATAAATTTGCCAGACCACCTTCCGCTGGGCATCAGTCAGCTGGAACGGCAGGTTGCCGACAAACTTTTTGGCCAGGTCCTGGTCAAACGGGATGCCAAGCGAAACATCCTGCATAAGCTCGTGTTTGTTGAGCAGCGCAGCCAGACTCAATTCGAACACTTCTTCAAAGCCCAGGCGCCTATGGGCGGCTTCCAGCATGGCATTGTCTTCTGGAAAGTGCATAGCTTCCAGGGCTTCGCCCAAACCAATGAGCTTCTCCTGCTTGACCAGCCAGGCTGGCAATGTCTCGGGGACTGCGCGCATCAGGGGCACGGCCTCACGCATATATTTGCGGAGTTGGTTACTGGTAATCCCCTTGCCTTCGCGGTAAATGGGCACGATGCGGGCGGTATTTACCGGAAACCCGCTCACCAGCTCCATGGTCGGGTTCATGATAGCAAACCGGGTACGGCTGAGTTCATAATTACCCGAAACAAAGTACGTCTGTCCGTGCTTAATCGACGCCTCGCGGTATGGCTGGTTGAACCACACCAAGCGGACGCTGGCACTGCGGTCGCCAGCGACCGCCTCGGTAATATGCATGCCCCGGCGGACATAGCGCCCTTTAACCTGGTCGATGTTGGCCTGGATGGTCACTGGCCCTGGCTGGATGTCCTTGACCTTCGTGACCTTAGAGTAATCGTTATACTTACGCGGATAATAATCAACCAAATCGCCGACCGTGCGGATGCCAAGGCCAGCTAATTTGGTAGCGACAGCGTCGCCGACACCCTTAATATCGGTTATTGGACTATCCCATGTCATACAAGGGTATTATTACCCTTTTTTGACGAGGAAGAAAATGCTTGGGCCAAAGTAGCTGCCCGCCAGGCGCGGCTGCAGGACACCCTCGATAGCCAGCATGACGCTGCGGGGCATGATCTTCTTGAGGCCCGGGCTGCGCAGGTTAGAGACCGACAGGATGCGGTCAACTTTGAGGCCGGCGTGTGCCAGCTGCTTGATAACCGTTTCGGGGTTGTGGTTTACGAATGGGATCTCGTCCTTGGTGCGATGCTCGGCAGAACGAATGTCTACGGGCTCGACGGGTAGTTTTTTGCCTTTGATAGCGTGCTTGAGGCGGTTGCGGGCGTGGGCATAATTAGCAACCTCGATGATTGCGTAGCCTTCGTCGCTCAAGACACGGGCAACTTCCGAAAATTCTACCGTAGGGTCCGGCAGGTGGTGCATCACGCGGATCATTGTCAAAAGGTCGATCGTACCGTCCTTGAACTTAAGGTCGTCGGCCTGCATCAGCTTGCGGTCAACATCTGGGTGGTCCTTCAAAAAGTCCTTAGCAATGTCGAGCTGTTGCTGGCTTGGCTCGGCCAGAGTTACTTTGTCGGCGTACTTCTCAAGAAAGACACAAAGGCGGCCATAACCACCACCGACATCAACGGCGGTCCTGAAGTGCTTGCCTTCGAGCAGGCGCTTTAAGGCCATTTCTTCGGCGGCGTGTTCGTACTCACGGCCATCCCAGTAGCGCAGGTAGTTGTGGCTGGGATCGTTGTACTGGTCGGCTTTCTTTTTAGGTTGTTTAACAGATTTAGTTGCTGGTTCTTGCTTCATATTAACCCCCAGTATACCACTAAGCCAGTTCGATGAGGGCCGAATCCTTAAACGCCTTCCCCTTGCGGATCAAGAGGCGGCCATTCTGAAAATCAGCTTCTTCCAATTGCTCTTTGTTAACTTTCTGGCCGTTTATAGCAATGGCATTCCCCTGCACAAAACGGCGGGCTTCGGTCTTGGAAGCAGCCAGGCCGGTGCCGGCCAGAATTTGAAGCAGGTCATCCCCTGGCTTTGCTTTGACGCTTGGGATTTCCTTGCGCATTGCCTCCAAAGTTTCGCCAGCAATCTGATCAATACCAATACGGCCCGTTAAGAAAGAAGTTACATCTTCGGCAATCTTGCACTCATCAACACCATGCACCAACTTGGTAACCTCGTGCGCTAATTTAAGCTGGGCCAGCCGCTCCTTCGGATTTTCGCGGTGCTCAGCCATGATCTTATCAATCTCATCCTTGCTCAGTAGTGTGTAGATCTTCATATAACTTTCCACGCCCAGATCATCACAGTTAACCCAAAACTGGTAAAACTGGGTTGGCGATGTCATACCTGCGTCGAGCCAGACCGCGCCGTCCTCGCTCTTACCAAATTTTTTGCCAGTAGTCTGGTTGATAACCAGCGGGGTAGACCAGACATGAGCCTCATTGCCGGCAATACGGCGGATGAGCTCTACGCCGGCGATACTGTTGCCCCACTGGTCAGAACCGCAGACCTGCAGAGACACACCCTTGGAGCGATTAAGGTGCAGGAAGTCGTAGCCTTGGATTAGGACATAGCTGAATTCGGCGTAGCTAATGCCTGCGCCGTCTTCGCCTAGGCGACTTTGGACAAAGTCACGAGACAGCATCTGGCGCATTGGCACGTGCTTTCCGACGTCACGTAGGAATTCCAGGTAACCCATGTCCTTGAACCAGTCGTAATTGTCGACCATATCAAAGTCTTTGCCAGCAAAGATACGGCGGTACTGTTCGACGATGCTCGCTTTGTTGGCGTCAATTTCATCTTGCGTCTTAAGCGTGCGTTCTTCGGACTTACCATCCGGGTCGCCGATCAGGCCGGTTGCGCCGCCGACAAGCAGCACCGCATGGTGGCCGTGGTCAATAAAGTGGCGAACCATCATTGCAGCCGCCAAATTACCAATGGTCATCGAAGGTGCGCTTGGATCAACCCCCCAGTAAAAAGTGATTGGGCTGCCGTCTATCGCTTTGATGTCTTTAAAGGTGGTCTGGTTGGCAAAACCACGCCATTTTAGTTCTTCTGAAAGTGTCATATCTGTCATATTACTCAAAATTATATCCGATAACCAAGCTTAAGAGAAGCTGCCCGCTGGCAGGATTGATTTGCACGGTCAACTGAGCGGTTTGCTATAATGGATCACAGTAACTATGGACAACGGAGCGAATAGATAAACGGATGTCTGACACCAGCAAAACGCCGGGACGTCGCCGCCCTGGCAAAAACGTGTTTACCACGAAGAGCGGCAATACAATAAAACTCAACCGCAGCTTGGGTGAAAAAGTCCGCGCCAACCGCGAGGCCAAGGCCCGCAAGCGTGCAGCTTATTTGAGCACCTTGCCAAAGAACCGCTTTAAGCGCATCCTTTACCGCCTGCATCCGAAACGTCAGTTTAAATACTGGTTCAGCCGGGAGGGCGCCATTATGGCCCTCAAGATCACCGGTGTCGGTATTGTCGTGCTTTTCCTGTTGATGGTCGGCGTTTTTGCCTACTTCCGCAAAGACCTGCCGAACATTAAGGACATTTCCGGAGACGAACTTGGCGGAAGCATCACCTACTATGACCGAAGCGGACAGACTGTCCTGTGGCAGGATTACGACGCCGTCAAACGCGTGCCGGTCAGCAGTGACAATATTTCAAAATACGTCAAACAAGCCACCGTCGCCATCGAAGACAAAAACTTTTATAAGCACGGGGCGTTTGATGTGCAGGGTATTATGCGCGCCGGTATCCGTGACGTCACCAATCACGGCGGACCGGTCGAGGGCGGATCGACCATCACCCAACAGCTCGTCAAGCTGAACCAGAACTGGACCAACGATCAGACGCTGGCCCGCAAATTCAAAGAGCTCATCCTGGCTGTCGAGCTGGAGCGCGAGTATTCCAAAGACGACATCCTTACCGGTTATCTCAACATCGCCCCATACGGCAACATCCAATATGGCGTCGAAAGCGCATCCCGCGATTACTTCGGCAAAAGCGCCAAAGACCTGACTCTCGGCGAGGCCGCCATGCTAGCAGCAATACCGCAGGCGCCATCTTACTACTCTCCATACGGCCCCATCTACGACCCGGAAGCACTGGTAGGCCGCCAGCATTACATCATCGATCAGATGGTCAAACAAAAGATGATCACCAAACAAGAGGCCGAAGCTGCCAAGGCTATCGACACGTTAGCTACCGTCCGCCCGTCCACGCCCAAGTATGACGGCATCAAAGCGCCCTACTTTGTCCTGGCAGCCAAAGAAGAACTCGAAGAAAAGTACGGCTCCGAAACTGTCCAGCGTGGCGGCTGGAAGGTTACGACCACGCTTAATATGGATCTTCAAAACCTGGCTGAGCAGCAAGTTAGCAAAGGTATCGCCCAAGTCAAAAAGCAAGGCGGTGACGTTGCGGCCTTTGCCGCAATCGACGTAAAAACCGCGCAAATGGTCGCACTCGTCGGCGGGCCGGACTTTAGCAACCAAGAGTATGGCCAGGTAAACTACGCCCGCGAAAAGCTTCCCCCCGGATCGACCTTTAAGCCATACGACTACTTGGCCATGATCAACGAAACAACCAACACAGGAGCTGGTTCGGTACTGTACGACCAACAAGGCGCACTCCCAGGGTACCCATGCACCAACAAAAACCGTCCAAAAGATGGCGGCAACTGTCTGCATGACTACGACTTTCGTTTCCCCGGGCCGGTAACCCTCCGCTACGCATTGGGCGGTTCCCGTAACGTTCCGGCAGTCAAAGCAATGCTTACAGTCGGTGTTAACAAGGTCATCTCTATTGCGGAGTCCATGGGCCTCAAGAGTGGATACCAGTGCTACGAGGACGAACAGCTGACCAAAGAAGCGCCATGCTACGGCTCATCGGCTATTGGTGACGGTGCCTACTTGCGTCTGGACGAACACGTCAATGGTTATGCTACT
Source organism: Saccharimonadales bacterium (SeqCode) (assembly GCA_035758825.1). GTDB lineage: Bacteria > Patescibacteriota > Saccharimonadia > Saccharimonadales > UBA4665 > JARIHD01. The sequence continues at coordinate 112,835 of DASTWA010000008.1, forward strand.
ATTTCGCGCCTCGGGTCATACATTCCGCAGACCTACATCCTCAAAATCACCGACTCGCGTGGCAAAACAATCGACGAATGGAAGCAGCCAAAAGGCAAGCAAGTCGTAAAAGCCGACTCCGCCTATATCGTCACAGACATCCTAAGCGATCCCAACGCCAGCTACCTGCGCACAGACCGTAAGTATCACCGCTACAAGGGGTGGAACTTCGCCATCAAGACCGGTACCACCAACGATGCCAAGGATGGTTTGATGATGAGCTTCTCCACTCAGTATGCAGCCGGAGTCTGGGTGGGATACCACAACCGCCAGCGCGAAATGACCGGCGCCATGGAAAACATGACGCAGCCCATCCTTAGGGGTTGGATGCAAACCGCCCACGACAACATTAAACCAGTCAACTGGGTCAAACCGACAAGCGTCCAAACGCTGCCCGCCTACATCGTACGGTCCAAGCTTTCGACACTCGGCGAAATTGTACCGAGTCCCGGCACGGACCTCTATCCGGCATGGTACAAGCAGTCCGCTAAAACCTCGGACAGCAAAAAGACAATCGACAAGGTTTCGGGCAAACTTGCAACGTCGTGTACACCTGATCTCGCCAAAGAAGACCAGAGTGGCGCCAATGACAACATCTTCTCGGCCGACATATTTGTAGGCGCTAATGCTGCTAATACGACAGCAAGTGATGACGTCCACAAGTGTGAAGATGCAAAACCAATAGTTACTCTTACGGTACCAGCTAACTGTAACGGCAATTGCACTATCACCGCCGCCGTCAACCAAGGGACACACGCAATCTCTGGCGATAGATTCATCGGGACACTTGAGCTGTACATTGACGGACAAAAGGTACAGACGCAAGCAGTTTCGACGGCGCCTGCAAACGGATACTTTACCTATAGCCCGACCGCGACCGGCACCGTCACAGTTGAAGTCAAAGTCATAGACAGCGTCCTCTATTCCGGTTCGGATAGCGCTACTATGGTCATCTCCCCGGCCGTTACCGGTACGGGCAACAACGGCTCGCCCTGAAGGGATGACATTGCCGAACTTCCTGGACGACGGAGTGGCTGGCGAAACAACTAACCAAAAACAGCCCTGCACTACAAGCAGAGCTGTTTTTTATGGGATGATCATGCTGTCTAGCTGTTGACGGCAGGATTGCGGCGCTTTACGACGCGCTGAAGGCGGCCATGCAATTTATTATGCATGCTTGCCCGGCCTTGCTGGTGGATGCGGGCAGATGCTGCCTGGTTTGCCGGTTGTTGTTTAGCCTGCTGCTGGGCTTCATCGTCGTGGTCGGCATTTTCGACGCTACGGACTTGGCCAAACACCATCTTACCGGCAACTGTCTGGTGCATGCGTGTTACTGTGACGGGTACAACGCGCCCGACATGCCGCGACGCGCCGTCCACAACGATCATCGTGCCGTCTTCCAAATAGCCGACGCCTTGGCCGTGGTTACTGCCCTTTTGGATGATTTTGATCTTGAGAGTCTCACCGGGCAGTGTAATCGGGCGCAGGCTTTGGGCAAGCTCATTGACATTCAAGACCCGGACGCCTTCGACGGCCGCAACCTTACCCAGGTTATAGTCGGTGGTGTACAGTTGGGCGCGTAGTTTTTTGGCAAGGAGCACCAGTTTGTCGTCGATTGCGGGCGCGCCTTCAAATACCGTCCGGTCAATCGTTACCTTGACTGGTGCCGCATCCTGCAATTGGTTAGCAACGTCCAGGCCATAGCGGGCGCGCTCGCGCTTGTGTGAGTCGTTGCCATCGGCAAGCATCTGCAGCTCGTTCAGGATAAACTGCGGAATAACGAGCTCGTCCGAGGCGAAACCGCTATTGACGATAGGCACAACACGCCCGTCGATAAGGGCGCAGCTATCAAGAATAATCTTTCGCTGGCGGCCGCCAAAGACACGGAAGATGTGATCCGAGTTCTTCGATACCAAAAACCAGGCAACAAAGATAAGTATTATTGTCTGTAGAAGTTCAATCATTCGTATATATTTTTGTTACTAACAAATACCTAGTCCTTTTCTAGGAATTGATTAAGGGCGGCGCGTACGTCCGGGACGCCGCTAAGAAAGGATATTTTCTTGCCGGACTTCTGTAGCGGACCAACAGCAGCTTCGAAGCCGAGCTTTTTGGCTTCGGCAATACGCTTTTCGATATAGGGCACGTGCCGTACCTCGCCGCTGAGCCCTACCTCGCCAAAGACAACCGCGTTGGACTTTAGCTGGAGGCCTTTTGCGGCTGATCCGATGGCCATGCATACAGCCAGGTCGGCCGCAGGCTCGGTAATCTTCATACCGCCCACAATATTGATATAGATGTCTTGGTCGCTAAGCGACAACTTTGTGCGCCGCTCTAACATGGCGACTAATAAGTTTACGCGGTTAAGGTCGATGCCACTAGCCGCACGCTTAGGATACCCGTAACTGGTCTTATTAACAAGTGCCTGCACTTCCACCAACAGAGGCCGGGTACCTTCCATGGTGGCCAGTACAACCGACCCGTCGCTCACTTGGCGTTCTGCCAGCAGGGCCGCCGATGGGTTTTCGACAGTCTGCAGGCCTTTTTCGCCCATTTCAAAAATGCCCGCCTCGGTAGTTTGCCCAAAGCGGTTCTTGACCGCCCGCAGCACTTTAAACCCGCCATACCGCTCGCCTTCCAATTGCAATACGACATCGACCACGTGTTCCAGGACCTTAGGGCCAGCGATGGCACCTTCTTTGGTGACGTGACCGACCAGTACCACTGCGGTATTGCTTTGCTTGGCGGCGTTCAGGATAAGGTGCGTGCTGTTGGTAATTTGCGAAACACTGCCGGCGGCTGACGCCACGCCCTTTACCGCGACCGTTTGGATCGAGTCAACCACAACAAGTTCGTAACTGCCCTCCAATACCGTTGCTGCAATATCGTCTGCGCTAGTGCTCGTGGCAAGTTGGAGCTCCGAACCTACAGGGACACCAAGCCGCTCGGCACGCATACCTACCTGATGCCCCGACTCTTCGCCGCTCACATACAAAACCTTGTGCTTTTTGGCAATACTGCTGGCAAGCTGCAAAAGGAGGGTGCTTTTACCGATACCGGGCTGGCCCGCAATCAGGTTTACGCTGCCGACGACCACACCGCCGCCAAGGACCGTATCGACCTCCTTCATGCCGGTATGCAGGCGTACTTGGTCGCGTTGCACCGACGTGCCTACAGAACTTGCCTTTAGGGGGCGCCCGTCACTTACCACGCCACCGGCTATGGCAGCTTCAATAACCGCCTCTTCCTGGAGCGTATTCCAGGCCCCGCACTGCGAACACTTTCCCGCCCAACTCTGCTGGGCGTTGCCGCAGTTAGTACAAACGTACCTGACAGCCTTCTTAGCCATAATACCCTCCTTACTGCTTAGGCGTCTCAGTTAACCGGCTATCGAGTGCCTCCTGAAGTTCTTGCTCCTGGACTGCAATCTCATTCCGGGCCGCAACGATATCGTTGTATTCGGCTATCAGTCTGCGCGTAGCAGAAAGCTCACTGTTGTAGGTTTCAACCATTTGGTTATACCCGGCCACGTCAGCCTGATATTCGGCTTGGTTCCGGTCAGAGACGTCCTGGTTTATTTCTTTTTCCTTAGCTTCCAAGGCCCTGAGCCTAAACTTTAGGTCGCTCTTGTTGCTGTCTATCTGACTTTTGAACGAAGCCAATTGGGCGTCATAGGCAGTCACCTGCTCTTTGCGACGGGTAAATTCTGCCTGGTACGATTCGCTATAGCCCACGATTACCGCCCGGTCGCCAAAGTATTGCTTGTAATATTCTTCCAGCTCAGGCGTGAGGTCACGTACCTCAGTCGCCATGATAGAGTGCATTTCGTTGTCCAGGTCAGCACCTTGCCTGCGATAGCTATCGACTTTGGCCTTAATGTTCTCATCTTGGAACTGATTATTGTAGAATGCGTTCAAGAGGCCGGCTACGCGTTCTTTTTCGGCGGCGCTCAATCGGTCATAGGCCTGATGCAGCATTTCGTGGGCCGCCGTTACCTGGCGCACACCATTCAGCCGGCTATCGGTAACCGCGTATAAGTATATCCCTTGACGGTTGCCGTGGTAGCAACCCAAAACGGCAGTTTCCTCACTTTTGTCAGCACAATGATCATTAAACGATTGTTTGTCCTCGAGGACCGGATGGTTCACGTAAAACATCCGCTTCGCGTAGTCGCTCATGGTTGTTTCGGCGGCCAGGGACGCAATGTCGGCTGGTGCCGTGTAGTTCCGCAACTTCCACCAATCGGCGATGTTCTGACGCTCCACCCATACGATAGCATTGCCAGCCAGCAAGACGACCAGTAGGATATACGGCCAGGACTTACGAAACCATCTCATAGTATACAGTGTATATTACCACGAGCGCGTTCGCTACTCGTTAACGGTTGCAAATGCCAATTCGTTGTTCTTGGCAGAGACTTGGACAATATCACCCTTCTGGTATTTGTCATCGAGCATGCCGAGAGCAACATAGTCTTCGATAGTATCCTGGATGAGGCGGCGCAATGGCCGCACACCGTTTTTGGCGTCATACCCTTTATCGAGCAAATATTGCTTGGCGGCGGCGGTCAGCTGAATACCGAGGCCATGCCGCTGCAAGCGGACGCGCAGTTCATCAATCTGCAAGTCGATGATGCGGTAAATCTCCTTCTTGGTGAGCGCATGAAAGACGATGGTCTTGTCGATGCGGTTGAGTAGCTCGGGCCGCATTGCCTTTTTAAGCTCGTCCAGGACCTTGTCCTTGTTGCGTTCGTGCAGTTCCTCGAGCTCTTCGAGAGCCGAGTCATTGACGGCATGAAAGCCGAATGAGGCTTCTTTTTGGAGTTTCTCGGCGCCGATGTTACTGGTCATAATCACGACTGTGTTCGTAAAGTCGATCTTACGGCCCTTGGCGTCAGTCAAAGCGCCGTCTTCGAGAATTTGAAGCAACATGTTAAAGGTGTCAGGGTGGGCCTTTTCGATTTCGTCAAACAGAACGAGGCTGTAGGGCTGACGACGGATCTTGTCGGTCAGCTGGCCGCCCTCGTCGTAACCAACGTAACCGGCCGGGGCGCCGACCAGGCGCGACACATTGTGATGTTCGCCAAATTCGGACATGTCAATCTTGATCATGGCATCATCAGAGCCAAAAAACTCACGGGCCAGCACTCGAGCCAGTTCGGTCTTACCAACGCCGGTGGGGCCAAGGAAGATGAAGGAACCGATCGGACGCTTTTCGCTGCCGATGCCGGAACGGTTGCGGCGGATCGCCCTCGACACAGCCTCAACAGCCTCATGTTGGCCAATAACGTATTTGCCCAAGTTCTTTTCGAGGCCAAGTAAATACTTAGCCTCTGCGCGGATGACCTTTTTGACTGGGACGCCGGTAATACGGGCAATGACCTCTGCAACATCTTCGCTTGTCAGCACGATTCGCTTGGCGTTCTTGGTGTCGGCGTGGAGCTTGCTCAGCTCTTCGTTAATTTGGTGGGCACGCTGCTTGAACTGAGCGGCTGTTTCATAATCCTCGGTATCGACAGCTTCATCGATGCGGGTGTTTACCAGCTTCAGCTCCTTCTGCAGCTTGCGGGCCTCGGGGCTAGTCTTGCCTTTGTCAACTCTTAAATGGGCGGCTGTTTCGTCCAACAAGTCGATAGCCTTGTCGGGCATAAAGCGGTCGTGGATGTAGCGCTTGGATAGCTGGACGATGTCGTCCAAGACTTCATCGCTGACTTCCACGCCATGAAATTCTTCGTAGTGTTTACGCAGCCCTTTTAGGATTGCCAGCGTTTCGGCTGGGTTAGTCTCGGGGACTTGTACGGGCTGAAAACGGCGCTCCAAGGCAGCGTCCTTTTCGATGTGTTTGGTGTATTCGGCAGTAGTCGTAGCACCGATAACCTGGACTTTACCGCGGGCTAAAGCCGGCTTTAAGATATTACCAGCATCCATAGCGCCTTCGGCGGCGCCAGCACCAACGATCAGGTGCATTTCGTCAATAAATACAATGGTTTTGTTGTCGTTTTCGAGTTCGCTCATGACCTTTTTGAGGCGTTCTTCGAACTCACCTCGGTATTTAGTACCGGCCAGCATGCCTGCCAGGTCGAGCATGACGATGCGCTTGTCGAGCAAGCTGTCAGGCACGTCTTCGGCAACAATGCGCTGGGCAAGCCCCTCCACGATGGCCGTCTTGCCGACGCCCGGTTCACCAATAAGCACCGGATTATTCTTGGTGCGGCGATTAAGGATTGTAACTACGCGCCGGATCTGCTGGTCGCGGCCGACAACCGGGTCTAGCTTTCCGGAACGGGCTTGGGCGGTAATATCAGTACCGTAGAAGTCCAAGGCCGTCTTGCGGTTCTTTTTGCTACCGCGGCGGCGGGTTTCTGTGTTGGTGCCCTCTTCGTCCTCGTATTGCTGGCGGTTAAGAAATTGTTCGAGTTCATTGGTGAGTGAATCGAGATTGATATTCATATCGCGCAGCAAAACGGTTGCCCGGGCATTCTTTTGGGTCAAAATGCTATAGAGGATATGCTCGGTACCACAAAACTCCTGGTTGTAATCCTGGGCTGTGTCATAGGCCATACGCAGTGTTAATTTTGCGGTTTCGCTCAGCCCTTTGGCTCCGGCATTGACGACTATCGTCTTTGGGGTTAAATTGAGCGCCACGCGTGCCCGATCAAATGTTACGCCGGCACCCTCCAGAATCTTGGCGCCCATGCTCGAATCCTGAGCGAGCACACCAAGTAAAAGGTGCTCCGTACCAACGTAGGCACTTCCAAAGCTGCGCGCAGTCGCGTCGGCATGCTTTAAGCTCTGGAGCGCATTAGTAGTCAAATGGTTCAAAAAGTCTTGGAAATCTGCTGATCCTGGCATCATGGTTTGCCCATCCTTCCTCGATGCTTAGCTTGCATCTGCTAGAACATAATACAGCTACTAGCACTCCTAGGTCAAGAGTGCTAATTACCGCCTACGAGGATGAATATTATGGGGTGAGGTGAGGTTAGTTGTCTTCGCCGTGCTCTTCGATCGCTTCTAGCAAGCTGCTCTCGAGTTCACTCTTCTTTTTGAGCTTGGGAGCCTGGATTTTCTTGGCCTCTTCGGTCTTCGGGGCTTGGGCTTCCTGGATGGCCTGCGTGTCGGCGACGATATCAAGCTCATAACCCGTCAATTTGCTGGCCAAACGTACGTTCTGACCACCCTTGCCGATAGCAATACTCAGCTGATCTTCGGGGACCATGACCCTTGCCTTCTTTTCGTCACCCTGGATTTCAACACGGGAGACCTTGGTAGGTGAAAGCGCGTTGGTGATGTAGGCAACGGGGCTTTCATCCCAAACGATGATGTCAATCTTTTCTTGCTCGCCGATTTCGCTCATAACTGCGTTCACGCGGGTGCCGTGGCCGCCAACAAAAGTACCGACAGGGTCGACGCCAGGGACAGTGCTGTTTACGGCGAGCTTGGTGCGGACACCAGCTTCGCGGGCAATGCCCTTGATCTCGACGGCGCCGCTTTCCATCTCGGGAACTTCGGCGCGGAACAGCCACTCAATAAACTGGGTACTGCCGCGGGATACGACCAGCTGCGGGCCGCGCGGGCCGCGCTCGACATCCTTCAAGAACACCTTCAGGCGCTGGCCTGGGTAGTAACGTTCGCCCTGGATCTGTTCGCTGCGGGGCATGATCCCCTGAGCTTTGCCAAGGTCCATGCGCACGATGTTGCCCTCTACGCGGCCAACAAGCGCGTTGATGATAGTGCCGATCTTGTCTTCGAATTCTTCCATGACAATCTCGCGTTCTGCTTCACGCAGGCGCTGCAGGATGACCTGCTTAGCTGTTTGGGCGGCTACTCGGCCAAAGTTGTTGACTTTTTCGTGCACCTCGACTTCGTCGCCGATTACCGCATCCTTCTTCATGACCTGGGCGTCCTTGAGGCTCATCTCGTAGGCCGGGTTCTCGACGTTTTCTACTACTTCTTTGGAAATATAGGCATCTACGTCGCCGCTATTGAGATTCATTGTCACGCGGACTTCCTGCTCACGCTCACCGTAGTCACGGCGGTAGGCGGCAGCCAAAGCCTGCTCAACAACTTCCTGGACGGTGTCTTCTGGGAGATTCTTCTCTTCGGCAATAGCCCTAATGGCTAATGCCAGCTGTTTCATGTCTAAATCCATATTTTCTTTTCCTTTCTAATAATCCTATCTAAATTGTAAGGGGCTGATACGAAAAAAGCCGACCGCGCTGGCCGACTACTAGATACTAGTATAGCACACCTCTTCTTACCGTCAAATCACAACATCTTGGGGCAGGCTCCCATGATAGAATGGAACCTATGAGCAAAAAAGTGAAGCGTCTATTTGAGGGCTTTCAGCCCGGCAGTTACCGAATCGAACTTAATCCAGACCCAGAGAGCATGCGCCTCGAAGGCACGGTGGTTATTACCGGCCAAAGGATCGGACGGCCTTCGCAGCGCCTCACTTTCCATCAGCATGGCCTCAAGATCATAGAGGCGACCGTCACCAAACAAGACAAAAAGACCAAAAGTGACCTTGACGTCCCTATATCCCGCATCAGCCACCACGCTTCATTCGACGAGGTCCGCCTACACTCAGACAGCCAACTCTTCCCCGGCCTATACACGATTACCATGCGCTTCACGGGTAAGGTCCAAGAGGGCATGCACGGCATCTATGCCAGCAACTACGAAGAAAACGGACAAAAGAAAAAAATCGTCTCGACACAATTCGAAAGCCACCATGCACGCGAAGCCTTCCCCTGCATTGACGAGCCCGAAGCCAAGGCCACGTTTGAGCTGACCCTTATTTCGCCCAAAGGCCAGCCAGCCATCAGCAACATGCCCGCCGCCGACCAAAGCGAAAAGGACAGCCGTCTGGTAACGACCTTCGAGCCGACCCCGAGGATGTCTACCTACCTGTTGGCTTTTGTATACGGTGATATGCACTTCAAAGAAACCAAAACCAAGAATGGTGTCGACGTCCGCGTCTGGGCAAGCAAAGCACAGGCACCAGAATCGCTCGACTTTGGCCTGGAGGTTGCCAAAAGGGGCATCGAATTCTTCGAGGAGTACTTTGGCGTGCCATACCCCCTCGACAAGTGTGACCACGTCGCCATTCCAAACTTTTCTTCTGGCGCCATGGAAAACTGGGGACTCATTACCTACCGCGAGCGCTGCCTGATCGCCGATCCGGCCACCACCTCCCAAAGCGGCCGCGAGGTTATTGCCATGGTTGTCTGCCACGAGCTGTCACACCAATGGTTCGGCAACTTAGTCACCATGAAATGGTGGGACGACCTCTGGCTGAACGAGAGTTTTGCCAATGTCATGGAATACGTTGCCCCGGCTGCGTTATTCCCTGAATGGGACTTTTGGAACACATTCATCACCCAAGAAGGTCTGGGTTCGCTACGCCGCGACTCGATCGCTGGCGTACAAGCAGTAAAGACCGAAGTGCGCCACCCTGACGAAATCTCGACCCTCTTTGACCCGTCCATCGTCTATGCCAAAGGTGGACGGCTGCTCAAAATGATGTTCGAATACATCGGCGAAGAAGACCTGCGCAAAGGCCTAAAGGCTTACTTTACCAAGCACGCCTACAAAAATACGACCGGTGACGACCTTTGGAAGGCTTTGGGAGATGCCAGCGGCAAGGATGTGGCTGCATTTATGGTACCGTGGCTGACCCGCTCGGGGTTCCCGTTGATCGAGGCCGACCAGCACGGCAAGGACCTTACCGTGAGGCAGCGTCACTTTTTGCTTGACCCGGCAAAAGCCGATAAGGAGCGCATCTGGCCGGTGCCACTGCTCAGCGGCAGCCCTGAAATTCCCGCCTTGCTCGAAACCCGTGAAAAAGAAGTCACGCTCTCTTCGGAGGATTTTGTGCGTATCAACCAAGGTGCGTTGGGCCATTACATCGTACGCTATGTCCAACCTGCCCACAGTGCGGCAATTGCCAAGCTCGTTTCTGACCACAAGCTGGGCGTTGCTGAACGGCTGATGCTCTTAAGCGACAGCACGATGCTGGGACGGGCCGGCACCCAGTCGTTTGCCGCGACCATGGAACTGCTTGAGCACTATGCAGACGAAAACCAAGAAGCAGTGTGGGACATTATGGCGCTCGTACTGGCTGATTGCCGTCGGTTTATAGATACCGCCCCGGAAGTAGAGGAACCCATCAAAGCTCTTATCCGCAAGCTCATCGAGGGGCAGTACCAGCGGCTCGGCTGGGAAGAACGTCCAGGCGAACCTAGCCAAGACACCAAGCTTCGGGCTACGATCATCGGCCTCGGCGTATACTCGGAGCACCAGGCAATTCTGGGACGTGCCCTGGAGCTCTTTGACGCCTACAGGCGTGATGCAACCGCCATCCACTCCGAACTCCGCGGCATCGTCTTTAGCGCTGCCGTCCGCCACAACGTCGAAGGCGCTTTTGACTACCTGCTTCGGCTCGACAAAGAAACCAGCAATGTTGACCTCAAGCAAGACATTCTAGGGTCACTGACTACCGAACGCAAAGAAGCCCAAATCGCCATCTTGCTGGAACGCCTCAAAGACAGCGAAAAAGTCCGTCAGCAGGACGTTGACCACTGGTTGGTCTATCTGCTTCGCAGCCGCTACGCCCGTCCGCAGGCCTGGAAATGGCTCCGCGGCAATTGGGAATGGATCGAAAAGACATTTGCAGGCGACAAGTCATATGACTACTTTCCCCGCTATGCTGCAAGCGCGTTCAACACACGCAAGCTGCTTAATGAATACAAAGCATTCTTCGAGCCAAAACAAGAGCAGCCCATCCTTAGGCGCAATATTATCATGGGGGTCGAAGAGCTGGAAAACCGTATCAGTTGGATCGAACGCGACCTTGCTGCCATCCGGGCTTACTTTAAAATACGTCCTTAGCAACGCCCGTAACCCTGAATGCCGGGCCTGACACTTCGATTGCACAGAGGCTGCATTGGCCCTGCCATGCCGCATTGGCTATCCACATTTCAGCGGCAAAATGCATCTGGCGCAACTTTTTGGGCGTAATGTAATCCAGCCCGGTCCCCTGCCGTCCCGACCGACGATATTTGACCTCACAAAAATACAAGGTTTGCCCCCGTTGGGCGATAATATCAATCTCGCACCATCTGGTACGCCAGTTTTGGGCCACCAAGAAGCAGCCCTTCCGCTCAAGAAAGGAGGCAGCCGCCGCTTCTGCCTGGCGGCCAATGTCGAAAGTCGTCATACGACATCCAATAAAGCACGGACTGGCGCAAAAGTCTTGCGATGCAGCTCACAAATACCATGTAATTTGAGCAGCTCTGCATGAAGCGCTGTGCCGTAGCCGACGTGCTGATCAAACTTGTACGCCGGGTGCGAGACCGCAGCGACTTGGCGCATATACGCGTCACGGGCGACTTTGGCAATAATGCTCGCCGCGCTAACCGAGGCTACCGTGTCGTCGGCTTTAATAAGACAACTGCTCTGGGGTAAATCTTTTAGATAATTATAATTGCCGTCAATGATGATTTCGTCGTAATCACATGTGACCCCTGCTACCGCCCGGCGCATTGCCAGGCGCACGGCTTCGGTAAGGCCGATCTCGTCCAGCTCGGCGGGCGAAACCCAGCCAATGCCATAGCCCAGGGCTTGCCTGCGGATTTTGATATCCAATTTTTGGCGTTGGATGCGGCTAAGTTTTTTGGAGTCGGCCAAGCCCGGAATCCGGCGGCGTAACACAACGGCTCCCGCTACTACCGGACCCGCCCAGCACCCCCGGCCGACCTCATCTACCCCGAGTATCATACTTCCAGTCTATCACATGTACATGCCAAAAAATTGCTAGCCAACAATTTGCAATAGGGGCGAAACGTGATTTAAATCATATTGTCACAGGTCACATAAGTGTTCTAATGAAAATATGACAGAGATCATACGAGAGGGACACATACCAACAGCCGAAGATGACGATTTCGTCGATCCTTGGCAGGTAAAAGCCGCCCAGGCGCGGGACTATTTGCGGAGCCACAAGCGCTCGACAATTGCCACCACCCTGGCCTTAGCCGTCGGGCTAGGCGGCGGGATACTGCTGGGCCGTGGTGGCAGCGAAAGCGCCGATACCACAGCTCCGGGCCGAGGCAATGGAGTTGCCGCTGGCCCGTTGGCCCCGGGCGCAAACGAATCAAATCCAAACACAACCCCCACTCAGAGCAGTGGGGGTTTTAATAACGCGGCGCGTGTCGTGCTCGAATGTACCGGACTGGATATCCGGTTAGAGCCAGGCACTGTCGACACCTTTAGCGCAACGCCCGTTGTCACCGTAAAACGAGGCGAATCGACTTCGCCATATCTTTATACGTTACTCGGAACCGATACCGGGCACATCGAGGTCGTTGAAGGAGTCAACACGTTACATGATATTAAGCAGGGTGATAACGTCGAATTTCCACTTGTAGCGATCGTGGACACCGCTGGCACAAAATTCGGACCCGACGACCCAGAGGCACTAAGCAAGCCCTTCGGAGATGCAATCCCCGACCAGCAAATCTTTAACTGTCCGGTCGTGCCTTATCCGGAATTTTAGCCCGGAGATATAAAAAAACCGCCAGCACGTTGGTTGGCGGTTTTTTTAGCTCGAATGAATCTTAGGCTTTTTCTTCGGTTGCTTCGGCTTCTGAGACTTTGGCTTCTTCGGTTTCGGCTGGTTTTTCGGCCACGGCGTTTACGGCATTGCGGTCAAAGTCGACACCGGTCAGACGGGCTGCCTTGCCAGTGCGCTGGCGCATGTAGGTAAGGTAGTTACGACGGACCTTGCTACGCTTGGTAACTTCGATCTTAACTACGAGCGGGCTGTGAACCAAAAAACTCTTCTCTACACCCACGCCGCTGGCGAGACGACGGACAGTGATGCGGCTGGTGTGGCTGCCTTTGCGGTCAGTGCGGATAACGAGACCCTTAAAAACCTGGACGCGTTCCTTGTTACCTTCTTTAATCTTTTGGTGCACGTTAACAGTGTCGCCGCTTTTTACGTCAACAACGTCGTGCTTCTTGAACTTGGCTTCAATTTTTTGAATAACAGATTGCATAACCTATAAACCTTACACTAATATTCGCTTTACAGCAAGTATATCACATCTGTTACAGGAAGGCAAAGGGCTTAAGGACGGATTGAAGAGGTCATGTATAATTGAGCCATACACTGGAGGACATATGGATTACGGCAAGCTCGCGCTTGAAAAACACAAAGAATTAAAAGGCAAAATTTCCGTCGAGCTCAAAGACCAGCTCGACAGCAAAGAGAAGCTCAGCATCTATTACACTCCAGGCGTGGGCGCCGTAAGCAGCTACGTGGCCGAACACCCCGATGAAGCCCGTGACTACACCTGGACCAACAACGCGGTAGCCGTCGTGAGCGATGGCTCCGCGGTGCTTGGGCTAGGAAATATCGGCCCTTTGGGCGCACTGCCGGTCATGGAGGGCAAAGCTATGCTGTTTAAGCATTTCGGGCACGTCGATGCCGTGCCAATCGTGCTCGACGTACACTCCGCCGACGAAATCGTAGCCGCCGTTAAGGCAATCGCTCCAAGCTTTGGCGGTATTAATCTCGAAGATATTGCCGCCCCGATCTGCTTTAAAGTCGAAGAGCGCCTCAAACAGGAGTTAAACATTCCGGTTATGCACGATGACCAGCACGGGACCGCCATCGTTACCCTCGCCGGGCTGATCAATGCCACGAAGGTCACCGGCCGCAAGCTGGAGGACGCCAAAATTGTCGTCGTTGGGGCAGGTGCTGCCGGCACGGCCATCATGAAGCTCATCCACACCTATGCCAATCCGCAGATATTTGCCGTCGACAGCAAGGGCGTCATCGGCCCAAACCGTACTGACTTGAACGACGAGAAAAAGTCTCTACTCGAGTTCACTAATCTTTCAGGTGTTGATGGTTCGCTGGAGGATATTCTGGCCGGAGCCGATGTGTTCATAGGTGTCTCAAAACCGGGATTATTGACGCCCACAATGGTCAGAACAATGGCCAAAGACCCGATCATCTTCGCGATGGCCAATCCGGTGCCCGAAATTATGCCCGATGTCGCCAAAGAGGCCGGTGTTGCGATCATGGCCACTGGCCGCAGCGACTTCCCCAACCAGGTCAATAACTCCTTAGCCTTTCCGGGCATTTTCCGTGGGGCGCTGGATAACCGCGTCACCAAAATCACCGACGAGCACAAAATCGCCGCCGCCGAAGTTATTGCCTCCCTGATCGAAAACCCAACGACCGAAGAAATTATGCCGTCACCTCTGGATGAACGCCTGGTTCCTCAAATTGCCGCAGTTATAAAGTAATTTCTCTGCACATAGCTCATGCGTATGAACGATCTGAAGAAAAACCACTAACTTGGAGAGGTGGGGTGCTGCTGATGTTGTTGTAGTTCGAGCCATTGGCTCACATCTGCAGCGCCCCGAAGGCCTCTCTACTTGCTTATCATTGGATCAGAAGCGTTTACAACACGAATCGAGTGTATCTTGCAGGCGCGCCAACGTCACCGAGACGCGGGGTCGTGCCAAGATTGGCCAGTTGCTGGTCCTCGAAGCCGGTCGGGTGGATTGGAGCCTGGGGAGCTCCTTGCTTGCGGAGCCTGCCAACAAGGTCGTTCCAGAACAAGTAACGCACCTGGATCAGTTGCGAGAATCTCGGACGGGTCAGGCCAAGGGCCTCGCGCAGATGTTGGCTGACGTACTCACCGGCGCCGGTCGCGGGACGATCGCGTTGAAGGCTGACGTCTTGTGCGCCGCTCGGCCCACGATCGTACATGTCGGGGGCCAACACCGCATCGCGGGAGCCGTACGGATCGGACTGTCGAACGTCGTATGGTTCGACGAAGACGGCTGCCGATATGTAACCCCGGGCGTCAATATCACCGTGTGTATGCACCGCCACCGAGTTCTCGATCAAGCCAAAGACGAAGCGTGCGCCGCCGTTGGTCGTCTCCGGCCAGGCATTCAGTGGTAGCACCCCGTAAGGCTCGATCACGAACTGGCTTCCCTGCGGATTGAGATTAGCCTTCCGGCCGCTCAACACGTCGGTGCCATCAACCGAAATCCGCACGCCTACTTTGAATTCGGAGGTGTTGTGAAAACGTATTCCGTATGGCTCACCGGATATGACGCCGATGGTGCTAATACCATCCAGCCAATACTTCCGCAGTTCGCGTCCCTCTAACCCGGGACTATTGCTAACGATGCTGAATTCCATGGTTCTTCCCCTAACGGGTAGAAATGGAGCAGATGATAGAGAGGCGTCCAAATAAATCTGAACGACGATATTATCATATAAAATAATACTATTGTCAATTAGCGCTAGCCAACGACTCGGAAAATCTCTTCGAGGGTTGTTTTGCCGGCGATAACCTTGAGAATACCGTCTTGGAGCATAGTTATCATGCCGTCTTCGCGGGCTCTTTGTTCAAGCATCTCGGTAGTAATTTCGTTGGGTGGCTTACGCAGCAATTGCTGGACGCCGGGCGTCATAAGCATTTGCTCGCGAATCGGCGTCTGTCCGACATATCCAAAGGGGTTCTCGGCGGAGGCGCCCGGCTTATATAGGGTAATACTGCTGATGTCAGGGCGTTCGACGCCAGGAGGCAGCGTGTCGATAATGGTCTGCAATTGAGCTTTAAGGCCGTCATCCGGCTGGTAAGGCTGCTTGGTAGCGTCATCGAGTACACGGACCAAGCGCTGCGCCATAATCAGGTGAATAGCCGATGCAAACAGCGGGTTGATACCAATAAAGTCCAGCATACGCGTCAAAGCGGCAGCCGCGCTGGAGGCGTGAAAAGTACTGAGTACCAAGTGGCCCGTCAGGGCCGCCTGCAAAGCCGTTTTTGCTGTGTCCCGGTCACGGATCTCGCCGACCATCACGACATCAGGGTCCAAACGGAGGACGGCGCGGAGCTTCTCGGCAAAGCCCTGGGCATTGGTATCGCCCGATACCGGAATTTGGGTTACACCGGGCATAAAGTATTCGACCGGGTCTTCTAGCGTCAGAATCTTGCGTTCCGGGCTATTAAGCGTATTTACAACCGAGTACAAGGTTGTGGTCTTGCCTGAGCCGGTCGGCCCGACGGCCAGCACCATGCCTGTCGGGTGACGGATAATGTCGTCAACGACAGCCCGTTCGCGCTCGTTCAGGCCAAGGTTGTCCAGGTTCAGGAGCTCCATCTTGAGCGTAAAGATACGCATAACCACATCAATGCCATAGACGGTCGGGACGGTCTCAACACGCAGATTGACGGTCACTTCCTCGCCGGTGGCTAGTTTGTAGGTTTTATTGATGTGCCCGGTTTGGGCGTCGGGCGCACCGGTCGATACGTTTGCGGCGATGGCGATGGAGCTTAAAAGCTGGTGATATTTTTCGCGCGTCAGTGTTGCAATGGGGTGCAGCACGCCATCTACACGGAACCGAATGCGGACACTGTCTTTCTGGTTTTCCAGGTGGATGTCGGAAGCCTTTAGGCGGTAGCCTTGCTGCACCAAGTAAGCAAGGATGTCGTCGGCCCGAACTTGCTCAAGCGTGGACGAAACCTGCTTGAATAAATCTTCGTCGCTATTGGCCGTAAATGCTACATCCTGGTAGGTGATCTGCTTTGGCGGATCGTACAAACGCATGTATTCGCGGTACCCGGAGTCCGAAATAATTGCAAACGCGGCACGGATCTCGTTAAAACGCTGGCGCAAATCGTTGATGGTCTGCTGTGACGTCGTGGTCGTAATACCGAACAAGACATTGCTCTGGTCTGCCTGGAGGGGCACGACGCGCTTCTGGTACATCTCTTCTTTGGAGAGCATGTCCTTGTAAAGCGTCTTCTGAGGCAGCGTAGACGTATCGACATAATTAAAACCCAGCAATCGGGCACGTCGTAGTGTTGCGTCTTCTTCATCACGCCTGGCGTCTTGGCTCATGCACCAATAATACCACAAGCGTTATGCGTTCGGCCTTCAGTTCGCTATAGTTTTTTGTAGTGAAAAATGTCATTTTGATTGCACATAACTTACGAAGCTGCCACAACGTCGGCTCACTATTGCGTACTGCCGAAGGGCTGGGGGTCCAAAAGGTCTTTCTGACCGGTTATAGCCCCTATCCCCTGCAGGCCGACGATGACCGCTTGCCGCATATAGCCAATAAACTGTACAAACAAATCGCCAAGACAGCACTTGGCGCCGAAGATAGCCAAGACTGGGAACATCAGGAAGATATCCGCGCAGTTATCGTCAGGCTGAAAGCCGAGGGCTACGTAGTAGCCGCCATCGAGCAGGCAGGCAATTCAGTGCCCCTGCCCGGATTCCACACCCCAGACAAAATCGCCCTGCTGGTCGGCCGCGAAGTAGAGGGTGTCGAGCCAGAGGTACTAGCACTGTGTGACAGAGTCCTCGAAATACCGATGTTCGGCCAAAAAGAATCATTCAACGTCGTGCAGGCCGCTGCCATGGGGCTCTACCACTGTACTTTTATTCCATAAAGCCACTAGCATGATATATACTTATAGCTAAGATGGTACTCGCGCATTTGCCAAAGCACCGGCAGACTATTCACGACAAAAAACGCCTTGGTCGCCACCACAAGCCAACGAAGCATTATTCAAAGACGTATTGGCCATACTTGCCGATGCTTTTGATCGTCGTTGGCGGCATCATCCTGAATGCCACCTGGCAAACCGGCAAGGGTGTTTTGGGGTTCGCAACCGACATGAGTGCAAGTACTTTGCTGCAAGAGACCAACATGCAGCGGTCTCAAAATGGCGCCGCAGCGCTAAGCCTAAATAGTGCCCTTTCAAGTGCCGCGCAAGCCAAAGCCAACGACATGGCCTCCCACGACTACTGGTCACATATCACACCAGACGGCAAACAACCCTGGCAGTTCATTGCTGACGCAGGGTATACCTATTCGGCAGCAGCCGAAAACCTGGCATACGGATTTGCCAGCAGCGGCAAAACTGTCGCCGGCTGGATGAATAGCGCCGGACACCGTGCCAACCTGCTCAACACCAGCTACCAAGAGGTCGGCTTTGGCATAGCGAATACGGACAGTTACCAAAACGAGGGCGAACAAACCATCGTCGTGGCCATGTACGCCAAGCCCTACACCGCCATTTCACCGTCCACCATCCAAAACGGGCGGCAAACCGCCACGCTGCCGGCGACCACTAATACCCCCGCGTCCGTCAAACAACTTAACGCCCGGGAAGTATCGCGCGTCGACGTCCTTACAAATGGCAACGCGCAGTGGGTTGCCCTGGCGGCTTCGGCCTTAGCCAGCATGGCCATCCTGGCCTTCGTCCTAAGCCACGCCAAAATATGGAAACGGTACCTCATAAAGGGTGAGTCTTTCTTTATCAAGCATCCGCTGCTGGACACCGCACTCGTAGCTGTCGGCGTACTGGGCTTTTTGCTCACCCGCACCTCGGGCTTCATCCACTAAGCTACTGGACTTTGATGTTGTCGGCGCCGACCAGGGCACGAAGCTTGTCGAGCATGGCCTGATCTTTGCGGATTTTGGAAGGCAGCTTTATGATCTGTTTGCTTTCGGATGGGCCCAGCACCAGTACAACCTCGGTCTCTCCATGCGACTCGTCGAGTGATTGCTTAAGCGACACTAATAGTTTTTGGTTCTGACTGTCCTGCAAACGGATATAGACACGCTCGGGCATAGGTACGACCGGAGATGCGGCCTTTGAGCCAGGACCGTTTGCTGGCACTCCCTCCTTCTTTTTGAATGGCTCATTGGGATCCTTGGGCTTTGCGATAGTCACGCCAGCCGCCGGAGAGCGTTTGCTTCCAGGCGGACGCATCTTTTTGCCTGTCGCTTGGTAGGCCTGGGCTTGCTCACCGGTAATTTCGCGGGCATCTTCAACGAGCACTTTTACTTCTTCGCCAATATTTCCTTCGCGGTCTTTGGCCGATAGCTTTCCACGGACCAATACGATGTTGTCCTTCACCCACAAGCCGGTTGTCTGTTGATACGTACCGGGGAACAGGATCAGCTCCAGTTCCTTGGTCTTGTCTTCGAGCTTCACAAAGGCCATCTTGGAGCCATTCTTGGTGGTAATTTCGCGGACGTCATTAATGGCACCGCCGACTACGACCGAACGGCCGTCATGCTCTGGCTTTAGGCCGCCCATTGGCATGCATTGCTCTTCGAGGTAAGTCTCGAACATAGAGAGCGGGTGTTGGCTCAGGTACAGCCCCAAGAGTTCGCGTTCCCATAGCAACTGTTCGCGCGGCGAATACACGGTCTGGGCCTTATCGAGCGCCAACTTTGGGCGCTCCATTTCGCCGGACTCGATCAGGTTGCCAAACAGGTCGGTCTGGCCGCTGTTGGCCTCTTTTTGCAGACGGCTGGAGTAAGCCAGGATTAAATCGAGGTTTTGCATGAGCTTGGAGCGGTCTTCGAACCGGTCGAACGCACCAGCCTTTACCAGGCTTTCCAGCGCCTTGCGATTCACGATGCGCGGGCTTACCTTGCTGGCATAGTCTTCAAGACCCTTAAACTGACCGTCAAGCTTACGGGCCCGAATAATCTCCTCGACGGCACCCGCACCGACATTCTTGATAGCGTTCATGCCAAAACGGATTTGGGCTTTGCGGTTATCGCCGTCCGGCACAACGGCAAACTCGTGAAACGATTCGTTGACGTCCGGAGGCAATACATCGATCCCCATATGCTGGCATTCGGATATTTCGATTGCCAAGCGGTCGGTGTCGTCAAAATCGCTGGTCATCAGGGCGGCCATAAAGGCGGACGGGTAGTGAGCCTTCAAATAAGCCGTCCAGTAGGCGATCAGGGCGTAACACGCGGCGTGCGACTTGTTAAAGCAGTAGGCCGCAAAGTCTTCGAGCTGCTTCCAGAAACGCTCCATTAGGTCACGGTCGATGCCGCTCACGCGCTCACCGCCTTCGATCATCTTATCCTTCATCTTGGCCATCAGATCGATCTTTTTCTTGCCGATCGCCTTACGCAGCGTATCAGCCTCTCCCCCAGTAAAGCCGCAGACTTCCTTGGAAATCTGCATGACCTGCTCCTGGTACACCAATACGCCATAGGTGTTCTTTAGGGCGTTCTCCATACTCGGGTGCGGATAGACGATTTCTTTGATGCCGTGCTTGCGCGAAATAAAATCGTCGATGAACTGCATCGGCCCCGGACGATATAAGGCGACCATGGCGATGATATCTTCAAAGACAGTCGGCTTCAGCTCTTTAAGGTACCGCTTCATGCCCGCGGATTCCAGCTGAAAGACGCCGGTCGAGTCACCACTACCCAGCAGGTCGTAGGCCGATTTATCGTCGAGCGGAATTTCGCCAAGCACAATATCGCGCTTATAGACTTTGCGGATAATGCGCAAGGTGTTATTGATAATCGTCAAGTTAGATAAGCCCAAGAAATCCATCTTGAGGAGGCCTAACTCTTCGACCTGCCCCATAGGGAACTGAGCCGTCACCACACCCTTCTGGGCCATTTCGAGCGGCACAAACTTGACCAGGTCGTCGGGGGCAATAATCACCCCGCAGGCGTGAACACCGTGGCTGCGGACAGTCCCCTCCAGGATCATAGCCTGGTCAATGACCTCGCGCGAAACCTCATTGGTCTCATATTCGCGCCTAAGATCTGGATCCTCCTTGATGGATGTTGCCAGCGGAATGTGCCGCCCCTGCACCGGCTGCGGAATGAGCTTGGCCAGACGATCGGCATCGGCGTAGGGTACTTGCAGCACGCGCGCAACGTCGCGCACGGCGTTACGGGCAAACATCCGACCAAAAGTTACGATGTTGCTGACGCGGTCGTGCCCATATTTGTCGGCACAGTACTGAATGACTTCGTCGCGGCGGGTGTCCTGGATGTCGATATCCACGTCAGGCATGCTGATGCGGTCGGGGTTTAAAAAGCGCTCAAACAGCAAGTCATACCTAAGCGGGTCAAGGTCGGTAATCTTGACGGCATAGGCAATAATCGAACCTGCCGCCGAACCACGCCCCGGGCCAAAGATAATCCCCTGGTCTTTGCCCCAGCCGATAAAATCGGACACGATGAGGAAGTAGCCGTTAAATCCCATCTGGGCGATGATTCCCAGCTCATATTCAGCACGCTTGGCGGCGTCTTCGGGGACGTGCTTTTTTGCCTCTTCGATGGCCATCT
Organism: Saccharimonadales bacterium (SeqCode); assembly: GCA_035758825.1. Classification (GTDB taxonomy): domain Bacteria; phylum Patescibacteriota; class Saccharimonadia; order Saccharimonadales; family UBA4665; genus JARIHD01. The sequence continues at coordinate 134,036 of DASTWA010000008.1, forward strand.
GCTTGGTCTCGTCCTCGGGGATTCCGCCGTATCGCCAGGCAAGGCCTCGCCAGACCATCTTTTGCAGGTAGGTCTCTTCGGTCTCACCTTCTGGGACTGGGAATTTGGGGATGAGGATTTTGCCGAGTTCGATCTCTAATTGGATGCGGTCGGCCACCTCCTTGGTGTTGGTGATTACTTCGGGGTGGTCTTGGCCCCATCGGGCGATGATGTCGGTAGGGTTTTCGACATGCAGCGGATAATTTTTGAGGGTCATGCGCTTTTCGTCCGACAAATACGAACCGGTGCCGATGCATAGCAAAATTTCGTGCGCATCCTGATCTTCGTGCCTTAAGTAGTGCGCGTCACAGGTCACGATGACTTTAATGCCCAACTCTTTGCCCAGCCGGAGGACTTGCTCGTTCATATTCTGCTGTTCGCTGTTGGTAAGCGGGTTGTCGGGGTGCCCATGGTCTTGGATTTCCAGGTAATAGCGGTCACCAAAAACAGACTTATACCAAGTGGCGACTTCTTTTGCCTTGTCGTACTGGCCGGTCTTGATGGCGTCGCCAATCTCACCACCCAAACAGGCAGAGGTTACAATAAGCCCTTCGTTGTACTTTTCGAGCAGTTCGTGGTCGATACGCGGAAAGTAGTAGTAACCATGCAGATTGGCGATTGTTGACAGTTGGAACAAGTTGCGCAGCCCTTGTTCGTTCATGGCGTGGATGACAAGATGGTAGCGCATCTTGTCCTTTTGGGGATCCTTGTCGGTATGCTTGCGGGCGGCGACATATGTTTCGATGCCTATGATCGGCTTAATGTCATTGGCGACCGCTTCTTTGTAAAATTCTATGGCGCCGCTCAACGTACCGTGGTCGGTCATCGCCACAGCCTTCATGCCTGATTCTTTAACGAATGCTATCAGATCAGGAACACGCGTCAGTCCGTCGAGCAGACTAAATTGCGTGTGGTTGTGCAAGTGCACATAATCACTAGGTTGAAGTTGCGGTGCGTCAGCCATGTTACCCTCTCGTTACTTCTATTATAACGGATTAAACGCAGCCGCAGCGCTAAATATGCCCTGAGATTTACAACATATCGTACCGAAAATTGACATACTGTGTCCTTTATTATAAAATATAGTAGTCCTCGTGGAATTATCTACGAAGAACACTCCAAGCAGACGGAGGCCACCATGTCCGCTCTCGCCATTCTGTTTTTGGCCTGGGTCTACGGATACAACCTGCTAATCCTGGTTTCGGCTAAAGCCATGGTCAATCAGAGCAGGTACATCGGAACTGGCGTGACCAGCATTACCATTACAATCAACCTGATGGAGGGTGCCGGCGTTTGGCTGCTCTATAGCCTTTCCGACAAGACCCTGCCGATGCTCATCCCTGCCGTACTCCTCTGGATGTCAGAGCTGTACTGCATCTGGCGTGCCGTCTCTTACCGTGGCAAGCTGAAGGATTACACCAAATCGACGATGTACCAAGTCATCTTACTGGCTGTCCTTGGCATCGCCGGGACATCGGTACTCTACTTCGGCTGATGCCGGGCACAAATAAAGAGCTCAGCGGGCGTGACGATGCGACAATCGGTCGTCACGCCCAGCGTGCAACACCCCTTTATTTTTCCGACCGCCGTCTGCTTGTTACAACCACGCATCATTCGGGCAGCACACCAGCTTAGTTGCCTTTGGCGGCATCAATTAAATCATCGCCCCCGTTCGCTCCACCAGTTAAAAGGTGGGGCTTTTGTTTACGTGCCGCTCACACCACCTCGGCAAAGCCAACGACATAATTCTTGCCGTATACCTTGGCACATGTAGGGCACGTCGTATAAAAGAAATAAATCTTTTTGGCCTTCTTGCCTTTTTCTTCGACACAGTTAACGAGTTGCTTATACCACTTGCCAGCGTCCTTGTAGGGACCTTCGAACACCTTTGCCATATAATGCCCGCTGATGCGCACCATAACGCCGCCCGGTACGGTATCCTTCACCGAAATAAAGTGCTCACCCTTCCAGGGTGACGCGTCATACGACAAGATAATATATTCATCTCCAGGGCTGACGCCGGCGGCTTCGATTTCGGCCATTGCCCTCCTAAAGACTTTCCCCATATTCAAAGGTATATGCATAAAGTTCCGGGTATCTACCTTAAGGAACAACTTATCCTCAAAGTGAAATTTTTTATCGTCCCAGTCTTTTGGCTGAAATTCCGGACAACACCCGGTTGGTGAATGTTTAATATCCTGCCGCGGCAGTTGATTAATTGCATACATAAAGATGCGCCCTCTTACACGCCCAGTATGCCAGAAGGGTCCCAAATCAACTGTGACGGGGGCAACAATACTACATCAAGGCTTCGATTTCGGCAAAAAACAGCTCTTTTTGGCTGGCGAGAAGCTCGCGCACTCGTGCAAAGCCGGGCATTTGCTGGTCTTGGACGAGTGCGTCGGCGTCCCCCCAAGCACTCGTTCCTTTGCGCGGATCGTTGGTCACAAGCTCTGGTGCGCCAACTACCTGTCCCGAAAAAACGTGAGCGAAAATCTTGCTAAGGTCCACACCGTCCTTGGTTGTACGAATGTATGCTATCCCCCGGTGAATTAAATCAACGTTCTGAAGGCCGGTCTTTTCAAAAAGCTCACGCTGCGCAGCTTGGGCAATGTCTTCGCCGTAATGCATCCTTCCCTGCGGGAAGCCGGCGCGACCCAGATAAGGCTGAAAGGCATGCCTAAAAAGAATCGTCTGGCCAACATCGTTTACCACGCTAATCGTCGTGACAATATGCGGCTGCTTACGAACCGTCATGTCGCTGTGGCTTACCCGGTCTGCCAGCGCCAGGCCGTCGGTCGTTAATGAATAATTACGGTCCAGCTTGGTGATCAGACCGGACTTAACCAGTTGGTCCAAATGATAAGCAAAATGATTACTCTCGACTCCTTTTGGTCTCATTTGTGCGTACGCAAGAGAGGGGGAATACATTAACAAGTTAATTATTTTTCGTTGTATGTGGTGCACCTCCGTATGATATGCGGCCGACAAGCATTGTGTCAAAATGATCTGACATAAATCTCCCTGAGTCAGTAAAATATGCGTCAAAACGTACTATCTATAATTTTTACAAACTCGCCGGTAGAGTAGCTATGGAAGCGCTTTCAAATGCACAAAAGGAGTTAGAAATGGATGAGAGAATACGCACAGCAACAAACGGCGAACTACTGGATGTCGTGAATGAGTACGGTCTGCCAACCGGGCAAATTCTCGACAAAAAGACCATCCACGAGCAAGGGCTTAGGCATCGGGATGTGCATGTCTGGATAACCAACGGCACCGACCTTTTGCAACAGCAAAGAAGGTGGGACAAGGCCATTATGCCAGGCGCCTGGGACATTTCGGTCGGTGAACATGTAGGGGCTGGCGAGTCATATTTGGACGCTGCCGTCCGTGGCACACAAGAAGAGTTAGGCCTCGACGTGCCCAAAAACCGGTTCGTGCGCATCGGCCGGCTATCTACCCAGGCAGCAATTCCGGGATGGGATGAGCCTCACAATATCGTCGGCGATAACTTCGTAGTCGTCGAACCTGGTCTGCGAATTGCCCGCCTGAGCCTTCAAGAAGAGGAAGTGCTCGGTGTGCGCTGGTACCCCATTGATCAGCTTGAAGACGATCTGGCTAGCCCCGAAACCGCTGGGCTGCATGCGCCTCAACCCGATGTCCTGTATGCGCTCGGTATTGCGGGCATGCGTGGGGCTGCCGCCTAATTTTTGAGAGTACCTCCACGTCCAGACCTGGCGAGATATTATGGGCCTTTTCTTTGATCGACGTGCTCGTCGTTCTGCCGATGCGAGCAGGCAATCTGCAGTTCTGCAGTTCTCGTTCGCAAAAAATCAATGCAGCTACACAGGCAATCTGTGCCATACTACAGTAATGAACATACGCAAATGGCGCTGGTCCAGGCACTATGAATCATCCGAAGAAGAGCTGCTGGCCCTATTTGATGCCCGCCGCATTAGCGCCACCAGACACAAAGCTGAAGCCATGGAGGCGCCAAATGCGCTGGTCACTACTGCCGACAAGCGCATTTGGCTTGCCGAAGGCTCTGCGACGGCCGAACTCGGCCACCAACGGTTTTCACTGCAGCCCGGAGACACCATCGATCTGCCAACAGGTACGGGCTACCAGATCACAGCCGGCATAAGCGGCTGCGTTTGGTACGAATCATAGCCGGACAAACACGCAGGAGCTATTTCTTTTTTAGGTAGGTCTTAAGGTGGTCGATGGCTTTGTTGGCGTCATCGATGGCCTTGCGGAGGTCTTTGTCTTCGACCTTGTTGCCTTCGTGGATAGCGCCCAGCATCTCGCGTGCCTTTTCGCGGACCACCGTCGTCTTGTCGAGGGCGACCTGCAAATCTTTTTGGGCGACGCCCTTCAAGGTCGTTGCCTTCTCTTTTGCCTCGGCGGTCAGGTCCGAAAGTTGCGTGTGCAACTTTTTAAGAGTCTTTTCGGCCTCGGCGACGCCGTGCTCTACGCCCTCTTTGATGTCCTTACGGGTTTCTTTGCCGCTCTTAGGTGCCGTTAGGATACCGGCGACGTAGCCGGCAATTGCTGCAATAAAGGTACCGATAGCCCACTTTTTGGTTGTTGATTTGCTCATCTTATATGACTCCCTTGATTATTTTTTGTGGCGTGCCGCGTCGACTATTCCCTGGATAAAGTGGAACACCCCGGCGGGGGCCGCAGCCTTTTTAAACACTTCGCCGACAGACTCGGCAGTCTCAATGACTTTCTCAGCCTTATCGGCTATCATCCGGATGGTTTTGAGCAAACGGAGGATCATTACGGCGATTGCGACGGCTAAAATTAAAAATATTGCCAGCGCACTCGCCAAGATTACTAATATGATTTGTTGTACAGTGCTTAGTTCCATGTTCTCAGTATACAGCAAGCACAAAGACTATACTTGTAAAAATGGCTACTTTGTCAGACGCTTCTGGAGATATTTGCGGAAGTTGGGGCCAAGGTCCTCGTCGAGCAAGGCATGGTCAACAATCGCTTCCAGATAGCGGCCCTTGTCACCGGCATCGTGCCAGACACCCTTAATAAAACGGCAGTAAACATCGTGGTCTTTGGCATATTCATTGATCGAGTCCGCCAAGACAATCTCGCCGCCGACACCAGTCTGTTCCTTTTCGATATACGGAATTATGTCCGGCGTCAGCAAAAAACTGCCCACTGATGCAAAATTGGACGGCGTCTTCTTGGGGCCGGGCTTTTCGACGAGGCCCTTAACCTTAAACGTGCGGTCGTCGATCTGGCCGTCTGTGTCGATCATCCCCAGGCGCTTACTATCCTCCGGTTCTACTTTGACCGCCGAAATAACCGGGCCGTCACTGCCAGCTTTTTCGAAGGCCTCGATGAGCTGCTTGGGGTACGGCACCTCACAACGGAAAAAATCATCCGCGAACAAATAAAAGAAGGCCTCGTCTTTTCCGAGCAAGTGCTTGGCATTGAGCAGCGGACGCGAATTACCCTTTGGCGTACCTTTTTGGCGCACATACACAAAATTTGCCATTCCGGCAATGTCACGTATCATGTCGGCGTACTCGTCTTTGCCCTTGCCGCGGAGTTCGACCTCCAGATCCTCGGCGCGATCAAAGTGGTCTTCGATAGCCCGTTTGGAAGAACCGGTAACAATAATAATGTCAGTTACGCCAGCTGCAACCAACTGCTCAACCAAAATCTGGATGACCGGCTTATCGACAATCGGCAGCATTTCTTTGGGCATCGCCTTAGTTTGCGGCAGGAACCGCGTACCAAATCCGGCCGCTGCGATTACCGCTTTAGTTGGACGAGAATATGTCATGCTAATTGCCCCTTTCAGGTTCAAAAATAAACGAGGATTATTCTATTGTATACCCTGGAGTTGTGCTTTGTCAGCTATTCCTTAAGGCAAAATTGAGTATTTCTTGGGTATAATTATCACTTGTGAAGATTATTTTGGAAGCCAGTGAAGCGCAAAACCCTGAACGGCGGGGAATCGGCGTTCAGATGCGCGGCTGGTACGAAGTAGCGCCGTTCACCGCCTATCCGAACGTGCAGTTCTTGCTTGTCTCTCACGATAACGAACCTTATGATCCCCTCCCTACTGCGGCACAGAACCTGAAGCGATTGCGCGTCAGAGCATCCACTAAAGAGGAATACGTCGATAAGCTCTACAATCTGCATGCCAATCTTGTCTTCTTTCCTCACGCCTCACGACAGTACTTCCGGAAGAGCGTAACCAAATGCGCTGGCATCGATTACGGAATGGAAGATTTATATTGTCGGGATTATATTGCACCACGTCCTATCGAAGACTTCTTTGCCGAGCACACATTCGCATTCACGCACTATCACGCAATCATTACTGTCTCTAAGACCTCCCGTCGCGATCTCACCTGGCTTTTTCCTGAAGCCAAAGGCAAGCTTAGCATTGTCTATCCCAGCATTGGCCAATCGCGTTACGATCAGCAATCCCTAAAACGGTCCGCATTGCCAAAACCACTACAGCAATGTCAGTACTTCTTGGTAATTGGTTATGAACACAAGAAAAATATTCTGCGCATCGCTCAGGCGTTCAATCAGTTTAAACAAAAAACAGGATCCACAACAAAACTTGTACTGGTAGGCAAACCAGGATATGGCAGCCACGAGATAGATGCAACCATTAACAGATTAGCCACATCTAGCGATATCTTACGGCTTGGCTATGTTTCAGATGAACAAAAAGCGGCGATGTTTACATTCGCCCATGCTGTAGTCGCCTTGCCAATATATGAGGGTTTTGGACTGTCAGCGCTGGAGGGTCTCTATGCCGACAAGGTCGTACTAGTCAGCAATAACGGCAGCCTGAAGGAAGTTGTTGGCAATGCTGGCTTTACCGCTGATCCATTCTCGGTATCCGACATCGGAAATAAGCTTGCCTACATTGACCAGCTTCGCTCCAACCCCCGCGCCAAAGCAATAACCCTACAACGGGCAAAATTTGACCTATCCACCCAAGCCCGCAGGCTCATTGACGTGCTAGTGGCCGCTTCCAAATAAATCCGTTACAAACCGAGTTGTTTCTTGATAAGTTCCTGAGCGAGCTGCGGGTTAGCCCGGCCTTGCGAATGCTTCATGACCTGGCCTACCAAAAAGCCGATGGCCTTCATCTCGCCGTTCTTGACGTCTTCGGCGGCCTTGGCGTTCTCTTCGAGCACCTTGGCCACCACCTTGGCAATCTCGCCTTCGTCAGACTCCTGGATCAGGTTGTGCTGCTTGGCAAAGGCTTCGACGTCCTGGACTTGCTCGCTGCCGGTCAAAAGTTTAGTCAAGAGCGTTTTAGCGTTGGAGGAGCTTAACTTATCGGCCTTGACCAGTTCAAAAGCGGTTCTGTAAGCCACCAGGCGGCCCTGGTTGGTCATCTGGGCGTTCAATTGCTGGCTCCCGTCGCGGCGGAGTGGGATTTCGAGGTTTACAAACCAATTGGCAAGCGCCTTGGCGAAATCTTTCTGTTCGATTACTTCTTCGATGAGCGCCAAATAGCTTACTTCGGCAAGTTCGACGTCGGCTTCGAGCAAAGTCTCCATGGCCTGGCGCTCCAGCCCTAATGCCGACAAGCGTCTCCGCCACTCGTCAGGCATAACCGGCATCTCACCGCGGACAGCCTCTATGTGGGCATCGTCCAATTCCACTGGCGGAATGTCCGGGTCCGGGAAGTATCGGTAGTCGTGGGCATTCTCTTTGCTGCGCTGCGAGAAAGTTATCTGCTTGGCATCGTTCCAGCCGCGGGTCTCCTGGGCTACCTCTTCACCCTTCTCAAGCTGTTCGATCTGGCGGTTGATCTCATACTCGGCAGCCTTTTCGACGCTACGGAAGGAGTTGAGGTTCTTGGTTTCGGTACGGGTGCCGAGCTCACCGCTCTTGCTGACGCTGACGTTTACGTCAAAACGCATATTGCCGTAGAACAGGTTGCAGTCCGAAACGTCAGCATAGCGCATGCGGAGGTAGAGCTCGCGGGCGTAGGCCTTGGCCTCGGCCGGAGTGTGCATGTCTGGCTCAGATACGATCTCGATTAGCGGCGTACCAGCCCGGTTAAGGTCTACAAGGCTGTAGTCACCGCCGTCGGGGTGCGTACTCTTACCGGCATCAGCCTCAAGGTGGGCCTCATGGATGCCGACCTTAATCTCGTGGCCGTCAACATCGATAGTTACCGCGCCATCGCGGATAATCGGGTGCGTAAACTGCGTAATCTGATAGCCGAGCGGCAAATCAGGGTAAAAGTAGTGTTTGCGGTCAAATGCACTATATTTCTGCGGGCTGGTCCCAAGGGCAAATGCGGCCCTCATGCCAAGATGCACGGCTTCCTTGTTGAGGACCGGCAATGCGCCTGGCAAACCAAAACAAATATGGCTGACCAGGGTGTTGGGATCAGCGTCACGGGCATCGTTGCCAACGCCGGCAAACAGCTTGGTGGCTGTCTTCAGCTGGACGTGGCATTCGATACCGATCGTTGCGGTATAGGCTTCACGTGTCTCTTTACTTACCATCTGGGAGAGCTCCTAGGTCCTTGAGTGCCTGACGGATACCGATCAGGGCCTCCTTAATATCTTTCTCTTTGGCTTTGGATTCGGGGTTGGCTTCGAACTCTTTGCGGAGTTTGTGGCCGAACCAAACGCCTTCGTTGTCGCTTAATAAGCGTTGTGCCTTGGTCAGACGTTCGCCCATATTCTTGCCGCCAAAACGCTTCTTTTTGAGGACTTCGTCGAGAATATTGTCGGCATCGATAACGGCTTGCTTCCAGGTTTCCTTCTTGCCAAGCTGTTTTTGCATTTCGCGCCATTTATTCTGGAATTGCTCCACCTTGAGTGGCCGGGGCTGGCGGCGACGGATGATAATAACTACGATGGCGGCGACAACCACCACGGCAGCCATTGATGCGATAATCGTTAGGTTCATAGGATCTCCTCCACACCCTTAGCCAAGCCAAACAAGGCGCGGTCGGCACGCTGTGGCGCCATAATCTGTAAACCAACTGGGAGGCCGTCACTGAGGCCGGCAGGCACGACAATTGCCGGAACGCCAACCAGGCTGGCGCCGACAGTCATGACGTCTGCCAAATACATCTGAAGCGGGTCATTGGCGTTCTGGCCGATCTTGAAGGCTGGTGTCGGTGCAGTCGGGCCAACCATAAAGTCGACCTGCTTGAAGGCTTCGTTGAACTCGTTAATCAGCTTGGTGCGGACGGTCTGGGCTTTGCGGTAATAGGCATCGTAATAGCCGCTGCTGAGCACAAAGGTACCGATCATGATACGGCGCTTGGCTTCACTGCCAAAACCGATTCCACGGCTCTTGGTGTAGCTCTCATCAAGATCCTTGGCGTCCTTGTAGCTGAACTCATAACGCTGGCCATCATGACGGCTCAGGTTACTGCTTAATTCGGCCGGGGCGACAATGTAGTAAACAGCCAGCGCCAGGGGCACCGACGGCAAGCTGACCTCTACGATTTCGGCGCCTGCGTCGCGCATTTTGTCAACGGCGGCCTGGATCTGGGCTTTCACGCCAGGGTCAAGGCCCTCGCCCATGTATTCTTTGACGACGCCGACTTTCTTGCCCTGGAGGCTGGTGTCGAGGTTGTCGGCATAACCGTCTTTGTCACGTTCGATGGTAGTGCCGTCCAAAGCGTCTGGACCGGCAAAAACATCAAATACCAAGGCGGCATCATCAACGGTCCGGGTCAGCGGTCCCATAACGTCGGTGCTGCTGGCCATCGCCACCACACCGCTGCGCGAAGTCAGGCCGTAGGTTGGCTTGTAGCCGACACAGCCAGTAAAACTGGCGGGCTGACGGATAGAGCCGCCAGTGTCGGAACCGAGCGCAAATGGCGCAAGCTCCAGGACGACAGCCGCCGCCGAACCGCCTGATGATCCACCAGGCACGCGCTCCGGGTCGACCGGGTTTTTGGTGACACCAAAGTCACTGTTCTCGGTGCTGGCACCGTGGGCAAAGGCATCGAGGTTCGCTTTGGCAACACAAATGGCGCCTTCTTCTTCGAGGCGGTTGATAACCGTAGACTGGTACGGCGCGACAAATCCCTTGAGCATATTGCTGGCGGCGGTCGTTTCGGCGCCGAATACCAGGTAGTTATCCTTGGCAATGAACGGGACGCCAGCTAACCGGCCGGCTTTCTGGCCGTTCTTGACGGCCGCATCAATGCTGGCAGCGCGCTCCCGGGCGCGCTCGGCAGTGGTAGCGATGATGGCGTTATATTCTTTTTTCTCTTCGATAGCGCGCAGCGACTTTTCTACCATGTCGGCAGCCGAGAGTTCACCCGACTGTACTTTGGCGGCGATATCAGCGATTGGTAGCCAACTCATTATCCAATCATCCTGTTTACTTTGATCTGGCCATCCTGTGTCTTTGGCGCCAGACGCAAGAGGTCGGCCGGACTCACGCCATAGTCGATTACCTCGTCGCTGCGAGTGACATTCTTGAGGCCAGTCACCTGTGACGTGGGCTCCAAGCCTGCAACATCTGCGTCGTCCAGCTGGGCGACGTAGTCCAAAATAGCACTCATTTCTTTTCTGTAGGCCTCGACTTCGTCGTCGGTCAAATCCAAACGTGCAAGCCGGGCTAACTTTAATACATCTTCCCGAGTAAGTTCTGTCATATTTACCTTATTATAACAAAGCTTGGCAGCTTTTTTATCTTTAAACTAACCTATCTTTTACGAAAAATTCATGGCACCGTACCGGTCTTGGTCGTCGCCGACAAGAGCAACGTGCGACATGCCCACGGTAAGCAGGTCCTCAGCCGATGGAGTAAGGAACTCGCCGCTTTCTGTTACGCCGCCAATGGTAAATTGGAGTTCGCCGGGACCAACACGCATACCATGCCCGCGGTTGATTCCGACCGAGCTTTCTACCCAGCCAAAGTCTTCGGGTGCCGCCACGCGGCCAACGGCCAAACGGTCACCAATAGCAAAAGCGATTGCCGGATCAACATTCGGTTGGCTCAGTATCCGTTCAAGCGAACCGGGCCGGATGGCAATGATGCCCAGTTTTTGCCAGGATCGGCGGTTCCAGTTGCTGGCTTCGGCATTGCCGGTGAAAGGCTCACTGAGCGCCACTGAGCTAACCTCTTGTCTGGTCGGACGCCACAAAGCCTGCCGGTAATGCGGGTGCGATGAACCAGTGGCCATTTGCCACACCCGCCTCTCTATACCGTCAAACTTTCCCATGACGCCGCTGCGCCTCCTTTAGTCGGTTAGCCTTATTTTTGATACCAGGAATGATATCACACTTTGGATTTAATATCGTTTATGATGTCGCGCAGCTCGGCTGCTTGTTCAAATTGCAGGTTGGCCGCTGCCAGATCCATCTGTGCAGTCAGGTCTTTAATAAGAGTCCCGTATTCGTCTTTCGGAATCTTCTTAAGGTCGAGTTTGGCTTTCTTGGCCTCTTCGGGCAGGTCCGGACGCATCCCCTTCTCGATAGCTTTGCTAACGCCGGTTGGCGTAATGCCGTGCTCGGTGTTGTAGTCTTCCTGGATCTTGCGGCGGCGTTCGGTCTCGTCGATGGTCCGCTTCATACTATTAGTAATGCGGTCGGCATACATAATAACCCTCCCCTCGACATGGCGGGCGGCACGGCCGACAGTCTGGATAAGGGCCTGTTCGCTGCGCAGGAAGCCCTCTTTGTCGGCATCCAGGATGGCAACCAGGCTTACCTCCGGTAAGTCCAGGCCTTCGCGCAGCAGGTTAATGCCGACTAGGACGTCATAAACACCGAGGCGCAGGTCGCGTAGGATGTCGCTGCGGTCAAGTGTGTCCACGTCGCTGTGCAAGTAGGCGACCTTTATATTCAGCTCAGTCAGGTATTCGGTCAGGTCTTCTGACATGCGCTTAGTCAGCGTCGTAACCAGCACACGCTGACGCTTCTCTATCGTCTTGCGGATTTCTTCGATCAGATTGTCTATTTGGCCTTCGATCGGGCGGATTTCGATGACCGGGTCGAGCAAACCGGTTGGACGGATAACCTGCTGTGCCGGTTCGGGGCTGCGGCTAAGTTCGTACTCGGCCGGCGTGGCGCTCACATAAACCGCCTGGTTTACATGGCGTTCAAACTCGGTAAAGGTCAGCGGGCGGTTATCCAGGGCACTGGGCAGCCGGAAACCATATTCGACCAGTGACTCCTTGCGCGCGCGGTCGCCGTTATACATCGCCCTTACCTGGGGGATGGTCATGTGCGACTCGTCGATGAGCAGCAGGTAGTCATCCGGGTAGTAGTCAAGGAGCGTGGCCGGCTGCTCGCCTGGTTCGCGGTTGGTCAGATAGCGGCTGTAGTTTTCGATACCCTTCACAAAGCCGGTCTCTTCCAGCATTTCAAGGTCAAAACGGGTGCGCTGCTCCAGGCGTTGGGCTTCGAGCAGCTTGCCTTCGCGCTTAAACTGCGCCAGGCGCTGCTCCAGTTCATGCTCGATCTTGCCAAGGGCGACCTTAAGCTTGTCGTAAGGGGTAACGTAGTGTGACCCCGGGAAGATCTGGATTTTGTCGGGCTTGCCGATGATTTCGCCGGTCAGCGGATCGATTTTGGTTATACGTTCAACTTCGTCGCCAAAGAATTCCACCCGGTAAGCAACCTCCTCACCAGCCGGAAAAATATCGACGACATCGCCGCGTACACGGAAGGTGCTGCGGTGGAAGTCGACATCATTGCGCTGGTACTGGATATCGGTCAGGTGGCGCATAAATTTATCGCGCTTGCGGACCTCGCCGACTTTGACCGTAATACTTAGGCCGTCATAGTCCTCTACCGAACCAATGCCGTATATGCAGCTCACGCTGGCCACGATGATCACGTCTTTGCGCGTCAGCAGCGAATCTGTCGCAGCGTGACGCAAACGGTCGATTTCTTCGTTGATCTGGCTGTCTTTCTCGATGTATGTATCGGACCGCGGGATATAGGCCTCTGGCTGGTAGTAGTCAAAGTAACTCACAAAATAGTGGACGGCGTTGTCCGGAAAGAAGTTCTTGAATTCGGTGTACAGCTGGGCGGCCAGGGTTTTGTTGTGGCTCAAAACCAACGTCGGCTTTTGGACGTTCTGAATAAGATTCGCCATGGTAAAGGTCTTACCCGACCCAGTCACGCCAAGCAGCGTCTGGTCGCGCAAACCGTCTTTAAGACCCTGCGTCAGCTTTGTAATCGCTGACGGCTGGTCTCCCATTGGTTGATAATCGCTCTTTAGATTAAAGCCTGCCATCTCACCATTGTATCAGAGGTCTAGTATGGATTGGTGACTTTTTCATTGGGGTTGGTAAAGCGTGCGCCTTCGGGTGTCACACAGACAGAAGGATAGCTGTCTTGGATGGGATTCCCGGCTTGGGCGCAAGTCTCGTAACTGTCAATTGCAGACTCCTGGTTACCCGGCTTAAGCCAGGCGAACCAAACCATCGCCGCCAGTCCAATGACCGCCAGAATAATCAGGACAATTTCGGTAAGGGCAAGTTCTTTTTTCTCCTTCTCGTTCATTTCTTCCCCGCCCATTTGAGCCTCCTATTATCCGGCCCTGGGAGGAGGCGATTGCATAAGGTCGCGCCTCAAGTACCAGTGCTCATCACGTTTAAGCTGCTCATGAATGTCCTTGTACTTCTCGTCGAGCAAGGATACCATCCGGTCTATAAGCTTTACAGGGTCATCATCGTAGATGACAAGATCGTCGTCAGGCGCTTGGAGCGTTTTCATGAGCTGAGGAATGAGGTCTGCCGTCCCACCGCTCCCAAGCAAAATGCCGCATGGCTTATGCGCCTCCAGAGCGGAAGTAAACTCATGCAGGCTGCCGAAGCGCCCGCCAACTGTAATAACCGCATCACTGGATTGGACGAGGTAGAGATCGCGGCCGACGTAATTCATGCCCGTAAAGTTAATAAAATCAAATACGTCATGCGGCAAGCGATATTTACGCACATGCTCCCTTAGGGATGACGCCGGCGAGAAACCGACGCTGGTACCACCCTTCTCTTTGGCTCCAAAGGCTGCAAAATAAGGCAAACCCACCGTAGCGCCTGTCGTCAGGATGTGGCCGGTTTTGGCAATCGCCCGGCCCAGCGCCATCGCCTTGTCGCGAGAAGCAATGACCGTTTCGCCAGCCGCTGCGCCCGAGACGCATATTGAGTATCGTAAATGTTTGAGTTCTTCTAAATCTGGTGCCATATCTGGTGCTTAGTATACCTGTTTTTTGCTATTCCGCTAATGCTATATCGTCAACGAGTTCCCGCGAAAGCTGTTGGTGGACGGCTGCTTCGAGGTTCTCCTGGTGCAGATAACGGCTCATTAGCTCATGCCACAGATGCTCGCGGACAAAATGCACAATCCGGTCCTGAAAGTCCAGGTGGTTGCAATACGCCAGGGCCACGTCAAGGATGTTAAGCGAAACCGGCTGATCGTTATCGAGCATGCAGATATACTGGGTATCCAACCAAAAACCGAGGGACGGCTCAAGTTCGGTCAGCACCTCCTCGGCATCATGCCACTCCAAGTCTTCGGGCTGAACGTGTGGCTCAAAGACTTCCGGATGGAATTCGGCCTTGATGCGGCCATAGTAGCGCTGAATAACCTTCCAGGACACAGGCTGGCCGGCCAGGCTTGCGGACGTCATGGGATCGGTGACGGAAGCCTGCTGGACTATCCGTCCGAACGCCGGCTTGACCTGTTGTAGCTTGGCAAACGAACTATAAGTCCGGATGTCGTTCATGTAGTGCAAGGTCAGCAGCAGGGTGGTAATTGCCAGCCCGTCAATCTTGGCCCCAATAGGCAGCAGAACGACCACTCCCAGATCTTTGAAGCACAGAATATTATGCTTGGATGCCTGCACAAAATCGCGGGCCACATCGTTCCACCGCGCGGACTGTGGACTAACGATACTTATTTTGCGCTGTTCAAAATCGTTAGCCTGAAGCTTGCCGTATTGTTCACGGAAAGCCTTGTGCCAGGCCGCTGATTCAGTCATAAGAGCAGCCGCATATATCGCCGCCACCGATTCGTGCTTAAGTAGGGAGTCAAAAGAACGGTAACCCAGCCGCTTCATGGCATTCTTGGGCGGTTTCTTTTTGAGCAGCCGCTTAGCGACAGCAGGCTTGATGGCAAAACAGCTGCTGGCCGCCTTGTGCGCGTTTAGAAATTTTTGTACGTGCCCAAACACATCAGCAGAGGTTGCCTCAGCGGTAATATTGAGCGCCTGCCGCACACTGGATTCATCTCGCTGGAGCCTGACCCAGAGGGCGCTATAGAGTTCGCGGCCTGTCGTGTCTTGTGGGTCTAGTCCAAGCTGAATCACCTTGGCGCGCACCTTCTGCATCATTTCGGAACTCAGATGAATATCGGCGCTTGGCCGCCCGCTGGCGCGCTCAAGCTCCTGAATACTCTGGCCGAATAATGGTTGTGTAGCCCCCAATGCTAACGATAAGTATCGTGTCATTTACTATAGATTACCACAAGCACCATACCAGACACTAGCGGTTTGTCCGTTACTTACCCTTGTTATTGAAGCGGCTTTGCGTGATAGCTTTTTGGCGCGTGGTGCAGCCATTCGAGGAGCTGGCGCTCTTTGAGCAGGCCGGCCTGAGCACCAACATGCTGGACGACGCTCATGGAATTGATCGGCGCCCAGCGCATCGCATCTTCGAGATCCATGCCCTTCACGAGCGCCGCGACCAGTGTCGAAGCAAACGCATCCCCAGCGCCGGTACGTTCCAGCGGCGGCGCCGGGTCGGGGTACAGTGGCATTAGGAATCGTTTTTGCCCGTCAGAGGCATACGCCCCATCCGGCCCGTCGGTAATCACAACCTGGTGCGGCCCGAGGGCGTGCAGATGATCAAACAAGTCATTGATGTCTTCGTGCTTGCCGCCGCCTACCAACGCCGCCTCCTCACGATTAAGGATGAGGACTTCTGAGCGCTGATAAATACGACGCAGGCGCTCAGCACCGGCCTGCATCTGGAACGTGCCCGGCTGGAAGGCCATACGGACGCCCGGATGCTTGTCGAGCCAATCGGCAACGTAATCATGGTACTCGAGAGCATGCTCGCTGATAGAACTGAAGTACACCCATCTTGGGGTTTCGTCATGGGCGATATGGGGCCAGCGGTACTTATATTCTTCGTGGCGGATCAGGATGGTCCGCTCTTCTTTGTACCACAGGACATAGTGGTAATTAGTCTGCATACGCGGATTAATGCGCACAAAGCGGGTGTCGACATCTTCTTTGTCGAGCGCGGCAATAATATCCCGGCCGGCCTGGTCGCCGCCGACATTAGTCACAAATCCGGTATTGAGGCCCAGGCGCGCAAATGCGACCGCTGCATTGGAAGCATTGCCTACCGCGTTGACCACCTCGACGTGGTCGAACGGCAATTTGGTCGCGAACGGCATAATGAGGTACTGGTTGCCCTCGTCGTCTTCCTGTACCTGCGCCTGGTCGTCAAGGAGTTTTATGAATGCATCAGTTACGACGTCACCGATGCTCAAGATATCAATTTGCCCCATCCTATACCCACTCTTACTGCTTATGATAATTCTATTTTGCCCTATTGGCCGTCCTGCTACAAGTCCTGGCTATGAGATACGAACGATTCTCCGCCAAGCAGCGACTCGTCCAACTCACCCTTCGAGGCCGCTGCGGCGAACTGGAGCTGCTTTACAAAAATGCCCTGAATGTCATTAATCGCCTTGCGTTCCTTGGCCCAGGCTTTGAGGACCGGATCTTGCAATGCGCGCGAATACGAAAAGGTAACGCCCCAGGGATGCGGGCCGCGCCGGGCTATCCGGTTGAGGTTGATTAAAGCGTCTGCTGGTGTTTGGCCGCCGCTCAAAAAGACCACGCCGCCCAGTTCGTGCGGAACATGTTCGTGCAAGGCCCGGACCGTACGCTCAGCCACGTCATCGTGATTAATCGGCGTGCCGCTCTCCTTGCCCGGCAGCACCATCCCCGTCTTGAGGATAGCGCCCGGCAAATGCACCCGGAAGGCCCGCATAGTCTGAAATAAAACATCGTACACGTGGGTAGTAACGCGCTCACAATCCTCAATGCTGTGGGTGCCGTCAAACAGCACTTCGGGCTCTACGATCGGCACGACGTTATATTCTTGGCAGATGCGGGCATAACGGCTTAAAACGAAGGTGTTTGCACCAATACACTCGTCTGTTGGCATGTCCTCGCCAATCGCAATGACCGCCCGCCACTTGGCAAACTTGCCGCCTGCGGCAGCATATGTCGCCATCCGCTCGGGCAGTCCATCCAGTCCTTGGGTAACTTTTTCGCCGGGAAACCCAGGAAGGTCAACAAGCCCTTTGTCCACCTTTATGCCGGGCATAACCTTATGGTTCTTGAGGTACTCCCGAAAGACCTGTCCATGGTCCGTACTCTGCCAGAATGTCTCATCAAACAGGATGACGCCACTCAAAATATCCTCGGCACCAGGCGTGGTTAGTAGTAACTCGCGATATTCGCGGCGGCTTTCTTCGGTGCAGGCAACTCCTACGGCTTCAAAACGCTTCTCACAGCTGGCATTGCTTTCGTCTGCCGCGAGCAGGCCCCGGCCCGGAGCAACAATTGCCCGTGCAATTTCTTCTAGCTTTTCCTCATCCATATATGCCCCCAATCAATGTTTAAAAGCGGTTACTTCGTGGGCTGCCATCGCGATGTGCGTGGCAGTCAGGCCAAAGTGTTCCAAAAGTTCGGCCGGTTCGCCCGATTCTCCAAAGTGGTCGCGCATTCCAATGCGTCGCATGACAGTCGGTAGCCTTTCGGCCAGCAGCTCGGCTACGGCTCCTCCCAGCCCGCCGGCGATTTGCCCCTCTTCGGCGGTTACCACGCAGCGCGTCTTATGCACACTGGCCAAGATTGCCGCTTCGTCTAGCGGCTTGATTGTCGGCACATGCAACACTTCGGCTTTGACGCCGTCTTTGTGCAGAATCTCGGCAGCCCTTAACGCTTGGTAGCTCATGGTGCCGGTCGCGATAATCGTAACATCCGCCCCTTCGGTCCATCGGTAGGCTTTGCCGATTTCGAACGGCGTCTTGTCGGTCGTGATTACCGGCGTCTTTTCGCGTGCCAGGCGCATATAGTTGGGGCGGCCATCCTTGGCCATCGCCAAGGTGGCCTTTTCGGCTTCGACCGAGTCGCAGGGCGCAATGACTACCATGTTCGGGAGTACACGCGTAATAGCGATATCTTCGAGCATCTGGTGCGTAGCGCCATCCGGCCCTACGCTGATGCCTGCATGCGAACCTACAATCTTAACCGGACGGTCATTCAAGCAGATCGTCGTACGGATTTGTTCCCAGTTACGGCCAGGACTGAACGCCGCATATGAGCTTACGAAGGGTATCTTGCCGCCCGCCGCCAAGCCCGAACCGAGGGTTACCAGGTTTTGCTCGCCAATGCCGATTTCTACAAAACGGTCAGGAAAGGCGCGGGCGAACTCGCCCATCTTGACGCTGTCGGTCAGGTCGGCACATACCGCAACGACCTTGTCGTCGGCTTGCCCTGCCTTGAGCAGTCCCCGGCCAAAACCTGCCCGGATAGGCTCTTCGGCCAATTGCTGGCTATCGTGCTTACTGAGGTGCATATCTGTCATCGTGCTTACAGTCATTGCTATTCGGCCTCGCTTTTAATCTTACCCCGCAAGGTGCGCAGCTCCTTAAGCGCGACTTTTGCCTGTTCGGCATTCGGCGGGGAACCATGCCAGTGAAAATCATACTCCATAAAGTCGACACCCTTACCGGGGATGGTGTGGGCCAAGATTACGACCGGCTTTTCGACAATCGCCCGCGCCATCGAGCAGGCGTCAATCACGGCCTCTGGGTCGTTGCCATCGATTTCGAGGACATGGAAGCCGAAGGCTTCCCATTTGGCGCGCAAATCTTCAAGGGGCATGACCGTTTCGGTGGGACCGTCGATTTGGATATTGTTGCGGTCAACGATGACGATCAGATTATTCAGCTTGTACTTACTGATGGTCATCATCGCTTCCCAGTTGTTACCTTCGTCCAGCTCGCCATCACCCGTCACGACATACACCCAACGATGGTGTTGTCCGCTCATGCGCATCGCCAAAGCCATACCGGCGCCCTGGCTCAACCCACAGCCCAGGGGACCGCTGGTATTTTCGAGACCGGGCAATTTTGTACGCTCCGGATGCCCCTGCAGACGCGATCCGAACTTGCGGAGCGTCATGAGTTCTTTGCGGTCAAAGTAGCCGGCATGGGCCATAGCCGCATACCGCACCGGTACGCAGTGCCCATTGCTCAGGAGGAGTATGTCGCGCTCTTCCCAGTCAGGGTTCTTTGGATCATGGCGCAGGATATTAAAATAAAGCGCCGTAAAAATATCAGCCAGTCCAAGAGGTCCCGCGGAATGGCCGCTGCCAGCCTGCAAGAGCATTTTGATGATATCCTGACGGATTTCGTTCGCCTTTAATTCCAGTTCCTCGGTTGAATATATCTGTCGCATACCCTTTTACAGCTTACGCTTATACGTAAACACATAGTACAGCAGATTAGTGTACTGCGCCACACAAAGCCGGGGCAAAACAACCTAGGCGACCGCACGGCTCAGCGAAGCATACGCCATGCGAGGGTCGGAGGCATGCTGAATAAAACCTCCGACATTCAGGACATCGACACCGCCGCGCGCCAGCGCCTGGGCGTTGGCGTTATTGATGCCGCCGTCCCAGCCAATCTCTAGCTGGGGCTTCAGCCGCCTAAAGTGTCGTACTTTGCCCAGCAGTCCCAGGTCGGCCTGACCGCCAAAATGGCCGAGGTCGCCCGAAAACACCAAAATATAGTCAATCCATTCTAAAGCTGGGCGCACAAGCTCGACAGGCGTCTCGTTTTTGAGGGCGACGCCGACTTCGATGCCATGACGGTGCATAAGTTCCGAAAATGGCACAAAGTTACCGTCTGCCTCAGCGTGAACAATGACCATTTGCGGCGCCAGGCTCAAAAAAGTCTTGTAATGCTCGAAGGGTTTTTGGTACATGACGTGCAGGTCAGCCCGCACGCCGCCCGGCCACCAAACTTGATCAATCGGAATCGTCTTGGTGGGCGCAAAACGGCCGTCGGCAAGATCAATATGAACCCGGGTCGCAAACTGCGAAATCCTCGCCATCTGATGCTGATATTCCTCTGGGGTACCTGCCAGTACCGCGGGACAAATCGTCGCTGCCATATAGTCTGATTATACTGCTAATGATTCCGTTTGGGGAGTGTTAATCGCCGAGCTGGTCCAGTTCGTGGATGCGCCGCTTAAACCGGGCCGCGCCGGCGAAGGGGGTGGACAAAAATGCCTGGGCAATGGTAATCGCCTCGCCGGCCTGTATGTAACGCGCCGGCAGACAAAGAATGTTGCTGTCATCGTCATTACGCGAGGCACGAGCCTCGGCGACATTCCAGACCAAGCTCGCCCGCATCCCCTTAAAGCGATTTGCCGCCATACACATTCCCTGGCCGCTGCCACAAATAAGCACACCCTTTGCATCGGGGTCATCACTGCCCTGCATGGCGCGCACGACACGTTCGGCAAACTGCGGAAAATCATCTTGCGGCTTAAGGACGTTGTCGCCTTTATCTATTACCTCGTAACCTGAGCGCGTAAGCGATTCAATCAGCTTAGCCTTCAGCTCAAATCCGTTATGGTCGGCACCAATATACACTTTCATATGATTCTAGTATAACCATAAGTGCCAGCAAACGACAGGGTTTTTACTGCTCGCGCTGGCCTTTGGCGGCGATGCGGGCTTCGTCGTAGGCCGCCTTTGCGCTTGCACCCCATTTGCGGGTCGTGCCCACCATCTCACTGCCAATCGAAAGCAATGTCCGGGTCAGCTCATACTCATGAAACTTGCGTTCAAGCCAGGCATCAAACTTCCGCGCGTATGGTTCTGCCATATGCCAGGTTACGATCGCAGCAGTTACCACGAAGCCTGTAGCCAAAACACAGGCACGCAACAACACGTTGCCACCGGCTACAGTCAGGCTTGCACCGCGGGCAATGACAATCCTCGCCCTGGCCCAAGCCGCCGCTCCTCCCACAGCAAGCAACATCCGGGTTGCCGCCAGCCGCAGTCTCCATCGCGCCCGCAGGAGCTCGCGCCGTGACGGCTGCGGCTGGATGCCCGCAGGGAGTGACGGCTGCTTTATTTCGACTGGTGGATGGATAGCGATAGCGGCCAACGGATGTGCCAGGGGCATCACGGGCGCTTCGGGCATCGCCGCTGCCGCTGCAGACAGATTGCCTTCTGTAACCCTGCCCTTGCGGCGGCCGCGAATAAAACGGACGATTTCCTTCCGGAAAACTAGCAGCACAAACAATACCAGGACACAAAATAAGAGCCTATACATTTCGTCGGGACTCAATGTACGGTTCGTACCCGGGATAGCCCCGACGGTCAGGAATGATATAAGGGCATCGGAGAACGCTGGTATGCCCAGGAGCAGCCATAGTTCCTTAATAGCAAGGACTATGACAGCAAATTTGATGAAGGCAGGACTTACCAAACGTTTTCGCATCACTGCCAACATGATATCTCAAAAACTAATTCTTTGCCATATTTTAGTACAACTATCAACTATATGACGCGGGCCTAATCTACGCCTGAAGCAACCGGCCAGCGTCGGCGCTGATTTCGACAAGGCGGTTACTGTAGCCCCATTCGTTGTCGTACCAAGCGACAACCTTGAGCATATTGCCACCAACCACGGCAGTCAGAGGGAGGTCGACAATCGCAGAATGGCTGTTGCCGATAAAATCACAGCTGACCAACTCTTCGTCGGTAACGGCCAAAATGCCTTGGTAGTAAGGCTCGGCTGCCGCCTTCTTGAAGGCTTCTTTTACTTCGTCTACCGTAACCTTGCGCTTGGTAATAAACACAAAGTCGCTCAGCGAAACCACTGGGGTAGGAACACGAACGCTCATACCACCAAAGATACCCTCAAGAGCAGGTAATGCCTTCGCGGCCGCGATGGACGCTCCGGTGGTGGTGGGAACAATGTTCTCGGCGGCATTGCGGGCCTCGCGCAAGTCCTTGGCGGGCGCGTCCTGCAGTTTTTGGCTGGCGGTATAGCTGTGCACGGTAGTCATCATGGCCTTTTCGATGCCGAAGTTGCTTTCGATAACCGCGGCAACCGGCGTAATGCAGTTAGTAGTACAAGAGGCATTGCTGATGATCTCCCCGCTGGTCTGGAGTTCGTCTTCGTTTACACCGAGCACGATAGTGTTGGCGCCCTCACCCTTGGCAGGTGCGCTAATGACTACTTTTTTTGCCCCGGCAGCAATGTGGGCGCGGGCCTTGGCCGGGTCTACAAAAAAGCCGGTCGATTCAATAACCACGTCGACATTCATGTCCTTCCAGGGGAGCATTGCCGGATCCTTTTCGGCTAATACGCGGATTTTTTGGTCTTTGACGATGATGTTCTGATCATCAAAGCTTACATCGTGCTGGTATGCGCCGTAATTGCTGTCGTGCTTGAGCAGGTGCGCCAGAGTTTTGGTGTCGGTAAGGTCGTTGATCGCGACAATTTCGATGTCACTTCGGTCAAAGGCCACCTTAAAAGCGTTCCGCCCGATGCGGCCGAAGCCATTAATTGCCAATCGCGTTTTCATGCGTACACCCTCCGTTCTCTTATACGCTTATGCTTTATGAGCATATTGTAAGGGGGGAGACAAAGGTACGCAAGGCTAAGGACGGTTAAAACTACTCCTCGTTTTTCCAGTATTCAGAGGCAATATCGTTTTTGATTAGATATCGCAAGACCAGCTCATACCGGAGGTTGGCGACCTTAATGAGCGCCTCGTCGATAGTATGCCACGAATAAGCATCATGCTCATGGCTTAAAGTTACCTTTGGTTTATGTACTCTGGCAATAAACGTGGCGCGGAGCATATTAACATTTGTCTTGTGGTCGGTGTTATACGCCGCGACCGTGTCGGCGTATACCCAGTCAATGTGCTGCGGATCAATGACCAAACCCGATTCTTCCTTAACTTCACGAAGGGCGCCGGCAACAATCTCTTCACCCTCCTCGACCTTGCCCCCAGGGAGGTCGAGGCCGCCCGGACGATGGTTGTCACTAACGCTGCGCTTTAATAAGAGCAGCTTCCCGGTTTCGTCGAAGACCAGTGTTTTAGCGACGACATGCGTAATCATGGCTACTTGTTGTTCGTGTAGCGGTCGATTGATTCTTTGATGATGACCTTGGCAGCTTCTACGTCGCCCCAGCCCAGTACTTTGGTGCTGCCCGGCTTCTTGAGATCCTTGTAATGGGTAAAGTGATGCTCGACCTGCTGCTTCCAACGCTCACCGAGGTCTTCGAGTGAGTTGATGCTGTCGCCGGTGTTACGGTCGTCGGCCGGGACAACAACGACTTTGTGGTCGGCTTCGCCGTCGTCCTCAAAGTTCAGGATACCGATAACCTTAGCCTCAAGCCAAATACCGGTTGGCAATGGTTCGCCGGTAACGATCAAGGTGTCGAGTTCATCGCCGTCCTCATCGAGCGTCTGCGGAATAAAGCCGTAGTTGCAAGGCTTGGCAAAAATTGCCGGCTCGACGCGGTCAAGCATGAACGCCGCACGCTTCCGGTCCCACTCAATCTTCATCATCGAGCCTTTTGGAATCTCGACGACAGTATTAACGGTGCCGTTTTGGTAATCACCAGTTTCTAAAACTTGGTTGAAATCAGCCATGGGTGGATGCTCCTTCTCCTCTTGATTTGTGCTTTAGCTCGTTTCCATTGTACTATATTAACCAACAGCTATGGCAAAAACAGGCATTATCGGGCACCGGGGCGCCGCAGGCTTAGCCCTAGAGAACAGCCACGACAGCATGCTCGCCGCTCTCAACCATGAGATCGACGGCATCGAGTTTGATGTCCGGCGTACAAAAGACGGCCGGCTGGTGGTACTGCACGACAGCCACACCGGGCGGATTGCAAAACAAAAGGTCCTCATCAGCTACAAGACCCTCGAGGAACTCCAGGCCATCAAATTAAAAAACGGCCAGCATATCCCTTCGCTCGAAGAAGTATTCGAACTCATCGGCGACAGAATGACCATGGTAGTCGACATCAAGGATAGCGGTTCAGCCGACGAGCTGCTCCGTATCTTAAATGAGTATCCGAAAGCAAAAGTACAGTTCACTTCATTAAAGTACGGCGAACTGGCCAAGCTGCACAAAGTGCGCCCGGACCTGCCGATTTTTGTCCGCGACCTCTTAAATCCCTTTGAGATAGTGCACACAGCCCGCCGCATGCGTGCAGAGGGCATCAGCCTCAATATGTGGCTCATGAACCCGCTTACTTATTGGCTGGCCAAACGGCGCAATCTTGAAATCCGTATTTACACCGTAAACAACGCCTTCATGGTGAAATTTTTCAAAAAACTCTACCCAGGGATTGTCATCTACACCAACCATCCCGACCGTTTTGTGGGCAAGCTCCAGGGATAGCTACGAACGAAAAATCCACAGGTTGAGCATCGACCAGGCGCCGATAATGGCGGCAATCAGGTATTGCCCCGGCAGCAACTCATCAACGGTAAGACATGCCAACCCTGCAACAATATGCATGGATGCCGCTGCCCAGTACCAATATGAAGGCCTGTCGGCCAGACCGTTCAAAATATACCCGGCAGCCATCACGAACAGCCAAAACGCCCCCAGATGGCCCAACAGCTGGGCGGCCGCCGAGGTGTGGATGTAAAACACAGACCCCGTAACGACAATCCCGGCTACAATCGGAACCAACCAGGCTAGCAGGATATAGCGCATCTGCTTGACCGCCATTGGCATGTGTCTGGCCATGTAGCCTAAGCCAACCACCGACAAGCCGGTCCATACATAGTTGATGTTGTGGTCCTGGTAAAAATGCGTCGCCACAAAACCCACAAAGACCAATATAGCCCACAGCAAATAAATTCGCGCCCTCGTGGTGTTGCATAAATATTTCCAATCGACCGACTGTGAGTCCATTACTTCATGGTAGCACGCCATCGCGCTATACTAAGTACATTATTAGGGGGTTACGACATGAAGGCTGTTCTCGACCATATCGAAGATACTGCGGCAAACATCAAAACATTCTGGTTCAAGCCGGAACGCTCCGTGCATCAGACGGCCGGACAATTTACCGAACTCTACCTTCCACACCAGCAGTCCGACAACCGAGGGGATAAGCGCTGGTTCACCTTATCTAACTCGCCGGCCGACAAACTACTGAGCATTACCACAAAATACGCCGGCGAAAGCAGCAGCAGCTTCAAAAAATACCTTTTTAGCCTGCAGCCCGGCGCCCCGGTCAGCCTGGCCGACCCTATGGGTGACTTTGTCCTGCCCAAAGACACTTCCATCCCCATTGTGTACGTCGCCGGCGGCATCGGCGTAACGCCTATCCACAGTATGGTCAAGTACCTTTTAGGCGCAAACGAAAAACGGAACATAACGCTTATCTACGCAGTCAACCATCAGGACGAACTGGCTTTTGGCGAGCTTTTTCAAAATTCCGATATAAAATATATCCCCGTCGTCAAAGAACCCGGCCCGGGCTGGACGGGTGAGGTTGGGACGGTGACTACCGAGCGCATCCTCAGCGCCATGCGTCCCTCGGAGCAATCGTTGGTGTATCTGTCCGGCCCCGAACCGATGGTTGAGGCATTGGCTGATGCACTAAAAAAAGCCGGTGTGAGCAAAAACCGCATCGTCACCGACTTCTTTCCAGGCTACACCAGTATTTAAATTACTCGACAATCACCTTGCCGACCATGCTGGGGTGCGGCTTACAGAAATACTCAAAGGTGCCTGCCTCGCTAAAGGTGTAGCTATACGTTTCGCCCTGTCCAAACAGCTCACTGTCCGGGCCTCCATTCCTGCCTGTCACCGTATGCTTGACGCTGTCCTGATTGGTCCAGGTCACAGTCGTACCCTCCTTGACGATGATTGTGCCCGGGCTATAATTGAAGTCCTTGATGGCAACCGTGTTAGTTCGCACTGGCTCGTCCGAATTATCTGACATTTCAGACGTATCCGGACGTCCCTCGGGGCTATTCGCCCCGCTTCTAACGTCCGGAACATCCTCCGGCCTCGTAACGACAAATACCGCAATAAGGGCGACTACAGCGATTATTGCAATAATGCCGCCCACTAGTTTTTTGTTCATGCTAAACCCCCTTAATGAGGTTATTGTAGCATCTATGCGCCGTGCTCGCGGCCGTGTTCTTCTAAATACTCCCGAATCCGGAGCGCGGCCGTTGCGCCTTCGCCTGCCGCAGTAGCAATCTGCATAGTCGCCCCGCTGCGTACATCCCCGGCAACGAACACGCCCGGGATGGATGTCTGAAGACTGTTATCCGTTACCAGGAAACCGGCTTCGTCAAATTTGAGTTGAGTAATGTGCCGTAAAAAGCCCGTGTTTGGCTTAAGACCAATGAATACGAATACACCGTCAGTTAAAAACTCCACTTGCTTGCCGGTGGTTTTGTCTGTACCGAGCACTTTAGTAACCTTACCATTCTCTCCGACAATTTTATCGGTGGTGGTGTGGAGGTGCACCGTAATCTTGCCAGCTCGAACCATATCTTCAAGATCATGCTTCAACACCTCTGAAGCCTTGAGATCACTGCGCACCAGCAGATCGATATGAGAAGCGAATCTCGTCAGGAACAAGGCTTCCTGCACGGCTGAGTTTCCGCCGCCAATAAGCACTAATCGCTTATCGCGGTAAAACGCACCATCGCATGTCGCACAATAGTGAACACCCTTGGCATAAAACTCTTTCTCGCCAGGAATATCAACCTTCTTAAAGTCCGTTCCAGTGGCAATCAAAACAGCTTTGGCATATATGTCTCCGTCAGTTGTCGTTAGCCGTTTAAGGCTACCTTCGACCGTTATGTCACTGACTTCGCCGAGACGAATCTCCGTTCCGAAACGCTCAGCCTGCTCCCGAAGGTTGTCGGCAAGGGTAATACCCTCGATACCCTTAGGAAAGCCGGGATAATTTTCTACTTTATCTGTAACGGCGATAAGCCCACCTATAACCCCTTTTTCAATCACAACAGTACTTATATCTTCACGTGTTGTATAGATTGCAGCCGCCAAAGATGCCGGGCCAGCCCCAATTATCGCCAAGTCGTATACTTTTTGCTCAGTCATTGTTTCGTAAGCTCCCGTACTTTAAGCGACGGCTGGTGCTAGTTTTGCTAAATTGTAGCCCACGACGATTTCACGGCTGTCGTCGTGTTTGGTGACAACGGTTACGGGGACTGTCGTGACGCCGCTCAAGGCGGTCGCTTCTGCTTGGCGCTCAGGGTTCTGGTCGAGGTTTACCTCTTCGTATGAGACACCCTTGGCGCTTAAGTACCGCTTGACCATTCCGCAGTAACTGCAGGTATTAGTAGTAAAGATTGTGACGTTCTTTGGCATATCCCCTCCACGTAGATTTAGCCTTTTGTGTTTTCGCTGTTTGCGCTAGTGCTATTGTACACCTGGTGTATCAATTAGTGTCAATAGCGCTATATATTGTGTTTTTTACGTTATTTGCCAATTGAATGCAACGTAACGTCAAATACCAAAGGGGCGTTGGCGGGAATGCCGGAGCCCGATGGCGGATTGGCGCCATATGCCTGCTCTGCCGGGATCAGCAAACGGCGGGTGCCCCCGACCTTCATGCCGACAAGACCATCCTTCCAGCCGGTGATAACCTGGTCCAAACCAAAACTGACCGGTTGGCCGGTGTCGAGGGAACTCTGGAAGACAGTACCGGTCGCAGCCACTGCGCCGGTGTAATCGACAGTGACGGTGTCGCCAGCCTTCACTTCGTCACCGTTGCCGGGCTTTATGTCTACAATCTCCAGCTTATCGACGGTTGCTACCGGTGTAAAGTTTTCCATGTTTGTCCCTTCTAACTTCTTATTGTTCGTATCGACTGTTTGCGTGGCGGTATTGCTGTCTTTGTTGTCCTGGATGATCTGCAAAATGATCGTTACACTTACGCCGACCGTCGTTACCAGGAACGCTAACGCCATAACCAGCGCAAAAATGCGGTCTCTCTTGCGTGCCATTATGCCTTCCCCTTCTTTGCTATATTTGCCTGTACCCGGTCCAAAAACTGGGCGTCCAGCGGTACCGCCTGCTCGGGGAAACCATGTTCAAAACCGTATATCATTGCTTTTTGCAGCGCCTGGCTGCGGAATTCCAGGTCACCAAATTGCTCCAAAGGAACCCACATCGGGGTGTGTTTGTTGCCCAGGTCAAAAATTTTGGCCTCATCGGACATTGCCGATAGCTTTGGCGTATCGCCCGATACATGGCAAAGATAGATGTACTGGGTACCGTACGGATCGCCTGCTTCTTCGACAAAAACCAACCGCGCACCCGTTAGCACGAACCCGCTCTCTTCCAGTATTTCACGGTGCAGCGCTTGCTCGGCAGTCTCGCCTGCATCGATGCCACCCCCTAGTAACGTGTAGTATTCGTGGCCAAATTTGTTGCGGTGCATAACCAATGTCTGGTCGCCACGGACAACAATAGCCCTCACAGCCTTCCTCATAATGTTTTTATTGTAGCACGCAAACGCTGCTCTTCCAGCATTTATATGCGCTGCGCGCCCAAGGCTGCATTGGCTGCGCCGGCAACATCGTCCAAAAGACCGTTCACTTCTTCGTCGGTCAGCGTGCGCTCATATGATGCAATCGACAAACGGAAGGTAACCTGCTTTTCGGCCTCGCCTTCCCGCTGGTAGATATCCACCGGGGTTAGGGTGTGGAACGTCTGGTCGGGGCGGTTGGTATCGAGGTGCGACGCGACACACTGCAAAAGATCCTGGTAAGTCACCTCCTGTTTTACCCGCAAACAAATGTCCTGCTCAACCTTGGGGAATCGGGGTAGCTGTTGGTATGCCGTTCCTTGCTGCGCAGCTGCTTCCAGAATATGGTTCACGCCCACATCAAACCCGGCCGCATATGCCGGGAGCTTAAAGCTCTTCGCCACCTGGCGGCGGTATTCGCCAACCATACCAAGCACTATATCGGTGCCCCGGACGCTTACCAGCGCCGAACGCTTGTAGTCGTAGGGTCTGGTTACCGGGTATCCGGGGTCAGCTTCGAATGGGGCAAACTCCAGATCCAGGCCGAACTGGGCGGCCAGAAATTCAAGGTACTTTTTGGCCTCATAATAGGCGACACCCTTGGACTGGGCTTTCTTATCGCTGGCCGCCACTACCAATGCAAGCATTTCGATCTCTTTAGGAAGGCCGTCTTGGTCATTGCCATGGCGCTTGCCGTGCGTTTTGTTCAACTCAAAAAGTACAAACTCATCATAGCCGGCCTTGATGTTCGGATGAACTTTGTCCAGCAGGCTCGGCGTAATGCTCATGCGAAAAAATTGCAGGTCAGGGCTAAGGGCATTGCTGAGCTGGTAGGCATTTTCGGCCTCCTGCCCTGCCTTGGCCAGTAGGTTGCCGTGTACGAAGCTGTAGGTCAAGAGTTCATTGGCGCCCGCCTTAGCCAGGATCTCGCGGATTTTTGCCTTCGCTTCCATGAGTGCGTCCTTGGACGCCGGCGTCAGGGCACGCTTGGGGAGTTCGAGCGGCAGATGGTCAAAACCGTACAGACGGCCGACTTCTTCGACTACATCCTCGGGAATGGCAATGTCTGTCCGCCAAAATGGCGCCTTTACTGTCAGGTCTTCGTGATGGACGTCTACGTCAAATTCGACGTTGCGCAGTAGCTCCGCAATCCCGTCGGCCGGCAGATCAAAGCCGAGCCGCTCATTGATAAACTGGCGGGACAGCCGCACTTCAGGATGGACGGACTTGCGCTCCAGCATCTCTGCCGGCAAATGATTGTCATCAATGACATCACTGGCCACCTTACCGTCCGCAAAACGACGAATCTCATCCGTAATCTTCGACAGCACCGCCAAATTCTGCAGCGGGCTTTGGCCCTTATTAAACCGGGTCACTGCGTCGGTGAATAAACCGTGCGCCATACTCGTGCGGCGAATAGAGTACATATCAAAAGTTGCAACTTCAATAATGATATTCTTGGTGTTTTCGTCGACTTCAGTATCACCACCACCCATAACACCCCCCACGCCAATCAGCTTGTCGTTGGTGGCTATCATGATCGCCTCGTCGCGGGGTTCGATTTCTTTTCCGTTCAAAAGGAGTATCTTTTCGCCTTGGCGGGGGTGGCGGACGACGATCGTGGCGTGGTCGGCGCCGGCATCCTGCGCCACAACCTTGTCATAGTCGTAGGCGTGGAGAGGCTGTCCGGTTTCGATCATAAAAAAGTTAGTGTAGTCGACAATATTATTGATGGGCCGGATTCCTACGCGCGCCAACGCGATCTGAAGCCATACCGGGCTTGGTTTAATAGTTACGCCGCGTAAGGTAATGGCCGCAAAACGAGGCACAAGCTCCGGAATCTCGTTGCGAACTTCCAGAGGGAGATCGTCGGCTTCTTTGCCGGGTAATACCGGATCTGTGCGGTACCATTCGGGGCTCTTGTATGGGCGGCGCTGGATGCCTTCAAGCTCACGGGCGATACCCAATTGGCCAAAACAATCGGGGCGGTGGGTAAACATTTTGTTTTCCATGTCAATGACCACATCGCCTACCAAATTGTAGGCCTCGGCAAATGGCGTGCCCGGTGCGGCATCGGTATCAAGCTCCATAATACCGTCGTGGTTGTCGCCTATACCAAGCTCTTTAGGACTGGCGAGCATACCATTGCTCATCACGCCGCGAAGGGCGCGGGCCTCAAGCACAAAAGGATCCGAATCAAGCGTGCTCGGCACCGTCGACCCGGGGGGCAGCCAGGCAACAGCCAAACCCTCACGGACATTCGGCGCGCCGCACACTACCTGGACATAACCATTTTCGTCACGCTCAACACCTTCGGCCCTGCCGCCGTCGTCGACCTTGCAGGCATGCAGACGGTCAGCGTCAGGGTGGCCTTCGCAGGAGACAACCTTAGCGACCAGTACGCCTTCAAAACGGTCACCGTAAGGAATGACCTCTTCGACAGCACCAAGCTGGGCGCCGATTTTTTCGACCAAATCTTCTACACCGTTTGGTGCCGGGTCACCGGCGGAACCGTAGGTGCTATTAACAATGCGGATTGAATTAAGACTAACCTTCATTTGAAACCTTCTGTATCTTGTGGTGAATTTCCTTCAACGTTTCGTCGCCCATGTGCGGCCCCTCGGCTGTAGATATATAGCCTGGGTAAACCGGAAAGAAAGCGCTCAGTTTAGGAAAGTTGCTCCGATCTGCCTCAAGCTCGTGCATGGGGTACAGCTTGACATGCAGATGAGGCACGGCTTCGCCTTCAAAGACCGCTGCCACCCGGGTAACACCCAGCGCTTTCTCTAGAATGTTGGCAGCTTTCTTGGCGGCTGCCATCAGTCCGGCAACAACAGCGTCATCGAGCGCAAAAACATAGTCGCCCGGATTTTGCTTGGGGATAACCACAGCAGCACCGAGAGTATTGCCAAACGGCGTCAAAAACGCCAGATAATTGTCGTCTTCAAAGACCTTGTAGCTCGGAATATTGCCATCGACAATTTCATCAAAAATCGTTCGTTCTGCCATAATCCCTCCTCTAGCCCTTGAATTGCTTTAAGAATTCCAGTTTGCCGCTCTCGAAGTAGCGGATGTCCTCAACGCCGTACTTCATCATTACCAAGCGTTCGATGCCGCCGCCCCATGCAAAGCCTGTGTAGACGTTCGGATCAATGCCGGCCATAGAGAGCACATTGGGGTTGATCATGCCGCAGCCCAAAAGCTCGATCCAGCCGGTCTGGCCGCAAATATGGCAGCCCTGCTTCTTGCAAAACGGACAGCTGAGCGCAAATTCAAAGCTCGGCTCGGTGAACGGGAAGTAAAACGGCTGGGTCTTGACCTCAAGCTCCTGCTGGTAATACTCCTGCAAAAAAGTTTTGAGGGTGGCAATCAGGTGCCCGGCGTGTACGCCCTTATCGACGTAAACACCTTCCAGCTGATAAAACGTGTGCTCGTGGCGGGCATCCAGGTCCTCGTTGCGGAACACCCGGCCGGGGATGACTGCCGCAATCGGGCGGCCTGCCTCCAGGTTGCCCAGGTATTGTTTGAGGACACGGTGCTGCATGGTGCTGGTGTGGGCTGGCGCGATAAACTGCTTGCCCTTGCCGTCGGTCTCTACCGTCATAAACGTATCGTAATCGTCACGCGCCGGGTGGCCTTCGGGGAAGTTCAAGACCTCGAACATGTGGTAGTCATCGTCCAGCTGCCGGCTCTCGACGGCCGTAAAGCCCATCCTGTAAAAGATATCCAAAACAGTCTTGAGCTCGGCCATTAACGGATGGATGCTACCGTCTTCGGCGTGCAGCAAAGCCGGTCGCTTGTCTGCCGGCGTGTTTACGTCAAAGGGCGCCGTTGCATCAATCGGCGGCAGCACCTCAGCCTGTTCCTGATGTTCGGAAACCAATTGTTCCAATTCCTTGCGCAGCTCGTTGATCTCCTTGCCAAAGGCGCCTCGCTCTTCTGGCGGCAAGGTTGGGATTTCGGCAAACAAGGCCTTTAGCTCCACCGCCTTTAAAATGTCGGATTTGTTGTCGAGTTCAGCCAGGCGGCCCTTAAGCTGAGCAGCGACATCAGCAATGCGTGGATTTTGGTAGCTCATATTAATCATGATTATACCAGAGATGAATAGGATATAATGGGTGCATGGCAAATTTCTCATTCGATATCGTCAGCGAATATGACAAGGCCGAGATGAACAATGTCTTCGACCAAACCCAGCGCGAACTCCAAAGCCGCTATGACTTTAAGGGAACGCCCGCCCAACTGGAGTGGCTGAACAGCGATAAGACGGGCATTAAAGTGACCGGCAACGGCGACTGGCAGATAGACGCCATCCTCGACATTTTCCGCAAAAAACTCGCCACCCGCGGCCAGAGCCAAAAAGTGCTCGACACCACCAAAGAGGTCGTCGAGAGTAACCTCAAGGCCACCAAAGAAGTCCCCTTCAAGCAAGGCCTGGACCAAGAGAAAGCCAAACAGATAACCAAATTACTCCGCGACGAATATCCCAAGGCAAAGGCCCAAATCCAAGGCGACGCCGTCCGCGTCACCAGTAGCAGCAAAGACGAATTGCAAGGCGTCATCCAATTATTAAAGGGGAAGGATTTTGACTTTCCCCTTAACTTCACCAACTACCGCTAATTACTCTTCCGAACGTTGGCTCGCTTCGTAACGGTCGCGTACGCCATAGACGGTGTCGGGACCGACTGCTGAGCCTACGCCGCCGGCCGCGATCATGATGCCCACCAGTGTTGCGGTCAGCCACCCGGGAATGCTCCACTTCCGGTTGATCATCGACATACCAGTACACAGCATCAGCAAACTGAGGATCGCAATGACCAGGACGGCCATTGCCGTAAACAGTATCTCGCTTGAGCCTACCGGAAAGGCCACGGTCTGAGCGATAGCATCATCCCGATGAAAGAATAAATACGTCACCGCCATGGTAAGCGCCACAAACAGCGAAACAGCGACCGTCACGAATATCGATCCGATAACCGCCAAGACAATTTGTGCAGCACGCTCAAAGAGCGGTCCGACCGCTTTAGAGGCACGGTCAGCGGCACCTTTGACATCTGCACGGTCGACCAGTTCCTTAAGACTGTCGACCGTGACTGCTTTTCCCCGCATTTGCAGCCTTTCACTCGGCGTCTTGGCCTCGGGCACAACCAGCCAAAGCACCAGATACACCGGGATGGCAGCGCCGCCAAAGAGCAGTGCCAATACAAAGAGCAACCGGACGATCGTTACGTCCACCCCAAAGTACGCAGCCAAACCCGAACAGACGCCGGCGACCATGGCATTGTCGGTGTCGCGGTATAGGCGCTTCTGCGGTGGCTCGGGCGCTTCCGGCTTGCCGTGTTGGTTTTCGTCATCCTTAAAATCACCAGGGTCACCCAATTGTTCCTTGAGGAATTCCACGTCTTCGGTCAATACGACCTTTTCGCCGCTCACACCGCGCTCCAATAGCAGTTCGGCCATTCGCGTCTCCACCTCTTTGAGCACTTCTGACTTGGCGCCGACCTGGGCCTCGATGGCCTCCAGGTACACACGCAGCAAGCGATGTGCATCCACCGAGATCGTAAACGGCTGGCGGCCGAGGTGGATCTTTTTTATTTCGTTCATGATACTCCTTTCTCCAATGACTTGATCGATGCATGCAGGCGTTCGTAGGTTTGGCTAAGGCTTGCGAGGACAATTTTGCCTTCGTCGGTCAGCCAGTAATACTTACGCGGCGGCCCTTGCTCTGATTCGCGCCACTCATATCCCAGCAGCTTATCACGCGCCAAACGGTTAAGGAGCGGGTACAGCGTCCCTTCTACCACAATCAGTTCGGCATCGTGCAACCTGCGGATGATGTCCGACGTATACACCTTACCCTTGGAGCAAAGCAGTAATACACAGTACACCAACATACCCTTGCGCATCTGCGTTTCGGACTGGTCAATGAATGGAGCATGCTCACTATTATTTTCCATACGGTACTATGTTATACAAGGTACTGTAATTTGTCAATGGGTCTGTACCATAGGTCGAATGTCGTTGCTGTATACTAAAAACATGAGCAACATCACGCCCGGAATCCGCGAGCGGGCTATCGAAGTACTGAAAAAGAACGATCGCGGCCTTTACACTATCCCCGCCGAAAACCTGTACCCTCACCAATGGCTATGGGACAGTTCATTTATTGCCCTGGGCCAGCGGCACTACGATGTCGAACGGGCAAAAATGGAGATACTCAGTCTCTTTCGTGGCCAGTGGAGCAATGGCATGGTGCCGCACATGATATTTACGCGCGGGCATGAGTACCACCGAGACCACATGACCTGGCGCAGCTGGGTAAGCCCTTTTGCGCCCGACGACGCAATCACCAGCGGCATCACCCAGCCGCCCATGATTGCCGAATCGGTGGTCAAGATCGGCGAAAAACTATCGCTGGTCAACCGGCGGAGCTGGTATAAACAGATAATCCAAGGGCTTACCGCCTACCACCAATGGCTCTATACTGACCGGGATCCACACGGCGAGGGCCTGGTGCTCCAAATACACCCGTGGGAAACAGGCCTGGACAACACGCCGCCCTGGATGGCCGAACTCCATGAACACTTGCTCCCCTGGTGGATTCGCATCCTGGACAAGACAAAACTCGAGGCCATTACCGGCCTATTCAGGCGCGACACGCGGATTGTCCCTCCGGCGCAGCGCTACATAAATATCGACGCCCTGGCGTTGTATGATGCCCAGCGCCGGCTGCGCCGCAAAGAATACGACATCAATAAGATACTCGACCACTCCCTGTTCGCGATCGAAGACCTCACCTTTAACTGTGTCTTAATCCGGGCCAACGAACACCTAAAAAGCATTGCCAAGACACTGCGTATGGACCTGCCCGAAGACCTTGTGCGCCGCATGGACAAGACGGTCAAAGCATTCGCCGGCCTGTGGGATCCATACACCGAGCAGTACTATTCACGGGATTTTGTAACCCACCGGCTGCTCAAAGAGCCGAGCATCGCCGCGCTTATTCCGCTATATACAGGTGTAATCAGCAAGGAGCGGGCGGCTATTTTGGTCAAAATGCTCGAAAACGAGCATATTTTTGGCCCGCCGCATCCCGTCCCCAGCGTTCCGCTTAATTCGCCGCGCTTTGATGCCCAACGCTACTGGCAGGGTCCGACATGGTTTAACACCAACTGGCTCGTTGTCGACGGGCTCCGGCGCTATGGCTACAAAGACCACGCCGAAGCACTCATCGAAAGCTCGCTCGAGCTCCTGCGCGACGGACATTTTAATGAATACTTCAACCCCCTGACCGGCGAACCCCTGGGCGCGCCGAACTTCAGCTGGACGGCTGCCGTCGCCCTCGACTGGATCAAATCGTAGCGGTTATTCCAGCAAAGAAGCGTTTTCGGCGGTAGATACCGTTTTGTCGGCCAAACGTTGGACCTTGCCAAGCTTTGACTCGATATTCCGGCTCTTGGCGCTGGCCGAATCAATGGTATTGGTGGCCTGCACCAATTTTTCGCGGGTTTTGTCGAGGAGGTCGCCAAACTTCCCGAACTCACCCTTAATAACCGTCAGCAATTCCCAGACTTGGCTGGTTTGCTCGGCAATTGCCAGCGTGCGGAAGCCCAGCTGATAACTGCTCAGGATGGCCGCAATCGTCGTCGGGCCGGCAATTGTTACGCGGTATTCGTGCTGCAATTGCTCAAAAAGTCCCGGCGTCCGCAAAATTTCGGCATACAGGCCTTCGGTCGGAACATACAGGACGGCAAAATCGGTAGTCTTTGGCGGCTGGATGTACTTTTCTTTTATGCCCTTGGCCTCAAGTTTGATGCGATTAATGAGCGCCTTGTGGGCGGCTTCGATACCCGGCATGTCGGCCTTTTCCTGGGCGGCGACCAGGCGCTGGTAATCTTCCAGAGGAAACTTGGCGTCAATCGGCAGATAAATGAACCCTGCCTTCGAGCTCTTATCGGGCAGCTTGATCGCAAAGTCAACTGCGTCACGGCTGCCGGGTTTAAGCATGACCTGCGCGTCATAATGGTCCTTAATAAAAACCTGCTCCAGTAAATTCTGCAATTGGACCTCGCCCCATGTGCCGCGCGTCTTAACATTGGTCAGGACGCGCTTAAAGTCGCTGACGTCACTGGCCAGGCCCTGCATCTCGCCCAAGCCGCGCTGCACCTGCTCGAGGCGTTCACTAACAAGCTTAAAGCTCTGTCCCAAGCGCTTTTCAAGCGTGCTTTGCAATTTTTCGTCAACCGTGGCCCGCATCTTTTCGAGTTTTTCGGCGTTATCGCGCTGCAGGGTCTCCAGGCGGCCTTCTACCGTCTTGCGGATATGTTCGAGTTTTTCGTCGTTCTTGTCGCGGAGCTGCTCCAGGCGCTTATCGAGTGATTCGCGGGTCTGGTTGATGCCGGTCGTAACCTCTAGGCGCAAGTCTTTATTGGCCTCGGCAAATTCCTTGCGGCTCATGGCAAATTCTTCGCGCAGTGACCGGTCGAGCTTTTCGTTGCCGCCACTGCCCGACAAAAGCTTGATGATATAGGCGATGCCCAAGATGTTGATTGTCCCCAAGACGATAATTACAAATGTCATGTATCTATTGTACCCCTTTTACCACGAGAGAACGAACCGCCTAAAAAGACCCGGGTTATGCAGCCCAGGTCTTACGGAAGTCTCTCACTTCCAAAAATATTGTATGCCAGCATCCGTGCAAGCACAAGCATTTAATGTACACCCGAAAGCCTATATCAGTCGAGCCGCAAAAACACCTTTAGGGGCTGCGGCAAAATACGCACGAACGAGATAACGCCTACGCCAATCGCAAAACCGCCGACAACATCAAGCGGCATGTGTACTCCCAAATACACTCTTGACAGCCCCATGAGAATTATCGGAATAGGGATAATCCAGCGCCAACGCCACGGCAGATACGGCAGCAAGGCAAGCATCAGGACGGTCATGATCATGGTATGACCGGACGGAAAGCCCATACTCGTCTCGGAGGCGCGGGCGTGCACATCACCAAGCAGTACATCAGGGCGTCCCCGCTCTACAACGTGCTTGGCAATAAAACTGACGGCATAGCCGCCGATCGAACAGACGGCTAACCGCCACGACAGGCGATACATCCGAAAAATAAAGGCGAGGGCCACAGCCACGGCAGCTATCCACAGGCTTTCGTGAAAAATTGTGGCCGTCAAAAAGAAGTGGTACCAACTTTCGGACCAACTATTAACCGAATGGAATAGGGTTACTTCCCAACCGGGCACTTGCTGGTTCCACACCAGTGCGGCAGAACCAAAAAATAACAGCACAGCACCCACCAGGCCGCCGAAGTACAATTTTCCGTGGCCATGATATGGGGTTATGTCGGTTTTTGGTTGTTTCATTTTTGGCTTGGTGGGTTTCATATTGTTTTTAAGTATAGCATTTTTGAGGCGAAAAGGCGGTAAGCCTATCTGTTAACCTCATCACAGATAAAATTCCTTACAACACCTATAATAACTAATGTAACCATAAAGGATACGAGGCTCTGAACACCTTACTTAGTAGTTTTAGCGGCCGTGTATATCGGACGGTAGTAAAGCCTGTGCTATTCCGCCGCCACCCCGATAACGTACACGGCGCTATGATCCGGACCAGCAATGTCTTTCAAAAGGCACCTGGCCTAAAGAAGCTAGTCCACCATGCATGGGCGTATCAGAACCCCGACCTTTTATCACAGACCATTCACGGCATCCGTTTTTCCAATCCCATCGGTCTGTCAGCTGGCCTCGATGCCAACTTTGAACTCGTGCCCACGCTTAAGGCCATAGGTTTCGGCTTCATGGAAGGCGGCTCACTCACCTTCAGGCCTTGCGTGGGCAACCCCCGGCCCTGGTTTCATCGATTGCCTGATGCCAAGGCTCTGGTGGTCAACAAAGGATTAGCCAATGAAGGCGTTGATGCCATCATTAAACGCATCAAATCCTATCCTAGCCGCACCTTTCGTGACTTTCCTTTGAATATTTCTGTCGCCAAAACCAACTCCAAAGAAGCCAGCAGCGAAGATGATGCGGTTGCCGACTACATCGGCAGCT
The DNA here is from genome assembly GCA_035758825.1 of Saccharimonadales bacterium (SeqCode). Lineage (GTDB taxonomy): Bacteria > Patescibacteriota > Saccharimonadia > Saccharimonadales > UBA4665 > JARIHD01. The sequence continues at coordinate 172,740 of DASTWA010000008.1, forward strand.
TGCGCAAAATACAATCCTCGCGCGTCGGTGATATGATCACCCTCAACATATCGTGCCCCAATACCTACGGCGGCGAACCGTTTACGGCGCCCGGGCGATTAGAACACCTACTCAAAGAAGTTGACGAACTTGCCCTGAATAATCCGGTATTCGTAAAAATGCCCTCCGACCTGGATTGGGAGACATTCGATTCGCTTCTTGCGGTGATTGTCCGTCACCGCATTGCCGGCGTTACGGTTAGCAATCTGACCAAAAAACGCGAACCTTACGAAACGGATGGCAGCCTGCCCAAAAGCATCGAGGGCAAACTCAGCGGCAAGCCGACGTTTGACGCCAGCAACCAGCTCATATCCCATACCTACCACAAGTACGGCCACCGCTTAACGATCATCGGTGTTGGCGGGGTCTTCTCTGCAGAAGACGCTTACACCAAGATCAAGCTTGGGGCCAGCCTGGTAGAACTGATAACCGGCATGATTTTTGAGGGCCCGCAGCTCATAGGCCAGATCAATCACGGCTTGGCACAGCTACTCGAAAAAGACGGCTTCAAGCAAGTCTCCGACGCCATCGGCAAAGCCCGCATCTAATCTTTTGATTGTTCCTGGCGCTGATTGTCACGCTCGGTCATACGGGCAATAATCGGCTTGGTGGCCTGCCTGGCGACAACATTGACAAAGCCCAAGATAAACCCGACACCAACCAGCACGTACGCCGTCGTAAATAGCCGACTGATGTCATTGGTCGGGTGCAAGTCGCCATACCCGACAGTGGTAAGGGTCGCGACGCAGAAATATAACGCCTGGATGAAATCCCAGCCTTCGACAATCATATAAAACGCAACGCCGGCCATAATGATAATGCCGCCGAAAAACATCAGGCCCCGTAGCTCCCAATCGCGGAAGCCGCGCCGAAGGTCGGCAGACGCAGCGGCTACTCCGCGGCCAAAGTTTTTATTTTTTTGCATTACCATCTCCTTTCGACAGCCTGTGCCCTGTCCCAACTGACTATTTGCTTTTCCATTTATCCTCCAGGGCATAAATGGCTGGATGATCCAAGCCAAAATAATGGGCTACTTCGTGCCACAGGGTATGCTTGACTTGTGCCCGAAGCTCGGTATAAGAGCTGACATGGTTTAGAACGGGCAGTTTAAATATGGTTATTTTATCCGGCGGGAAGCCCGTCACCCCCTGCCGCTTAGCAAGCGGTATGCCTTCGTAAAGGCCAAATAAACTTTGGTCGTGGCGAAGACGAAGTAGCTCCCGCTGTTCGGGGGTCGGCTCATCAGCGTACACGATGGCGACATTCCTGACCGCATCCATATGTTCACGAGGCAGCTCATCCATTACTTCGGCTATTAACGCCGAGAACTGCTCGTCAGTAATATCTATCATACCTATATTGTACCCGAGAGGACGGCGTTCACACTGGTTTGTTAGCAATTTTACATCTCCTTCCCTAGGGATAACGCATACTTATTGTTACAAGCACATAATTAGGAGACTTTTATGGGGATAGTGGCATGGATTATACTCGGGGGGATTGCGGGCTGGATCGCATCGATGATAGCCGGCAATAACGAGGAGCAAGGATTACTTGGCAACATCGTCGTCGGTATGCTTGGTGCGCTTGTGGGCGGCTTTGTAGTGAGCCTGATGGGCGGCAAAGGAGTAACTGGTTTTAATCTCTGGAGCCTGCTCGTTGCTGTAGCCGGTTCGCTATTGCTGCTGCTGGTCCTTGGACGCTTTAAGCGATCCTAGCTATTAACGAATAAAATCGGTATCGAACATAACATGCATCCAGTTGAGGTATTTGCCGCTTGCCATCCGTTGACCGATTTCCACGATGCCATACTCGTCGCTAAAATCCGCCTCTAGCAGTATTCCGTCAAGTTCAGTAAGGTCGGCATCGGCCAATGGGGTACCGGTCATGGCATTACCCGCCATATCACTGTCTATATGGTGCAATCGTACGTCATCACCCTGGCGAACGCTGACCAGACTTAATCTTTCTTTCCCTACGGCCTCAGGAGACAAAGAGGTCGCAACCACGATTTGGGTGGCTAGCTCGCCTGCCATTCGAGGTGGGCGCTTTCCGACGTTAAAGCCAATAGTCAGGGCATTGCTCATGTTCACACTAATGCCAGGGTTCGCTTCACGGATGGCATCAATACCCAAAAGAACGTCTTCACGGGGCGTTGGCAGACTATTGGGGGTCTCGGCGGCCATACATTCTTACGCCTTCTTTTCGCGCTTGCGCTTGGTTGGATCAAGCTCGCGCTTGCGCAGGCGAAGGTTCTTTGGCGTTACTTCCAGGAGTTCGTCGTTCTCGATAAAGTCCAGGCACTGTTCTAAACTAAGGATGGTCGGCGGCGTCAGCTGCACGACGCCGTCGCTGGATTTGCTGCGCATGTTGGTGAGGTGCTTGGCTTTGCAGACGTTGATCTCCATGTCTTCGTGGCGAAGGTTGAGGCCAATAATCTGGCCGGCATAGACTTTTTGGGCCGGACCGATAAACAGCGTCCCGCGGGCCTCGGCGGTCTCAAGGGAATACGGCATGGTCGTACCGGTTTCGAAGGCGATGAGCACACCATTGCGCAGCTGTTGGAGCGCCGCGCCCATCGGCTGGTAGCCAGTCATCAGGCTGTTCATAACAATCGTGCCCTTGGTGTTGGTCATCAGGATATTGCGCATACCCAAAAGGGCACGGGTCGGCATCTCGTAGACTAGCTTGGTTACGCCCTTTGGCGTCGAAAACTGCTCTTTAAGGTTGGCCCGGCGCTGGCCGAGTTCCATCTGCACGGCGCCGACGTGTTCGGCAGGGACTTCGATGATGACTTCTTCGACCGGTTCCATAACCTGTCCGTTCTCTTCGTGGGTCACTACCTGCGGACGGCCAACTTCAAACTCGTAGCCTTCGCGGCGCATGGTTTCGATGAGCACACTCAGGTGGAGCTCACCGCGGCCGGATACCAAAAAGCCGATGCCGTTTTCTTGGACCCTTAAGCCGACGTTAGTCTCGAGTTCCTTATTTAAGCGGTCGCCGATCTGACGGCTGGTCGTAAATTCGCCCTCAGTGCCCTTGAACGGGCTGGTGTTGGGGCCAAGATAGATCTGCAGGGTAGGCGCTTCGACTTCGAGCACAGGCAGCGCTTCGGGGTTGCTGGCGTCGGCAATAGTCTCGCCAATGCGGGCATCAGCGATGCCGGTAAGCTGGACAATATCACCAGACACACCACCCTCGACTTCGAATTTAGTCACACCTTGACTCATAAAAACGTTTTCGACTTTGGCCTTGGCCACTGTGCCGTCTGCCTTGCAGAGCGCAACCTGGTCGCCGGGCCTTACCATACCTCGCGAGATACGGCCGATAGCGTACTTACCCTTATAGGTGTCCCATGCAAGGGCGGTTACCAGCATCTGGAAGGGCTTATCGAGCTCGACACTTGGCGCCGGGATTTTTTCGATGATGGCATCGAAAATCACGTCCAGGCTGCCATCTTCGTCGGGGTTGGATGGCGGGGTCGTCCACGCCTTACCGGCGCGGCCAATGGCATAGTAGACGGGGTAGTGCAGTTGGTCTTCGTGTACGGCAAGCTCCAAGAACAGGTCGGCGAGCTCGTCTTCGACTTCTTTGATGCGGCTGCCCGGCTTGTCAATCTTGTTAATAATCACGATTGGCTTTAGTTCGGCAGCCAGTGCCTTGCCAAGCACGAACTTGGTCTGCGGCATTGGGCCTTCCTGAGCGTCAACGATGAGAATGCAGCCGTCTGCCATATTAAGCGTACGTTCAACCTCGCCCGAAAAGTCGGCATGCCCCGGGGTGTCAATGATGTTAATACGGTACTTGTCGCGCTGAACGGCGGTCACTTTAGCGGTAATCGTAATCCCGCGTTCACGCTCTTGGTCGCCACTGTCCATAATGAGATCCTGGCTCATTTCGGCCTGGTTGTCGCGGAAGGTTTTGGATTGCTTCAAAAGACCGTCCACCAGAGTTGTTTTGCCGTGGTCAACGTGCGCGATAATTGCGATATTTCGGATCTTTGAGGGGTCCTGAACTGACTGTGCCATAAAAATATGCGCTCCTGACAGCGCGAGTTTGCAAAATTATTACTTATATTATGGCATAAGCGTATAAATTTTTCAAGAGGCAGCCACAAAACTAACCCCGGTCATGCCGGGGTTAGTTTGCGAGGCAGGACTGTTACTTCTTGCCGTTCGTGGAGGATTTCTTTTTGGTTTCGCGCTCGGACTGCGTTGGCTCATCCGCGGTAGCGGGCCGCACATGCGGCCTGATGCTCATCAGCAATGCGCCAAAGCCAAGCCAGTAGGCTAGCATCAGGACCAGAATGCCGGCAATCGGCAGATAGTAGGCCGTTACCAAAATGAGCGAACCGAGTGCTGCAATAGCTAACGGGTTCGCCTGACGGCGGAGCACCATCTGCCCGACGTAAAAGGCAGCAATCGGCCCACTAAGCATTGCGCCAAGCAGCCAGGCGATCAACAAGAAGAAGACAAGCGGGATGCCTACAATCGATAACGCCAAACCGATCGAAACCATTGGTACCAAGAAGCTGGCGACCAAGCCCACGACCATAGTCTTGGCAAAGTTCGTCTTAATATGACCGCTTGTGCGGCGCATAAACTGCGGAAAGAAGAAGGCTAGCGCCAGAGCGATGAGACCCAGGCCCAGAAGGAAGAACAAATAGAATGTAAGGCTGTACTTATTGAAGATACCGCCATTATTCTTGGATTCGCGAGGCTTAGTTTGGCGGGTGTCGCCAAGCACCTTGGCACCGTTGTCACGCTTGACCTTATTATGGCTGGTGTAGTTAAGGTTACCAGCGATGACCGCACGGTCCTTTAGGCGAAGTTTGGTGCTATCGGCCTTTACATTACGCCCAACCGGGCCGTTGATGGTTATCGAAGAGCCGCCGGCGATGACATCCCGGGCTACGGCGCCTTTAATGTTGAGGGTGTCTCCGGTTGCCGTCATGTCCTGGCCAACCTTGGCATCAGCGTCCAACGAGAATGACATCGCTGCAACCGTGGCGCTACGGCCGACCGATGCCCCGACGCTAACTGTCTGTCCCGCTAAACGGATGCTGCCTTCGATCTTGCCGTTCACGGTAACGTCCTGACCGGCACAAATGACGTCACCCTTCACCGTCGCATCGATGGTTATAGTTTGTCCGGCACAGAAAACGTCGCCGTTAATCGTACCGTTGATGTCGATATCTTTGCCCGAACTGAACAACGAACTATTGACCGTCTGCCCCTCGTCGATATTGTTGCTGAATTTCTGTGCGCTGGCGATGTTCGCCCACGCCAACACCGGGACAATGGCGAGTAAAAGTACGCCGACTGCCCATTTTATATGTTTCATAAGACCCTCCTATTCTGCTTTTAATTGTACAACATCTCTCAGGGTATAATAAGTGATATGGCGCAACCGCTTGCAGAACGCATGAGACCGCAGAGCCTGGACGATGTAATCGGCCAGAAGCATTTGCTTGAGCACGGCAACATCATACGGCAGATCATCGAGCGCAAACAGCCGACCAGCCTCATCCTTTGGGGACCGCCTGGCACCGGCAAAACTACCCTGGCCCGGATTATCGCCCGTGAAACCGGAGCAGAATTTATTGAACTGAGCGCCGTTACCGCCAAAAAAGCCGATGTTACCAAGGTTGTAGAGACCGCCCAAGCCAACCGGCGCCTGGGCATGCGCACCATCCTGTTCGTAGACGAGATTCACCGCTTCAATAAAGCCCAGCAAGACGCTTTTTTGCCCTACGTCGAAGACGGCACCATCGTATTGATCGGAGCAACCACCGAAAACCCCAGTTTTGAAGTCATCACGCCGCTGCTCAGCCGATCGCGCGTCCTGGTCCTGGAGCCGCTCTCCAAGGGCGAGATCATCGACATTCTCAAGGGTGCGGCCAAAGCCGAAAAAATCACCGCCAAGCGATTACCAGCCAAAAGCATCGACTTGATCGCCGAATTATCGGGCGGCGACGCGCGGGTCGCGCTGGGCAACCTGGAGCTGGCTTTGCAACTGACCGACAAAACCATTACGGGCGACGTCGTAACCACAGCCGCCCAAAAGCGTCTGCCCGGCTATGACAAGGCTGGCGAAAACCATTACAACATCATCAGTGCCTTCATAAAATCTTTGCGCGGCAGCAGTGACGCTGCCCTTTACTACATGGCCCGCATGCTCCAGGCCGGCGAAGACCCCAAATTTATTGCCCGGCGTATGGTCATTTTTGCCTCCGAAGACATTGGGCTGGCGGCACCAGCGGCACTGAACCTGGCCGTTTCGACGTTCCAGGCCGTAGAGCGCATCGGCATGCCGGAGTGCGAATACAACCTCTACCACTGCGCATCTGTACTGGTAAAGGCACCCAAATCCCGTGACGTAGCAAACGCCATGATGCAGGCCAAAACAGCCGCCCGCGAACACCCTGACCTGCCCGTGCCACTGCATCTGCGCAATGCCCCCACCAAACTTATGAAGGACCTGGGCTACCAAAAAGGATACCAATGGAAGGCAGGCTTTAAACACACCGACGGTTTCTTGCCCCCCGAGCTTGGTAATATACGAATTTTATAGGTTACCGTACGCATTTTACTGTCATCAGGCTTTACACGTGGGATATACTATATGTGTATGAAGCACAAACTAGGCACAGCAGTGCTTTTCGTTTTACTCCTATTAGCTGTCGTCGCCATCAAACAAATTGATGTTCCGGCATCAACCACAGTAGGCAGTACCGGCGAAACAAATTACACCTCAAACTAGCCACCCGCCGACTGTCCGATACCAGATAATAATCTGGTATTATTTGTGACGTCGCTCACTCGAAGCATAAACGGTTTGATTGTTGGCCCAGACTCTGACAATATAGAGGTCATGGAGAACATCATTGTCGTAAACAACCTCGTCAAAAAATTTGGCAGTTTTGCAGCCCTGAATAAGCTCAATCTCACGGTTAAAAAAGGTGAGGTTCATGGCTTCTTGGGGCCGAACGGCGCTGGCAAGTCAACTACCATCCGCGTGCTCCTGGGTATTTTGCGCAAAACCAGCGGCCACGTCGAAGTACTAGGAGGCGATCCATGGGCAGATGCGACCAAACTCCATCGCAGCCTAGCCTATGTGCCTGGTGACGTAAACCTTTGGCCCAACCTGTCCGGCGGCGAAGCTATCGACCTGTTCGGCAGCCTTCGTGGCGGCCTTGACCGCAGACGGCGCAAGGAGCTACTCGATAGGTTTGAGCTCGATGCCACCAAAAAATGCCGCACATACTCAAAGGGCAACCGTCAAAAGGTAGCCCTTGTCGCTGCACTGGCATCAGATGTCGACTTGTACATCATGGACGAGCCGACTTCCGGTCTTGACCCGATTATGGAAGCAGTATTCCAAGATTACGTACGGCAGCTCAAGGACCAAGGCAAAACCGTGCTTCTGTCGAGCCACATCCTGGCCGAAGCCGAGGCGCTTTGCGACCGCCTTACTATCATCCGCGAAGGCCAGGCAGTCGAAAGCGGAACCCTCGGCGACCTGCGGCACCTGACCCGCACCAGCGTCAGTGTCGAAACTATGCGCCCGATCAAGGACCTCCAAAAAATACCTGGGCTCTTTAATCTGACCGTCCACGGGCCCCGGGCAAAATTCGAAGTAGAAACCGATAAGATCGACGACGCACTCAAGCACATCCTGCAGTTTGACATCAAAGAGCTTGTCAGTTCGCCGCCGTCGCTGGAAGAACTTTTCCTGCGTCATTACGACAAAACCCCGTCAGAGCAAACTACCACCCAAGCAGAGGAGAAATAACCAATGCTCGGATTTACTGGTACTTTCCGGCTGATCCGGCTGGCCCTTCGCCGCGATCGTATAAAACTCCCCGTCTGGATACTCGTCCTCAGCATAGCGATGGCCGTGAACGTTCCGGCTGTCACGGAATTTTACGGCAAAACTGTCGAGCAGCAGGTCAGTTATGCCGCGAATATGGCTCCGAGTCTGGCGGGACGCATTTTTGGCGGCCCGATAAGCGACGCCAACGTGGGGGCAATCGTCATTAACGAAACGTTTCTGTTTTCGGCCGTCGCCGTCATTTTTATGAGCATTTTGTGTGTCGTCCGGCATACCCGTCAAAATGAGGAGACCGGCCGCTCAGAGTTAATCGGCTCGGCCGTTGTCGGCCGTAATGCCAGTCTGGGAGCCGCACTTATTGTCACCATCGGTGCAAATATTATCTTCTCGGTGCTCTGCGCGCTTGCGCTTATTGCGGCCGACTTGCCTGTCGACGGGTCAGTAGGCACTGCCGCTGCCCTTGGAGGGCTGGGTATCATGTTTGCTGGTATTGCGGCCGTTACCGCCCAAATATCCGACAGCGCGCGAGGAGCAAATAGTATGGCCGCGATTGCCCTGGGGTTGGTCTTCTTACTGCGAGCGCTTGGCGACAGTCTGGGCGATCTCAAAGAAAGCGGCCTGGGGGTAATTAGCGCATGGCCATCATGGTTCTCTCCAATAGGCTGGGCGCAGCAGGTCCACCCCTATACCGAACAAAACTGGTGGCTGTTCGGACTTATGACCGCCTTTTTCGCAGCCTGCCTCGCGGTTGCCTTCTATTTTAACGACCGGCGTGACCTAGGCTTGGGCATGATCAGCGCCCGCAAAGGCCCCGCTAACGCACCCAAGGCACTCCTGAGCGTCCAAGGCCTGGCTAACCGCCTCCAGAAAGGCGTGTTTCGCGGCTGGCTGGCCGGTGCGGTTATCGGTGGACTGATGATCGGCCTAATCGCCAAAGAATTTTCTAAACTCTTTGCCGAAAACGATGCCGCCCGGGAGTATCTCGAATCAGTAGGCGGCGGCACGAGCTTCGAGGACATATACTTCTCGGCAATGCTTGGTCTTATGGGCATTGTCTTTGCCGGGTACGCCATCCAGGCCCTGCAACGCGTACGTGCCGAGGAGGCCAACGGACAATTAGAGCCGGTCTTGGCAACACACACCAGCAAACCGCGCTGGATGCTAAGTCATATTGTATTTGTCATCGCCGGTTGCGCCCTCATGCTTGCCACGCTTGGCGTAAGCACCGGCCTAATGTATTGGATTGTCGCTGATGGCGTCGCTGCCTCAGAAATCTGGCGCATAACATGGGCAGCCCTAGCCCAGTTCCCAGCCATCCTCGTGATTATGGGTGTAATCATAGCCGCCTTCGGCTTATTGCCTCGTATGACGGTTGCCATTGGCTGGTCGGCCTTTGGAATCTGTATATTCATTAGCCAATTCGCTGCTTTTTTGGAACTCCCCCAATACGTCTTAAACATCTCACCTTTTACCCACCTCCCCAGCGTACCGGCAGAGCCGCTAACCTATCTACCCCTGACAATATTAGCAGGGGTAGGGATAGGGCTGTTGCTGACCGGGATTATTGCCTTCCGACGTCGGGATATTACGACAGCTTAGGCTGTGATTACTTTTTCCCAGGGCAAATCTTTGTCGCCAAAGTGCCCGTAGGCCGAAGTTTGGCCGTAGATTGGCTTAGCTAGATCGAGCTTCTCGATAATGCCTTTTACAGACGTGTCGATGAGCTTATCCTTGAAGGCGTACAGCTCTTCTTCGGTTACTTTGACTGTGCCGAAGGTTTCGATGGTTTGCATGAGAGGCAACGGCTGCCCGATAACATAGGCTAAGCCGACTTCGCATTTGTCGGCCAGGCCGGCTGCGACAATGTTTTTGGCAATATACCGGGCGGCATATGCTCCGGACCGATCGACCTTACTAGGATCCTTGCCGCTAAACGCACCTCCGCCCACCCGGGCATAGCCACCGTAGGTGTCGACGACGATCTTGCGCCCCGTCAGACCGGCATCCGACTCCGGTCCGGGAATAAACCACAATCCGGTGCCATTTACGACAATATCCTCGTCCTTGGGCAATGCAAAGCCATACTTCTTTAGGACTGGCCTAAAAACATGCTCGATAATGCCATCCCGCACGTCGTCGTGCAAAGTGTGCTCGCTGTGCGCGACGGCTGCCACCAGTTTTTCGATGCCTACCGGTTTGTCATTCTCGTAGCGGACCGTCACCTGGGCCTTGCCATCCGGACGCAGCCACTCGATAATGCCTTTCTCGCGGACTTCGTCGATACGTTTGGTCAAAGCATGCGCCAGTGTAATCGGCAGCGGCATGAGTTCGGGAGTCTCGTTGCACGCATAGCCAAACATCATGCCCTGGTCGCCAGCGCCGTCTTCGTCAACGCCCATGGCGATTTCGGGTGATTGCTGGTGGACATTGTTAGTAAAGGTCGACTCAACCGAAAATCCCCACTCCGGAACAGTGTAACCAAGACGCTTGATAGTACTACGGACAATCTCTTCGTAGTCCAGCTTAGCCTTGGTTTTGATCTCGCCGAATAGAGCGATCTGGTTCGCACCCGATACCGTCTCGATACCGGTGCGTGAATGCGGGTCCTGCGCCAACGCGGCATCGACAATCGCGTCACTGATCGCATCGGCAATCTTATCAGGATGCCCGGCACAGACTGACTCGCTGGTAAATAAGCGGACAGCTACCTTACCGTGGATGTTGGTTTTTGGCATAAAAATATCCTTTCTGCCTATGCTGGCAAGCAAGAAAGGATGCATCATAAAAGACAAACATCTTCCCCGCTGGCAACGCAGGCGGGCTAGATGGAGCACCTTACGATTATCGTAGGTTGCTGGCAGATCGGCGAGCTAGATCTCTCCCTGCACTCTGTATATTTCTTTAATGTTAAGTGAGTCCAGTATAACAGAATTTAGCGCCGGGACAATGCCTTGTAATGGTTACGCTTCTTGTTGGCGAGATGCCAGATCAGCTTGTGCAAATCGACGGCAGTGAGCATAACGGCGACTGGGACAACGATCGCCAGTAGCGCGTCGCGCCACATAACCGGCTCAACGTGCAGGAACGACCCAAAAGGCGTCATAAAGACGGCGACCTGAAGCCAAATCGAAAAGCCGATGGCCGCCCACAGCTTAAAGTTTGGCCGGATAAAGTTGTAGATCCAGGAACGGTACTCGACATTGATATTAAAGGCATTGGCCCATTGGATGACAATCAGGCTGAGGAAAGCCAGGGTCTGGGCATAGAGTAGGCCCTTGTCGAGGTTCCGGTCAAATATCCAGAGCACCGTAAGGCTCATCACGGATGCCATCACTAGTATGCGGGTGATCTGTCGTAGGTTGAGCAGCGGCGCATTCGGGAGGCGCGGCGGCTGGTGCATCTGACGGGGCTCGGCCGGGCTCAGGCCAAGCGGAATGACCGATACGCCGTCAGTCACCAGGTTGATCCACAAAATCTGGATAGCTACAACCGGCAGCGGCAAGCCGATAATAAGCGCCAGAATCATAGTGAGCACTTCGCCGCCGCTCGTGCCTAGGAGGTACATCAGCATCTTGCGAATATTAGCCAATGCTGTGCGGCCCACCCTGACAGCAGCAACGATGGTATGAAAATTATTGTCCATGAGCACGATATCGCTGGCATCCTTTGCAGCGTCAGTCCCGCTCCCCATGGCAATGCCGGCATCGGCTTCTACCAGAGCCGGAATGTCATTCACGCCGTCGCCGGTCATGGCCGTAATCTCATAGTCCTTTGTCGCCTTAAGTAACGCATATTTATGTTCGGGTAGTACCCTCCCGAACACACGCACCGTTTGCAGGGCCGTACGGATGCTGTCGGCATTTTCGCCAGCCAGAACGCCGCTGTCACTCACCTCCGCATCGGTTGCCACGATGCCGACCTGCCTGGCAATAAAGCCTGCTGTCGCCACATGGTCACCGGTCAGCATGACGACCTTAATGCCGGCCCGGTGGGCTTCGGCAACCGCCTGCGCCACCTTGGGGCGCAACTCGTCGGCCATTCCTACAAAGCCGTCAAAATCCATGTCGCTGAGCACGTCCGGACCCAAGGCAGCGGGCGCAACCGCCAAGTCCTTGTGGGCAAATGCAATCGTGCGGTATCCCCGGCCGGTAAACGCCTTTAGCGCGGCCTCGGTCCTGGCGTCGGCACGGTGGTGTTGCCCGCAGTGGCTAAGGATATGCTCCGGCGCCCCCTTGATATACAACGAAAAACCATTGCCGTGCTGCCAGAGCACGCCGCTGAGCCGAAGCTCCTGGTTGAAAGGGAATTCCTTGACCTTGCGCCAACTGGAAGGAATCTCAACCGCAGAGACTGACGCCCGCAAGATTGCATCCAGCGAATCTCCGGCGTGGTCACCCTCGCCGTTCAGACCGACGCGGATAACTTCGTCGAACGTACGCAGCGAGCCATGAGTAGTATGTTTGTCGGCCACCGATAGCTTATTCTGGGTAATCGTCCCGGTCTTGTCGGTGGCAATGACCGTCACGGCGCCCATCGTCTCGATGCTGGATATTTTCTTGACCAACGCCTTTACCTTGGCCATACGGCGCGCGCTCAACAAGAGTACGATCGTCAAGGCGACCGGCAAACCCTCGGGGACAGCCGACACCATGATCACCAGACTGAACCGCAAGGCTTCCTCGACTTCGATCCCTCTCCACAGCGAAAGGCCCAGGGCCAGCACGGCCGCGAACAAAATAACCACTATCAGGCGCTTGGTGAACACGTCTATTTTGCGTTCAATTGGCGACCGGCCCATGTCCGCCTGAGCGGCCAACGTTGTAATACCACCGAGCTGGGTGTCGTTGCCAATACCGGTCACCATCAGCCGGCCCGTGCCGCCCCTGACGTAAGTCCCCTTAAACAACATGTTGTGCTGGTCGTACACTTGTTTTTCGCCGGCAATAGCGGCGGCGTGCTTATGTACAGGCAATGACTCGCCTGTCAATAGCGCTTCGTCAGCCTCAACTTGATTCGACTGGATAAGCCGGCCGTCCGCAGGCACCTTCACGCCCTCTTCGACATGGATTACATCTCCATAGGTCAACTGCTCGCTCGGAACCCGGACGGTTGCGCCGCCGCGCAGGACATTCACATACGAAACATCCTGTTGCTTGAGAGTCTTTAGTACGCGGCCGACCGAGTACTGCTGAAAATAATAGATAATGGCGTTTATGCCGACAATCACGCCAATAATAGAAGCATCCAAGGCCTTGCCCTCAAACATACTAAGGACAAGCGCAAACAGCAGCACAATAACAAAGGCATTAGCAAAAGGTTCGATCAGACGCTTAAAGAACGGTTCTTTTTGAGTAACGATGGCATTTGAACCGTACTCTGCGAGTCGCCGGGCAGCCTCATCGGCGCTCAACCCCTGGGCCGAAGTACTAAATGCCTTAAGGGATTCCTCGATTTCCAGATTGTATATGTGGCGTTCGTTTGTCATGTTTCTTTCGTGTATGCAGAACTAATTGTACCATTAGCGTTTTGCTCGCAATAGGGGTAGAAATAAGCACACATATTTGTTACAATGCAATTTGTCATGCAAGAATGATGGCGAGTGGCCAAGTTGGTAAGGCGTCGGTTTCTGGCACCGAAGATCGAAGGTTCGAGTCCTTCCTCGCCAGCCATGAGATTATTCAGATCAAAAGAGTTCCAAGAAATATAATTTCAAGGAACTTTTTTGTTTTTTGAGAAATTATATCTATAAAAAGTGTTCGAATCCTACATCGCGCAAAGGAATCGAGTTACTCCTTGGAACATTGCTGGTCCTGGTTCGCGCAGGAGAAGGCAATAATTCTCAGGAAACCCCCACCTCTTTTATAGAGTTGTGATACTAGTGTTGATCTCACTGGCCTAAATAAGAAAGGTAAAAAAATATTCACAAAATAATGGGCCATGCATATGCGCGCGATATCGCAGACTTCTTATATGAGCATCCATTTTTGTCCAGGCAGAGTTTGAAAAGAGCTTGGACGTGTCGTACGTGACATCCCGTAAATATTTGCAGCTACTCGAGCAAGAGAAAATCGTCGTCAAGAAAAAGCAGGCTAAGCGGAATCGGTTCGTATTTGCCTGCCCGGAATACATCACGCTATTGAAGAAGTCTTAATCTGGCAGCTCAAGTTTGCGCAGAGCTTCGTCAAGCCGAAGTATATTCGGCCACAAGGTGTGCCAATCCTGTGTCATGTGGCGTACCATTTTTGATTTCAGCCATTTTCCGAAACATCTACCAGATATAAATTCTCCGTAGGCCTAGCGCTTATCTATGGAGAGGACTGTCGTATGTGCTATCTTGGGTTGCCAAGCTCGCGCACTTTGGCCCGGAAATCATCGTTCTTTTCGAGTGATGTATGGAAGTCTGACTGGTAGTAGTCCTTGAGTAAACCTGACCACAATTTTTCGTGAGCGCATATAGCAGGATCAGTCATAAGATGACGGGGATATGAGTAGATTGGCTGGGGGCATGTGTAGTAACTAGCCCCTCGAATGTCGGCATCAATCAGAGGCTCTTCAAATGGGCCGTTGTTATTCCAACGTAAAATTGTTCCCAAAATAGCCTTGTCCGGGTAACCAAGGAGGATACCAAAAGCGATATCATATAAGCTTTCTTTCGGGTACTCTTTCAATGCAGGCTGACTCTTTAAGTTTTTAACCAGCAGCTCGATAATCTTGGCCCTCGACGCCTCAGCTTCAATATCTTCAAACCGTATCGGACCCAGGAGATTGGTATGCGTTATTGCGTAATGCAGTCCATCTTTGACGATAAATTCGTAGCTCGCGTATTTATCCCCTGCGACGGTTTGCTCGATGACTGCGTCCGACCACAGAGCTACATTTTGTCCTTTAATAACCCCCATCAATGCGGATAACTCTTTGTCCCATTTGCCCAAGAGATCCTTATTGTCTCTACTCCAGAAAACGCCGTCGCAGTAGGCTCTTGCTCCGCATAGGGTCAGGACTACATTGGGGAGAGTTATATAAGCAAGGTACTCTGGCCCTAACTGTTCAGAAACAGAGCTAAAAATCTTAACTGCATGGTCGATATTTGGCTTCATGGCTGTATTATAACTGATTACTTCAAACTGCTTGCTAACTACCCATCTCGGCAACGGGTTCTCCAGGCCAACCCCATCGCACCGTTAATGCTAGCCCGCCCTTAAAGCCGCTCGGCTAGTTCGATGATGATTGATTCTGGTCCACGGACATAACAAAGTCTCCACATATTCTCATATGTCCGGACTTCGCCCACTAGCTCATGACCTTTTTGCTTCAAGGTACCTACAAGTTCGTCAATGTCTTCTACTTGGAATGCAAGATGCCGCAGACCAAGCGTGTTCGCATGGCCAGGCTGGATGCCAGCAGGATCTACGGGCCTATGGAACTTCACGAGTTCCAGATTTAATTGTCCGTCCGGAGCTTCAAGCATGGCTATATCTTCGCTCACATCGCTCAGCCCAATGATGCGTTCTACCCATTCACCTTGTATCGGCATCTCTGCCATGACCGTAAACCCAAGATCAACAAAAAATGCTTTTGCGGCCTCCAAGTCCTGTACGACAATGCCTACATGATCTACGTGTTTTATCTTCATAAGATGCTCCTTGCCTTAGTGTTCGGGCACAGGTTGTTTATAAGAAGTAAATGCACCCGCCTAAACGGGTGCATTTTTGTTACTTACGACCTATCGTATTTTCGCGCGATTTTGCGCTTTTTGACTACTGAAGAGCCTGCGTCACAGTTACCGTTCATGGTACTTCTCCTTTGCCCTTATGTTTTTTATACACATACACCCTACCGCAAACCACGGCACTTGTCGAGCCTATACCCAATTGCTTGCGAGGACGGCATCCTTTATAGTTGGTGCAGAAGGAGTTTGTAGATGGACAGCCGGAGTCAGTGGTGGGCACCGTATAATCATGCCCTGCCACCAGGTTACCGGCAGTTTCTTGAAGCTGAGGCCGCGGCGACCACTATCCGCATATTCAATTACACGGTTATGCCCGGCTTATTGCAAACCGAAGCTTATGCCACAGATGTTACGAGGCAATTCTCGCCTATTTTGTCCAACGAAGACATCGGGAAAAGAATTGCACTGCGCATGGAGCGGCAATGGCGTCTGTTTGAGCGCCGGCCATTACCAGACGTGCGCGTCCTTATTGACGAGTCTGTCCTGTTGCGCACCATAGGCAGCATCCAGGCCCATGGCGAGCAACTAGAACATCTGCTGCACCTCATCCAAGAGCGCCGCACCACCCTTCAGGTTCTACCATTCAATGCCGGCCGTATATGGCCACTGCTTAACTGCCTGCCTTTTGTTTTATTTGAGACACCGCAGGGCAGTCTTCTAAGTATGGAGAGCGCAACTAGCAACGACCAATTAAATACCGATAACACTTTTGAAACCAGCCATTTCCGCGGCGCCTTTGACGATTTAAGTGCACAGGCCCTCAGCACCAAAGCGTCCCGCGATCTGATTGCCTCCTTGCGCTCGAAGCTACAAAGCCAAAACCAGCAGCCATGAAACGCCAAACGGTCGCCCGGCTTACTGCCTTTCTTGATGCCTGGCTCTCGTTCCATTGTGAGCACGAGGGCTTGCCCGGCTTGTCGGTCGCCATATACTCCAACCAGGACATACTGTACAAAAAGACGGTCAGCGCAGTGCGGCGACCTATGCCAACAGAGCTGTACAACATCGGCTCGCAGTCCAAAATGCTGACCGCCCTGATTCTGCTGCGCTTGGCACAAGAAGGCACACTTGATTTGCGCAACACCGCCATCACCTATGTGCCTTGGCTGGCTGCGCATCCCGACCCTCGTGCGCAACAAATAACCATCGAGCATTTGCTGTGGCATGGTGCGGGCCTTGTGCGCGACGGACTGCAGGCCGATTACTGGCAGCTCTTGCAGCCATTCCCCGACCGGCAAACGCTGCGACGGCTGGCCTGCGACTCCCCGCTGGTATTTGATCCGGGGTTCAAACTCAAGTATTCCAATCTAGGCTATGCGCTCCTGGGACAGATTGCCGAGGCAGCTTCGGGCGTTTCTTACGACGGCCTTGCATATCGATATATCATCACCCCGCTCGCCCTGAGCCACACCTACCCGCACCTGCCTCCCAATGAGCCAATCGCCCCCGGCTACCACCCACGCTACCGGGGACGCTACGTGCCCCTGCGCGACCACACCCCGACCAACACGCTCGCACCGGCGGCTGGCTGGTACTCCACGCCGGAAGAAACCGCCCGCATCGTGTCGGCACTCACTCAGACAGATAGCCCCTTGCTGCAGCGTCCTTGGCATGAAATGTTGTTGCATGGCGTGAGACACCATTGGCACGGCCCCGCCCGCCGTGGCAGCGAGTACGGGCTGGGGATGATGTCGGTCGAGGCAGAAGGCCAGAAATTACTGGGGCACAGCGGTTCGTTCATTACACACCGCAGCGCCACATTTACCGACTTGGCAAGCGGCACTACCGTGGCAGTCATGGCCGCCAACAAAGACGCGCCCGCCACCGACATCCTCTTGGGTATTTTTGATGCCATCGGCTTTTTTGCCGCTCACGATGCCCCCGCACCAGATTGGCAAAAATACACTGGCCTGTACCAAAACGCGCTAGTCTCACGCTTTGTTATCGCCCTGCCTAACGGCCTGGCTTGCGTATATGTGGACGACTGGTCTCCCTTTGGCATCGTGGACCATCTGGAGCCACGCGGCGAACACACCTTTCGCATTGCCAGTACCCCCGATTTTATGGCCCAGGGGGAGGATGTCAAGTTTGCCTTGGGGCCGGACGGGGAAGTCTCTTCACTGCGTTATGCAGGCATAACCATGTGGCCCAGCCACCAATTTGCCGCCCAAAACCGCTGGTTCGCACCCTGATCAGGGCTGTTCAGATACTTGCGGTTACGAGTGGGGTTTAATTTTTCCTGGGTCTCTGGTATTATCCATCCAAAATCTCCATGACGTGACCTGCGATAGGGTGCCGTGCTTTTTGCCTATGGCACCCTATCTTGCGTCAAAAATGACCACATGAATAACGAGTATTCCAACTTCGGCGAGCATGAACCGCGCGAACCGCGCGATTACGGCGACCACTTCTTCGATTGGAGGCAGGTCGGCGACTGTGACGGCATCGTCCCCGATGACAGCCCATCCGATATCGACGATAGTCTTCCTGATGGCACGGAAATTGTATTGAAGGACGGAACCACATCGGTACAACGCCAACCAGGTAACGAGGTAGCTTTACCACCTAATATAGCCGAAGTCCTTGATACTGATCTGATTCCCATCCCTGACCCAGGTGCAACTCAAATGTTCCATATCAAAGGACGTCCCGATCTTCGCGTACGGCTAAACGAAGATCTCCCAGATGACGAAGTAGCCACAGCCATAGAGGCCACGAACCGGTTAATGCCGCATGGCGTGAATGTACTGCCCTCAACGGTCGTACCTCATATCGGCGAAGCCTATGTTGTTACAAAGGAAGTAACGGGCACGCGTCTTGACCAGCTCCTAAACCCCGAGGCGCCGGATGAGCTTATTGAGCAAGTCGACCGCACATGGGCCGGTCTGGTCAAGGGTTTTACCGAAGCCCAGGCCCTCGGGCGCCGAATCCCCGGAGATGTTACAGATGCCTTTCAATACATGTACGGCACGCTAGCCGGTGAAGCAGAACAAAACGTATGGCTAGTCGACTTGCCTGCTACCTCTTTTGATAGCAATGCAATGAGTGAATACAACGTAAGCCAATATCAGGAGGAACTCTTTTGTGCCGTCAACGCCGTTATTGGGATAGAACGGGCAATCGGCCGTCCTCTGCCGAATGCCCGGGAAACAATTAGGCGGGTCATGGAACAAATTCCATACACAGACCTCTATACCCAGGCGTTTACTGCGGCAGCCAGTCTGGCGCTTCGTGACTCCGTAACCATTGACCCAGATGACGTGAGACGTCAAGTTGACCAGGCCTGGCAGCAAGAGAACGACGCGATTCAGGATGCAACTACATTGTCCACAGAACGGCCACCAGTCGAAAACGGTCTGGAGTTACCTGAGAATATCCACGACATCATCGCAAACGACCTAATAGCGGCCACCGATATGCCCGGACGCGATACGAGTAAGTATCGCGTCCGGGGCCGGCCGGATCTGCTTGTACGGGTCAACGAGGGCAATACCTACAACGATCGGATTCTCGCTAAGCAGGCAACCGACCACTTAACTAATCACGGTATCAACGTGCTCCCTTCTGAAGTCGTGGAACACGAAGGCGAGTCATACGTCATAACCAAAATGGTCGATGGAATGCCATTGACCGAGGCCGCGAGGCAAGGCATATCCCGGGAGTTAGCAGACGCCGTCAAAGTAACGTGGGAAGGTATTGTCGAAGGCCTCATCGAAGCCTGGCAGCAAGGCCTCGACCACGTATCAGATATCGGCGGTCCTAATCAGTTCATGGTCGGCACCATCGAAGGCGACCCTGTCCCAAAACTATGGCTGGTTGACCTTCCGCACGCGCCCACCCGCCTAGAATGGGGGGACACCTATGAGCAAGAAGTGCTAGATGCCGCTAACAGTATCGTTGAGGCCGAAAAACAGACTGGAATATCCCTGACATCTGCCAGATTTTCGCTTCATTATGCGCTCGGCCAGTGCCGCGTGGTCGAGCCATATGGCGACGGCCTGGCGCAAGCCGCCCGCTATGTACTTGAGCACAACAAAACAATCTCCTCGCACAGTGGCGACAAGCATGAAGAAGCGCTAATCAATCGTTTGCGTACCCTTTAGGACAAGTATGCTGGTGTCCGTCCGGCCCATCACCTACAAAACTGCCTGGATACGTTCTGCCAAACCCATCAAAGCCACATCATCACCAACTGGAATAACGGGGCCATTAACTTCACCATTCTCATCCACGTCGACTAAACCAAATATCACCTCTCCACTCAAGGCCACTCTTGCTACTTGTGGGCACGAACCAGCATCACATGCAGTCAAAATTTCCAACACTTCCGGGATGGCCGGCTGGTTGCTTTGGGGGGCTGATTCAAATGGCATTTTGATCTCCTGATAATTTTTACATCCACCAACATAGCAGTGTTCGTAATTATTACGTAGGGCGTAATACGGTTGCTATTTTGATAGCATAGAATATTCTATAGATGTGGATCTCGTGGATATGCCAATCAGAAACGTCCGGCACATCGGTCAGGTTATCGCCGCCTTACGGCGAAATATGAATATTACCGGCGAGGAGTTGGGTCGTCGCTCAAGCATGAGCCAATCAAAGATCTCCAAAATCGAAACCGGCTTTTACGCACAACCGAATCCTGCAGAAATTCGAACAATATTGAATATTCTGAAGGCACCGGTGACTATTATACAACGCATAGAATATGTTTTAGACGCTTCAACGCCGCGACATAAGACACAAGCATTATCACTAAGTATCGCCGTCACCAAAGCCTGTTTCGATCTGGAACAAAAATCGCAATCAATCAAAATCTATGTGGCGAATGCCATACCAGCTCTTCTCCAGACGCTTACATATCGTAAAGCATCACTCTGTTACAAAGGAATCAACAACGACGATCTAAGTACACTTCTCAATAACACCCTTCTGCGCCAAGATAAACTTTGGAGCGGACGGCATAAATTTTATTTTCTTATCCCGCAAACTGTTTTATATACCGTCGCCACGACTAAAGCCGAGCATATGATGCAACTAGACAGGCTAGAACGAGCCATAGATATACCACACGTTACCTTCGGCATTATCCCCTTGGAGGCTGGAACAATTTTGGTTGAATACAGTTCCTTCGCTCTCTACGACGGCCACACTCTTGTCCAGGCATTAAGCAAATATGAACTTACCTCGCATGACAAAGAAGAAATAGAATTGCACGACAATGTTTTTCGATCATTATCGGACTTGGCACTCTACAACGAAGACGCCGTACGGCTAATCCGTACGGCTATAAAATATTTTTCATAACCATTACCATCTATTCTACTGCCAGCGGCTGCCGTAGTCGAACGGCCAAAAATTGCCCATCCATGCCAGAAGGGCGGCGAGGCCTTCGCTCACCTGGCCTTTCCCCACCATTAGCGCCCGATTACGTAAGAAAGCTAACGGTTAACCAGCCGAATCATAGTAGTATAGAGGGGTGAACATCATTAACACGGTCCAAAGCGCAGTCAAAAAAATTGATACTCTTCAACAGCGGCATACGGTTTTGGCCATCCCTTTTGCGGTTATCAAGAAGTATGGCGAAGATCGTGGCAATGCCCGAGTAGCTCTGCTTACATACTACGGGTTCCTGTCGTTGTTCCCGCTACTACTATTGCTAGTTACTGGCCTGGAGCTATTTTTAGCTTCTTATCCTCATCTCCGCGAAGAAGTCCTGCATACGACGCTCAGCAACTTTCCAGCATTGTCACAAGACCTGAACGAAAACATATCGGCACTATCTGGTGCCTGGTATCGGATAATCCTCGGCACGATCCTGACCTTACTGGCGTCATTTGGCATTGCCAATACCCTCCGCGAAACCATTAACGACCTATGGCAGGTACCACGTGTCAGTCGCAAAGGATTTCCTTGGAACTACTTGGCTAATCTCGTCCTCATCGCCCTGGGCGGCTTTGTATTGATTGCTACTACACTAGTAACTGGGCTAGTGGCTAAAAATGGCACACCTTGGTACTTTGTCCTGTCAGCTCTGATTAATTTCGGCCTATTCTTACTTATTTATCGCGTCGCCACCTCTAGACAGATTAAAACTAAAAATCTTTTAATCCAGTCCGGAATCACAGCCATTGCCTGGCAGACGCTACAAATGGCGGGTGGCTACCTGGTCGAACGTCAGCTGAGCCATCTCAACTTATTGTACGGCAGTTTCGCCGTTGTTTTGGGCTTGGTGTTTTGGCTCTATTTTGTCGCTCGCATCTCACTATATGCTATCGAAATTGACGTCGTACTGACGGGCCGGCTGTGGCCACGCAGCCTGACCGGCGAAACGACCGAGGCCGGGCGCAAAGTCTACACCGGCTACGCTAAGGCCCAAAAACGGATACCGGAAGAGAACATTACCGTCCGGTTCCGTAAGCCAAAATCAAAAGCCTAATATTGTGTAGTGAGGTGCCGCACTGATGCCGGCCGCTTTGTCCCATACTATGTGCTTATCATGCGTGTGTACAAACCATTTTAAGGAGACCGACTAATGGCAGCGACAGTGAGGGCATCATCAAAATGCACTTGCCATCAGCCATGTTCGAAAACGAATAGCTACCCCTTGATGTGTGTCCCTACCGGGCCACGCAAGGCAGCGGCAGCTTTTTGGGGAGAGGTCACGATCGCTTCGTGGCCTTTGCCTTTAGAGGCAAAGCGCACCGCAGCCTGGACTTTTGGCAGCATGCTGCCAGGTGCAAACTGTCCCTGGTCAACATATGCCTGCATTTCTTCGATGGTTACCGTTGCCAGGCTCTGCTCCTCGGGCGTCCGATAGTTAACACTTATGTCATCCACAGCCGTCAGAATCAACAACACATCTGCTTCTACTAGTTCGGCCAATTTTTCGGCGGCAAAATCCTTGTCGATAACCGCTTCGGTTCCGACCATCATGGCGTCCTTTTGGGTTACAGGTATACCGCCGCCGCCTGCTGCGATGATTATATTGCCCGCCGCAATGGCTTGTTTTATGATGTCCTTTTCGACGATGTCGATGGGCTGCGGCGAGGCCACGACCCGGCGCCAACCACGGCCGGCGTCTTCTTTGACCACGAACTGCCTTTCGGCCGCGGCCTCCTTGGCCGTAGCTTCATCTGGATAAAATGGTCCGATCGGCTTGCTTGGGTCATTGAATGCCGGATCACTGGCGTCCACGACGACCTGGGTAACAACAGTTGCGGCTGTCTTTGTGATTCCCTGTTTACGCAGCTCATTAGTTAGCGCCTGCTGTAGCCAGTATCCGATTTCGCCCTGGCTCATTCCGACACAAGTGTCCAACGGCGCAGGTGTCTTGGAGCCGTTCTCTTCATTTAACAGAATAGCTCCGACCTGCGGTCCATTGCCATGCGCTATCACCAGCTCGTGCCCGTCTTTGATCAGTTCAACAAGCTGTCGAGCCGTCTCGATGGCCACTAGTTTTTGCGATTCAGCACTAGTCTCGCCATCTTTTTGTAGTGCATTCCCACCCAGTGCAATTACAATTCTACTCATACAGTGACCTCATTGATGAAGAAACGAATCCCTTGTGATGGAGAACATCCGCACGAGCCATGCGAGCTCAGGACGTTCTCCGGTACAAGGGATAGAGTTTCTTGCTTTTTTGATTTTAATAACTTTATTATAAGACGCTGAGGTCACCGCTGGCTATACGTGCGATGCAGAACAGGAACAGCGCGACCAAAATCGCGGCAGCTCCGGTTTCGGGGAGCGTAAAGACTTTTTCGCGGTTTTTAATCTGCATAAGGATGTAGATAACGACCGCTGGAGCATACAGCAGTACCGTCAGCAACAAATAGTGCATGCCGGCTGCATATACGAGCCAGATGGCATAGATACTGGCAACGGCCCCCACAAATATATTCCATGCCCGGGCCGGTGTACCCTTGCTCTCTTGCCATGAATGCTTAAGCTGGTAAAACCCAGTAAAGGCGTAAGGCAACAAGATAGCCGATGTCGCCAACGAGTACATGTAATCGTAAGCCTGGATGTCTGTCAGGAAAAGGAGCAGGAAAGCCTGGATGAGCACAGTAGTAACCAGCAGCGAAACAACTGGCGTGCCCTTGTCGTTGAGTTTGGCGAAATAAGACGGGAACGTCTTGGTCTTGGCTGCCTGGTATGGAAGCTCCGCTGCGTACAAAGTCCACGCCAGCCAGGCTCCGGCAACCGATACGATGAGGCCGAGGTTCACCAGGCCGGCGCCCCATGAACCGACAACGTACTTGAGCAGTTCAGCCATGGCCGGCTGGCCAAGCTCGGCAAGCTCAGGACGCGCCTTAAGGCCGAGTGAAAGTGCCGTTACCAAGAAGTAAATCGAGGTGACTGTCAGCAGCCCCATGAATGTTGCCGTTATGACCTGTGACTTCTTTTTGGCACGGCCCGAAAAGACCACCGCACCTTCGATACCGATGAACACCCAAACCGTGACGAGCATGGTGCCCTTCACCTGGCTCATGACATCCGAAAACTCAAAACCTTTCGAGGCAGTGCCCCAAATATCAGCCGTGAATACATCCAGCTTGAATGCAGTAAACGCCGCCAGAATGAATATGGCGATTGGTATCAGCTTGGCGACCGTCACAATCGTATTGACGATGCTTGCTGACCGGACGCCTCGCATGACAAGGTAGTACACTACCCAAAGCATGACCGAGGCGCCGATGACCGAAGCCACATTCTGGCCGTCACCGAACGTTTTAAAGAAATACGCAACCGAGCTGAACAATAGGGTTGCGTACGCAACGTTGCCGATCCAGGCTGATATCCAATAGCCCCAGGCCGAGTTAAAGCCCATATATTTACCAAAACCAGCTTGGGCATAGCTGTAAATACCGGCGTCCAAATCCGGGCGCTTTTTGGTCAGGTTCTGGAAACAAAATGCCAAGAATAGCATTCCCAGCCCCGTAATAATCCATCCAATCGTTATGGCCATGAGTGAAGCACTCGAGGACATATCGCTCATTAGGTTGAAGATACCACCACCAATGATGGATCCCACCACAAGAGCCGTCAGGGGGATGATTCCTAACGCCCCTTTCTTCTCCTTTGCTTTTGTTGTTGCTGCCATTGTCAGGGACTCCTTGGCCCTGCTTAGTTTAGATCGTTAAAGCTACGACGGCTTTAATCGTATGCATCCGGTTCTCGGCTTCGTCAAAGACGATGCTGTGCTCGGAGCGGAAAACTTCATCGGTGACTTCCATGCTTTCGAGCCCGTACTGTTCAAACACTTGCCCGCCTGTTGTAGTCAGACGGTCGTGAAAGGCCGGCAAGCAATGCATGAACTTGACGTTCGGATTGCCCGTTGCCTTGATCAGGTCCATGTCGACCTGATAGTCCTTCAAGAGCCGGATACGCTCGGCAAACTGCGCTTCCTCCCCCATCGACACCCAAACGTCGGTATAGATGACATCGGCGTCTTGTACAGCCTCCTGAAGGTTGTCGGTAATAGTAATTGTTGCCCCTGTTTCGCTCGCAAACTCCTTTGCTTGTTTGGTTAATGCTTCGTCTGGGAATAACTCTTTCGGTGCGGCAATGCGGAAGTCCATGCCCATCTTGGCGGCACCTTCCATCAAACTGTTTGCCATGTTGTTACGGCCATCGCCGACAAATACGAATTTCACGCCCTTCAGCTTGCCGATGTGTTCTTGGATGGTCAAAAAATCGGCCAGCACCTGGGTGGGGTGGGCTTGGTCCGTCAGCCCGTTCCATACTGGAACGCCAGCGTGCGCGGCCAGGTCGACTACAGTCTGGTGAGCAAAGCCCCGGAACTCAATGCCGTCGAACATGCGGCCCAACACTTTGGCTGTGTCCTCGGTGGTTTCTTTCTTGCCCAGCTGGATGTCATCCTTGCCCAAAAATTCGGGGTGGATGCCCAAATCGGCAGCCGCCACCACGAATGCGCAGCGGGTACGGGTGGAGGTCTTTTCAAATAGGAGTGCGATGCTCTTGCCTTCGTGCTCGCGGTGCAGTGTACCGGCCTTTTTGAGGTCCTTATATCTATTTGCGGTGTCGATCAAATATTGGATCTCCCCGGGCGTATAGTCCGCAAGTGTCAGTAGTGACCGTCCTTTAAAATCCGGCATCATAGTTCCTCCCTTACTAACGGCATGCTCATACAGCGCGGACCGCCGCGGCCGCGGCCCAGCTCGGCGCCAACGACCTCGATCACCTCTATGCCATGATCGCGCAGCTTCTGATTAGTCACATAATTACGGTCATAGGTAACGACCACTCCCGGAGCAATCGCCAGGGTGTTCGAGCCGTCATTCCACTGCTCGCGCGCAGCAGCGATCTCGTCACCGCCGCCGCACTCAATAAGTGTTATTTCACGACCCAAGGCCTCTCCTAGCACCTCGGCTACGTTTTCGCGGTGCTCAATGTCGGGGTGCCCTGGTTTGTCGGACGGAGTCAGGATGTATAAGTTCATGCTTCCGCCACGGCTCCGGATGGCCGGGTGGATGGTGAACTTGTCATGGTCAATCATAGTAAACACCGTGTCCAGGTGCATAAAGGCCCGCGATTTGGGGATCTCGACAGCGATGACCTTTGTAAATCCGCCCTTCTCAAACAATTCCGTAGCGACCGCCTCAATAGCTTCGGGTGTCGATCGTTCACTCACGCCTATTGCGACTACATCGCGGCTGAGCACAAGCTCGTCACCGCCCTCAATAGAAAACCGGTTATTACGATCGTACCATACGGGAATGTTATGCCCCGCAAACCTCGGATGGTGGTTAATGATGTACTCCATGAACAAGGATTCACGCCGGCGGGCAGGCCAGTGCATGCGATTGATTGTCAACCCCTGGCCGATGACCGCCGATGGGTCGCGGGTGAAATACAGGTTTGGCATCGGGTCAAGGTAAAACGGGTAGCTGGTCGCCAGCATCTCATGCAATTGCTTGACGCCGTCTACCGGCAAACGTACCTCATTTTTGCGGACGCCTGCCATAATCTTGCGGACCATATCCGGCGTTTCCATGCCCATCAGGTAATCAAAAAGCGCCTGCGTGACGCGGCGCTCTCCTTGTTTTGATGCTTTGAGCATAGTATTTACGAATTCAGTCTTCAGATCTTCGGTATTCAGACTTTCGGCTACCAACTGGTCGAGATACAACACTTCTACGCCCCGGTCGCGTAACACAGTGGCAAAAGCATCGTGTTCGGCCTGTGCCTTTTGCAGATAGGGTATGTCGTCGAAGAGTAATCTTGTTAAATAATCAGGGGTTAAATTTTCGAGTTCGTTGCCTGGCCGGTGCAATAGTACAGTTTTAAGACGGCCAATCTCTGAGTGGATATTGAGCGGCGTTTCCATATACCCCTGTTCTTTCTATATATTTGTTCTGCAAATGTAACAAACCGCGTACGGATGTTGTCCCTACCGTTGTAACACAAAGCTAACGCTTACTCAATGAGATATCCGGCACTGACCTGTTACAATCACTGTATGAATGGTGTTTTTTACCGCAATGTTCGGGCCCGCGACCAGCTCGAGCTCCTCCTACTGGCCGCTGCCACAAGTCTGCTGCTCGTACGCTTTTATCTATTTGTGACTGGCTATCCGCAAATCGGCAGCGGCGGTTTGCACATCGCCCACATGTTGTGGGGCGGCGCACTGATGCTGGCCGCACTGGTCATCTGCCTGTCATTCCTCGGGGCCCGCGCGCTTCGCCTGGGAGCTATCCTCGGGGGGATTGGGTTTGGCGTCTTTATCGACGAGCTTGGCAAGTTCATAACCCGCGACAACGACTACTTTTACCAGCCAACAATCGGGCTTATTTATGCCATTTTTATTATTTTGTACCTAACATTTAACTTTATCAGTCGCAAACAGCCGCTTTCGTCGCGCGAATACCAACTGAATGCCTTAGCCCAAATGGAAGAAGCTGTCGTCCACGACATGAACCCGACAGAAAGAATGCGCGTAAAAAATCTTCTGGCCCAAGCCGAGCAGAACGATCCAATCACAAGGCAGCTCCAAAAACTCCTGTCAGCGGCACGCACTACCGCCCCCAAAACTCCTGGCCGCATGAACCGGCTAGTGCACGCGCTTAACGTCTACTACGAGCGCTTTTGGCGTACGCGGAATTCAAACCTTGTCGTGCGGTTATTCTTTCTGCTCGAGGTCTTTTTGTTTGTCGGCAGTGTCCTGCTGCTTATTTACCGTAACCTCGACGGCGTATTTGACCTCTTTAGCGGTTCTGTACCTTTTTCCACCGAGCTGGCTATTGGGCAATTGGTATCGTCACTGGTGGCGGCTGGCTTTGCCGTGTACGGGGCAATGCTGCTACCCAAGTCACACTTGCGCGCCTACGAACAATTCCGCCGGGCAACCATGGTCAATATCTTTTTGACCGAATTTTTTATGTTCTCGCGTATACAGTTCGGCGCACTGCCGGGGTTTGTGTTCAATCTGATACTGCTTGCATTTCTAGGCTACGCCATGCGCCAGGAACTGCGTCTTGAATCCCAAAAGCAAAACCTCACTGCTTAATGCGTCCGATCGCCGCCCTTACGATGGCAGCGGAGTTTAACAGCGATTGCTTTTCGCTTGCACTCAAAGGATACCCGTCTACGATCTCGACACCGCGCGAGCTGACCTTGGAGGGCAGCCCCAGCACGACACCATCAACTCCATATTCGCCGGTTGCCAACGAACAGACCGGATAGACGCTGGCGGTATCGCGAAGCAAGGCTTCCACCAATTTGGCCACCACGTTCCCAATGCCGTAGTAGGTAGACTTTTTGGCCTCAATAATCTTATATGCGGCCTGGCGGATATCGCCGGCGATCGTACCCTTGAGGGCCGGATCAACGCCGGGGAATGCCGCCAGCGGAATGCCGGCGATCGTCGCGTTAGAGAGCGCCGGGAATGACGAGTCGCCGTGTTCGCCCAAAATGTAGGCATGAACATTGCTTTGCGAGACACCGGCTTTGCTGGCGATCGCTACTCGAAGGCGGGCCGTATCAAGCGTTGTACCGCTTCCCAGCACGCGTTCTTTGGGCAATCCTGACTCCTTGAGTGCAACATAGGTCAATACATCGACCGGGTTGGCCACCATCAATATATAAACCAGCTTGCCCTGAGCCATAATCCTGCCGACCACATCACGGATGATGGCGGTATTTATGTCGGCAAGCTCAAGCCTGGTCTGGCCCGGCTTTTGGGCGGCACCACTGGCAATAACGACAATGTCATCTTCTTTTATTTCATCGTAGCCGCCCACACGTACGGTTACACCGCTCGTAAATGCTGTCGCGTGGTTGATATCCATCGCCTGGCCCCGCACCAGATCTTCGGCAACGTCAACAAGTACGATATCGTGCACCACCTCTTTGATGGCCAATGCCTGAGCGGCCGTCGCACCGACCATACCTCCTCCGCCAATAACAAATACACTGCGTTGACGCATAAAATCCTAATCCTCCAAAAAGTTTCGCCTTAATTGTAGTGCCATCACTGTAACGAAGCAACCTTTAGGCTATACTATGTGTAATGACCGCGACACTTCTTGCGCTTCTCACTTTTGTGGGGTGGGGACTTGGTGATATCTTTGCCGCCGTCAGTTCAAGGCGGCTCGGAGCGATTCATTCTTCAATTATCATAACCGCGTTTCTTGTGGTCGTACTTGGCGTATTTGCCCCCTTTATGGACACCTCCGGCCTGACAACAACGGTCATGCTGCAAAGCAGCGCACTGGGGGTCGCCCTCGGCATAGGCTTCTTGGCGTTCGTCCAGGCGCTTCGCATAGGCAACCCGGCCCTCGTCGGTACCATCGCCGGTTCGTACACCGGTCCGGCGGTCATTCTCTCGGTAGTCTTCTTGGACGAAGTACTTAGTGCGGGGCAAGTCTTCTTCATAACGGTAACAATTATTGGTGTTATTGGCGCCTCTCTGGATATCCGAGGCCTTCGCAAACGATCCGTAAAGCTCGACCGGAGCGTTGCATTCTCGCTTGTGGCTCTTTGTTCGTGGGGCATATATTTTACCTTCATGAAGATTCCTATTGGCGAGGCAGGCTGGTACTGGCCCTCACTCATTGGTACGTTCTCCAGCCTTTGTCTTTATCTTGGAGTATATTTTGTTATCAAGCGCCCTTCCGACGCCCGCATCCCGCTTCGCCGAGGATTTTTGCCCGCACTCGGCAACGCCCTCATCGGCGGCGGCGGAACGGTCATGTACAATGTCGCCCTATCCTACGGCAATGTATCGGTTGTCGCCCCCATTGCCGGGTCCTATCTCGTCCTGTTCGTAATACTCGCTTCGCTTGTCTTCAAAGAGCCGCTCTCGCGTCAACAAACTGCCGGTATTGCAATCAGTCTTTGCGGCATTGTAGGCATTTCGATGCTGTCTTCGTAGCTACTACTGGTTGCTATCGGCGGAGGGCGGCGGCGCTACGAGTTTTTGGATGTAAGCCCGGATTTCGGAGTAATCATCAATGCCGGCGGCCGGCACCAGCGCCGATTGGCCACGCCGGGTGCGATAACTCATGAGCAGATTTTCACCATCGGCATCATTGAGGCTGGCCGAAATAATCCTGGAACTCGGTATCTCCTTGGACAGCGCGTACAAACGGCGCATCTCACTACTCTTCAGGTCGGTTTCGACATTATTGCCCATAGAGTCGAGCAATTTACCCAATTTGACCGGGTTCGACAGCGTACCAGCCGAAGCAGCCTTGTCTTTCAGGCCTACGAGTATCTTGCGCTGGTTTTCGGTGCGGGTAAAATCACTCTGGGCATATCCGTACGAACGGCTGGCGTTGCCACGGGCACGAGCCAGATTCAACGCCGTCCGGCCGTCGAGGTGTATCGGCCCGTTGGGCAGATCCACCAGCGGTTTGCCTGTCTGTAAATCCCGGCTAGGGTCGTAAAGGCCCCGGGAGTCGGAGCTTTCGATAGTAATGTCAATGCCACCGACAGCATTCACCGCCTGTTCGAGTGCCGTGTAATTGACCAGTGCGTAGTAGTGCAGGGTAATGCCAAAGTGTTCCGAAATTGTCTTTTCCAGGAGTCCCATACCCCCGGGCGGATACCCAGTCGCGCCGAAAGCGTCGTTCTTACCGTCCTGGTAGGCCTCGTTAATTTTGGCGTAGCCGTATCCAGGGATATCTACGTACAGGTCGCGTGGAATGCTCATGATGTAGCCCCGTTTGTGCTTGGTATCAAGGCTGGCGATCATAATCGAGTCTGTCAGATCGGCGCCGCCATGCCCGGGGTCGTCCGCCGAGTTGCCAGCCAGCAAAATATTAACCCGGCCCTCGTCTTCGCCCTTGAGTTTTGTCTGCCGAAAAACGTCCACAATACCACCCCAGCCAAAAATCTTAACGCCGTTAGAGAGCGCCTTCCAGCCCACCCACAGCCCAGCGAGCGCCAAAAGAATTGCCAGCGTAATAAACGCGCGCTTTAAAAATTTCTTCCAGCGCGGCTGGGGCGCCTTCGCCTGACCGAATTTGTCCATGGGGACGGCTTGCGGACGCAACCCGCCATTAGGGATAGTCCGATAGAGACGTTCAAACTCTTTATCTTCTGGAAGGCGCCCTTTGGATTTTTTTGATATACGCATGTTTCTATGCATTATAGTCTATATTGACAATGGTAAGGTTAGCTTGAGCAATAGCCTGATTACTGCCCGATAACGACTTCTTCGGATCCAAAAACACGTGGACGGAGCAAGAGCAATCGAGCCAGCACAATATGCATATGCGCAGCCACAAAAAGCAGCAAGAAAGCAAATAGCACATATCCGATGCCCTCACCGATCGACTTATCGTCGTCCAGTCCGACTTGGCTGGCAAGTATACAAAACGGCAGGACAACCTTAATGAAGAGGTACAGGTATACCAGCCACAGTACCGCCACAAGAACGCGAATAGCTGACCGCCTGGCAATCTCGTGTTCGACGGCATGCTTGGCAGGAGTATCGACGGCCTGAATTTCGCGGAGCGTCATCGAAATGCCGCCGATCATTTTTATGATCAGACGGATGAGTATATACAGCAGGATACCGGCGGCAATAGCCCCCAGGACAATCGTAATATTGTGATTAAACGACTTACTGGCTAGCGCCTGCCCGATTGCCGACCCCCCGCCATCGGTGTTTTTGAGGGTCGTCACCAACCCTTCGGAGCCAAAAAAGTAGTCATAAAAAGAGAGTTCTTTGAGGATGGACGACCAATTCGAGCTAATTAGGACCGCCAATACGAATATGCCGCATACAAAAGAACTCAGGGGCGACGGGCGTAGCAGCAGCACGCTAAACCGGTGACGATACATGCTACCATAGTAAGCTACCCTGCCCCGTCGAGCAAGTTTTCGGGCGACCTTACGCAAACCTGCATTTTTGGATGATAGTATAAAGGGATGAAATCACTACAATTACGGTTCGTTCCTGCGGCCGAGTATTATGAGTCGCTGCTTACACACATCCCGAAGGCAAAACGCCGGGTTGTTATCCACGCCATGATTGTCTTGTGGCAGCCCCACACCGAAAAAATTCTCGCTTTGCTTCATGACGCCCTTAACCGGGGCGTGGAAGTCCGGATTGTCGGCGACATGTACAGCAAGCTGCAAGCCAATATGCCGAAGTTCGTACGCAACGGCCAAGGGCCGCGCTGGGGGCACACCATAGCCCTCAATAGCGAGCTTGAGTCAAAAGGCGGACACGTAGCCTATGTCGGCAAGCTGGGCTTTAACCCCTACAAGCAGCGCTGCCACAGCAAAATCACAATCATCGACGACCTATGCTATACGTTTGGCGGGGTTAACTTTTACGCTGGAGGCTTCTTGGTCCACGATTACATGCTGGAATGTCGCAACCATGACCTTTCCGACCGTTTATATGCCCTCATTCGCGATATCGAGCAATACCCGCGTATGGCTGACATCACCGAAAAGCTTGACCAGGATAATACGCTTTTGTTCGATGGCGGGACGCCGGGAAGCTCGGTTATCTATGATGCAGCCTGCGAAGCGGTTGCCAAAGCAAAAAAAGTCTATTACATATCACAAATGTGTCCCAGCGGCCGGCTGGCGAGGTTACTGACCAAGACCGACAACGAGTGTTACTTTATCAGACCCAGTCAGGCCGACCCGCCGTCCAATCTAGCTCTGATCGTAGACCAGGCGCGATATGGCATTAAAAACCTCTATAAGGGCAAAGGATATATCCATGCCAAATGTATCCTCTGCGAAAATCAGGACGGCACAAAGCAGCTCATCAGCGGCTCCAACAATTTTAGCTGGCGCGGCATCGCGTACGGCACCAAAGAAATAGCCGTCAGCTCCACAAATGCCGGTCTTTGGCAGCAATTCTACAATTTTATGAAAAAGGAAATTATGGCGTGAGCGCCGGGGCTTCCCCGCTAGCAGCAGCGGCATACTTGCTTCCCCAGGCAACCATCTGCTCCAGTATCGGGAAAAGGTCATGCCCCTTTTGAGTCAACGAGTATTCTACACGCGGAGGCACTTCGGCAAAGCTTGCTTTTTTTACGATGCCGGCATGCTCTAATTCGTCCAGGCGCGCCGATAGCGTCCGCGGGTTAATGCCACCAACCTCTTTTTGTAGCTCACAAAAACGACTGACGCCGTTTGCCATAGCAAATATTAACTGCGGGGTCCATTTGGCGCTTATAATTTGAGCGGCGTTTGCAACGCAGGCGCGCTCCCGGGCCGTACATCTGATGGGTTGGTCTGTGTCTGTCATATCGGAGTGCAACTTTACAACTTCTGTATTATACATTACTATACATTATATAGTAATGTAACGGGGGTCATACATGGAAGCATCCACGCCACGCATTAAAGTAATTCTGGGGTCGGTTCGCCAAAACAGGTTTGGAGTGCAGCCTGCACAATGGATAATGGACCTTTCAAAGGGTTACCCGCAAGCCACGTTTGAGCTAGTCGACCTGGCCGAACAACAGTTGCCCATCTTTGCTGACGTCACGCCGCCGTCAATGGTCTCGGACGGCAATTACGAAAAAGAGTCGACCCAAAAATGGGCGGGAATTGTCGCCGAAGCAGACGGCTTCATCATTATCACCCCGGAGTACAATTACGGCGTACCTGCCGGGCTAAAAAATGCCATCGATACCGTTTCGAACGAATGGAACTACAAGCCGGTGGCTTTTGTAAGCTACGGTACCGCCGCGGGCGGCTCCAGAGCCGTCGAGCACCTTCGCGGGTCAGCGGGCTGGCTCAAAATGTACGACCTGCGCGAGCAAGTAATAATCGCCAATTACTGGGGTCAGCTGGACCAAAATGGTAATTTTACACCTACAGAGCCTCAAATACATGGCGCGCAGGCAATGCTGGAAGCCGTCGCTTTTTGGGCAGAAAAAATGAAACCAATCCGTCAGGAATTAGGCGACAAACAGTAGCCTTTACCTGCTGCTGATCCTCGGCCATACTATCCGGCCTTTTACAGCCGACAAGTATAGCCAACCGAACGTACGGCTGTCTGTGCTGTTCTCTTGATTGTCACCAATAACGAACAGCCGGTTGCCGTTCACAAACCGCACCCGTTTTACTTTTTCGAGGCCGCCATGCTTAATGACAACCACGTCGCCGGGTGCAATGGCGTCAGTACGGCCGCGGACAACGACAACCGCTCCAGCCCGTAGCGACGGCTCCATACTATCGCCGGTTACCCGCCGAAGGTACAAAAACTTAGGCTTTTTTGGTTTCCCAGAAGATTGTGGCGATTTCATCAATTTGGTCAATCAGTTTCTGGCCCTCTTCGGGCTCCAGGTGGTGCTTGCATTCGCTAGCTTGCTTGATCGCTTTCCAGAACATACCGTGCAGATCTGGGTACTTTCCAAGATGTTCGGGCTTAAAATAGTCGGCCCACAGGACCATCAGGTGGTGCTTAACCAGTTCGGCGCGTTCTTCTTTGATGATAATGGCGCGCATCTTGTTATGCTCGTCCAAGCCTTGGTATTTTTCTTGGATGGCCTTTACACTCTGGGCCTCAATAAGCGCCTGTGCCGGGTCATACACCCCGCAGGGCAGATCACAATGGGCGTACACTGGTTTGATAAACGATAATTTCATATAACCCCCTCGTTACCCTGCCTATTATAGTACAGCCGTCTAGGCTTTGTGGCCATTACGCTCACGCCACTTGGCGATTTCGGCATGATGGCCACTGAGCAGCACATCGGGCACACGAACACCCCGGAATTCTTCGGGCCGGGTGTACTGCGGAGCTTCAATACTTTCGTCGTCCTGCTGAAAGGACTCTACCTCGGCACTGGTCTCACCACCCAGGACACCTGGCAGCAAACGCACGACGCTGTCGATAATAATCATGGCTGGCAGCTCGCCGCCGGTCAGCACATAGTTGCCGATACAGTATTGCCGGTCAGTCCAGGCCGTTACCCGCTCGTCGTAGCCCTCATATCTTGGGCAGACAATAATCAAACCCCGGCCGCCTAACGCAAGCTCTTTTGCCTCCGACTGTTTGTATGTCTTGCCGCGGGGGGTTGGCAGGATGACCAGCGCCTCCGGGTCGTTGGCTTTGGCTTGTTCAATTGCCGCTACCAGCGGTTCGGGCTTAAGTAGCATACCGTCGCCGCCACCATATGGCGTGTCATCGACTTGCTTGCGTGGCCCTAAGCCAAAATCACGCAGGTTAATATAGCTGTACTCGGCGATACCGCGATCCTGCGCCTTCCAAAGCATACTGTTATTCAACACACCATGAAACATTTCGGGGAATAGGGTGATTACTTGGATTTTCATATCTTTTCTTGCACTAGTGTAGCATTCGGTCTGGCACCTTGCCTAAATCCATTTCGCCGGGCAGCGAAGTGAACTTGGGGGGATGCCAGGGGGAGATGAAGAAGTCATATGATTGCGAACGCGAATGCGCTCATGAGCAGTCATAGATTCTTCACCTCCACCCTGGAAGCCCTCTGTTATCAATCAGTCCCGAAGGACATCACACGTGCAGTGTGGCGGCAGGCAGCCCGTGGCAGTTGTAAACACGGGGGGTTGGGACACCGGAACGCACGTCACTGGTGAGCACGTAGTACTGGCCCTTCATGCGCGCATACGTAGCGGGACGAGCGTAGATGTACGACGCGATTACCGGGCACATGGCTACGGTAAGGGCGTGGAACAGCAGCACGAGGGTAGTCGCAATGCTGCACAGGGTCGAGACATCGTAGAACGCGCGAACGGTGGTAACCGTTGCCGACAGTCCGAAGACCACCACGGGAAATGCGATTGTAAGCGCAGAAGCTGCCGCAGCGCACAACAGGGAGTAGTAGCGCAGCCGCTGGGTGGTGGGCTGGCTGTAATCATCCTTGTGGGATATTGCTGTAACCAACGTACGGCCGACGGGGAGCGCTAGGAGCGCCAGGACCGCAAGCAGCATTTCGAGCTGAACCTTTGTCATTTTGATTCTCCTATGGGGGGTCATGGATAATCTGACTAGAGGCTGAGCTTTTGGTGCGATTTCCTTACAAGGGTGTGAGTGGGTTGATGGCTGGAAGCAAATGCATAACAGATACGGTTATGCGTCCGATTCCAACCAAGAACACCAAAATAACAGAGAGCGTGTAAATGTACTGCCAAACCTTAGTTTGACAATGGCGTATTATACCATAAACAGTTAGATTATGTCAATACCCCTTACCCCTGTTTACAGAAAACAAAAAGACCGGCCATTCAGCCGGTCGTTTTGCCACATAAGGCTCCCATTCGCTGCCTGCTTTCTAGCGGGAGCGAATGGCTCGCATGAGCCCTGTCAGTTTTTGTTTTTGGAACGTTCGTCTTCTAGACTGAGACTAACTATACATCGAGATCGTCAAGTTCTTCAAGCTCTTTTCGGGTTTTACTTACAACAGTACTGTGGGAATCGTCGTCATTACTTGCGCTGTCGTCGTCTGCGTCGTCACTCGAAAAGGTCGTGCCACCATCGCCAGTGCCGTTGTCTACGATCTTGAGGTTGTAACGGGCATCATTTTTGGTACCCAGCGCACGCAACAAAGTGCGGAGGCTTTGTGCGGTTGCGCCGCGCTTACCAATTACACGGCCTAAATCTTCTGGGTCGACGGTTAGCTCTAACAGTACGCCTTTTTCATCAATTCGCCGTTCAACGCTTACTGCATCCGGGTTGCCTACCAGAGACTTGACGATGAACTCTACAAATTGCTGGTCAATACTACTCATGTCAGGAACTCCTTCATTAAAATGGGTGTCTGTCTATTATAACAATAGAAGAAGCAGCTCCTTCTGTGAGCTGCTTCATTGACAAACAATGTTATGTTATGCCTTGGCTTCGGCAGATACCTCTTCGATGGCTTCTTCGGTAGGTTTTTCTTCTTTTGGTTGGTTTTTGCGCAATTTTTCGGGATTACGAAGTTTTCCGGCCTTGGCCTCGCTCAGCTTAACCCATTCCGGGAGCTTAACACCCTCACCCTGCAGAAGGCGTGCTACACGGTCAGATGGCTGTGCGCCGTGATCGAGGTAAAAAGATGCCTTTTCTTTGTCGAGAATGGCAACCTTAGCGTGTGGGTCGTAGCTACCAAGCTGAGCTACAAACTTACCACTGGTAGGGGTCAAACGCGAGTCCTGAACAACCACGCGGAACATTGCGTGACCCTTACGACCGGTGCGTTGCATACGGATAGCTAACATAATGTCTAAATAATCTCTCTTTCGTCTTCTTAACTAGATTTCTAAAGTAATCTCGCTATATTTTACAGATAAGCGCCCCTGATGTCAACCTGTTATCCTAGAGGATTACTTCTTGTTGTAGTATTCCAGCGCGGCCTCGGCGGCTTTTTGCTGGCCGGCCTGCTTGCTGGGCCCGATACCTTCGCCCCGGAGCTGGCCATCGATGAACACACCGACGGTAAAGGTCTTATCGTGGTCAGGGCCCTCTTCGCTCAGCACTTTGTAAACCGGCGTATGGCCTTCGCGGCTTTGAGCTGTCTCTTGCAAATGAGACTTCGGGTCCATCCAAGAACCGGTCTCAAGGATGTCCTTGAAGG
This sequence comes from Saccharimonadales bacterium (SeqCode), assembly GCA_035758825.1. GTDB lineage: Bacteria > Patescibacteriota > Saccharimonadia > Saccharimonadales > UBA4665 > JARIHD01. The sequence goes on from DASTWA010000008.1 coordinate 210,384, forward strand.
TACTCAGGATGGTCCGGGTAATAAACAACTTAGCCGGTTCATAGCCCTTGTCTAGATATAGGGCGCCGACAACGGCTTCGTAGCTGTTTGCCAGAATCTGGGCGCGGGCACGTTCGGTACCCCGCTTCTCGCCGCGGCTGAGGCGCAAAAGCGGCTCAAAGCCGTTCCGGGCTGCCGCCGCCCCAATGCTTTCGGTACGTACCAGTGCGCTTCGCCAGTTGGTCAGAATACCTTCGGGGTCGCTAAAGTTCCCGTAAAGGTACTCGGTCACAACCAGCTCTAACACTGCGTCGCCCAAAAACTCCAGGCGTTCGTTATGCTGAGGGGCGGTCTTTTTGTGTTCGTTCACATACGAACGGTGTGTGAATGCGAGCACCAAAAGATCGATGTTGTCGAATTCTACGCCAAGCGTCTGCCTGGCAAATGACTGATAGGCGCTAGTGTCCATAAATCACTCCTTTGTTAAAGCTTTGCATCTCTAATCTTCTTCATTCCTACTAAAATAAGTTTACCAATGTCATCATAGGCAATTTTATCGATTGCCTGGCTGACAGGCAGCCAACGGATGTCGTTGAGCCAGTCCTCGGGCTCTAATTTGTTTGTGTTGCCCAAACCCTGCACTAGGTAAATGTGCATGGTCATAAGCACCAACGTCTGGCCACGGCGATAGCGGAAGTTAACCTTGCCCAACCAGTTGAAGACCTTCATTTCCTGCAGACCCGTCTCTTCGCGGATCTCGCGTTCAGCTGTCGCCTTAGGCTCCTCGTCAGGCTCTACATGGCCCTTGGGGATCGTCCAGCGGTTCTTGGCATCCTGGATTAGCAAGATTTCGAGTCGGCCACCTTTGTTCTGGTTGCGGCGGAAGATGATCCCGCCCGAGGTTGTCTCACGAACCACTTCCTGAATCGTAGGGCGCCTGCCTGGCATAAACCGGCGGATTCCCTGGATTGGTTTGGGTCGTTTCATGGCCGCTTAACCTTCTTTCTGTGAGCCGCCTTCGGACTCACCGGCTCCTCCGCCCTGCTGCCTTAACGCCGTGCCCAGCACTCCGTTAATAAACTTCGACGAATTTTCGCTACCAAACGCTTTCGCTAGCTCAACCGCCTCGTTAATGACAACCTTAGGCGGTACTTCGGGCTCATGCAGTAATTCGTACAAACCCATTCGGAGCACAACACGGTCCATACGGGCGATTTGCTCGATCGGCCATTCAGGGGCTATTGGCTGCAGTGCAGCGTCCAGCTCTGACGCACGCTGATCAACACCATGGACAAGCCGTTCGATGAACTCCTTGTCTTCGACGGTGCCTTCGTAGCGGGCGATGTTGCGCGCCAATACGGCTTCAAGATCGAGGTCATTGTCGCCCGCACTCCGACGAAAATCCTGTTCGTACAGGGTTTGCAGGGCAATAATGCGACCGAGGTGACGATTTGATGCCATATTGTTAAATTCCGTTTACAGTTCCAGTATAGCCCACCAACATACCTACAAACTAGGCGGCCTTTTTGCCGGTCTCACGCTTTGTGGTGCGAACCTTAACTGGTGACTTAGCGTTAACAGCACGAGCCAGCTTAAGGACTAAGTGGCTACGGCGTGCGCCAGTGCGACGTGCTGAAGTACGTTTCTTTGGTTTACCCATGGGGAGAGGAACTCCTTACCTAATGAAAATCTGTTATTTCTAATAACTTGCCCTGATTATACCGCATTATCTAGCAATTCTCAAGGGGTGAGCGTCATCTGCCCACTCCCAGCCTAGCAAGTATTGGCTGCAGCAACGCTGGAGAATGCGTTTAGACGACGAAATTGACTAATTTGCCCGGCACATAAACGCTCTTTTTGGGCTCACCAGTTACATAGCCAGCGACCTTCTCGTCGGCGCGGGCAGCTTCTAGAATTTGTTCTTTGGAGGCGTCGCTTGGCATTTCCAGCTGGGCACGGAGCTTGCCATTTACCTGGACGACAATCGTCATGGTGTCACTCACCAGATATTGGTCGTCGTAGGCCGGCCAAGTACTCTGGTGCACGGAGCCTTCTTTGCCAAGTTGCTCCCATAGCTCTTCTGAAATATGCGGAGCAAACGGTGCCAACAGCTGCACAAGGGTCATTACTGCCCAGTCCCATGTTTCGGGCGCTTGTTCGTAGCGGACCAACGCCTTGAGCTTGTATAACTCGTTAACTGCCTCCATTAAGCCGGCGATAGCGGTGTTGAAGCCCATGTCTTCCAGGTCTTTGCTAACCCGCTGGATAGCCCGGTGCACGCAGCGCTTAAGCTCTAGGTCGTCGGCCGGCTGCATATCCTCGCCACGGTCCATGTACTCCTGGGCGATTGCCCAGACACGCTGCAAGAAACGGAATGCGCCGCCCATACCTTCGACGCTCCAGTTGGCGGCCTGGTTCCATGGGCCAATAAAGAGTTCCATGATACGGATAGCGTCCGCACCGTAGCCCTGGTCGATCAAAATGCCAGGCTCGATGGTGTTGCCCTTGGATTTACTCATTTTGGAGCCGTCTGGAGCCAGGATCATGCCATGGTTGCGGAGCGTCTTGAACGGCTCACCGAAACCGATCAGGCCGGCGTCCTGCATGACCTTGGTCCACATGCGCGCGTACAGCAGGTGCATGACAGCATGTTCGGCGCCGCCAATGTAATCATCGACCGGGAGCCAATACTTAATCTTGGCTGGGTCGAATGCTTCTTTGTCGTTTTTGGGATCGGCAAAACGCAAGAAGTACCAGCTGGAACAGGCAAAGCCGTCCATGGTGTCGGTCTCGCGTTGCGCCGGGCCGCCACAAGTTGGACAGGTCGTGTTCACCCATTCTTCTACGCGGGCCAGCGGGCTGCGGCCGTCACCGGAGGGTTCAAAGGTAGTAAGTTCGGGCAACACTACAGGCAGTTGGTCTTCGGGGATGGGTACGATGCCATCTTTTTCGCAGTGGACAACCGGAATTGGCGCACCCCAGTAGCGCTGACGGCTGATCAGCCAATCGCGGACCTTGTAGTTGACTTTGGCCTCAGCCTTGCCTTCTTTGACAATTTTTTCAAAGATCAGGTCACCGGCCTGCTTGTTGTCCATGCCATCGTAGGGCGTGCCGGTGTTAATCTGCTTGCCCGGTCCTTTGTAGACATCCAGGCTCTTCAGGTCTTCGTAGCCTTCGGGCACTTCGGTAGTCAGGATCATCGGGATATCGTGCTTAAGGGCGAACTCGCGGTCACGAAGGTCATGGCCGCCCATGCCCATTACTACACCCGTGCCATAACCAGCCAGGACATAACTGGCGGCGTAAATCGGCACCGGCTTGCCATTGAATGGGTTCTTGGCATACTTGCCGGTAAAGACACCTGTCTTTTCTTTGTCCTCCTGACGCTGGACGTCAGTCAGACTCTGGACTTCCTGGCGGTAGCTGTGTACGCGAGCCTTGTGGTCGTCGGCGGTCAACGAATCTAATGCCGGTGACTCCGGGGCGACAACAATGAATGTCACGCCAGGCAGCGTGTCCTTGCGGGTGGTGAAGGTCTTAAAGCTTGCACCTTCTTCGTTGCCCTTGTCGTCGCAGACCTCCCAAGTTATCTCGGCGCCTTCGCTGCGGCCAATCCAGTTGCGCTGCATGTTCTTGATACTGTCAGTCCAGTTAACCTCGTCGAGGTCGGCAGCCAGACGGTCAGCATAGTCAGTAATTTTAAAGAACCACTGCGGCAAAGCCTTCTTTTCGACAACCGAACCACAACGCCAGCATTTGCCGTCTTCGACCTGCTCGTTAGCCAGCACGGTCTTGTCTATCGGGCACCACCACTGGTTGCTCTCTTTACGGTAAGCTAAACCGCGCTTGTGCAGGAGCAAGAAGAACCACTGTGTCCAGCGGTAGTATTCAGGATCGGAACTGGCAAACTCGCGGGACCAATCGTAACTGAAGCCCATCTGGGTAAGCTGCCGCTTGAACTTACCAGTGTTCTCGATAATGGCTTGCTGGGGGCTGACACCGGTCTTGATCGCATAATTCTCGGCGGGCAATCCAAAGGCATCCCATCCCATGGGGTGGAGCACGTTGTAGCCGTTCATACGGGCGTGACGTGCCAGGGCGTCACCGATCGTGTAGTTACGGACGTGGCCGACGTGCATGGCCGCACCGCTCGGGTACGGGAAGTACTCGAGGATGTATTTCTTTGGTTTGTCGGTACTGCCTTCGGCTTCGTAGATTTTGCTATCGGCCCATTTTTGCTGCCACTTCGGCTCAATTTCTTTTGGATTGTATCGTTTCACTGCTTAAAACTCCTGCTTGTTTGCGGTCTTTACGGTTCATTATATCGGAATAAGAAAGTATGCGCCCCTACTGGGCGAGGAGATGGTCGAGACCGAGGAGTGTGCGGCAGCTCATGATGAACAAATTATACCATGCCGCCAACAGATTACCAGGCTACTTATAGCCAAAATACTGGCCTTGGTCGCCGGCGCTTAGGTTCATGAGCTGGCTGACCGTCACAAACTGGTATCTGCTCTTGAGCTGCTCGATTGCCGGCGTCAATGCATCGGCGGTTTCGGAATAGATGTCATGCAGCAGGATAATGCCGCCCGGCTTGGCTTGCGCCATAATACCGGCGTTAATCAGTGCCGGGTCGCGGACCTTCCAGTCTTCGGGGTCAATATCCCAGCGAACAATACTCATTTTGGCATGGCTCTTGACGATATCATTGACCGCGCCATACGGCGGACGCAATATTCGCGGAGCCGGCACACCGGCAGCAATGACCGCCCGTTGAGTAGCGGCCAGTTCGGCGTCTACTTCTGCTGGCAACATCTTGGTTAGATTTGGATGGCTCCAGCTGTGGTTACCGATTTCATGGCCTTCGGCATGCATACGCCTCAATATACCCTCGTTCCCAGGCACCCGCTTGCCCACTACAAAAAAAGTAGCCGTAACATGCTCATTCGCTAAGATATCAAGAATGCGAGGCGTTACGCCGGATTCCGGGCCGTCATCGAATGTCAGTGCCAAACAGGGTAACCGATGGCAATTTAGCTCAAGCTCAACCTGTGCGCCTCGAACCTGCGGGCTCAAACCGGTAGTTATAGGCGAGGCATACACCGCCCGGAACACGCTTCCCAGCGCACCGACACACAGACAAATGACAAGAAAGCCCACGAACAGCTGCGGACGTGTCATCCATGCAAACCGATGTCGGACGTTCCCCATAGTAGATAGATTGTTGCAGAAATTTACTAACAAATCCAGTAAGGCTTCAACGTACACCAGGTATACTTATCAGTATGAACATTGCAGTACTAGCGGGCGGCACGTCCGGCGAACGAGAAATATCTTTGCGCTCTGGTGCCGCAGTCGCAAAAGCCCTGCAAACTAAGGGGCACGTAGTTACCCTGGTAGACCCCTTGGACGGACTGGATTTAATAGATACAGGCACTGACGTCGTCTTCCCCGCACTCCACGGCGCAGGAGGCGAGGACGGCACCATTCAAATGGAGCTCGAAAAACGAGGCATCGCATACGTGGGCTCCGACTCCGTAGCTTCGGCGCTCTGCTTTGACAAGTGGGCCTACCGGGACAGGCTGCGCGAGACCGGACTACCGATCGCCGAAGGCGAGATGGTCAACGCCCAGAGCTTCTGGCGATCGCCTCTCTCAAAGAAGCCGTATGTGCTCAAACCAGTAGATGGCGGCTCGACTATCGATACGTTTATTGTCCGCGACCCTACTAACGCTGATCAGCAAAAAATCAAGGAGGCGCTAGCCCGCTACGATGAGATGCTCCTCGAAGAACTCGTCGAAGGTATTGAGATTACTGTCGGCGTCCTGGGCGACCAGGCCTTGCCACCCGTCGAAATCATTCCACCGGAGGGCGGCGAATTCGATTACGAGAACAAGTACAATGGCAAGACGCGCGAACTCTGCCCAGCTGAAAATATCGGCGATGCTGCCCAAAAGAAGGCCAAAAGTCTGGCCTTACGAGCACATGCTGTGGCCGGCTGCAAAGACCTTTCGAGGACCGACATTATTGTCAGAAAGGACGGGTCGCAGGTTATTCTGGAGACTAACACGCTGCCTGGCATGACCGGCCAAAGCCTATACCCTAAGGCCGCAGCCGCAGCCGGCATAGGTTTTGCCGATCTGGTTGACCGGCTTGTAGCTATGGCTACGGTCTAAATTGACGCTTTTTTACGCTCATCCAGTAGTCGGACTGGCGGACCAACTTGGCTTCGTCGGTTTTGTCGGACAACAGTACTTTTATGGCTTCTTCGGCAAAAACGCGGTTTTGGGAACCTTTTGCCAGGACAACGGCGCCTTCCTTTAGCTCTTTTTTGACGAATCGTCCAGCCTTATACGGGTCCAAGAAGCTTTTGACCTGACAGCCGCGCTCCTTGGCGACCGGCGCCAGGTATTGTTTGGCATCGGGTCCGAGTGCGATAACCCAATCCAGTTTGGTAGGGTCACAGTGCTCTGCGACCTCCCGGTGAGCCTGCGGGCTGTAGCTGCCGAGCTCGTTCATACTTCCCAGGATTGCAATACGCTGGGCCGCCTCACCGCTCTGCAGTACATCCAGTGCGGCCTTGGCGGCTACCGGGCTTGCATTGTACGTATCGTCGATGATGGTGCTGTCCTTGATGCCGTGCAAGATTTGCATACGGCCAGCAAATGCCGTTATGTCCGCCAGCCCTTTTTGAATATCGGAGTCCTCAAGACCGAGCATATGGGCGGCTGCCCCGGCTGCCAGCGCGATCTTTGCCCCCTGCTCTCCTAGCAGCGGCAGGTTGAACGAAAAGTTACCCGCGTCCGCTAAGGCAAAGGTCACTTTTTGGCCGTGCATTCCCTTAGCCTGCCGTTCCTTGACGCGATATGGGGCAGTGGCCGAAAAACCATAACCGATGTAGTTACGGTCAACCAAATAATCGCCAGGTGTATCGTCGATATTCACGAGCGCCTGTTTTGCAAAATGCAACGCCGACAGCTCTTCTCTGGCTACAGAATCGAGCGTGCCGAAGTATTCCATGTGCTCAGGAGTTACGGCAGTAACTATTACCAATTCGGGCTTGATGTACGCAAATTGCATTATTTGCCCCGGTCCGTCAGTACCCAGTTCGGCAACGACCACCTGGTATGGATATGCGCCAGCAATCATCTGTTCGTTCTTAATAAAAATTCTAATCCAAGCTGCCACATTAAAGATATGCGGCTGTGCATGCCCAAAAAAGATTAGCGGCACGGTGACCCGGTCGTTATAGTTACCTTCCTGCCACATCACCCGGCGGGACGATTGCAGGACGCGGGCGACGGCTATTTTAGTCGACGTCTTGCCGATACTGCCAACGACCCCCACGACGCTGAACGCATGACGGGATCGGAGGCGTTTGACCTGTGCTTCGAGTATACGGCAGATGATTGCCCGCCCAAGCGCCTTTGGTCGGAGCAGCCAGCGCATCGCGACGCCCAGGGCCAAAAAATGAGCCCACACGATCGGATATGCAAGTATGATAGCCAGGCCAAACTGCCAGCCGCCGCTAAGACCGTCAGCCCACCACCGCCATACCACAAACAGACCGACGATAACCTGCACCAGCATACCAAGCCGCACGTAGAAGAGAAGCTTCCTGGTCTGCGGACCATAGACGAGCACCTTGTGCCGGATGATCGCAGTAAAATTACTGGTCTGCCAATAACGCCGCAGGTAATAGACCGTCTTAAAGTCACTCGTTTGCAAAAGATAGATAAGAGCACGTGGGTACTGCCACGAGTAAAGGCTAAGGAGACTTTTTATCATAGGCCTATTATACGCCAACGGGCCTCATGCTTGTCCGCACTAGGCCCATTGATTAGTGTTAACTTTTTTATAGGAAGTACAGCACCGCGATAGCAGCGATCAATACGACGGCTACGGCAAGTAGCACAAAAATGGTCTTTTTGTCGTTGTGAGGCACTGCGGCTGGAGCCACAGGAGGCATTGCCGAAGGCTCGGTACCGGGTGTAACCGTTGAATCCCCAAGTGGCGCCTGGAGGTCGGTTGGAGCGTCCGATTGAGGCATTGTCGCTTCCGAAACCGGAGGAGCAGGATTGGCGTCTGCTGACGGCGCAACCTCCGAAGATGGCTGCTCGGGGGTGGCCACAGGCGTTGTGTCGGGCGTCGACGCCAGGGAGGCTTGCTGCTCGTCGCCGCCTTCGGCAGCGTCCGTCACAGGTGTCGCAGAAGCCGGCGACTCGTCTTCCATATTTGGCGTTGGCAATGCTTCCTCCGGTGTTTCGGTTGGCGTTGCAGGCTCTTGGGGCGCGTCCGCTAGCGGAGTCGTTACTTTTTCCTCATCAGAGGCAGTAGGATTTACATTTTTTTGTGGATCCATATGGCATCTTCCAGCTTATGTTTGGTAAAACTACTTTCGATTATACATAAGCGGTTCAGTTTGTATAGGGCATCCCCTATAAGCTGCCAAGCCTATCCTGTAGTTCCTTCGTCGTGATGTACTTGGAGGGAACTGACGCCTTGAGCGGCAGCCCGTAGCCGGCATAGGTCTGCGTGTATCCCTGTCCGCTCTCGACGGCGACTAGCTGGCGCGAATAGGCATCGACCGTCAGTGTAACGCGTAAGGCCCGAGCCGACTGGTAAGTGTTGGGATCGACAGCGTCCAATTCGTGCAGACCCAGATCACGGGCGAATTCCTTCATGATGCGGACATACAGAATGGCCTGAATCTTGGCGTCATACGTATAAAGAAGCCTGCCGCCCTTACGCTCTTTCTTGGCGTCTTTAAAAGAGATTGCATACAGACCTTCGTTTTTCATATTCCTGACCAGGTCTTCACGCTGCCCCGCCGTCACCTGTCCAATAGGCACCGGCACGCTGCCAACCGGCAGACCAATACCCAGCACCGCCTGGGCGAACAACTGGTGACCGCTGCTTTGTGTTTCGGTCTGCTGGGCGTCATTGCTTTTGGCCCATACGCCTTCGACTTTGGCTATGTCGAGCGGCTTTCCCTGACTGTTTTTCTGGTCCGTCTTAATGCTGCGGTAACGGGTGTAATCGGCTTCCGAAGTACCAATGATCTCGGTCTTTACTTCGGTCGATCCCTGACTTAGGGTCGTCAATGAATGGGCTGCATTGGTAGTTCCCAGCTCCATTTGGACAATTTGCTTCAGTGAGCTGCCCTGGGCTTCCTGTTTTAGTTCGGTAGTAACGCCCTTGGTAGAAAGGCTGGTGTTAATCATGGACCAAAAAACGCGCTGCGGATCGAGGTAGACGCGTGTCCACCACAGGTAGCCCGAGAGGACGAGCAGTATTGCTCCCGCCACGTATACATACCAGTAATCGTGTTTGGTAATAGCCGAAAAGCTGTTTTTGGATAATCGCATGTTGGTATTGTAGCAGTTTTGTGGGCAGAAGATGCCAAGCCAACTAAAAGAGCGCTTCCCTTTCCGGGTCACGCTCTCTTGGAGTTTATCTAGACTGGTGGAGTATGGGAGATTCGAACTCCCGACCTCTGCATTGCGAACGCAGCGCTCTAGCCAACTGAGCTAATACCCCGTACAAAAATGACTACCCTGTCTGGGTAGTCATGTAACTTATTGTGTAACGATTTTTGGCTGGTCTTTGAGGGCTGATTCGTCCTCACCGATGTAGGTGAACTTCCAGGGACCGGTTTTGACCTCCATATTTTTGCCAAAACCTACCCATTTACCCTTTAGTTCCTTACTATCGCCCGAAATAATAAGCTGGCCAGCGCCGTGGTATATAATGCCCTTATAATCGCCCTTTGGATTGGTAACTTCTTGCCAGCTACCAGTCACTACACTGCCGTCAATAGAGAATCTGGCCAGCATGTACGAGTCATTCAGACCCGGCACGCTTTCGATAATTAGCTCGTTACCCTTAGGGTACATACGTACATAATGCTGGCTTAGGCGGTCTTCATCCAGGTCACTATTGTGATAGGTGTAGTCACTGCGCCAGATACCAGAGAAGTCGTTGCTTGTTGGGGTTGCGTCTTTCATAGTTTTATTATACCACTTACCTTTGATTACCTTCAAAATTCGGACTCGGAGTTCAATTATACCGTATTGTTGCATTATGGGACAAACCCAGCATTTAACGGGAAGATTTATATCTAGAACTTTACTTTTTAACTGATTAGTTTTAAAGTAGGACATTCAATTATCTATGAGCGTGGAGACAACCTCTTACTATCCGGAAGGCTTTTTTGTTAACGACCTGGAGCAGGTGCAAGCCAAAATTGGTGCTATAGCCCTCGACGGTGCGGCTACGTTGGAGGCGCGTCTGGACTTTGATCGGACTATGACAACCAATGGCGCCAAGGACTTGACCAGCTGGGACATTCTCTCGGGCCTTTTGTCCCCTGAGGCGCAGGTAAAGGACCGCGAACTCTGGAATACATACCAGCCGCTGGAGCTAAACCACACCCTCACCCGTCCGCAAGCCGAAACCTGGTGGAATGAAACACTGCAACTCTATGTTGACGACCGCGCAAACATCCGCCATATCGAGACGGCGGCGCGAAGCGTCCAGCTGCGTCCGGGCACTGCGGAATTCTTTGGGACCTGCCGGGAAAACGGCATTCATACGACTATTTTGTCGGCAGGCATCCATGATGTTATTGATGTGGTTGCCGCACGATATGGCCTGGATCCCGACCTCATATTGTCAACCAAACTTAAAAGTGATCCGAACAATGGACGCATTACAGGCTGGGACGAAAGCACTCTCATCCACATCCTGAACAAAGGCGAAAAAGGCAGCCCCAAGCTACAAACCGTTCGCCAGCAGCGCCCCAACACCATTGTGATCGGCGATGCACTCGAGGATACGCGTATGGCAGATGACCACGACGAAGGCGCTGTCCTGCGCATACGTGTCGGCGACCCCCACAAAATCCGGCCCGATCATGCTTCGGAGTATATGGAGGAGAGCTTTTTGGCCGGCTACGATATGGTCCGGCTGGGTGACTTCCATCCCATAAACAACTTAGCCGCCTTCATTATCGGGGCGGCTGACCGTGTGAACGAGCAAGCGGTCTGACCATGCGCCAAAAGTCCGCCCAGTAAGTGCAAACAAAAAACCGGATACTGAAATCCGGTTTTTTGTTTGGTGGAGCTACAGGGACTCGAACCCTGGACCTCTTCCATGCCATGGAAGCGCTCTAGCCAACTGAGCTACAGCCCCAAGTGGTACAACAAAAACGATTTTACCAGATTTGCCCCAGATTGCATAGCATTCCCCGACGGTTACAGCTCTACGCAGTAAGTTGAGTGATGCTAATCACATCTTTATACTACGGAATCATGGATAGATAGGTGTACAGACAGGAGGATCTATGACAGAACAACGGCTAGCATTTATGGACGAAGGCGTGCTCGACGACCCCGCCCCATACTACCAAGAGCTACTGGGCCAACCACCGTTCCAGGACAAAGAGACCGGGCTTTGGGTAGTATCCCGCGATGCGGATGTCCGTGACGCGCTTTTGAACAGTGAAGATTTTGCCAATCGTCTGACCCTCTTCCCGCACTACCCTCTGTGCGACGAGGCCATGCAGGTATTGGGGCAATTACAGTCTGTACCGGCTACGACTGCCGGGGGCGACGGCGAAGTACATGCCCGGGCGCGCGCCGCCATCCGGGCGACGTTCCCGACCAGCGTCTCCAGAGCGCAGCGCAATATGGGGCAGATCGTGCACGAAGCAGTCGACGACCTGGCAACGGCATTGCCTCGCCGCGAACAAGAGAGGGGCACCGTCGACTTGGTGCATGACTTTGGCTGGGAGCTTCCATTGCGGGTGAATATGCGTATCCTGGGCTTCCCTGACGATATGTACGACAAGGTCAAAGAGTGGAGCGTCGGACAAATCGCCCTGACGTGGGGCAAGCTGGATCCGGCTGGTCAAATACAGGCCGCACAGGGCCTCGTGGGGCTCTGGCAGACCTGTCAGAGCATGGTTTCCGTCCGACGGGCCATGCAGGCCAACCACTTGGAGCTTACGGACGATATGACCAGCCGGCTGCTGCTGGACGGCCGGCTGAGTGATGACGAAGTGGCCAGTGTCATACTTAACTTCGCCGTTGCCGGCCATGAGACTACCGCCAACGCCATTGGCGATGCCTCACTTCACCTCTTGTCGCAACCAGGAGCATGGGAGGAGCTGGCCCAAAGGTCCGATGACCCATCATATGTCTCGGGTGTCGTGGAGCGGGAACTAGCGCTCAACCCGCCAATTATCGGCTGGTCCCGTGTCACTAACCGCCTGGTGGAGGTCAGCGGCGTCACTATCCCCGCCGATCAGCGCGTGCTCTTATTGTTGGGCGCAGCCAATATCGACCAACACCGGATGAAGCAAGCAAACGATCACGTCTCGTTTGGGCTGGGATTGCATTACTGCGTCGGCGCTCCGCTTGCAAGACTTGAAATGGCCGACGCGCTTTCGACACTCGCTCGCCGCTACCCAGATATGCAGCTACAGCCGGAGTTCGCCAAAAAACCCGGCAAATTCCACGCCAATCTGGGATTCCGGGCGCTGCGGTCTCTGCCGGTTGTGTTGTATCCCTAAAAATAACGCCGGCGTTTAGCAACCATATAAAGCGTTATATTGAGTCCTACCGTAAAGGTAATGAGCGCCGTAAAGAACCAAGTTTCGTTCTGCCATGGCAGGTCGATGTTCATGCCATACATGCCATAGAACATGCTTGGCAGCATGATAAGCACCGTTACGACCGTCAGGCGTTTCATGGTGCGGTTCAGGTTGTTGGAGCTAATTGACGAGTAGGCTTCGCGGATGTTTACGATGGATTTGATGTTCGAGTTACAGGCTTCGATCGACTGCTCGTTGTTCAGGAGGAGATCTTCGATGATGTCCTGGTCTTCCTCGAACAAGGGGATATAGCGCCCCCTGAGCAGCCGGCGCAAAGTAGCGTTGGTGGGCATCAGGGCGGCCAAGAATTCGTTCAGCTCGTCTTCGATAAGCACGAAATCAATGAAATCCTGGTTACTGATCTCGTGGCCACGCAGTCGTGAGCGGATCAGTTTGATCTGCTTGCTGGTGCCATTAATGTACACGTCGTACTGCTCAACGATCTGGTGCAAAATCTGCAGCACGAGCTTGGCGCGTTGGGTGGTCGCAAACTCGATTTTGCCAGCCAGGAATGATTCAAGGCATGGCAGATGGACGAGCGACATGGTAATAACAATGTCGTCACTAAACACAAATAGAAGCGGAACCGTCACCAGTTCCCCTTCGGTGTTCTTGTAGGCATAACGTACGAAGATATAGCTTTGGTTATCCTCTTTTTCGAGGCGGGGCATTTCGTCTTCGTCGAGGGCGTCCTCTACATGGCCCGGGTCGAGCTTGAACTTATCTATGAGCAAATCAACTTCATCGGGAGTTGGGGCTTCCACATATACCCAACATCCACGCTTATACTCAGCCAGTTCCTGCACTTGTTGGCTGCGCAAGCTTTTGTAGTAGTACTTGATCATGGCGACTTTTCCCTCACCCTTAGGGTTTCTTTGCCCCTATTGTAACAAGCAGTGAATATGTTTACATAACGTAATGTAACTTTTAGGGCCGTACGAACGTATAAAGGGTATGGACATTGACGAACCGCGGCTAATTGCCAGCATACTGAGCGGCGAGAAGGATGACTATCGTCATCTTGTCGACCGCTACAAAAACGACGTATATCGTCACTGTTTTTACATACTGCGCGACGAAGACACGGCCGAAGACATGGCTCAAGAGGCTTTTATCAAAGCCTACAGAAACCTGCACAGGTATGACACTGCCAAGGCTAGCTTTAAGACCTGGATATTTACCATAGCTACCAGGGAGTGCCTGTCGTACCTGCGGCAGAACAAGCACTTGCCGCTAGAAGACGAGGAGATAGCGATCAGTACCTATGCACCAGTCGACCAGCAGGCTAAGGAGCGTGAGATATACGACGCAGTCAGAAGTCTTCGACCAAAATACCGCACCGTTATCGTACTGCACTACTGGCAAGGCTACTCTTACGAAAAGATGGCCGAAACCATGGGCGTACCAATCGGTACGGTCCGAGGCTGGCTCTTCCGCGCCAAGAAAGAATTAAAGGAGGCTTTGTCATGAGTACCATTGACGACCGTTTGTGGCAAAAACCAAAAACACCCAAACGTCCATTACGCAGCGACTTTACTGAAGCCGTAATGGCCGACATCGAGCAGGCCAAGCCGGCGCCATTAGTCACTCGCATCGCTTCTGCAATCAGGAGACCATTTGCTATGCGACTTATCACCAAACCCGCCGGAATCGCCGCCGGTGTGGCCGTGCTGGCCATAACCGCTGGCACCGGTTATGCGACCTTGCGCTGGCTACAGCCCAACACCCAGGTTATTAGCGCCGTAACAACGCTCGAAAACGGCAACAAACGCTTCTGGCTGCACAGCGATGCCTGCCAGGGTCAAAATATGGACTACCCGGTCGACAGCTATTACGAAATTAAAGCCGGAAGTGCCGTTACGCCCGAACAGATCAGGGCAATGGTCGAATCCGGGTGCGAAGATGACATGTTAGAGCAGCTCTTCCCGGATGTTATCAAGCCGATGCCCAAAGGCCAGGCCGGCCAGGGATTTAAGCCTGGTGACCGGCAATATTCCTTCCCCTACGCCAAACTGAAGGCGGTTGGCAAAGATTACATCGTCGTCGACAGCGGTCTTAACGGGCAGACATACAAAAATGTTCGCCTGCCGCTGGAAAACGATGCCCGGATATACGCCAAAGGCAAGGAGATCAGCAAACAAGATTTGCGGCCCGGTAAATGGCTGACACTAGTCACCTATACCACCGCCCTGGATAAACCGTTCGCCACCGAAACCATGACCCCTGACCAGATTAATGAGCTGGCCGAAAACGGCTTCCCCCGGGGGACCAAAGTCGAGGGTGTGATCGAGCGTCAGTACGATGTCGAGCAGACCATGTCCACTATGGAAAATATGGGTATGGAATGGACCCGTCTTGTAAAAGACGACAAGTCACCAGATGGCTGGAAGCAGCTCATCCCGCTTGACGGCGACTGGAGCAACTACAACCGATAGCGCCTGGTTGGACATAAAAAGAACTGCCTGTTCGGGGCAGTTCTTTTTCGTGCGCGCCCACCCGCGGCGGGTGGGAGTTTTGTTTTGGATAAAACTGTTTGTTTCACGCGCCGCTTTAGGCGCACGATTACTTTAAGCATAACCTGTTTTTATATATTGTCAAATACTCTACCTGCCTACCCGGAGCGTACAAGATGATTGCCTGCTCCGGGTAAACAGGTAGCGTACGGGGTTCGTATTAAGATCGCATTGAATGCGACATACGAGCCGTACAGCTACCTGGTGGCCTGGAATTTCCAGGACTTGTTGCCCATGGATGGGCCGGATCAGCCGAAGGCCGATTCAGTTCACGCGGTGAAGTAACCAGTCGCGAAGTCGGTGTCACTGCCGAAGCTGGTGCGAACCTGTCCGAGAGAACCCACAGCAACGGATGCGTCGTAGGTCGTGACAATGGCGCCCTGCTGGATCGAACCGATCAATCGCAAGTCCGCCTCACTACCCATCTTGACGTCGACGGTGTTGGTGCCAGCGCCTTGGGTGGTGGCCAGCTTGGTGTCGTAGCTGCAATCGGCGTCGAGCCGGTCAGTGACCGAGCCCAGGATGATTTCAGCCCCGCTGCCGGCCTTGATGCCCACATGGCGCACGGCTCCCATGCCCTTGACCGTACAGTCGTAGCTCATGTCAAGCTGAACCTGTTCGGCCTCGTCGGTCTCGAAGTAGATCACGCTGCCGGAACCGACATTGACTTTGAGTAGGTTCCTAATGGTGCCGAGACGGAACTCGCAGTCGTACGAGCCTACAGCCGTGACCTGATTGCTTAGAGCGTCGACAGTGACCCTCGCACCGGAACCGGTTCGCAGATCGAGCGTTTCCATGGCGCCGCCGAAAATCACGACTTTGCTGTCATAGCCGGCCTTGATGCGTGCGTCGCCCTCAACCACTCTCTGAACGGTGAGGTCCAGGCCCGAACCGGCGTTAACACTGAGCGACATGACACGGTTCAGCCACAGCACTGTGTCGAAGGACACGTTCGCGTTGACTTTGCCGTAGACGCCGTCAGCCTCGGCACTACCCTCGTAGTCTCTTAGGACCAGGTCGGTGCCATCCGGGACGGTCGCCCTGATCTTCAGCCTGTGCTTGTCGCCGAGGCCGGTGACGCGCAGCAGCTCTTCGTGGTTGCCGAAGAGCGCGGCGAGCAGCACCTGCCAAATGGAGCGGCTGTTGACCGAGATCGAAATCGACACACTTGCGTTCGGTCGCTGCGAAGCAATCGACAGGCCGTTGATGCTGTCGATGACGAGCTTGTCGAGTTCCGACCTACAACCGGTCACGGTGACGGAGATGTTCTCCCCACCAGTGGTGATAACCGTGTCGGCGTCCATCGTGAGGAGCTGGAGCATCGATCCTTCAGCGGCGAACTCCCGCGTGATGATCTCGTCCGGCACCTCAGGCTCCGAAGGCTTGTCGTCCCGAGCGGGCTGGTTCTTCCACGGATTCCACATGAGCATTCCCCTCCTGGGGTTGTTCGTCGGGTCGTGAACTGGCAAATTATATCATTTTTACAGCATTATTCAATGCTGCGATACTACTACGTCTATCCCCGGATGTCTCTCAGGTATTCCCGCAAGGGCTTCATGGCTAATGTCCGGTAAGAAGTGGCATCGTAATCTTCGACGGCCATTTCGGCACGTGTGACGTTATAGTCGTCGTTAATAAAGATGGGGTCGAAACCGAAGCCATTATCGCCCCTCGGGGCGCCAATGATCTTCCCCTTCATGGTGCCCTCAAAGAACTGGACAGATTCACCGTCACAATAGGCGTACAGGACACGGGCGACAGCTTCTTGGGACGGCAAAGAGGCTGCCAGCTTGGCAAGGCCTGGTATGCCCAGCTCTTCGATAAACCATTTTACAAATGTTCCGGGCAACCGGCCCATGGCCGTAAATGTAAGTGATGCGTCCTCAATGAGCACCGGCTGGCCCAGAATGTCAAAGGCCTGACGGGCTTTGTGCTCGGCGACTGCCTTAAGGTCGAGGGATTGTATCTCTTCCAGGTCCAATTTGTGGTGCTCTACGGGCAGGCCAAGACCACGCTGCAAAATATCGGCCTTGTTTTGGTTGCCGGTAATAAAAACTAGGTTGCCCAAATTATTGTCCTATCTTTCCCATCACGCTATCCCGCGCCTCTTTAAGTTCGTCCAGGATGACATCCAGAACGCTGCGAGCACGGAGCTTGGCTTCGGTGTCTTCGAACCACAAAGATACCCACTGGCTGTACGGCCCGCAGGATTCGTGCGTCCACTTGAGCGAAGGCTCGTCGGCTAAGATACGGTCTATCTGGCCGTAGGCCGGACAGAAGAAATTGATGTTATCCAAACCAAGCGCATCCTCCGACCCGGGACGGCGCTGCATAATATTAATGACGCTAATGCCCCATTCCAGCTCAACATCCTCCAAGTGAAGCGTGGTCAGCCAGCGTTCGTTCTTGTACATGGCATGCGACTGGTCGCAAAGGTCACGCAGGCTCTTATAAAGCTCATCAGAAACGGCGGCGTCAGCCACCTTCCAGCCCACAGAAATGGGCTTAAGGTCTGCAAAAAAGCCGGCATCGGCCCGTTCCGCTAGCAGTGCATCCCATTTTTTACGATAGTCGCGGATTGCTTGGTTAAGTTCTTCGATCATACTTACCCCCTTAGTATGTTTAAGAATTCCTGCTCGTCGATTTGCTTGGTACCTAATTTTTCGGCTTTTTTGAGCTTGCTGGCGCCGACATTCTTGCCCACCACCAAATAGGTGGTATCTTTGCCTACACTGGACTGGAAAGTGCCGCCTAGCTCGCGGATCTTTTCGCCGGCTTCGTCGCGGCCCATGGACTCTAGGGTGCCGGTCACTACGAAACTCTTGCCGTGCAAGGGGCCGTGGGCGTGCGACTCAAAATGCGGGCGGACTCCTAAAGCATGGAACTTATCGATTAGTCGCTGGTTATCTTCGTCGGCAAACCAGGCCAAGATGGATTCGGCAACGACTTCACCGATACCTTCAACCTGCAGGAGCTCGTCCATGGTCGCCTTGCTCAATTTTTCGAGTGAGCCAAAATGCTCTGCTAAGTCGATTG
Organism: Saccharimonadales bacterium (SeqCode); assembly: GCA_035758825.1. GTDB lineage: Bacteria > Patescibacteriota > Saccharimonadia > Saccharimonadales > UBA4665 > JARIHD01. The sequence continues at coordinate 228,567 of DASTWA010000008.1, forward strand.
CCGTCTGTGAACCTACGTGACGAATGCCCAAGCCGTAAATAAAACGAGGCAGCGGCGGTGTCTTGCGTTCGGCGATTGCCGTCACCAGGTTGCTAGCTGATATCTCTGCAAAACGCTCCAGTTCGATCACCTGGTCTTTGGTCAGGGTGTAGATGTCGGCCATGTCGCCTACCAGCTTGGCGTCGACCAGGGCAGCGACGTTTTTCTCGCCCATACCGTCGATATCAAGCGCACCGCGGCTGGCGAAATGCGACAGCGCCTGCTTGAGCAGCAGCTTGCCGGTTGCACCTTTAACACGGTAAACGGCTTCGCCTTCGGGCCGTACGAATTCCAGTTCTGGATACTGGCGCGCCAGTTCCGCTTCCATATCGAATGGCTTGGCGTTTTTTGGGCGCAAGTCGGTCAAAACTTGCAGGACCTGTGGAATAATGTCGCCGGCCTTAAAAATCACCACCGTGTCACCGACCCGGATGTCTTTGCGGGCGATCTCATCAGCATTATGTAAGCTGGCGTGTTGTACAGTAGTGCCGGCCACGGGCACTGGATCAAACACAGCCACGGGTGTTGCAGCGCCCGTGCGGCCAATACTCAGGACAATATCTTTTACGACAGTCGTGGCTTCTTCGGCAGCATATTTGTAAGCAATGGCACCGCGGGGAGCCTTGCCGACAATCCCGAGTTCGGCGTATAGAAGCCGGTCGTTTAGTTTGATAACTAACCCGTCGGTATTGAAAGGCAGGTCGTGCCGCTTGGTCTCCCATTCGTCGGCAAAGGCCATGATTTGGTCGACGCTGTGGAGTACAGTGGCCTGCGGATTGGCTGGCACGCCCAAGCTACGGATAGCTTCGTAGGCATACTCATAGGTTGGAATCTCGCTCGGATCGTCGCGCAGCATATCGTAAGCCCTAAAACGCAGGGGACGGTCGGCGGCCAATTTTGGATCCAGCTGCCGGATGGTGCCTGCGGCCAGGTTGCGGGGATTCTTGAACAAATCGAGTCCCTGCTGCTCACGTAGCTTATTGAGCTTTGCAAAGTCGTCCTTGTGCATAATAATTTCGCCGCGGATTTCGGTTCGTCCCTTGAGGAAGGCAGCGAACTTTTTGCTTTCACGCAAGGTAAACGGCACACTCTCGATAGTCGAGACGTTGGTCGTAACGTCTTCGCCCACAAAACCATCGCCGCGGGTAATAGCCTGGACAAAAACACCGTCCTCGTACACGATCGAGCATGCCAGCCCATCCATCTTGATGTCAGCGAAAAATTCCAGCTTTTTGCCAGGTGCGAGCTTCTCGGTACGCTCAATCCAGGCCACAACTTCTTCGCGGTTAAAAACGTCGTTCAGGCTAATCATACGCGTGCGATGCTGGATCTTGGTAAACCCGGGCAACGGTTCGCCGGCCACGCGCTGCGTTGGGCTGTCCGGAGTAATCAGTTCTGGATACTGCCCTTCGAGTTCGGATAACTCGTGCTTGAGACTGTCCGCCGCAGCCTCGCTCATGATCGACTCGTCGAGCACGTGGTAATGGTAGCGGTAGGTATTTATCTGCTCGCGGAGCTTAGCAACCCGTTCCGCCGCCTGCTTTTTACTTAGGCCACTCACAAAAGCTCCCTATATAGGCGATACATATATCCGTGGATAATCGGCAGCCCGAACATGCTCGTTAGCAAGAAGGTGATACTGGCAAGCGGAGCGGCAATATATATAAGCGGGATAATCAACACGCCGCCGGCGACCAGCAAAAATATGGGCAAAAACAGCAGCTTGCGCATGATGGTCCAGCGGCGATAACGGACCAACTCGCGAGCAGACCTAAGAGCGGCCATCGGCTGCATATCGGGAAGGCACACTATGTAGAGCGCAAATAACGACGAGGCCAGCATATACAAAGTCATCAAGCCAAAAATGCCGAATGCGACGCCCCACAACACTGTCTCTGCTCCCGTAGCAGCGATGCCGGAACTTACAAGATTGTGCAAATAACCGGCAACAACTACCGGAAGCATCTGGCTGAGTGCGACAATCCCCACGAGCAAAAACGGTATGAGCGGGTACATTCCCCAGTAAAACCCATCACGAATACGCACCTTATTGCCGGCATAAATTTCGCGCAGCGTCCAAATGAGAGCCAGGCTGGTAATAAGCGTCAGGAATAGCTGATACGCGCCAGCGGTCGAATTATTGATGTTGCCGGAGGAACTGGCCATATACACAAAAAGCATAGTGCTGGACAACAGGCTACCAAAAGAGCCCTGGTTAAGCCCGTCCAAATTTTCTTTGGTCTGGTTAATGTCGCTGGCGTTAAAACTCTGGACCAAAAGCAGGTTCATAACCCCGTAGATGAGGATAATCCCCAGAAACGTCTTCCAGTTGCGGCGCATAACGCCGAGCGTGCCCTTAAGCAGCTTAAACGAGCTGGGCAGCTTAGGGCCGGCGGTCTTAATAGGTTTTTGGAGCTTGAACGACTTGTAGCTGCCGGTTTTGAGTTTACGGGGCGTTTTGACCGGTTTCTTGTCTGCGTTTGGAGTTTTTGACATCGTACTTCTTAGTTTACAGGTGGTCGCCCATTCCGCGCAATCGGGCGATACGGTCCTCGACTGGCGGGTGTGTGCTAAACAGGCGGGCCATAGCCTTACCCTTTAAAGGGTTTGCGAAGAACAAGTGGGCGGTAGCCGTATTCTGTCGGCGCATAACCGACCCATGGTCCCGGATCTTCTCGAGAGCACGGGCCAAACCTTCGGGGTAGCGTGTAGTTAGCGCGCCGGTGCTATCTGCCAGGTACTCGCGGCGGCGTGACACGGCCAGCTGGACGAGCATCGCGATGAACGGCGCCAGAATGGCCGCTACGATCGCCAGTACCAAAAAGATTGGATTAGGCGATTCGTCGTCGCTGCTTCGGAACCACATCATATGGAAAATCATATCAGCGATAAACCCGATGGCGCTGACCAGCCCGAAGACGATCATCATCACCCTGATGTCATAGTTTTTGACGTGTCCCATCTCGTGGGCAATAACCGCCTCTAGCTCCTGGTCGTCCATAATGCCCAGAAGACCGGTCGTTGCAGCGACAACTGCATGCTTGGGGTCACGCCCGGTAGCAAAAGCATTCGGGGCCGGGTCATCTATGACATACACCTTGGGCATAGGCATGCCCGTAGCGATGCTCAGATTCTCGACAGTTCGGTATAGCCGGGGGTCGTCTTTTTTGGAGATTTCTTTCGCGCCATTCACTGCCAAAGCTATCTTTGCGGCTGCAAAGTACTGAATGAGCGCATACGCGCCACCAATAATCAGGGCCAGGTACAAAAAATATGGCTGTCCATAAAGGTTGCCTACAATCCATCCCATCCCGCCGATAATCAGCGCGAAGATGGCCATAATAAGCCACGTTTTACGTTTGTTAGCTGCTATTTCTGAGTACATATTCTATTAATTTAGAAAGAAACGTCTACCGGCTTCTCGATAGAAGCAGGCTCATCGACTTCAAAGAACTCGCGTTTCTTAAAGCCAAACATCTTGGCGATGAGATTGCTTGGGAATGTATCAATCTTGATGTTTAAGTCACGGGCCGAACCATTGTAGAAACGGCGGGATGCCATGATTTTATCTTCGGTGTCCGTCAATTCGTCCTGCAGCTTTTGGAAGTTTTCGCTGGCGCGGAGCTGCGGGTAGGCTTCGGCGACGGCAAACAGGCTCTTTAGAGCTTGTTCGAACTGATTCTCAGCCTTAGCTGTCTCTTGGACGCCTTGGGCGCTCAGGGCGTTAGCGCGGGCCTTGGTGACATTCTCGATTACTTCTTTTTCGTGCTTGGCATATCCCTTTACGGCGTTTACCAAATTAGGTATAAGGTCGTATCGGCGCTTCAGCTGGACGGTTATATCGCTCCAAGCTTCTTCGACACGGATTTTAGTACGCACCAGGCTGTTGTACATCATCACCACGATGATGACCAGCAGGACGGCGGCGACAATAGCTATAATTGCGGGTGTCATAGTATTTAAGTAACTCCTTTGCTTACGCTTGTAGTATAGCGTAACAGCCTTAGCTTAAACAGTACTTCTTGTGTAATACTCCAGCTTTAATTACGGTTTTTCGGCATGGGGGTAAGAGGGTAACTGTTGGCGTGACGGCCAGACTAGTCACCCTCTTGGTGTAATCTCCTCTCGCTGAGGTACGGATAGTTGCCTGCAATCAGGCGCGACGTGCTTCGAGGCGGTCGAATGCCCAATTGCAAGCAAAGTTGAGCAGGTTTGCTACAACGATAGCCAGCGACACGGCAGCTACAGCACCATCAATGAACGGCTCCAGATTCAGGGCCAGGACGATGGCGGTAATGCCGTTTTGCTGCGCCAGCGCCAAATGCCAGGTGTCGCGAGCCGAAAAGGAACGTGTTGCCGATCCCTCCTTACCCATACGGGACGCGGACCACATGACCAGCCATGCCACGATGATCTGCGACGCGTACGTCGCAGCACCAAGGACCAGACCGCCCTTCCAGTCAACGCCACCAGCCAGGAGGATCCCTAGCAAGAACGTCGCACCGTATAGTGCCGTGTTGGTGAGCAACTCTGCGCGGCGGCCTTTACCGAGCCACTCAGGCCGGACAAACCAGCCAATCAGTGCCGCAATGCTATACAGCCGAAGCGGCGCCGAAATGGCGCCTACCACACTCGCGACCGTACCCTTGGCCTTTTCGCTGTCGTCAAGCTTGTGCATCAGCCCGCGCGTGCCACGCATATCATGCATGCGACGGCGTAAAGCTACCAGCCCCACCACAAGCAATGCCAAGGCGAACGGTGCAAGGTCAATCAAGGCATCGGTCCATTTAGTACCGTCTGCAAACGCCTGGTTGGCAAAACTCGCCGACAGACCCAGGATGAATGGCGTTGCCAGTGCCGTCATGGGATCGTCAAAACTCGCCCACATGTTGAGGACAGTTTTGGTTCTGGGGTTCATGCGCGGGTCACCCTGGAGTGCTGCAACACTCAAAGGGTCGATCTGGGCGACCGACATTCCGAGCACCGCGTATTCCCAGTTACTCGTTGCCATATAGGCTGCGAGAAAAATGATCAGGTACTTGCACAGTACCCCGACAGTGACCGCAATAAGCACGATTCGCCAATGCAACCTGGCCTCGAACTTGTCGATACCATATACGGCCATGTACAGCCCAAAACAAAGCAAAGCGCTTGCTACCAACACGTAGGGCAACGAGTGCTCGACTCCGCTCCAGCCAAACAGCCTTGCACCAGCCAGACCTATCAGGGCAATGGCAACCAAGACAGCCAAGCGCAAAAGATGCGCCCTTTCAGCTGCTTTCACTGGTCTCCCCTCCTTTACGAGATTTGTTGTGCGTACGATTACACTTGTGTGAGTATAGCGCTCGAATTACATTTTGCAACCTGCCCGAGACGTAAAAAGCATACATATCTGCATGTGACAAACGACTTAACGACGTTATACTATGTACAGATTATGCGACGATATGAACGGCCTAAGCGACATATCAAACGAAAACTCTTCAGCTTTGTGCTGATGATGCTCGCCATCGGAGCACTGTTTAATCTTGCGCGTCCGCTGCCGCATGCCGATGCATCCATTGTAGCCATGACCAGCCAGGTCAATTCGGTCAGGCTCACTTGGCCCGCCCAGGGCTACGCTGCTATCGGTGCCAAAGGCTACGGCGTACTCGAAACCCACGGGTCACAAGCCCAACGCCCGATGGCAAGCATTTCCAAGATAGTAACAGTGCTCGCCGTGCTCGAAAAGCATCCCTTCAAGTCGGCCAAATCATCCCCCATGCTAACCATGACAGCCGCAGATGTTGCATTGTTCAATAAATACTATGGCATGGGCGGCTCGTACGCCAAGGTTGAGGTGGGTGAAAAAATATCGCTTTACCAGGTCTTGCAAGCCATACTCCTGCCCTCGGCAAACAACATGGCCGACAGTGCCGCAATCTGGTCGTTCGGGTCAATGGAAAAATATCACGCATACGCAAACCAGATGTTGTCGCGTATGGGACTCAAACAAACCATCGTCGCCACCGATGCCAGTGGTTTTGCGCCGGACAGCAAAAGTACGCCTTCCGAGCTTGTCCGTTTGGGTGAATTAGCTATGAGTAATCCGATTATCGCCCAAATAGTCGTCCAGCCATCGGCAACTATTCCTGTCCATGGTGTCATATATAGCGCCAACTCACGCCTGGGCTTTAATGGTATTATCGGCATCAAAACCGGCTTGACTGACGAAGCCGGAGGTTGTTTCTTGTTTGCTGCCAATCATGAGGTAAAGGGCAAAAAGATTATGCTCATCGGCGCCGTCATGGGAGAGCCGACCTTGCGAGCAGCGCTAGCCGACAGCGAACCGCTATTAAATTCGGCCAAACCCCATTTTGGCGCAAAAACACCTATCGAAGCCGGCGAGGTATTTGCCACCATTACAACACCATGGCAGGAAGCTGCCGAAGTTGTCGCCCAAAAGGACGTCTCGCTAATCGCCTGGAATGGCAAACCCATCACACCCAACATTGAACTACACAAAATCAACGGTTCCAAGCCGGCAGGCGCCACAGTAGGCGCGGCGCTGGTATCATCGGGCAATCATACGACCTCAACGCCGCTGGTTCTCAAGGAAGCTATTACCGGTCCATCATGGCAGTGGCGCGTAAAACGGATCAACTAATCCACAGCTCTTGCACAAGACCCTTGCAGTGCTATACTACGACGGTCTACACTTACAACGGGTATTGCATGATACCTAAAAAAGGGCAGCCATTGTAATCAACTTGGGTACAATCCTTCGTTGTAGGTGTAGACAGCCAGCAATGGCTGTCCTTTTTTATTACTTAGGGGGACTAGGAGCACCTAATGGCCGTTCTTGTCGTGTCCGAGGGCACGAATGACTACGACACTGTCTTTTGTGTCATATGTCTTCAGAAAGTTCCGTTAAACAGTGTTGCAGCCGGATCGCTATATGCCAATGGCCACCAGGCATTTGCCTGCAACACACATCTGCATGACCGAACCCGCTGGATAACCGAGTGGTCAACATTCGATACCCGGCAGCAAGAACAACCGCCTTATGCATTGGAGGGGGTATGACCCTCCCTCCTACAAGCCCTCGCTGGTACGTTGATGCCCGCGAAGTTATTACGTCCGAACACGTCAGCCTGGACCTTACCAGGCATTTGCCGCAACGCTTGGCTGTAGGACCGGCCGTTATTGTCTGCGATGAGCCCGCCAAATTACTGCCGGTCATACGTAAGCGTTGGATGCGAATTATCCGCGAAACCGAACGCTACCGGTCCAGCACCCTGGACCGGCAAAAACGTTACGGACTTGAGCGCGATATCTCCAGAATGAAGGCCTTAAAGTTCAGCACAAAGCCCAACGAAGTGGCCGATGTGTTAATGATTACACCGTCCCAAACAGTGCTCGAATTGCCCCCGCATCACACGCTATATATTGCCTCTCAGCTGACCCCCGATCAGTTCGCCTCGGTGGTCGAGCATACCGAGCTCGGCAGCGTGGTGGTCGTATATGGCGAATGGAAGATGTACGAACGGGTTCTCCGGGCGATGTGCGGGGCGATTAACGATTACGGCGAAGGTGTTTACCCTGCCACCTTTTTGGACGGATGACCTATCTGGGCCAAACAAAAAACCGGTTCAAGACCGGTTCTTTGTTTGGTGGGCGCTGAGGGATTCGAACCCCCGACCCTCTCGGTGTAAACGAGATGCTCTAGCCAGCTGAGCTAAGCGCCCGTCCGAATACCAAATTATTGTACTACCTAACTCCTTATTTTGCAATATGATTACCGGCCGATTTGATCGGCATAGTTGTCAATCAAATACCGGACAGCAAACGGCAATTGCTTTGTTAGGGCCTCATCCAGCGTCATCCAGACCGGCGCACGGCCTTCGTCTTCTTCGAGAACGCGCACTTCAGGCTGTTCAGCCAAGTCTTCGCGATACACATGCCACAAATGGCTATCGGCAGCACCGATGCACATATCGCCTACAATTTTAGTCGTTATGACTGGGGTAAGGTGTTCTGAACCTATCCCTACTTCTTCTTGTAATTCACGGATTGCAGCATGTTCGCCTGCCTCTCCGTTGTCTACGTGCCCAGCAGGGATTGTATACCCCAAAGGGTAAGCGACGCGTTCAAAAAAGAGATATTTACCCTCCCGGTTTCGTACAAACACGCCAGCACTTTCGTGCCAAAGCTCTCCATCGTCGGCTATCCACCACTTCCCGTCTTTAGAAGTGTTGCCTAGATGGATATAGCGATCGTTTACCTGGCCGCATGCCGAGCATTGCCACTTTAGGTAGCCATTCACCCTAATCTTGCTAATAGCTTCAGCGTTGCAGGCAATACAATATCTATGGGTTTTATTGTCGGTCGGAGCGGAAAATGCAATTTTCACTACTCCGTAGTGTACGCCCCAAAACGAGGACCAGCAATAACAACAAATGGTTTGCAATAAAATAGAAAAGTGTTACAATAATTCGAATTTATTATGGGAATTTTTAGCCGGGAACAACTGAATGTGCTGACTGCTGATCTGGACCTATTTCGTCCCAGTGGTCTTAATGATGCCTCACGCATCGATTTGACCGATGGCGGGCCTTTCGTAGCCATCGACACCCGGTCTCCCTACGAAATCGACGACGCCATCCGGGTCCGCAGACAACGCAGCGGAGGATTTATTGTACAGGCTGCTATTGCCGACGGGGCTCAAATCCCAACCGACAGCGATATCGTCACCGCTGCCCTCAAGGCAAAAGAGAGCACCTACCGGGGCAAGCGTTGCGTAAACAGCATGCTTCCAGAGGTAGCTATCCGTCAGCTCGAGCTGGCTCCTTCGCGTGCCCCACAGCGTGCCTTGGTGGTCGAAACGCAATTCGACCGTGACGCCTTACCAAAAGGTGACGTAAGTGTCTACCCCGCGACGGTCAAAGCTGAAGCCTTTCGGCAGGCAGAGTTTGCCACAAGATACTTGCGCCGAGAAGGCCCTCGCGCCCCGATTGCTCAATTTGTTGAAGCCTTTAGATCCCATCGAAGCGACTTGCAGTATGAGTTACCCGAAGCCCTAGGCGGCACCCAAAGTAACGTCATCTTTGGCGGCCGGCTGCTCCAGGATTACATGGTGCTAACCAACCACGCCTTCACCCAGCACAGCCTCCAACGGAGCGTACCCGTCCTTTGCCGACGATACCCGGACATCCCGGCTATCTGGGGGCATGGCTCCGCTCCCTCCGACCCTTCTCTTCGCCTGCTAGGAGAAAACCATACCGAAGGCTTTACACCCGGCATACCGTATGCACGGGCCACATCACCGTTACATGAAGGCGCATCGCTTGCCAACCATCTGCTCTTTGGGGCATATATGGCAGACGCCGATCAGGCTGAACTGACCGAACTCGCTTCGCGCATGCAGCGCGAGCTCGAGGCTGTTTAGCGCCCCGCTGGCATTTGGGCATCAGCATAGGCAGAAGCGGCAGCCAAAAAGTCTCCGCTTACTGCGGCAACATCCGCCGGATTGCTGGGCTTACGACCCTCCAGTTCAATTGTCCCCATTATCCTGTCGGCGCCTGCTTCCTTGCCAAGCATAAAATGATCATCGTAGTCAGTCTGGCTGAGCGCCCGGAGAGCTTCAGGTGGGAGTCCGCCTGTTAATCGTTCTGTCATTACGCTTAAGTATGCCAAGTGTCTGCATAAAGAAAAAGACCCTAGGGGCCTAGAGTCTTTTTCTTTGGTGCGGACGAGAGGACTTGAACCTCCACGAGTTGCCCCACTACCACCTCAAAGTAGCGCGTCTACCAATTCCGCCACGTCCGCGTAGCTGATTAACTATCGTATATTACGACGTTTGCGCTTATTTTTCAAGGGGTACCCGCTAAGATCGCGGCATGTGATTGTATAAATGGTCCAATGAATATCCGCTGCGGAGCAAGGCTTTGACATTGTCGAGGCTGACATTGACCTTAACGCCTGGGTTGAGTGTCCCGTACGGATCAAAAATCTGCTTAACCTTTTGGAAAACAGCGTAGAGTTCAGGGCCATACTGCTTGGCCAGATAGGGTGCCCGCAAACGGCCTTCGCCGTGCTCGCCGGCAATACTGCCGCCCAAATCGATGACAAGATTGTAATACTCGTCCATGATCCTAAACACCTTCTGGCGGTCGCCAACCTGGCTTAAATCCAGGAAAGGCTGCACGTGGAGGTGCCCGTCGCCGGCATGGCCCCATACGGCCGCTTGCAGGTGGGCGCGGTCAAAGATAGCATACACGCCTTCTATATATTCGCGCAGGCGCTCAGGGGGCACAATTCCGTCACCGATGATCGGCAGCGCCTTGGTGTTGCCCTCGGCATGGGCCACGATAGAGGCCGAAGCATGGCGGATCTTCCAGAGCTTCTCCTGCTCAGCCGGATCGGTTTCTATCTGAAAACTGGCGCCAAGCTTTTCGAGCATCTTTTGTGTCTTTTTGATGAGACGCTTTTGAGTGCGTTCGCTGGCGCTGTCAAACTCAATAAGCATGACCACGCGCGGGAATGGTTTGGTAATGACATCTTTAAGCTGGTTGGGGTTAAGTTTGTCTATGACGCTTAATAGCTGGTCGTCGACCATTTCGATGGCGCATGGCATGTCGGGCAGATCACGGAGTTCCAAAACGGCCGTTTGAGCCTTTTCGAGGTCGTCAAATTGGGCAGCGACCAGAATGGTCTGTGGTGAGTAAGGCTCAGTTTCGAGCGTAGCCTCGGTAACAATGCCTAGCGTGCCCTGCGATCCGACAATAAGTGGCGTCAGGTCAAACGACCCGTCCTTGCGTTTAATATCACCCAAAAAGTACCCGGCAGCATTCTTGGTAACACCGGTTACGGATTTATCTATAAGGTCCGCGTTCTCTTCGAGGAGCGCATCGACTGCCCGGTATATTTCGCCCTCAAAGGTAGCCAGACCAAGCTTCTTGCCCAAATCACGTTTACTTAGACGTTCGGTTTGGATGACTTCGCCGTTAGCCAATACCACGCGAAGACTCCGGACATAATCACGGGTGTCCCCGTATTTGACCGACTTTTCGCCGCTGGTATTGTTGGCGATAGCTCCGCCAACCGTAGAGTATTCGAGCGATGCCGGGTAGGGAGGCAAAAATCGGTCGTGCGTATGCAGCGTCTGCTGGAGTTTGCCATAATTTATGCCTGGCTCCGCGGTGACGATGCCATTTTTGTTGTCCAGCTCCAGTATCCGGTGCATATGAGCCGGAAAGGCCAATATGATTCCACTGCCTAATGCGGCGCCGCTAAGATCGGTGCCGGCACCACGGGCGGTTATGGGGATTACGCGCCCACGCTCCGCCAACTGCCACGCAAAACGCGCTGTCTTACGGACATCATTCTCGTTCCGAGGGTAGACGATTACCGCGGGCGTCAAGGACAAGACGCTGGCATCAGTTGCGAAGAAGCGGCGCGCATCCGGAGAGGTCATCACCTCCCCCATTAAGTGTTCTTGTAAATAATGCGCAACCTTACTCATTATCGTATTAAAACCCCTGTTTCATGATTAAACTCTAGCAGTATCATAGCACACTAGCTCCCGCGTTGCCGCCGCGCCGACGTACTACGCCGTTACTCAGTCTGGACAGTTATTTCTTTTGCCTTGTCGGTAATTTTCTTTAGGCTGGCGTCCGGTACGGCTTCGCCGGTATTAGCACAGTACATCCGCACAAAGGCCCGGTCGCCTCCGGCCAACATACTAATGGCATATCGTGCCTTATAATTTACGCCATCGCGGCTGTATTCGAACTCGTACGTCGGCATCGAATACCGCTGCCCGCCCGAGGCAGCCCTCAGTATCAAGTCATCGCCGTCCCTAGGGTCATCGCCTACGGAGCCAAACTCGGTACCGGCTCCCAGGTGTGCATTGGCGATTGACAGGGGCGTGGTGCCCGGCAGTTCATCCGGTGGCGCAACTCCGAACTGCAAGTTGCAGGCATTGTCGTTGGTCGTGTAATCACCCACATCTATGGTAAAGTTGGTACCCCTGGCGTAACCTTTCATATTCTTGGGTGCGACCAGACTAAAGCCACTGGCTGTATTCAATGGCAGTATTTCGCCGCTGTCCTTGGTCTGCTGTCTGTTTTCGCCGTTTTCGTTTTCGCCATTAGAACGGGCCAAGAACAAAAAGAGAGCTAGCGCGGCACCGACTAAAACCAGCAATCCGGCGACCAGCAACAGGCGCCGGCCCCTGCTTGGCCCAGGACTATTGGACGAATAATAAACTTGGTTTGGATTCATGGGTGCTCCTTTACAGGAATTGTATACGATAAGTATAGCATTGCGTTCCCCACTTATTAGGCAAAACACTAACGCCGCTTGGCGCTTCCAGGCGCCAGAGCCTCGTGGCTTGCACTAGAAGCCAATCGTTCAGATAAACGAGTAGTAACGACGGCAAGATCAGACCCGGCAAAGAAATCTTCCTGGTCCTGAAATTTTAACGCTTAAGGAAATTAAGGTGGTCGAGTGCAAGCATAGCTCCCGCGGCGTCGGTGAGCTGCCCGGTACGCGCCAGAGCAACAAAATCAGTAATGTCAACCAACACGGCTTCGCCAAATTCAGTTGTTTCCAGCCGAGAATCAGTGACTTTTGTACAATTCTTAACAATCACTATCGTCCTATTAAGCTGTGTATAAGCATCTGCCTGCCAAGTACCCGCCCAATCTTCTACTACATCTCCGGCGTAACCTGTTTCTTCTAGCAGCTCTCGCATAGCCGCTTCTTTAGGATCTTCACCCTTCTCGACTCGTCCACCCGGGAGCTCTTGAAGAATCGCGTCCGGCCCTGGCCGATATTGAGGGATAGTAACGACCATGTTGTCTTTAGTGATTGCAAGCGCGCACGCACCGGGAGGTTCGACGTGAATATAATAATCAGCGATTTCACCATTCGGCAGCCGATAATCACGCCGTTCTATGATTTGGGAATATTTTTGGTATACGACTTCACGCTTCAGCTCTTCCCACTTTTGCGGTTTCCCCATATAAAATCCTTACTTGATTAGCCTCATTATAACAAACCCATGCGGGAGGGCTTGAACCTCATTCAACAGATTAGAAATCTATACCAAACGAAAAGAATTGCGGCACATCGATCTGTCGTGCAACACTCTAGAACTCAGTCTAATTCTGATGGCCGAGAGAGCATACTAGAAATAAGGGAGACCCCACCATTCAATTGGATTAACAAAAATCTTCCGCTGATCTAGTGAAGTGATGGTGTCCATATCTTCATCAGAAAGCTCAAAGTCATCGATTTTGACGTTTTCTTTAATTCTTGCTGGATTTGCACTTTTTGGAATCACAACCGTGTCTCGCTGCAGGGCCCACCGAAGCGCCACCTGCGCAGGAGTGCGGCTATATTTTTCCGCAATAGCCTGCAAGACCGGGTTGTTAAGAACCGGAGCGCCCGCAGATCCAAAGGGTGAATACGCCGTAACGGCAATACCGAGGCTCTTGCAGAACTTCACTAGATCATCCTGTGCATGAAATGGATGGAGCTCAATTTGATTTATGGCCGGTTTAATTCTTGCATATGTCAGGAGGTCGATCAGCATTGGCGCAGTAAAATTTGCAACGCCGATAGCTTTCACTAACCCATCTTCAACGAGCTGTTCCATCGCGCGCCATGTTTCTTGCATTGGTATAGGTGAAAACTTTGCGACTCCGTTTTCGTCTAATGGTTCTAAACTTTCGCCATGCACAAAACTAACACCCCAATGCACCAGGTAGAGATCCAGGTAGTCTAGCTTCAAATCGTTCAGAGTTTTACGACACGCTTCGGTGACATGCTCGGTAGCGTGGTCCGTATTCCATAGTTTGCTGGTCACGAAAAGGTCTTCGCGTTTCACCAATCCTTTAGCGATAGCACTTCCTATCCCTTCACCGACTTCTTTTTCATTTTCATAAATCATGGCACAGTCTATGTGCCGATAGCCACTATTGATTGCTTCTTCAACAAGTGATGCCGCATCATCATTTGGTAATCGCCATGTGCCGAATCCCATAGCTGGAATCGCCTGTTTGTTATTGAGCTCAACGGCTTTCATGTAACAATCATCTCATACTCGCGTCATCTAGCCGAGCTTTTTAACTACATCGGTTTAATGACAGAAATACAAAGAGTGTTCCACATTGATACTCGTTGGTTCGAGCTGTGGAACACTTTCGTATCTGTTACAAATTTTGGTGCGGCACATCGACCTATCGTGGAACACCATTGAGACTAGTTTGGTTGTGATGTACCAGAAACTGATTGATCTAGGCTTTGTGTATTATGGCGGAGAAATACGAGTTATCAAGCCTGAGACCGAGATGAGTGGATACCATGCTAGGTAATGCGCGGTAGCAATACCACCAGATAAAGCATTAAGCTCCGAGGAGGACAGCTCAGTAAACCTGATTATGCGAGCCAACATCAAGGAATTCATAATGGTCTTCTGCCTCCCGATATACAACTCGCAAGTCACCACCAATTGAAAAAGCACGCAGGCCTTTCATTGTTCCGACAAGAGGATGGTCGTCTAATGGATAGTCCCGTACACCCCCAAAAATAATTGAAGCCGGATTTGGAATTGCTTCTTAAGTTTTGGGTTTGGAGAGATACGACTCTGGAAGCTCTTTTCGAACTTGCGGTGGCGACGGATAGGCTTCATGCCTATAGGTCTTTCATGAATTCTTCAACAGAATGAAATTCTTTAACTTTGCTTGCCTTTTTTTCGACATCAAGCTCAGCAATCATTTGCTCATAGCGGGCATTAGCTTCGGGGCTAAGCACAACCGCTCTGCCGTCAAAGTCAAGTTTACGGCCATCGGCCTCTGCTTTGGCCCATACGCGAATATACGCTTGGGCAGAATCAAAGCCCAAACTGCGGGCACGGCGCTCTAGGCCGTCACGAACCTCTTGATCTATGGGAATTTGTAGCTTGATGGTCATAGTACTAAAATGGTATCAAAGTGGTATGATAATGTCAAGTACGCTTAGGCTTTAGGGTGGTGACGTTCAAACAGCAGCAGGGCTGCCAATGTTTTGGAATCAGTAAATTCACCCCTGCTCACTAGCCGATCAATATCATGCCACGCCAAACGAGCGACATTTGCAATACCATCTTCGTCCATTTGCTCTTTGCCAGTTTCTGTAAGTTGTTCCGCCAAAAATACTGTCGCAATGTTAGGATTATGGATTACACCGAGTTTCGTCCACTTATCTGCCTTCAGTCCGGTCTCTTCCTCGAATTCGCGCTTTGCAGCCTCCAGCGGTCCTTCGCCCTCATCTATACTGCCGCCCGGAAATTCGATCATTTCTCGTTTTAGCGGGTAGCGAAATTGGCGGACTAAGATGGATCGTTCGCCGTCATATCCTACGACAAGTACAAAGGGCGGGCTCTTGGCGTAGGTATACTTACCTGCTTCACCATTTGGCTTAATAACATCGTCTTCATAAAGTGTAAGCCAAGGGCTTTGATGGACAATCCGAGAACTGAGGGTTCTCCATGGGTTTACCGGTTCGGGCATATGGGTATTTTGCCACCGAATTACCAATGGCAATCCTCGGCCCACGGTTTAAATCATTTTGACAGGCCAAAGTAAAACCCCGGATGAAAGTTCGGGGTTTTACTTTGGTGCGCGAGAGAGGACTTGAACCTCCACGCCCTTGCGGGCACTAGTACCTGAAACTAGCGCGTCTACCAATTCCGCCACTCGCGCGTACTAACAGGGGCAATTGTACTGCAAAGGTTGCTCTTATGCAAGCTACTTGCGGGTCTGAGAGATACCTTTTTCGCGAATCATCCAGTTGTGGACATTTGTAAAGCGTTCTACCTCTGCATTAATAGGGTGCTCGCCCAATCCGTATACGGGCCCGTGGGTGATATACAAAAAACGAGGCTGATAAAGGCCCACAGCCGGGGCGTCAGCCTGCCAGGCCTGCAAAAACGGCAGGTACTTCACTGCGCGGAGGGCGATGTCGGAACGCGTCCTGCCTGCCTGGAGTGCAGTGTCAGCAGTAGCAGACTTGTACTCAGAAAAGTTAAGACGGTTTTCGGCACGGACATCAGCATATTTGCTGTCCCAATACACAATTACGTCCGGATCGTTGCCGATAGAAATACCGTATAGCAAGGCGTCGTAACTATGGCTGGAGAGCGTAGATTGAAAGTCGGTGTTGTCTTCGAGAATAATGTCAACGTGGACGCCTACTGCACGCCAGTTTTTTTGCAGGACCCGTGCCACATTGGCATATTCACTATTGTTCTGGGCCACCATCGAGAAGCTCAACTTGACCCCATCTTTTCGACGAATACCGTCTCCGCCTTTTATCCAGCCGTCTTCATCGAGTACGGCGTTGGCGGCCACCCTGTCAAAGGGCGCCTGCTGGTATAGCGGATTGTAACCTACCTGCTTGGGCAGCAATGGCTCCCGGACAGGCAATGACGGATAATCCAGGCTCTTAATGACAGCCATTTGGTCAGTGGCGCGCACCAGGGCCTGGCGGACTTTTACATTGCTCAGGACACCTTCGCTGGTTTTAAAGAATGTCATAACAGCGGCTGTCAGCGGCAAGTTGTAAAGCCGGGTCGAACCTTTTGCCAATCCCTCGGGCTGCTTAGTAAGGCCGACCATCGCGTTGATCTCTTGGTCCTTAAAGCTCTGTATCAAACGTTCTTCGGAGCGGAAGGAATGCACGACAAAACGGTCCAATTTGGGTTTGCCGGCGTAGTAGCCGTCAAAGGCGTCCAAGGCCAACCGCTCTTCGCGAGTAGCGGCGGAATCGCCATTAACCTCAAGCGTACTAAACTTGAACGGACCCGCCCCGACTGGCTTGACGGTATTAAACGAAAGCGTCCTTAGGGCATTCATCGAGGAGCCGGCAAGCACGTGCTTGGGTACGATGCCATTTGTCAGCGAATAGGGGAACGAGCTAAGGGGACTGGGGAGTTTGAAGGTTACCGTCGACTCGTCGAGAGCCACAACCTCAATCCCCTGAAAGCTGGGGTTGAGAGGCGACCTGGCGTCGGGGTTCTGGATGAGCCCGTAGGTGAACGCGACGTCTTCGGCAGTCAGCGGGCGACCGTCATGCCAGGTAAGCTTGGGTCGCAGCGTTACGGTATAGGTTGTGCCACGGGCGTCCACCGTATAGCCAGCCGCCAAGTCGCCAACTAAATTATTGTTTTGGTCATACGTAAACAGCCCGGCGAATAGCAGCCGCGAAGCGGCGATGTCTACAGGGTTTGTTGCATAGAGCGGGTTGGCATTGGTAAACGAGCCTAGGATTCCCTCGCTGTATGTGCCACCCGCAACGGGAGCGGGCACCTGGTAATAGCCGCGCAGACCGCCAATTTGTGCAGCTACGCTGGCACCCAGAAGGACCAACAGCACAATCCAGGTCAATACAAAGCGGCGGACGTCAGTCAGCCTTTCGAGGCGGCGGAAAAAATTGCGCTCAAGCTGGCGCTCGGCCTGCTGGCCCAGTTCTTCGACCTGCAGCTTACGCAGACGCAGACGGCGGCGGAAGCGGAGCTTAAATGCGCGCGCAATCATAAGCCGTTACCTTAAGCGATGACGATTCCAAGGATAATCGAGCCAGCGAAAACAATAGCCGTAATAATGGTCATTTGGTGGACGCTCTTGTCGGTGCCGCGGCGGACCGTATTGACTTCGCCGCCACCGCCCAGGCCAGCGCCCAAGCTAGCGCCTCGCGTCTGTACGAGTATGAGCAGCGTCAGGAGTAACATCGATATAATTGTGATCCAGTTAAAAATGTTCATTTGTCTCGATTCTCTAAAATAGCAGTTACTAAATAGTTTACCAGTCCGATAATCATACCAGCAAGTACCGCCCACCAAAAGCTGGTAATCTCTAGCGAGCTATAGAACTTGCTGACCAAGAAAACCATAAAGCCGTTTATGATAATCATGAACAGACCCAGGGTAAACAAAATAGCCGGCAGCGACAAAATAACAATCAGCGGGCGAAGAATTGAATTGATGACAGCCAGGATAAGTCCGGCGACAATAACCACATGGACGCTACTGCCGTAGTCAATGCCGGAGCTAAGTAAGCCGGCTGCAATCCACAGGCCAAGACTGCAGACCAACCATCTCACCAAGAAACGATAAAGTAAACCGTGATTCATAGCTTGAGCGTATTATACCAAAAAAATCCTTAGGCCAACACTCGGGGCAGGCGTTCGCTCAGGACACGACAGCCCTCCGGCGTAATGACGACATTGTCTTCTATGCGGACACCGAGCGCCTCATCCGGCACGTAAATGCCCGGCTCCACCGCCAGTACGACGCCAGGCTCTAGTGGGTGGTCGTAGTCACCCGCGTCGTGCGTATCCAAGCCCAAAAAATGAGACGTGGCATGCGGGAAGTAATATCGTACGCTTTCACGGTCAATCGTTTTAATTAGCCCTAATTCGCGCAATTTTTCGCCCACAAATTCTTCCATTTGTTTCTCATAAGTATGCAAAATCACGCCCGGCTTAAGCAACGAAAAAGCATATTGCTGTGCTTCTAGGACAGCGTCATATATAGTCTGTTGGCGCTTAGCAGGCCGGCCATCGCCGAGTAAGACGGTGCGGGTGATGTCGGCGGCATATTTGCCCGACTGGGCGCCGACATCCAAAATAAGCAATTCGCCCGAAGCCAGGGCTCCGTTATTGGTTATGTGGTGCATGGTACAGCCTCGTTCACCACTGGCTACAATAGGAGGAAAGGCATGGCCCATTAGCCCGCTGCCGCCGCGGCGGCGGAATCCCCGGGTGATGTCGGCTTCAATCTCGTACTCGTAGGCATATTTAACTAGCTGCTTTGGCCGGGTAACTTCTTTGATCGTGTCGATGGTTATATCGATAGCTTCCTGAATGCAGGCGAGTTCAGTGTCTTGCTTGACCATCCGCATTCTTGAAAGGTGAGCCCGTAAGTCGAGCAGCTCGACAGCGGGATTAATGTCTTTGATGCGTTGAATGAGCTCGGCTCTCGCTGGGTTAGTGTACATGCCGAGCGCATCAATATATTTTGGATTCGCTCCCAACGTTGCCACACTCTGCACCCGCTTCAGCCGGGACTCAAGCTGTTTCCACCCTTCCCGCTCATACATAACGGTATGGATGCCTGCCTGACGGCCAAGGGCGTCAAGGTCAATCGCTCCGTCGAACTGTTCACGCACTACCTCGCGCGGCGGAACGATCAGATACTCTTTGCCTTTGTCCATCACCAGGACGATGCCTGGTTCGTCGATGCCGGTTAAGTACCAGAAGTTGCGATCCTGATGAAACGGATACGGCTCGTCACTCGCCTGCTGGAGTAAGCCGTTCGCAGTCAATACGATAGGGGCGGTCCCTGTAAATAATTGCCTTAGGCGCTCTCTGTTGCCCACAAAGAACGACGCGTCAAACTCTGTCTTATTCACGGATATAGCGTAGCACACATCGCGAGGCACACAATATACCTACTTGCCGAGGTGCGCCTGGACAGTCTTGGCTTTAGCTTCGCCAAGGACGGCCGCCAACTCAGCAAACGGCGCTTGTTGTACGCCACGCAGGCTCCCGAACTTGCGGATGAGCTTTTTGCGGGTAACCGGCCCTACGCCGGGGATGTCGTCAAGGGCGCTGGCAGTCTGACGCTTACCCTTCAATACCGAATGGTAGCTCACAGCAAACCGGTGGCTCTCGTCACGGACGCGCTGCAGGAGCTTCACGATGTCCGAATTCTTAGGTAGTAATATAAGCCAAAAATCATCACTCTCGTTTACGATTGCATTATTCTTTTGCAGCTCGATCTTGGACACGTTAACCAATGACTTTTCTAAGTGCACGGCAATCTCTTCTTCGCGCTTGGCCAGACCGATCATCGGCCGGACAACACCCAAGGCGTCGCGGGCCCGGGTAGCGGCAGCTAACTGGCCTTTACCGCCATCAATCAAAAACAAGTCGGGCAGGCCCCATTCCTTCTGGTTTTTTTCACTGCAGCGGCGGGTAATCGCCTCGTCCATGTGCCCGAAGTCATTGTTGCCAGGCAGACGCATCTTGAATTTACGGTAAGCCGCTTTATCCGGGATGCCGTTCGTAAACACGACCATACTGGCTACGTTGTCAGTTCCCTGCATGTGGCTGATGTCATAGCCCTCGATCCGCCTTGGCACCTGCGGCAAGCCTAGTAAGTCGGCCAACCCCTGCAAGCCGCGGTCCTTACTGATATCCAGAAATTCCCTGTCCGAAAAGACGATCTGTTTGGTAAGCGCCTTCAGGGCGAAGTAGCGGTTGCGGATGTCGGCGGCCTTCTCAAAATCGTGCGATTTGGCGGCGCGCTCCATGTCGCGCTCCATCCGTTCCAAAATCTTGGCCCGCTCGCCACGCAAATATTGCATCAGCTTGCGCAGGTCTGACCGGTAATCCTGGAGGCTGGTCTTGTTTTCTTCGATACCGGGGCAAAGCCCAAGGTGGAACTGCAGGCAGGCCCGCTTGGGAAGCACACCAGTGTGGGTGGAATATGGAAATACTTTGCGCAAATATTTAAGCGCCCGCTTGACCTCACCGCCATTAAAATACGGACCAAAATACTTGGCTTTGTCATCGAGCGGCTGACGCGTAAAGCTGACCGCCGGATGCGGGTCGTCATAATTAATACGCACATATACACTGCTTTTGTCGTCGCGGAGCAGAATGTTATAGCGCGGCATGTAGCGGCGGACCATTTCGGCCTCTACAAACAAGGCGTCAAGCTCGGTCTCTACCGTTACCCAATCGGTGTCGACAATTTCGGCGACCAGGGCGTCAGTCTTTGGATCGCGCCGCCGTGAGGCATGGAAGTACTGCCGCACCCGGTTCTTGAGTGAGGCGGCCTTGCCGACATAAATAATCTCACCCTTGGCATCCTTGTGGAAGTACACGCCGGGCTGGGCTGGCAAATTCTTTAATTTTGTCGCTAATGCTTCAGTCATTTCTCAACAATATTATACGCTAGAGCCGCCCCTGTTTGATATACTTAGTTCATGTCACACAGCGACTACACAATAACCGTAGAGGGACTCAAAAAGTCTTATGGAAAGCTGACCGTCCTTGATGGTATCAACTTCAAGGTAGAACGCGGCTCCATCCTCGCCCTGCTTGGCCCGAATGGCGCCGGCAAGACAACAACTGTTAAAATCCTGTCGACACTGCTCGACGCCGATGGCGGTAAAGCAACCATCGAAGGTTATGACGTCGTAAAAGAAGCCGACCAAGTCCGCAGCAAGATTGGACTGACCGGCCAGTACGCCGCCGTCGACGAATACCTGACCGGCGAAGAAAACCTCTTTATGATGGGCCGTCTGTACCGCCTGGGCAAGGACGACGCCAAGCGCCGCACTGCCGAGCTATTGACCCTGGTCGACCTGGTAGACGCGTCCAAGCGCCCGGTCCGCACCTATTCGGGTGGTATGAAGCGCCGCCTGGACCTCGCCATGAGCCTCATCGCTAACCCACCGGTTATCTTCTTGGACGAGCCGACCACCGGTCTTGACCCACGCAGCCGCCTGGCTATCTGGGACATGATCAAACAGCTGGCCAAAAACGGCACCAGCATCTTGCTCACCACCCAATATCTTGAGGAAGCTGACCTTTTGGCCGACAACATCATAGTCATCGATGGCGGCAAGGTAATCGCCGAAGGCACCGCCGACAGCCTAAAAGCCAAGGTCGGCAATGATCGCCTCGAGATCGTCATCAGTAACAGCAGCGCTTTCCAACAAGCCAGCGAGTTACTGGATAGTAAAACCCTCCAGGCCGATAAAGAAAGCCACACCCTGAGCATCGCCAGCAAAGGCGTAAAACACCTCAAGGAAGTGCTTCAAAAATTCGAAGACGCAAACATTAAGGTCGAGACCGTCTCATTGCAGCGTCCTACCCTGGACGATGTATTCCTGGCTCTTACCGGCCACGCCGCAACCAAAGAAGCCGAGCCGAAAGCTACCCCGAAATCGAAAGGTAAGAAGTAATGAATAACGAAGTACTCTCTGCAGACGTAAAGCCAGAAAAACGCTCCTACCTGTATTGGTTGGCCAGTGACTCGATCATCATGACCGTCCGGAGCATCACGCACATCGTGCGCAGCCTCGACCAGGTTATGTCACTCATCATGTTCCCAATCATGTTCATGCTGCTCAACCGCTACGTGCTGGGCGGTGCCATCAACACCGGCAGCGTAGACTACGCCAACTACCTGTTCGCTGGCATCCTGGTGCAGACGCTGGCCTTCGGCGCCAACTACACCACTATCAACCTGGCAGTAGATATGAAGGAAGGTATTGTTGACCGGTTCAAGTCATTGCCGATGGCAAGCAGCGCCCTGCTTATCGGCCACATCACCTCTGACTTGGTCCGCAACATTATCTCGGGCATTATCATTGTGCTCGTAGGTTTTGCCGTGGGCTTCCGCCCTAACGCCACCCCAATCGAATGGCTGCTGGTTGTCGGCCTCGGTCTTATCTTCAGCCTGGCAATCTCTTGGCTGTCAGCGATACTCGGCCTTATGGTCAAGAGCCTCGAAGCAGCCCAGTGGATCGGCTTCGTGCTCATCTTCCCGTTGACCTTTATCTCGAGTGCCTTTGTGCCAACCGAGACCATGCCCGCCGCACTACAAGCCTTCGCCGAAAACCAGCCCCTGACTCATGTGATGAACGCGATGCGTTCGTGGCTCGTGGGCACGCCGATGGGTGATTCTGGCTGGCTGGCATTTATTTGGAGCGCCGGCATCATCGCCGTATGCATGCCGCTGGCCGCAGCCATGTTCCGCCGCCGTTCTCGCTAAAACATTTTTGACAGCCGGCTTCGGTTCCGCTTACAATAAAGTATGGAACACAACTTACCCTTAGCACTTACATTTGATGATGTGCTTCTGCGGCCAGGATACTCAGGATTCGACCGCAAAGACATCACGCTCACTACCAACCTAACCAAAAACATTCAAATCAAAACCCCAATCGTGGCCGCCCCAATGGATACGGTCGCCGAAAGTGGTCTCGCAATCGTCCTCGCACATCTCGGAGGGATTGCTTTTATACATCGTAATCTGACTATCGAAGACCAGGTTGCCGAAGTCAGTAAAGTCAAGAAAGAGCAACTGCTCGTAGGTGCCGCCGTCGGCTCCAGCGCCGGCTACGAAAAACGCGTCGAAGCCCTGGCCAAGGCCGGTGTCGATGTGCTCATTGTTGACTCTGCCCACGGTTACTCGAAGAAGGTCATCGAAGCCGTCAAATACATCAAGCAAAATTACAAAGTGGACGTTATCGCCGGAAATGTCGCTACTGCCGATGGCGCCCAGGCGCTCATCGATGCCGGCGCAGACGGACTGCGCGTTGGCATGGGGCCCGGGGCTATCTGTTCCACCCGCATCATATCGGGCATGGGCGTGCCTCAGCTGACGGCCTTGTTCGAGACCTGCGCCGTCGCCAAAAAACATGCTGTGCCGGTGATTGCCGACGGCGGTATCGCCCGCTCCGGTGACATTGTAAAGGCTTTGGCAGCTGGCGCATCTACCGTCATGCTCGGCCGCTTGCTGGCAGCCACCGAAGAAGCACCGGGCAAAGTAACAAAACTCAAGCCCGAACAAGTCCCCAGCCGGTTCCAAAATATCCTGGACGGTTCTACCGAATATACCTTTAAGGAATACCGCGGCATGGGATCGATTGCCGCCATGAAACAAGGCCTCAAAATAAGTTCCGAAGATGAATTCCATGGCAAGGACTACCAGGGCGACACCTTGGTTGCCGAAGGCGTCGAGGGTCTCGTCCCCTGCTCTGGCACTGTCAAACAGGTCATTGACCAACTGATAGGCGGCGTCTTTTCGGGCATGTACTACATCGGTGCACGGACCATCGGCGAATTATGGGAAACAGCCGTGTTCACGCGCATCACCCAGGCGTCACTCAGCGAAAGCCACCCGCACGACCTATTCATTACCAACCCAGGCGATAATTATAAGTAGGAGGAACCATTGGAAACGCTCGTCATTCTTGACTATGGATCACAGTACACCCAGCTCATTGCCCGCCGGGCGCGCGAGCTCGGCGTATACAGCATCATCCTGCCGTTTAGCGCCTCGATCAAAGACATAACCAGCCACAATCCTAAAGGAATCGTGCTATCTGGCGGCCCCAGTTCGGTGTACGACAAAGGTGCGCCCGGGCTGGACGAAGGGCTGCTGACACTTAACCTGCCCGTCCTTGGCATTTGCTACGGTATGCAATTACTGGCCATGGCGCTGGGCGGCACCGTAGAACCATCGCCAACCCGCGAATATGGCAAAGCTACCCTGGAACTCCAGCACAGGAGCAAACTACTGCAGGAAGACTTCGAAGCCAGCACGGTTTGGATGAGCCACGGCGTGCACGTGGCAACGCCGCCGGAAGGTTTTCACATCACCGCCAAAAGCGGCGGCATCATCTGCGCCATCGAAGACCCCGAGCTGGCAATCTTTGGCCTGCAATTCCATCCGGAGGTAGCCCACACCACCTACGGCAGTATCGTGTTAGAAAACTTCATTGGGCTGTGCGGGTTCGCCCGGGATTGGGCGGCAGATTCAATCATTGACCAGCAAATCGAACATATTCGTAAAGTCACTGAGGACAAGCGCGTGGTCTGTGCCCTGTCTGGCGGCGTTGACTCTTCGGTGGCCGCCACGTTGGTTGACCGGGCTATCGGCGACCGGCAGACCTGTATCTTTGTTGACACAGGTTTACTCCGTAAAGATGAGTACGAGGAAGTCCTGGCTGCATACAAAAAGGTCGGCCTGAACGTCACGCCGGTCCGTGCCGGCAAACAATTCCTAGGCAAGTTAAGCAAGGTTTCTGACCCCGAACAGAAACGCAAAATCATCGGCGCCGAATTCATTGCCATCTTCGACAAAGAGGCCAAAAAACTAAAGGATGTCGACTTTCTGGTACAAGGCACGCTGTATCCGGACGTCATTGAATCAGTCTCTGTAAACGGTCCGTCGGTGACTATCAAATCGCACCATAACGTCGGTGGACTGCCAGAAAAGATGCACCTCAAACTAATCGAACCGCTGCGCGAACTGTTTAAGGATGAGGTCAGGCTGATCGGCAAAGAGCTTGGCCTGCCCGACACCATCGTCCAGCGCCAGCCCTTCCCTGGGCCTGGGCTGGCCATTCGCATCATTGGTGATATTACCGAAGAGCGGGTCGCCCTGCTCCAACAAGCTGACGCTATCGTCCGCGAAGAGATCGACCGCCATGAAGTACGCAAGGACTTATGGCAGTTCTTTGCCGTGCTCTTGCCAATCAAATCCGTGGGCGTAATGGGCGATGGCCGGACTTACGAGCAGGTCATAGCACTGCGCATCGTCCAGTCCAGTGACGGCATGACCGCCGACTGGGCCCGGGTGCCTTACGATCTACTGGCCGACATTTCGAGCCGCATCGTCAGCGAGGTTCGCGGCGTAAACCGCGTCGTTTACGATATCACTTCCAAGCCGCCCGGCACTATCGAGTGGGAGTAGCCGCTAGCGCCTCAGCGCAGGCATCGGAACAAGTATCCTTGTCGGTCTTACAGTTTTCGCAAATCAGAATGAGCTTGTTACAGCTTTTTAGGGCGCAGTTTTCAAAATTGCTGGTCTTGGCATGGCAGTGGACGCACTCGCCAATGTCTTTGGCCTTGTCAGAAAACTTTACGTTCATACGGCCATCGAATACGTATAGTGAACCTTCCCAAAAGCCGTCATCGGCGTATTTTTCGCCGTACTTCACGATGCCGCCGTCAATCTGATAAACCTCTTTAAACCCGCGCTTTTTCATCATTGAACTGATTACTTCGCAGCGGATACCGCCGGTGCAGTACGTAACGACCGGCTTGTCTTTGATGTCGTTATACTTGGGGTCTTCGAGCTCTTTCTTGAAGTCGTGGCTTGTTTCTACGTCGGGGACAATAGCATTCTTGAACTTGCCGACCTGCGCCTCATAGGCATTGCGGCCGTCAAAAAACACCACGTCATCGCCGCGCTCTTCGATAAGCTTATGTACTTCCTCGGGCTTAAGGTGTTTGCCGCCGCCGACAACGCCGTGCTCGTCAACTTCCAGCTCATCGGCCGCACCAAGTGCTACCAGCTCCTTGCGGACTTTGACGCTCAATTTTGGAAAGTCTTCGCGGCTGCCGTCAGACCACTTAAAGACAGTGCCTTTGAACGGTGCGAAGGCTTTGGTTTCTTTTACATACGCCTTCACGTCGTCGATATCGCCGCCGACCGTGCCGTTAATGCCGTGCTCCGAAATAAGAATCCGGCCACGCAGGTTAAGCTTCTCGCAGAGTGTTTTCTGCCAGAGCCTTACGGCCTCGGGGTCGGTGATTGGGGCAAACTTATACTAAAGAATAATCTTTTGCATCAGGGGTGATTATAGCAATTTCTATGCTTGATGTCATCTGTCGTGTAGAATTAATTGTGATTATAACTACATTTTTTAATCTGTTGGCATTGACATTACTGCTATAATTAGATCTATTGATTACCAAAGTAAAGGAAAGAGCGGAAAAATGACAGCAACATGCGTATATGACAGGTATGCCGGCGCGACCGCTCTTTGCGGCTGTTAACCCGTACCTTTACGCCTCTCTTCTGCAAAAAGTTCATCAAAATCCAAGTAACGGAGCAACCCTATGTCTGATTTAGATTCCATTAAAGCTATGATCCGGTATTTCATCGGCAAACAGAAGCGCTACCCGCGCCTCTTCTTTGGCATGCTTGCAACGCACCCATTCGCCATCCTATTCTTGCGCTTTCTGCCCGCCTTGATTATTGCCGACATCCTCAACAAGTTAACCAATCAGGACTTCGTGAAGGGTGACTTGTGGGGCAGCTTTGGGTGGCTCATTGTATTAGCGATTGGCATCGAGGCCCTAGGCGGTATCTTCATATGGCGCATCGTCATCTACTTCAACTGGAAGATGGAAGGTTATATCATCCGCGATATTTACCGCGAAGTTTTTGACCACCTCCTAAAGCTAAGTTCCAATTTTCATGCCAACCATTTTGGCGGTTCGCTGGTGTCTCAGACCTCCAAGCTGGCCAGTGCCTACGTCCGTTTTACCGACACCACACTCTTCCAGGTGTTGGGATTATTCTGGGCACTGATATTTGCATCTGTGTTGCTGGTTGGCCGGGCGCCGCTGTTCGTGCTGCTGCTTATTGCGTTTACTATCGTCTATATGATTATGGCGGTGGCTATTACCGGCAAAATCCGGCGGCTCAATGAGGCTGAAGCCGAGGCCAGCAATAACCAGACCGGTCAGCTGGCGGACGCCATTACCAATGTCATGGCCATCAAGAGCTTCTCGGCTAGCAAAGCCGAAGCCCGAAGGTTCGCCAAGACAAGCGAAAAAGCCCGTCTCGCCATTGTGGACGTTATGAAGGCGACACTTAACCGCGAAATTGCTTTTGCTTCTGTTGGCGCCACTATAAACGGCATCTCTGTTGTCTTGGCTATTGCCAGTGTGGTGATCTTTGACGCCAACATTGCGACAGTCTTCCTGATCCTTAACTACACGACTGACATCCTCGTCCGCCTATGGGAGTTCAGCACCCAGGCCCTCCGCAACTACAACCGCGCCATCGGCGATTCCAAGTCGATGATTGACATCCTGGCCATCGAGCCTTCTATTAAGGATCCGGCAAAGCCCCAAAAATCACGCATCTCGAAGGGTTCTATCACCTTCCGGAACATGCAGTTTGCCCACGCTGGCAGCAACCAGGACGATCCCTTGTTCAGTGACCTCAACTTGTCCATCAAGGCCAGCGAGAAAATCGGCCTGGTGGGCCACTCTGGCTCCGGCAAGACTACCCTTACCCGCCTGCTGCTTCGTTTCAGCGACGTATCCGGCGGCGAAATCCTGATTGACAGCCAGAACATCGCCAACATCAGCCAGGATGACCTGCGCAAAGCGATCGCCTACGTACCTCAGGAACCGCTGCTCTTCCACCGCAGTATCCGCGAGAATATCGCCTATGGCAAACCCGGGGCAAGTGACAAAGAAATCACCGAAGCTGCCCGCAAGGCCCATGCCATGGAATTCATCGAAAAAATGCCCGAAGGGCTGGACACGCTCGTTGGTGAACGTGGTGTTAAACTGTCAGGTGGACAGCGGCAGCGCATCGCTATTGCCCGCGCCCTGCTGAAAGACGCGCCAATCCTGGTATTGGATGAGGCAACGAGTGCCCTGGACAGCGAAAGCGAAAAGCTAATCCAGGCAGCCCTCTGGGAACTTATGAAAAACCGCACCGCCATTGTCATCGCCCATCGTCTGAGCACCATCCAAAAAATGGACCGCATATTGGTCCTCGAGGACGGGGCAATCGTCGAACAAGGCAATCACCAAGAACTGGTCAAGCAGCAAGGCGTCTACGCCCAGCTCTGGGCCCACCAATCAGGTGGATTCATCGAAGACTAACAAAAAGGATCACATAATGAGTAAACAAATAACTGCGACCGGGCTGGCGATACGGCATTACTTCGGCCAGATCTGGCAAGTACGGCGATACACCATTCCGGCGCTACTCCTTCCCGGCATTGGCAGCATCTTTACGGGCTACATTCCACCGCTAGTAGTAGCCGCCGCTATCAATAAATTTGGCAATGGCACGCCGACCCTGGAGCAAGCCCTGCCCTATCTCTTATGGTTTGCCGCTGCCTGGTACACCGGCGAGCTGCTGTGGCGCTTGGCGCTCTGGTTCCTTAACCGGGCCGACTCGCGCAGTATGCGCAACCTGTACGTCAATGCGTTGTCGGAGCTCTCCAAAAAAGACCTGAACTTCTTTCATAACAATTTTGCCGGCTCGCTGACCAAAAAGACCATCGGTTATGCCCGGCACTTTGAATCGTTCATGGACACCCTTGCCTTCAATGTCATGGCCTACTTGCTGCCTTTGCTGTTTGCTGGGGTCATCCTGTGGCGCTTTTCGCCATGGCTGGTACTGGCCCTCATCGGATTGATGAGTTTGGTACTGGTATTAATCATCCCGCTCACCAAACGGCGCAAAAAGCTCGTAGACATCCGCGAAACCGCCAGCAATGTCATGGCTGGGCATGTAGCCGACGTTATCGGCAATATGGATGCCGTCCAGGCTTTTGCACACGAAGATTTCGAACGTAAACAGCACCGCAAAAACGTCGAGGATTATATGGACAAGGCCTTGCGTTCGTGGGACTACCACAACAACCGTATCGATATGTCTATTTCGCCGATTTATGTGCTGATCAACGTCATCGGCCTGGCGTTGGCGATCACCATCAGCAATGACGCCACCACCATCGCTAAGGTGTTCGTGACCTTTAGCTACTTCAGTTCGGCGACCCTCATCCTCTGGCAGTTCAACCGCACCTACCGGAACATCGAAAACGCCCTGTCCGAAGCCGCCCAATTTACCGGCCTGCTGCTCGAGGAGCCGGCCATCACCGAAGCTCCCAATGCCAAAAACCTCAAGGTAAGCCAGGGAGAAGTTGTCTTTAAGGATGTCCACTTCGCTTATGATGCAAGTCAGGACGAACCCTTATTCGAAGACCTCAACCTGCACATCAAGCCCGGCGAAAAAATTGCCCTGGTCGGCCATTCCGGCGGCGGCAAGACCACGATCACCAAATTACTGCTGCGGTTCATCGATATCGGCAGCGGTCAACTTCTGATTGATGGCCAGGACGTCCGGACCGCCAAGTTAGCCTCAGTCCGCAAAGCCATTGCCTATGTCCCCCAGGAACCACTCATGTTCCATCGGACTATCCGTGAGAACATTCGCTACGGCAGTCTCAAGGCTACCGACGAAGAGGTTATCCTGGCTGCAAAGCGCGCCAATGCCCATGAGTTTATCACCCAGCTGCCTGACGGCTACGAAACAATGGTGGGTGAACGCGGCGTCAAACTGTCCGGTGGACAGCGGCAGCGGATCGCCATCGCCCGGGCGCTCATCAAAGGGGCTCCCATCTTGGTACTAGATGAAGCCACGAGTGCCCTGGACAGCGAAAGCGAAAAGCTCATCCAGGAGGCACTTTGGAGCCTGATGCAAGACCGGACGGCAATTGTCGTCGCCCACCGTCTGAGCACCATCCAAAAGATGGACCGTATTATCGTGCTCGATAATGGCCGCATAGCCGAGCAGGGCTCGCACAAAGAGCTACTCGAACAAAAGGGTGTCTATGCCCGCCTTTGGGCCCACCAATCGGGTGGCTTTATCGAAGAATAATCCGTACAATAAAAGCAATTCTATGAGTCGTTCCAAAGCAGTAGATCTGACTACTATTCAATTATTTTGGCAAGCGGGGCTTCGCAATAAGCGCCTTTTGCTGCTGGCCCTGCTCTATCCGGTAGGCGCCATATTGATCAGCACCATTGTGCCGTTACTCGTCGGTAAAATCATCGCCGCCATCGCCAGCCAAGATCCCAATCCAGGCCGATTTATCCCTTACTTTGTACTGGCCGCAGGGGCGGGCGTGCTGGCTAACCGCTATGGTTTTTCATTTTTGCTAGCCCACCAGGCCAAAACTATGAGCTATCTGCAGCAGAAAGCCCTCGAGACACTCCTTCGCCGGAGCGTCGGCTTTCACAACGACAATATCGGCGGCAAATTAGTATCGGACGCCATCGACTATCCGGCCGGCTACTCACAACTGGCAAATGCCATCTTTATTAATATCATCCCGTTTGCCGTTGTACTTATTACCGGCTCGGTACTAATAATCGCTGAGTCCTGGAAGCTGGGAGTACTCGTCAGCCTCATGGCGGTGGTTACCGTTACCTGGGGCGTCATCGAGAGCCGCGGCCGTTCGCCGCTTCGCAAACAGCGCCTCAAGGCCACCAAAGCCGTAACCGCCCACCTGGCGGATGCTATCTTAAATGTCCAGACCGTCAAGACATTCGCCCACGAAACCGACGAGCTAAACAAACACAAAGCACTCAATAAAACGCTCCTGCAGCAGCGCCTGCACGATTGGCAACTCGCCGCCTACCAGGGGAGTAACCGCATCGCCGCCCTTTTGTTCATGCAGCTTGCTTTTATCGTGATGATCATCCACCTGGTCAGTAACGACCCGGGACTACTGGGAATTGGTATCTTTGCTTTTTCTTTTACCATTACCCTGAGCAACAAATTATTCGAGGTCAACTCCATGATTCGCAACATTGAAGACGGTCTGCTTAACGCCTCGCCGATGACCGAGATCATCATGCAGGAAC
Organism: Saccharimonadales bacterium (SeqCode); assembly: GCA_035758825.1. Lineage (GTDB taxonomy): Bacteria > Patescibacteriota > Saccharimonadia > Saccharimonadales > UBA4665 > JARIHD01. Next base: position 259,842 of record DASTWA010000008.1, read on the forward strand.
CAGAGATCCGGGATACACGCGGTGCCAAATCCCTGGAAGTCAAAAAAGGCACCATATCCTTCGACAATGTTGACTTTGCCTACAAAGATACGAGTGCGACGGATAGCGTCTTCGCCGGGCTGCAGCTCAGCATCAAGTCGGGCGAAAAGATCGGCCTCGTCGGCCAGAGCGGCGGCGGCAAATCAACGCTTACCAGGCTTTTGCTCCGCTTCGAAGATATAAATGATGGCCAAATCCTGATTGATGGACAGAATATTGCCGAAGTTACCCAGTCGAGCCTGCGCCAAGCGATTTCGTATGTCCCGCAGGAGCCCCTTCTGTTCCATCGCACCATCCGTGAAAATATTGCCTATGGCGACTGGGACGCCAGTCTAGAAGACGTGCAGAAGGCCGCCAAAAAAGCCCATGCCCATGAGTTTATCCAAGGCCTTCAGGACGGATACGACACCATCGTGGGTGAGCGCGGCGTCAAACTGTCCGGTGGACAGCGGCAGCGGATCGCCATCGCCCGGGCAATCCTAAAGAATGCGCCACTGCTCATCCTCGACGAAGCAACGTCTGCACTGGACAGCGAAAGCGAAGTACTTATCCAGGAAGCGCTGTGGGACCTCATGAAAGGGCGCACCACCATTGTCATCGCCCACCGTCTGAGCACCATCCAAAAGATGGACCGTATTATCGTGCTCGATGACGGCAAGATTGTCGAACAAGGCTCGCATAAAGAGCTAGTCAAACAAAAAGGCCACTACGCCAAGCTCTGGGCACACCAATCCGGCGGATTTATCGAAGAATAAAGAGCAACAAAAAGCCCGCGCCTTCACGCATAAGGGGCTTGCCTATAGTGCACGAGCGAACCGATACCATGTGCCTATGGAGGTGAGCGTACCCTTAGGGGTGAAGGCGCGGGCTTTTTGTTTTATCTATTATTTGTCGTTGGATCCGTCGGTTTTCGCTTCGGCGGCGTTGGTTGCCGTCTCGCCTTCTCCGTTACCAGCAGGCTCTTCGGCCTCAGCCGCCTCTTCGTCTGTGCCACCTGCCGCGTCATTGGCAGCCTGGAGTGCACTTGGCTCGAAGACGGTAGCCAAAGGATGGTCGGGTTCGGCTTTAACAGTCACCCCGCTCGGGACGATCAGGTCGGCAACCGTGGCGTGGTCGCCTACTTCTACCAACTTTTCACCGTCAAAGGTCAGCTCCTCGGGGATATCCTTCGGGTAGGCCTCAACCTCGACCGTTTCTAGTTGGTGCAATACCACCAGCCCGGCGCGCTCGGCCGGTGTTGCCTCATTGTCCTCGTCCAGCTTGATGCGGACAGGCACCTCGGCGTCTACCATCTGGTTGGCCTTTACGGCATTAAAGACCACGTGGCGCAGCATGTGCTTCTTTGGGTCGAATTCTGCCTTCTTTATAAGCGCCATATACTGCTTGCCGCCGGCCTTGAGGCTGACGGGATGGTGCTTGCCAGCTTTCTGATAAGCCTTTACGAGGTCGACATAGCTACCCATAACGATTAGTGAGTCTTTGCCGTGGTCATGAATGACTGCGGGTACGAGACCTTGCGCACGTAGGTGTTTGACGGCTTTGCCGGTTACTTCACGCTTTTCTAGTTCGATCGCGATTTGATCCATACAGTTCCTCCGTTGTTGGTAGTATTGCCCATCAGTATTTAGTATACCATTAGCTTCTTGGACATTGGCTGAAAGGTGGTACAATAGGCACATGCTATTCGGCTTTAGTCTTGAAGAACTCATTGCTGCAGTGGGAGTCATAGGTGTCTCGGCTATTATTTTTGCCGAATCGGGCCTGCTTGTTGGTTTCTTCCTGCCGGGTGACACGCTGCTCTTTACCATGGGTCTTTTGGCTCATGAGGGGGTCGTACACACCAACGTCCATCTGCTAATTTTTATTTTGTTTGTCGCTGCCGCCTTGGGCGACAACGTGGGCTACATGTTCGGCAAACGGGTCGGGCCGCGCATTTTCCGCAAGCCGGATTCTATCTTGTTCCACCAGGACAACCTCCAGCGCGCCGAACACTTCTACGAGAAGTATGGGCCAATGACTATTGTCATCGCTCGCTTCGTGCCGATTGTCCGAACCTTTGCCCCCATTGTTGCCGGTGTTGGCAAAATGCACTACAAACGATTCCTTATCTTTAACCTGCTTGGTGCGTTCCTTTGGACCGCCGGAGTTACTTACACCGGTTATTTCGGCGGTGCGTTCCTGGAAGCACGCGGCATCGAAATCGATCATCTTATCCTGCCGATTATCGGTATTGCCATGGGCATCACCCTTATTTCGCCGCTCTACCACATCATCCGCGAGCCTTCGGCGCGTAAGATCGTCAAAAACAAACTGCGCCGCCTCTTTAAGAAGCCGCGCCAATCTTCCGAAAACAAATAGACTGCTAGAGCATGCGTCCGAGGAACTGACCGGTGTAACTGCCGGGCACTTTTGCTACCTGCTCAGGTGTGCCGGTAGCTACTACCTGACCGCCGCCGGAGCCGCCCTCGGGGCCCATGTCGATGATGTGGTCAGCCGACTTGATGACATCCAGGTTGTGCTCGATAACCACCATACTGTTGCCTGTGTCTACCAGGGCGTGCAAAACGTGCAGCAGCTTATCGACATCGGCCATGTGCAAACCGGTCGTCGGCTCGTCCAGAATGTAGAGCGTGCGTCCGGTAGGACGGCGGGAGAGCTCGGTAGCCAGCTTGATGCGCTGGGCTTCACCGCCGGATAAGGTCGTGGCCGGTTGTCCGAGCGAAATGTAGCCCAGCCCGACTTCGACTAACGTCTGGAGTTTACGGGCAATGGCTGGGATATTCTCGAAGAATGCCAAAGCCTCTTCGCAGTTCATCGCCAGCACATCGCTGATGGTCTTGCCTTTGTAGTGGATCTCGAGGGCCTCACGGTTGTAGCGCTTGCCGTGGCAGACTTCGCACGGGACATACACGTCAGGCAGGAAGTGCATTTCGATCTTAATGATGCCGTCACCGGAACAGTTTTCGCAGCGGCCGCCCTTAACGTTAAAGCTAAAGCGCCCAGCGCTGTAGCCGCGCAGCTTGGCTTCGGGCGTATTGGCAAACAACTCACGGATAGGCGTGAACAGGCCGGTGTAAGTAGCCGGGTTAGAGCGTGGCGTACGGCCGATTGGTGACTGGTCGATAATAATAGCCTTATCCAGCTGTTTGATGCCCTCAATGTCGTCGTGCCGGCCGGGTACGGTATTGGCACGCATCAGGCGGGCCTGGAGCTCTTTGGCCAAAATGTCGTTAATCAGGCTGGACTTACCGGAACCGGATACGCCGCTGACGACCACTAATTGGCCTAATGGGATTTCTACGTCAACATCACGCAAGTTGTTCTCACGGGCGCCGCGGATGTGCAAGGATTTACCGTTGCCGGTACGGCGCTTCTTGGGCACGGCTATCTCTTTGGTGCCCTGCAAGTACTGGCCGGTGATGCTTTCTGGGTCCTTGGCAACTTCGTCTGGAGTGCCGCGGGCGACTACATGACCGCCGTGCACGCCGGCGCCAGGGCCGATATCCAGCAGATAGTCCGCCGTCCGGATGGTGTCTTCGTCGTGCTCTACGACCAGGACGGTATTGCCCAAATCACGCAGGTGCTTAAGGGTCTTGATAAGGCGGTCATTGTCGCGCTGGTGCAAGCCGATACTCGGTTCATCAAGGACATACAACACACCCTGCAGGCCCGAACCGATCTGGGTAGCCAAACGGATACGCTGGGCTTCACCGCCGGACAGGGTGGTTGCGCTGCGGAGTAAGGTCAGGTAGTTTAAGCCCACGTCGCGCAAGAACCCCAGACGGGCGCCAATTTCCTTAAGGATCTGGCGGGCGATGTGCAGCTCCTTTTCGCTAAAATCCATGTGCTCAAAATAGTCGATAGCGTCGTCAATCGAAAGTTCACAAATGTCCATAATCGACATGCCGCCGACGGTAATCGCCAGGACCTCCGGCTTGAGGCGGCGGCCCTTACAGGCGTAGCAAGGCTTTTCCTGCATGAACTTCTCGATGTCGTGCCGTATAAAGTCGCTATCGGTCTCTTTGTGGCGGCGCTCCAGGTTAGGGATTACACCTTCGTAGGTCGTTTCGAAGGCGCGGCCACTGCCAAGACTTACTTTGTAACGCTCACCGCCGGTGCCGTACAGGATGCGGTCCAGGTCATCCTTCTTGAGTTGGCCGGTCGGCACATGCAGACTAAAGCCATAGCGGTCAGCAACAGCCTGCATTTTCTTCATGTACCAGGCGTCAGCATTTACCCGGTTAAATGGCCGGATGGCGCCTTCGGCAATCGTCAGACGGCCGTTAGGGATAACCAGTTCCGGGTCAACTTCCAAACGCGAACCAAGGCCGGTGCAGACCGGGCAGGCACCGTGCGGGCTGTTAAAACTAAAGGTGCGCGGCTCCAGCTCGGGGATGGCGACTTCGGGGTGGTTAATGCAGGCGTACATCAGGCTGTACTGGTATTCTTCGTTGTTGTCGGCGTCTACCACGCGGATCTTGCCGTCAGCAGCTTCGATTGCCTGTTCGACTGATTGCGCCAGGCGGCTGCGGCTCTCCTCGTCATTTACCAGACGGTCAATGACAACCTCGATGGTGTGCTTGTAGTTCTTGTCGAGCTGCGGGAATTCGTCAAGGGCGTACACTACGCCGTCGACACGGGCGCGGGCAAAACCGGCGCGCATGTACTGCTCCGGGATGTGTTCGAAGGCGCCTTTTTTGTCGGTAACTACCGGAGCCAGGATCATCAGGCGTGATCCGGTCGGCAAGGCAGCGATCTGGTCGACGATATTGGCAATCGTCTGGCGGGTCACCGGCGTGCCGTCAATTGGACAATGCGGCACTCCGACGCGCGCGAACAACAAACGCAGGTAATCATAAATTTCGGTAACGGTCGCAACCGTACTGCGCGGGTTGCGGCTGGTTGACTTCTGGTCAATCGATATAGCTGGCGATAGGCCGTCGATCTGGTCGACGTCGGGCTTCTCCATGAGCCCCAGGAACTGGCGGGCATAGCTGCTCAGACTCTCGACATAACGGCGCTGGCCCTCTGCATAAATCGTGTCAAAAGCTAAGCTGGACTTGCCTGAACCGGATAGGCCCGTAATGACGACAAGCTTGTTTCGGGGCAGCTCAACATCAATGTTTTTGAGGTTGTGCTCCCGAGCTCCTTTAACAACAATTTTCTCGGCCATAAAACTGGTATATTATACCTGAAAATTTAGATATTTTCTATACATAGATACTGTATACTTGCTATATGGAAAAGCTGCACCACTGGTGGAAAAGAGTCCCGGTACCGGTCCGCAAACCGCTAGTATTCATTATCGGGTCTTCGATTGTTGCCACTGGTATTGCCATGCTGGTGCTTCCCGGTCCCGGATGGGCGGCTATTTTTTTGGGGTTCGCCGTACTGGCGACCGAATTCGCCCTTGCCGAAAAGGTACGGGATTGGCTAGTTGGACAGCTAAAGATGCTCATCCGGCGGGCCAAAACTCTCTGGAAAAAACTCCGCAAAACGTCATAAGCATAAGCGTAATAAAATATATTTGACCCCCATACAACTATATGCAAATATAGAGGTAAGTTCATTTAGTAAAGTAACAGGGGGCGAAAACGCATGTCTGATTTTATTGTGCTCGGTCTGGTTCCGGGCACCCATCTTCAAATTACCTTCATTCTATGGATTGTTCTGGTGTTGTTTTTGGGTGCAGGGATGCTCGTTTGGATAGGCCATCGGTTGCATGTGTTCAGCGGATGGATCATCACTATCAGTCTGTTGGTACTTACACATCGCCTGAAGCTGGCATAATGCTTTCGGCGTACAGCTGAAGTTCTTCCAGCAAATAGCGCTGGTGGTCGGTCAAATGCCCGGTCCCGGCAAGCTCGCCCAACCTGGTAAGATACTTGGCCATACGGCTCTGTTTGCCGCCGCCGAGTAGACGCTGCTCGCAAAAACGTTCCCACTGCTCCCGCTCTTCGCTTGTTAAGTGTTTGGGGTAATTGCGGGCCTTGTACAGCGGCAAAAGAGCCTCCAGACGCGTATCTTGGAATTTGAGGCCAAGCTCGCCCAGCTCTTGGGGACTGGCGGCACGGACAACACGCATTGACTGTTTATCCTGATTTCCGAAAAAGCCACCATACATACTGGCGTCGACGTCTTGGTCGGTACTCAAAAGCGATCCCTGCCCCGGGCGCTCCCCGGCCAGGATCCCCCAGGCTTTGCATAAGCGCTCTTCGAGGTCCCTCATCTGCTTAAGGCTGGCCAAGTGCTTCTTGACTTGAGCCATGTCGAGCTGGAGGCGTTGTTGGCTTGCCTCGTCCAAAACGCCGAGCGGCGCTACGGCCGGGCAGCGGTTATACTGCAGCGCCTTTACGGGCAGGCGCGGTTCTTCGGCGTCTTTTTTCCATCTCCAAAGCTCGGCGAGCTGCTCCGGCGTCGAATCCCGGTACGCCAGGGGATCCATACGCAGGTCGTACACAAACGCCCCGCCCGCCCGGTCCGGATGGTCGCATATGCGATAAGCGACGGTCGTCTTTTCGTATTCGCTCGGATACTTTCCGCTCGTGTAGACGAACGGCTGACCGCCGTTAACCAGCTCGGCGACACGCCGCTTGTCGCGCATCTCTAGCAAAAATTCAAACAGTTTTTCGTGCTTGTTACGGATGAGCCGGGCGACGGCAATCGTCGCTTCGACATCACTGAGCGCGTCGTGGGCGTGCTCGTGATCGAGCTTATTCAGGGCCGTCAGAAGTTCCAGGCGGTTCGTTGGCCTGCCCTTTACGTCAAACGGCCATTCGATACCTTCGGGCCGCAGTGCACGGGTCATCCGCACGGCGTCCAGCAGATCCCACCGCGAACGGCTATCCTGCCATTGCCACTCGTAAGGGTCGTAAAAGTTACGGTAATGCAGGCAACGCATGAATTCATCATCAAAACGTACCGTGTTGTATCCGACAAAAATCGTGCCGGGAATCGCCACCTCATCGGTGAATATCCGCAAAAATTCGGCCTCGGTCACGCCGTCAGCAATAGTAGCCTGAGGTGTAATCCCGGTCACCAGCACGGCATCGGGATCAGGCAGTGTATCTTCGGTCATTTGGATCATGACATTCACCGGATCACCGACCGGCTTAAGGGTAAGGTCGGTGCGTATGCCGGCAAATTGCATAATCCGGGCATTGTGCGGATTGAATCCGCTGGTCTCTAGATCGTAAAAGAAAAAACTGGCAGTCATTGACTACCAGTGTAACAGACTATTGCAGTTTGGGCCCGTTAGTAAGTCATCTCGCCCGAACCGGCAAAAACAATACGGTCACCCGGGTTAATACCCTGCCGAACGAGTTCGTGCAAAATACCTGTTTTGCGCATAATGTCACGGAGGCGCTGCACGCCTTCTTCGCTGCTAAAGTGCGTGCGGGATGCAAAGCGTTCGATCTTGGCGCCCTGCACCAGGAACGAACCGTCGTCACGCTTAATGACCGACCAGGCATCCTCTTGGCCTTCGATCGTCAGCACTGGCAGGACCTCTGCCTCTGGCTCTTCGGCGGCTTGCCTGGCACGTTCCGTTTCGACCACGCTGCGGATTTTGCGCAAGAGTTCCTTTAGGCCTTTTTTGGCTTGGGCGGAAATCGCCATTACCGGCGTACCGCGGGGAATGACTTTTTCGAGCTGCTTCATTTGGTCCTTAATGATTTCTTGGTCCAGCCCTTCAATCTTGGTCAAAACGACAATCTGAGGCTTGCCGGCCAGGTCTACCTTATAGGCGGCAAGTTCGTCCTGTATGGTCTGGTAAGTTTCGGTAATATTCTCTTGGTAGGCATCAATAAGGTGGACCAGCACGGCCGTACGCTCGACGTGGCGCAAAAACTCATCACCAAGCCCCTTGCCCTCGGCAGCACCCTCGATCAGCCCTGGAATGTCGGCAAACAGGATGCTCGCCTCACCATCGACGTCGACGACTCCCAAATTGGGCACCAGGGTGGTAAAGGGGTAGTTGGCGATCTCGGGGCGGGCATTGCTGACAACGCTGAGCAGGGTGGATTTGCCGGCATTAGGCAGCCCCACCAGCCCGACATCGGCAATCATCTTAAGTTCCAGATTTGCTTCGAGCTCTTGGCCGTTTTCGCCTTTTTCGGCGATACGCGGTGCCTGACGCCGCGAAGAGATAAAGTGGGCATTGCCAAACCCGCCGTCACCGCCCTTGGCAATAACTACCTCCTGGCCGTCTTGGGCTAAATCGGCCAGCGGGTTGCCCTCTTTGTCGGTCACAACCGTGCCCACCGGCACCTTGACGTAGAGGCTTTTGGCGCTGCGCCCGTGCTTACGCCGCTTGCCGCCAGGCTGGCCGTCTTCGGCCTGCAGTTCGCGCTGAAAACGAAAATTTACCAGCGTATTCTCGTTGCGGCTCGCAACAAAGATAACGTCGCCGCCGCGTCCGCCGTCGCCGCCGTCCGGGCCGCCCTTGTCGATGTATTTTTCGTGGCGAAAACTAATGATGCCGTCGCCGCCATCGCCTGCCTTGATTGTTACAACTGCCTTATCAACAAACATATCTACTTTATATGATACCTGATTTGACATCAGTTACCAAATATTATCTATATAATTTTAGTGAATGTAGCTGTAGCTGGATGCTGCCGAGGCGGAAATGAGCTTGAAGTCGACTACCCCCCACCCTCGAGCCGGTCTGGGATCGTCAATACCGCGTTGCCCACTCGAATTCATCTCTGAGATCCAAATACTGCCGTCATCATTCACGCGTTCAACAAAAGCAACGTGTCCCGGTCTGGATTGTTTGGTTACAACCGCTGCGCCGTAGGCGGGAATCTTGTTCACTGTAAAGCCTGCCGATGGGGCACGGTCGTCCCAGGTGTTGGCATTACCGAGCCCACCGGGTATGGGCCGGCCAATCGATGCGCGCTTATTAGCAACATACCAGGTGCAAAAACCCCGGTCGTATCCATTGTAGCCGCCGCCCCCAAAGAAAAAGCCATACGAACCGCTACCGCCACGCGTACTAACCGGTGTCGGCTCCTGGCCATTTGGGATGATAATTAACCCGCCGACCGGAAGTCCGCTCAACTCGGCGTCGTTGTAGGCAACAATCTGTTCCTTGCTGGCCTTATACTTGGTCGCCAAAGAGTCCGGAGTATCTCCGGGCTTGACAGTGTAAACAATACCGTTGACCGGCGGGATGTTTACCTTAGTCCCGGAGCTTATGGCATCGCCGGTAAGGCCATTGGACCAGCGGATGCTGTCCGACGTTACATTGAACTTGGCGGCGATGGCGGCGATTGTGTCGCCCGCCTGGGCTATATAAGAAACGATATCCTTGTTGCTCTTGAGATCGGTCTGAACCGCTTGGGGCTTGGAAATAACCGTAGCGTGCGCAACAGGCACCGCCAGCTCGGCACCGACACTATCGGCCTGATTGGTGACCGCCGTCGTCTCTGGCAAGGCGGTCATTTGGGCTAAGTTAACGGCAATGTCAGCCGAAGAGAGCTGGTCGAGCGGATCGCTGACGCCATTCACAGTGGCACCCTTATCGGTAACGCTGCTATGCGAAGACGTGACCGTCGGGGAACTCTGGGCGACAAACACAACGATCGCCCCCAAGAGGGCTACATTGACCGATAACAAGCCATACCGGATAAAACGTCGTTGGCTTACACGGCGGATAATCTGCTTTTTCAAGCGAAAAGCCAGGCCCTCAGCATGGTTAAGCTGATCCCTAAGATGTTCTGCTTTAGAAATTGATTGACTAATAAGCTGCTCCCTTAGATATCCCTTATGAATATCAGTCTTGAGGCTATTTAGCGGTTAACACACTCGGTAGACAATAAAAACGTAACACCTGCTCTTATAGGCATTACAAGCATAAGTATAGCGGTAAAGGGCGATATTTGCAACTTCCGGGGTGATGCTCTACCCCTGTTACTGGGCGCAATTTTCCTTGCAATATTGTCGTACTTTGGCCTCATGTTCAGTCAGCGTTTTCGAAAAATGCGTGGTTCCGTCATCACCGCTCACAAAATATAGCCAATCAGTAGAAGCCGGATTGGCTACTGCCTGGAGAGAACCCGACGAAACGTTACTTATCGGGGTTGGCGTCAAGCCCTTATGGGTATAGGTGTTGTAGACGGAATCGTACTTCGTCGAAGGCTTAGCCCCTTCCAGGATTGCCCCATAATGGGCGGTTGCGTCCGATTGCAGGGGCATGCCGATCCGGAGACGCTTAAGAAAAACCTGCGCCACCTGCGGCCGGTCGTTCGGCTCCGACACCTCACGCTCAACAATGGACGCCAAGATAATGCCCTGGTAGGTGCTCAGACCCTGCCTGCTAAATGCCGCCCGGATGTCCGGCGTTAGCTGTTTGTCCATTTCGTCTAGGGCTGCGCCTACAATGGTCTTGGCGCTTGTCTCTGATGTCCGCTGGAAGGAGTCAGGGTACAAGTACCCCTCCAAGCCTGCGCCCTTGGGCTTGTCTACAAGCGCAGGATGCCCGACGTAAGTATTTGGGTCAAGCGCCTGGTCTACGTCCGCCTCCAAAAAACCATCCTGGATAAGGCGGGTACGAATCTGGTCAATGCGCTGCCCGGGAAGAATCGTAACCAAGTTGGTGACAATCTTTCCGTGGGTTAGCTGGGACACAATTTCGGCTACACCTTGACTAGGAGCCAATTCGTAGGTGCCAGCCTGCAATGCGTTTCGGACTTCCTTGCTACTCACGTACAGTTTAAAGGCCCAAGCGCTGCGGATAAGCCCTCTCTGCTGCAAAAGGCTGCCGATTTCCTCAACCGTGGCGCCTTGAGGGACAGTAATGCTCTGGACAGTCTGACTGGAGCTTACCGGCCGCAAGTTCTGGTTATAGACATACCGCACGGCCGCAGTCGCACCGGCAACAACAACCGCGGCAATGATCGCAACAATAACTAGCCTTCTTGGCCACCTGCGACGCAGTCGGCGGTTTGAATACTTCATGCTTTTATCTCCGGATGATCATTTAAAAAATCTTCAAGAATATAGGTTGCGGCAAGGGCGTCAATGTCCCCTTTGGCAAAAGGCTTCCCCCGGCCGGCCAGTTCGGCTTCGGCTTTGCGCGAGGTAACAGCTTCGTCCTGCCAATGGATTGGCAACCCGATTGTCTTGCCCGCCTCAGCTCCAAACGCCCTGACAATCCTTGTCTGGTCTGTCTCTTGGCCTTGCATGCCGCGCGGCAGGCCTATAACCAACACAGCGGCCTGTTCTTGGCGCACAAGCGCCTGCAAGCGTTGGAAAATATCAGGAGTATGTTCCAGGGTCGTCAAAGGATGTGCTATCCTCGCTACGGCATTAGCGGTGGCGACGCCTATACGCTTGGCGCCTACATCCAGAGCGAGGATAGCATCAGAACTATTGAGCATTTTTGCTGGCGGGTTTCTCTACTGAGATTGTAATTTTATTTGTTTTACCGGGGATGGAAGATACCCAGAACGGACTGTATTTTACGTCGACGCTCGTTACGCCCGGATATTCACCGATAATCTCCTTGGCGTCATTGGCCTTTTTACCGGCAACGGCCTTCTTGATGGCGGTCAGGTCAAGGTCCGATCCGGCGACAGCCGTACTCTGGAGGGTTACAAGAATCTCTGTGGCCTGTTGGTTCTGCAGCTTAAACACGGCTCCATCGAGGCCATAATCCAAAATCGACTGCTTGGCCGGATCAATCTCTTTGTTGACCTGGTTGGCGATTACTTTCTTTAGGTCGCCTTCTTTGACGCCAGCCATCGTGTACGTAGTCTTGGCGGTAACCGTTACGCTTTCGGCCTCATCGCCGACAGCGGCCGACGTTGACGCTTCGGGATCGCCTGCCTTAAAGGTCCCTTCAATAACGAACAATCCTTGCCCGGTCAGGCCGTTCTTGAGCTCGCTCTTGATCGCCGTCGTATCTTGCTCGGCGATCTTTTGCTTCGCGCTGTCGATATCGGTCTGGGTTATCGTCTTAACTATGTTGCTCGTCCCACCGGCCGTAGATGAACCCTGGCCAGAAAGACTTGAATTGCCGGCAACCGTGTAATCAGCGGGGGCAATATTATATTTATCACCGGCATTTTGGGCCACAATGCCCACGCTACTGCTCGGTACATCCTTCTTGCAGCTCTGATCGCTCTTAAAATGACTCGGTGGAACCGAAACCGCTTTAGTCGTGACATAAACTAAACCTCCCGTACTTACGGCGGTACCGGCTGGAACCGTAGCACTGTTACCCAGGAACAGATCCTGGACGTTACAGTAGTAGAACACTACTGAGCCTACCGCCTTGGTGCCTTTGTCCTTTTGGCCGGTGGCGGCAGCTTGCTGGGCTACGGTCTTTTGGGTTTGCTGAATCTTCGCAGGTATTTCGGCATCTTCGACATCTACCCTGTCAGCTTCGGCATTCAACGTAAGATCAATGTTGGTGTCGATGGCTTCGCTATCCGTTTTGACGGAGATAGTCGCCCGTGGCATCACCTGGAAGGCGATAAACCACAAGAACACGATCAGCACCAGGCCCACACCACCCAAAAGCATCCACAAACGGAATTTATTAAAGTCGGGGATCGAAAGCTTCTTGTCTTTTTTGCCCTTGGGCTTGTCCGTTGCGGCACCTGCGGCCACCGGAGTGCTATTGTCGAGTTCAATGGGCTGGTCTTCGTCGTCCGGTTTAAAGGCTACCGACTGGGGCGCGTTTTTGCTGTGCTCGCCAACGGACCGTGAGGTATCGAGCGGCTTTTCGCCGGAATCACGCATATCCACGGACTCTTCGTGGTCTTCGGCATCTTTCCGGGCGCCGGATACGTCAGGAATTTCGGGCTTGGACTGAAGGGATTTAGCCACATATATGCCGACCGCACCGGCCAACGGCAAAAGCCCTACTTCGCTGGTGATGAGGACCAGATGCTTTTTGGCTTCGTCCGAAGTGCGCTTGAGCAGCTTCATATTGACAATGCTCTGTAATACGGTGGCGCGCTTTGGGAGAACAAGTGCAACAATGCGCTGCCCCGAACCGCGGACCTTATCGATGATGGCGGTTATCTCGTCATCGATGTCTATGTAAATAACGTCTTTGCCTGATGGTGTGCTCATATTTTTATACGCGTAACATTTTATCTATTTTCTCACGGATTGAGTCGCCGCCGCTAGTCGAAAATTGCATAGTATCCATGCCCACCCTGAGCAATCCCATGGCCGTAATAAACGTATGGTCATTTACGTCGCCAGTCCGGTCGATAATACCGACTACCTGCTCCGGCTGGATATGCTCGACGACAGGCCGGCGGGTAAAAGGCAGCTCGCCGTACCAATTGTTGCTCTCCAACTTGTCCATCAGCATATCGAGGCTTGAGCCGCCGCCGCAGAGGAACAGCCGGTTCGGCAGATGGTCGAGCTTATCAAATTCGCTGAGCGCCAGCTCGACGCCGCTCACCCATACGTCCAAAGTCTTTTGCAGGGCGCCTTCGACGGCGGCGATGCGGGATTGTGGCACCCGGTTTTGGGAAAGGCCGATTTTAAGCTCTTCGGCCTGGGTAAATGACACGTTCAGGTCGCGTTCAATAGAACGGGTGTAAGCCCGCCCGCCAATGCCAAACATCTTTGTTCCCTGGACGCCGCCATCGTCAATGACAGCGATGTCGGTAGTACCGCCACCGACATCCATTAAAATAGCGCTCATACTGGCATTTGCATCATTGCCAATGACCGAGCGCGAGACCGCAAATGGCTCGGCGGCTACCGCCAGCAGGTCGAGGTCCAATTGCTGGGCGGTCCGCTCCAACGCTCCGATGTGGATCATGGGCGCAAAAGCAGTGTATAGCTGCACTACAACGTCCCGCCCCTGAAAGCCGATTGGGCTGGTTACCTTGTAGCCGTCAATTTCGATGCCTACGAGCGCACTATTTACCAGACGGACTTCGACTTCTTTGCCCCCAAGTTCCCAGGCCAACTGTTTTTTGGCCTTTAGCTCGGCGCGCTGCTGTACTAACTTGATAATCTTCTCTACCTCCGGGAGATCGAGGGCTTTATCTGGTTGTTTGCGAGTAACACGCACGGTCGTTGTGGTGCCCTTAACCAGTTCACCGGCAATGCCAATAACAGCCGTACGGACACTGGCATTGGCCTGCTTTTCGGCCTGGGTTAGCGCTTCGTCGCAATTTGCAACCACACTCGATATGTCGGCAATTGCGCCAGCCTGCATATCGCTTAGCTCCTGGTGCGCCCGCCCGACACCGATAATCTCGACTTCGTCACCCTTAACGCGCCCTATGAGGGCCTTTACAAATTCTGTACCAATATCCAGGGCTACCAGGTACTGTGGTTCCTCGGAGGCTTTGGCTTTTTGGCCAACCTTTTCGTTAACTTCGGCGGCCTTGTCGGCAACCTTGCTTACGAAGGACTGGCCCATCGTTTTGAACTTATCAAGCATAATCGCCTTCAATTATAGCATGAGTCTACCGTCTGCAAACACTGGTAGTATTGCGGTATTACGTTGTCATTATATAATATAAACGGTGCACTCTTGAGCCATCCATCGCCCTGGAGGTGATCAACGTGGATTTCATCAAGAAGAACAAGGTCGTCATTGTTCTCGTCCTGTTCTTGCTATGGGCATCCGCCAGCCCCGACGCTGCAGCGACGGCCGCAAGGAAGGTCCTTGGATGGGTCTTCGGCAAATTCCTGCCCGGCCTGGGGGATTTCCTCGTCAACCTCGTCGGTTAACCAGACGAGCCATATCATGCCACAACCCGCCAGAAAGGAGCAGCCGGTCGCACCAAGTCCCGGAACACGCAAGCTATACCCAAACTTAGAAGGGAGCAACGAGGTTTCGGGACAAACGTCGTGTGGGCAAGTGCTCAAATATGCAGCGTATTGTGCGCAGAGGAAAGGGGCCAACGCCCCTATACCGCTTACGCGGAACTCTCCACTCTACACTTTATTTGACACAGCACCTCTACCCACACGACTCACCCAGCAATACAAATTTCACCCGCACATATCACCAATCCAGACATAAATTGCACAGGCTACTCAAAGCCGGCAACAGCCAGGTTACCTACCGCCTTAGCGCGATTGTCGTTAATAATGCTGAGTGCCCGCTCCATCCCTCTTTGGTCATCCCATGCGGCTTCGTCCACAATCATACCCATTGCTTCGGCAAGTCGGCGCGCTTCCTCGTCGAGTGTTTCAATCGGGGCGGGGTGACCGTCGTCGTCTTTACCGGTAAGCAGATTTACACCTGTACCTCGGCCCCAAAGCGCCAAGGGCCTGAGTATATTATGTATTGGTATATCTGGCTGGTTGGGCTCATGTTGGGGCGCACGGTAGGTAGTAATCCCCTTTTCTGACACCAAGAAATGAACCGTCTTCTCATGATCGTGGCGCCATGTCGCCAGAATGTCAGCAGCCGAAGGGTTAAGATTTCCTTCACCACCAAAGGGGTGAGTATGTAACATCCAGCGAGCCTCCCGTGTAGCCCCTTCCATCCGGGCGCCAGTTTCGTCACCCCGGTTCAAGACTGTTTTGCCCCCATCTTCATACAGGGCCACTTCGTAGGGCAGGTTCATAAGAGTCCGGAGATCACCGGCAGTAATCGGTGATATTGCTGTATCTATCTCAAACCGCTGGCCCGGCATCTCCACACCCTTAAATCGTGTTACTGCGGCCATGAGCGTCAGAGGGGCTATGACTCCTGCGTGCGCTCCTTCTTCTGGCGGCTCAAAGTACTCTGGCGGCTGGGTCTGTTCACTCATTTTTATTTCCTCATGTTTGTATTTTGACGGCTGTGTTTTGTAAGTTACACTATATGATGCACATTCTAAGGTGTCAAAGTTTTAAGAGCAACATAATGGAAACAATACGATATACCACAGACTATCCGGACACCCGGCTCGTAAAAATGCTTGTGCGGCACGTAGTGACAGTAAATAATTTGCGCGCTGCCGAAGCCGATCCTAAAAAAGACAGAATAGGCGGCCGTCAACCGCGAGTGAGGGTAGCGCCCTCTGGCCCGGAGCAGGCGCGGCAATTTGCGCGCCTAGCGCCCGGAGAGCTTCGCGACATGTTGGGCGGCGAGTTTGCAGTCGTCGGCCTTTCGCGCTCGCTTTCCCGCAGGACAAGGGTGACAGCCAAAACGGTACGGGATGAATGGGGCCTAGACCTGCCCATACGAAGGACGCTTGATCTCGCCGAGCTTCATAAAGGCTACCGTGCCTTTGGCGGGCACCAAGGATATCTGCGGGCCGAGATTGTTAATGATGCATACCGGGCACGACGGGAGCGGGAGGGGTGGGATTTTCGCTATGGACGCCCAGAATGGAATCGCCTGGGCCTGTACCGGCTAAGCCGAGCTCAATCTGAACGTGAGGTAGGTGCCCATGTGCTGCGTTGGATCAACAGGAAGCCGGCCGTGCCCGAGGAAGCCGCCGAAAGGGGTCTGCCTCTCGTCGATATCGGGTTCGGGCATGGCATGTCCGGTGCTCGCGGTATTGCTATGGCACTGCATGGCAATGACCCAGAGTCAGTCGACATCACCATTGCCGAAGCGGAGCAGGTTTACAAGTTGCCGAATGCCTCTGGATTTGTACTTTCAAAGAGTGATGCCGACCAATGGATGGAGGTAGGGCGCATTATTTTGCCGCAAGACTAAAAGCGTAGCCTTAGCGACGCTGCTCAGACCCAGCACTTTCCTGCCCCCGCTACCCCTTAGATTTACTGCAAGACAGCCTTGATGCGGCGGACACCGGCCGAGCTTGCCTCTTCTTTGAC
This sequence comes from Saccharimonadales bacterium (SeqCode), assembly GCA_035758825.1. Classification (GTDB taxonomy): domain Bacteria; phylum Patescibacteriota; class Saccharimonadia; order Saccharimonadales; family UBA4665; genus JARIHD01. Next base: position 276,642 of record DASTWA010000008.1, read on the forward strand.
AATGCTGAAGTGTTTGCCGTCTTCGGCCAGTTGACCGGTATGGTCGACGTGCGGTCCGCCACAAATCTCAAAGCTAAAACGATCGTCGCCTTCGCCCATCTGGTAAATTTTGACCGTTTCGCCATAGCGGTCGCCAAACGCGCCAAGGGCGCCCATTTCGAGAGCCTGCTTGGTCGGATATTCCTTCCAGAACACCGGCAAATCTTTGGTAATCTGCTGGTTTACGATGTCCTCTACTTGCTTGATCTGTTCCGGAGTCACCTTTGCATCATGCGAAAAGTCAAAGCGCAAGCGTTCTTCGGTGATGTTGGAACCACGCTGGATGACATGGTTGCCAAGCACCTGGCGCAGAGCCTGGTACATCAGGTGGGTAGCCGTGTGGTACTTTTTGTGCTGCATGGTCTGTCCGCCCAGTCCGCCCTTAAACACGCCCTTGGCGGCCCCTTGTGAACGCTGGCGCTGCTCGGCCATCTTGATGCCGAAGGCTTCTTTCCAGTTATCGGCCAATGTGGCGTCATCCATCATGGCAACGACTTCCTCGGTCAGCTCAACCGGATAACCGTAGGTATCATAGAGCGCAAATACGATCTCGCCGGGGATAGTGACCGGCTTGTCGCCTTCGCTGCGCGAAACGAACTTCTGGAGTTCGGACAAACCCTTGCGAAGCGTTTGGCGGAAGACTTTCTCTTCTTTGACGAGCACTGCAATAATAGTATCTCGTTTGGCTGCTGCCTCCGGGAAGTCAGCCTCGTACATGCCCAATACGACCGGCACGGCTTCTTCCAAAAAATTCTGCTCGATGCCAAGCTCAAAAGACTTCATAATGGCACGGCGCACAAGACGGCGCATGACATAGCCCTGCTCCTTGTTGCTCGGTACAATGCCATCCACTGCCAAGAAAGTTGCGGCACGCAAATGGTCGGCAATGACCCGCATGGCATTGGTGTGGCTGTCGTAGGTCTTTCCGGAGATCGCTTCCAACTTGGTGATAATCGGCCACATAAGGCTGATCTTAAACACGTCCGGGTCGTTAAGGGCAGCAGCCGCAATTCGCTCCAGCCCGGAACCGTGGTCGATGTTAGGCTTCTCAAGCGGGACAAATTTGCCTTCGGCTTCTTTGCGGTAAGCCATAAACACATTGTTGCCAATCTCCATAAAACGGCCGCAGTCACAGTTGGGGTGACAACGCTCGCCGTACTCAGGGTTGTGCGGGGTGCCGAAGTCATAAAACATCTCGCTGTCCGGGCCACAGGGGTCCCCGACCGGCGTCTTCTCGGGGCTGCCGTTACGGCTCCACCAGTTCTTGGAGCCATCGTAATAAAAGATCCGCTCGCCTTCCTTAATGCCGCGTTTGTAGCCGGCTTCTTCGGAACCGATATCTGCAATGCCGGAGCTTAAGCCTTTGCTTTCGAAAAGCTGTTTCCAGAGTTCGGCAGCCTCAGTGTCTTTGGGGATGTCATACTCGGGGGCGCCGATGAAGCACGTGACATACAGCTTGCTGGGGTCGAGTTTGACGACATCGACTAAAAATTCCCACATCCACCTGACTTGGTCTTCTTTGAAGTAATCCCCGAGGCTCCAGTTTCCGATCATCTCGAAAAAGGTGGTGTGGCGGTTGTCGCCAACTTCTTCGATGTCTTGGGCACGCAAACAGGTTTGGCTGTCGACAATGCGGGTGCCTTCGGGGTGGGCCTCGCCCAGCAAGTAAGGGATCATGGGCTGCATACCTGAGCCGGTGAATAGTGTTGTCGGATCATTCTGCGGCACAAGAAGCGCTCGTGGAATCGCTACGTGCCCACGGCTCTTAAAAAATGCTAAGTACTGGTTGCGGATGTCTTGTGCAGTCATGAGCAACATTTTAACAGAGGTGCATTAATTGACAAAATTACGCTTCGTCGCCATCGTCCAGCAAATACGCAAACGTCCCGCGCGTCCTGACCGAACTTCGCAGGCGCTTCGCCACCATCATCGTCGCATCGGCCGACCGTTTAATGGCTTCAAACTCGTCCTGATTCCGGGGAACATTAGCCAGGACCGTGGCAAATGTCATGCTGACCGGCGCCTGGACCAGACCGCCTGAACCCAGTTTAAAAACAAACCCTTCTTCTGCCAATCTTTGGTGCGTTGCAGCAACATCAACACCTCGCTTTAGGCGGTATTCAACCGTCAGGCCGTCAAAGGCTTCGGTAATCCGCCGTACTTCGTTTTGCAGCCGGTCGGTGCTAGTCCGGTCCCGCCCCTGCAATTCGTCCACAGGAGGCAAAAAACTCATAACGATAAGCTCGTCGCCAGCATCAAAACGCGACACCGTACTAAAGGGCTCCGACCGAGCCAAGGCTTGTCTGATCTCTTCTTCATACTCAAGCACACCGACGACGTCGTAATTGCGGCGATAGAGCTTGCGCAAGGTTTGAGCGGCAGAAGCAATGACAGCATCCCCGCCCTCGTGGTCGCCAAGAGTATTATGTTCTTTGAGCTTGTCGAGATCACCGAATGTCAGCTGCATGACATAGCCTTCGTCGTGCATTCTTTCAAGCAAGCCGGTCTGCCCCAAACGGTTAAACAAAGCCTCGTTGGCATTGAGGGTCAATATGCCGGTTTTGCGGTCAACAGAAAGGCTATGAATAAGCTGCTTGTGTGTTTCAAGCTCCACTAACAGTTCGTCGCGTTCGACTGCCAGCGCTCCCGCCGCCAAAAAGCGGGCACAGCTTAGCACCGCCTGGTCACGGTTGCTGCCAGTTTCGCAGCAGTCTCCTTCCAGCGGCGAACAGGTTTGTTGGCCGCATGGCAATTCTTTTTCCGCTGGAACGTCGAAGCCTACCACTTCGACCGGCAGAAGGCGCGGATCGGGAGGAAAAACTTCGTTCATGGCGCTACACTACAATGCCGCCGCCCACGACGCGTTCGCCTTCGTACATGACGGCAGACTGCCCGGGTGTCACCGCCCGGACTTCGTCATTAAGCGTAATTTGCCATCTGTCATTATCCAATTTACGGATACCGGTAACGCCGGCCAGATCGGCACGATAACGGGTGCGTAGCCGGTAGCTGCCCCCTTCTGCTGGTTCGCCATTAATCCAGTGCGGAGCCGTCAAGGCGAACGATTGGCTCCAGAGACGGCCATCCTGCAAGTCGTTGGTCACATATACCTCATTTTTGGACATATCTTTGCCTACCACATAGTACGGCAATCCGCCGCCGACATGCAGGCCATGGCGCTGCCCAATGGTATAAAACAGTGCGCCGTCATGTTCGCCAATAACGCTTCCGTGCTGGTCAATTATGCCGCCCGGCTCCGTACGGACAAATTGCTGCAGGAATTCCTTAATGCCAACCTTGCCAACAAAACAAATTCCCTGGCTGTCCTTCTTTTCGGCGGTCGCTAGGCCAAACTTCTTGGCAATCTCGCGGACCTGGGGCTTTTTGTATTCGCCGATGGGCATAAGGCTATGGCGCAGGGCGTCTTCGGTAACACGGTACAAAAAATAACTTTGATCTTTGTTGCTGTCCAGTCCCGTCAGCAGCGTACCATCCTTGATGCGGGCGTAGTGGCCGGTAGCAATCAGGTCTGCCCCATCCTCCAAGGCGGCCTCAAGGAAAAGTTTAAATTTAACTTCCTGGTTGCACATAACGTCAGGGTTGGGAGTTAGCCCAGCCTTATAGCTGTCGATCATATAGTCGACGACCTTGTGCCGGTATTCTTTTTCGAAGTCGTACATCTTGAATGGGATGCCAAGTTGCACGGCTACCCGCTTGGCGTCCTGGTAGTCCTCTTTCCAGGGGCAAACAAAGCCCGGCAAATCCTGGCTCCAATTCTTCATGTACACGCCGATGACTTCGTATCCCTGTTCCTTGAGCAACGCTGCCGTAACAGAACTGTCGACGCCGCCGGACATGCCGACATACACCTTTTTTGACATATCTCACCTATGTTAGCAAATTTTCGCCTCAAGGGCCACTACTAATCACGGCGCTCCAGATGCTTGCGCAGTGTCGCCAGCTCAAAACGTTGGCCCAACCAAAAACTGACAAAAATTAGCGGGATGCTCGCCGCTGCCGGCAGCCAAAGGACCTTGGTCTGGACATTAGGAGCACTTTCTGGATTGGTCTCACGATCAGCACTGGACGTAACCGCACCATTGGCAGTCGCCACCAACTGGAGGAACGCGGATAACCCATTTTTGTCGGTAGCCTTGACCGTCACCCGATAAATACCAGCGCTGGTATAAACATGGCTAAGGTCAAGTGTGCCAGTAAACTGAGAACTCATCAGGCCGGGTGACGAACCGTCACCCCAATCCACACTGATAGCGTAGGGGTTGGCGCCACCGCTTAAGACAACCGGCCAGATTAATCGCTGACCCGGATTTGCTCCGCGAGCTGCATAATTACTTGTTAGCGACAACAACGACGTACCGAATGGATTAAATTGCGCATCTATAAAGGTCGCCTTAACAATATTCGAGTCCGGACCACCCTGATCAAGCGAGTCAAACATCTTGGCGACAAGATCGTTCTGCCCCGAGAACAAATCAGCCTGGAGCGAATAGCTGCCCTTCTCGCAGAGCACCGATCCCACAAAAACATTATTCGCGAACAGCTTGACCAGCAGACCCGAGGTACAGAGACCATTGACTGTCACCGGAATAGTCGTAAAGGACTGCCCGTCGCGGGGCGTCGTAATTGTCGGGGCGGTAGATGGCGGCTTGCTTGGTATTTTTCCTTCGACACCGATCGCTCCCTCTTGAGGATTTTCGTCAGTCGCAGCGTGGGCTTCTGCGCTCATGATTAATGCCACACCCGTGCAAATCAGTCCGCTGAGGACAATAAGCCGGCAGATGTGCAGACATCGTCGTAGCATATTTAGCGCCTATATCGGCGGCGTCCGCCGCCAAATGCGCGGCGGATGAGCCAAACCAATAACACGATAACAATTACGAGGCCCAAAAATCCGACGATTGACCACCATGGCAAATACCAAAAGCTGGTCGATGCCACGATTTGTTGCGTGTTGTTGCCATTAAGACCATAAAACAATGCAATCTGGGCAGTATACCGGCCAGGAAGCAGACCCGGATCATCGCAAACGTTCTGCTTGGCACTCTGGCTGTTGGGATCTTGGCTATTCAGAACACTGGTCTTGATGCAGGTTTGGATACGCCGGGTCTGGCCGATAAGGACTAATTGACGCTTGGGGTTGGCGTCCTGGACCTCGACCGCCGTACGGCCGAACATGTCCTTGATGACCATACTACCACTGGGCTGTTCGGCGACATTGCCATTGTTTTGCAAACGGTAGGCAAATTCTTTAGGGGAGCCGAAAAACATGCCCTTAAAGGTACCGTCAGTCTGTTCGGCATTGGAATGCCAAGTGCCAAATTGTTTGAGGATCAGCTGTTCTTTGGCTTCGCCTGGGACGGTCACAAACACCAGGCTTGCCGTGGCTGCAGAAATGTTAACCTTTTGCTTAGTTTCCGGGTTTACGGCAGTGTACTCGATGGCGCTGTAGTAGCTTCCGGCCCCTTGGTTGGCTGGGATGGCGACACTAATTGGCACATTAGCCGACTTGCCAGCGGCAATTTTTACTTCGGACGGCAGCTTAATGAACGGCTTAAGCGACCAAGGCGTTTCGGACGCAGTGTCGTCCAGCTGCAGGGCGGGAGCGCCAGTTTCATCCTGGGCACCGAAGTCAATCACCCGCATATTGACCTGCAGATCCTGTGTCAGGCTCAAATTACTGATATACAACGTGTCGCTAATCGTCTTGCCGGGCTGCACCGAGTAGTCTTTACGCGGTGATATCCCCAAGCCGTTTGACGCCGCGCTCACAGATACCGTAGCAATAAGCGTGGTTGCCGCAATAAGCAGGGCCACAACGCGCGCTAATCTTTTCATAATCCCCTCTTCATAAGTCTTGGACATAACCTTTAGCTTTTAGTTTACCATCAAAAGGTAGCTGTACAAATATAAGTTAGCGTCGCTGTATACACACCTGGTGCCTGTCCGGGTGGAATATTTGCGATATAGCTGACCGTGAGCTTCCGTGTATCTGTTGCATCATCGCTTACCGCAACCGTGTCACCGCTTTCGAACGCATACCGGTTCGGTATATTGTACTTAGGCGCCGGTGCGACAATACCTTCGCCGTTAGGATCCTCACCGACATCGGGGTTGCTGTTATCGCGCAGATTAATGCCGAACTGGGCATTGCCCGGAGCACTGACCGTCGGGTTCGCCAATGCAGGGATAATATTGTTACCCGATGTCAACGTGGTGCCATACATGCCAATCACCAAGCCAAAATCGGCATTTGTCGCTACCATCATCTGAGAGCTCCCGCTGGAAACTTGGCTCGTCGTAAGCGTACCCAGATCCACAAGGTTACCTTCGGCAGTCGCACAGTCACCGGTTATCACCACGCCAACACAAAACTTAAGATATGGCGGTACCTCGCCGCTCACTTGCACACCTTGTGTGGTCGAATTTACTACGGATCCAAAATCAATATAGTTACCAGTGGCATCAGTACTCCCATGAGTGGTAATTCGTACGTAAAACGTTCCGACAGAGCCAGTAGGATTTTGAATATTGTCGAATACATACGACGAGGGGTTTACCGTAGGCGGCAGCGAAGGTGCGCGCGTAAGGATGATTCTGTTAGTCTGTGCTGTCAGCACGAAATAGCCGCCTTCACCCACCTGCTGCGTTAAGACAGCGCTCGAGGCGTTCATGCCGTCCGGCGCCTCACAGGCCACTTCTATAAGAGGGCTTTTGCAGTATTCAAACATCAGCGAACCGACAGGAACGCCCGTGGCCCTATATGAGAACTTAAAAGTATGTCGCGTTACGGCGCCAGCAGTAACATCGCCTACAGTAAGACTTCTGCTTTGCAACTGTAAGGCGTCAACACGCCCGATCATACCCAATGACAACAAGACGGCGACAACACATAATAGGACGGCAGCCGCAGCAGCACGGATTCGCAAAAGAGATATCCCACCCTTCATGCCACTATTGTACGTGACCTTCATGCGAATTAGTAGGTTGGTACGGCGAGATAGGAGATGGTCGTGGTATAAATACCCGGAGGCGTAGTAGTCGAGATATTACCAAGATAGCGAACCGAACCGGTATCACAGGTAACAGTACCTGCCGCCGAAGCAATCTGAGCGGGCGCGGTTACGCTTGCAGTGCTAAAAGCAAACTTAGTAGTACCTGCCGACAGTACGCCATTGGCTTGGTTATAGGGTGAGGTAGATGCTAGGTTCGTGAAGCTGTGGTTAGTGTCTCCCGAATCAATACCCAGGCCGAACTGCGAAGTGCCCGGAGCACTGGCGGTAGCGGTCGTACCGATAGCCGAAATAGTGTTCGAGCCGTTCTTTAGGGTATCGCCTGAATAGTAAATGACCGTCCCGCCGTTGGCATTGGTACTTAACCGAAAATACGAGTGCGCGTCGTATGCTTGCGTGAAGTCCAGAACACCATCAGATGGGCTACCGAGAGGAAGGTTGGCGTTAGTAAGGGCCACGCATGATGCGGTTGGTGCAGTAAAAGTAGACCCGACTGAAAAGTTTAACGTTTCTTGGACCTTAGCCGTGATGTCGATCTGGTCGGCAGTTGCATTAGCTACCGTTCCCTGATCAACACTAGTCGTCCAGGCAGTATCTGAGAACGTCGTAATACGAACGAAAAATGACGTGTTGTCAGTGGTAGGGTTTTTGATGTAGTCGGTCGCACCGCCGGAACCAGTACCGAATGCAAAATTTACGGTATTGATGGCCGCAGCAGTATGCGTAATACGGATACGGCTGGCCGTTGGGGCGTTACCGGCAGTGCCAAGAGACCATCCGGTTGCGCTTGTACCGCCAATCGTTGTTACTGTCGAAGCGTCCAGACCGGTCGGAGCGGTACATGTAGTGCCTGGAAGGGGTGTCGTACAGTATTGGAATTCGATTGATCCGACGCTCGCGCCACTCGTAGTGAAGTCGAAGGTGTGCTTAGTCTTGGCACCGTTGGTACCGCTTAACGCTGCGCCGGTGGTAATGTTGCCGTTTGCAGAGCTTGATAAAGTCATTTTGCGGCTAGTAATCTGCGCTGCATCTGCGTGCCCCAGAAGGAAGACATCGGCAACCGCCCACAGCCCAAAGAGAGCAAGTGCCATTGTCAAAAGGCTGCCGCGGCGCACGAATCCCTTTATGTGGTTCATTCTCGGTATATCCTATTTTTCTTTTAAACAGTTCTGGATATTAATTTATCATTAAACATAAGCGGTATGCAACATCCGGCACAGTAAGTTATCCACAGCCGCGGCCGTCGTACTAAAAAGTAGGGATAACTTGCAGGTCTAAATGGCCGCCGTACTGACCCGAAGGTGTAGAACGGGCGACGTTGGCAATAATAGACAAGGCGTAGTTTGTTTGGCCGCTACTCTTCGGACTCATGGCGATAGTATCGCCGTCTACAAACTTAAAGAGATTACTGGTATCATAGCCGGCTATTGCCGTACCGAAGCTATATGTATTGTCAGGCACTTGTGCCGGGTTCGATCCGATATCCGGGTTGCCATTATCCGCCAAGTTCACGCCAAATTGCTCGGTACCGGGCACTGATGAGGACGGCGTCGAAAGCGCGGCAAGGACATGACCGCTTATCGGATCGGTCGGCGGCGTCCCGTTCAGGCGGACAACGTAGCCGCTACTCAAATAATTACGGACCGTAAAGCTGGCAGTTACGGCGCCTGTCGCGCTAATATCCAAGTTCCCCATGTCGTAAATCCCTCCATTAACGGCGACTTCTAATAGCGGGGCATCTGTGGTATTAAAGCCGCCCTGGAACTGGTAGTTGGCACTCGCAGCGTTGCCGACTGTCATTTCTCCGGCTGACTGCTTGGCTTTGTAGTTCGCCGAACCTGCATCCAGCTCGCCTCCTGTGCCAAAGAATGACTCCTCGACTTTGTAATTTGCCGATGAAGATTGCGCATAAGCGATCGGACCAGCCCATATGACCAGTGCCAATAAACTAGCTCCCACAAAAGAGAGGTCCCTACGCCATCGCATGCCTATATTGTGCTTCAAAATGGGCATAATGACAAACTGTTTACGTTTTTACGTTTGCTTTTAGTATTATATGTATTAGCATATGGATCCATCTAAGTTACAGTCCGACTCTGAGAACGACGTACACTCTCTGGAGGGTACCGACACCGTCATGGAAGACGACAAAAAGACCGTCAAGAACACTGAGGGGCAGGCTGCTGACGGCCTGGGGGCTGTTAATGCCGTCAGCGGCACAAGTGACGACAAGTCGCCTGACATGCAATCGGCCAGGCCCCCATTCTTTAAGCGTCTCTGGCAAAAATTTAATATCTATCTACTTTTATTCGTACTAGTTATTGTTATCGCTGTTGGCATTAGTATCGTCATGTTCATAAAAAACAAAAGCTCGACGACGGGCTCCAAAGACGTCATCGATACCCAAAGTCTGTCAGAAGAGGCGCTTAGACAGCTCGCCAATACTAACGTAAATGTAGGAAGCTCTAAGCAGGTGCTCAATATCGAATCAAATTCCATTTTCGGCGGTGCCGTGCTAGTACGCAGCGACCTGGAGGTGGCCGGGACCGTCAAGGTCGGCCGTGAATTGCAATTGCCCGGTATTTCGGTCACAGGTGGAAGCCGGTTCACCGATCTGCAGGCCGACAGTATTGCAATTGGCGGCAGTGCGACAGTTAATGGCGTGCTGACAGCCAGCAAAGGCCTCAGCGTAAACGGCAATAGTACCTTTGCGGGCACCGTATCGGCTGCTCAAGTCTCGACTAATACGCTGCTGCTGAATGGAGAGTTGACCCTGACTCGGCACATTAATGCCGGCGGCCCAACGCCAGGCCTTGACCGGGGTACGGCCCTGGGCGCAGGCGGTACGGCCTCTGTCAGCGGGTCGGACACTTCCGGATCGATCACCATCAACATCGGTAGTGGGCCAGGCGCCGGCTGCTTTGCGACCGTTACTTTTACGGCAAGGTATAATAACACCCCGCATGTCATTGTTACGCCTATCGGCAGCGGTGGTGCTGCGCTTACCTACTACATAAACCGCAGCACCACCCAGTTTAGTATCTGCACAACCAACCCGGCGCCAAACGGCCAGACCTTTGGATTCGATTACATCGTTGTAGGTTAGATGTCCAAGAAAACCGTTACCTGATCAGCCTTAACATGCATTAGGCCGCCCGAAATTCGGATTCGTTGGTCACCTCGGAACGTACGTATGACCAGCTCGCAGGAAATAAGGAGGGTCATAAAATTGTGATGCTTGGGCAGGATGTCAAAGGGGCCGGTAGCGTTCTGGGCCGAGATACTGTCGCCCTCATCGTCATAATAGACCTTGAACGGCGAGTAGACCTTTATATGCATCGTCGGCTTGGCGTCCCCGCCATGCTCTTTTTTTGCCTCTTCGATGATCTTTGCTGAATCTGTCTTCTCCTCGATCATACGATAATCTCTTCGACGCCCTTCAGCATGTCATCACGTCGGACAAACTCACCCTTTCGGCCGTTCAGCTCTTCCATGACAAACATATCCTGCGAGAAGTAGTTGATAAGTTTCTTGGCTTTGGCGTAATCAGTACGGTCGGCCGGCGACAGTTCGTTTTCGCCGATAATGGCGATGATTGGCTTGAGCTGCTCATACTTTTGCAACAGCGCCTGTACCTGGACACTCAACAGATAATGACGCTCGCCGACAATTTCGGGTGTAAGTAACGAAGAAGTAGTATGCAAGAGGTCGACTGCCGGGCGGATCCCCTGCTCGGCAACGGCGCGGCTCAGGATAATTACTGAGTCAAGCTCGTGCTGGATAGTCTGCACGGCAGGATCACTAATATCATCGGCAGGCACATAAATGGTCTGCACAGCCGTAATAGAACCCTTCTCGGTCGAGCTTAGGCGGTCCTGCAGCATCTTGACGTCAGAAAAGATTGTTGGCTCGTAGCCACCCTCCGATGGAACCTGGCCCAACATCGTCGAGACTTCATTCTTGGCCTGGATATAACGGTACATATTGTCGGCAAAGAACAGGATGCTCTTTTTTTGCTCATCGCGGAAATATTCCGCCAGCGTAACCGAAGACAAGGCGATAAGGGAGCGCCGGACTGGATTTTCGTTCATCTGGGCAAAGAACATACAGGTGCTCTTTAGGAGGTCGGCGTCCCGCAGGGTCTCGTATAGCTCGTGGCCTTCGCGGATACGCTCGCCAATACCGGTGAAGAAGCTGAGGCCCGAGCCGCTCATGGCGATGTTGTGGATCATCTCCATGGTGAGCACTGTCTTGCCCACACCTGCACCGCCGACGATGCCAATTTTTCGGCCCTTTACAAAAGGCGCGAAAAAGTCGAGCACCTTGATGCCGGTCTCTAGTATTTCCGGCGCAACGGCGCCAAATCCATCGCCTCGGGGTGGCATCTGAAAAATGTTCCTGGTGCCGTCTTTGGTGCCCACGATTGGTTCTTTTCCATCCAGAGGGAGGCCGGTCGCGTCCATCACCCGGCCGATCAGTTCGTCGCCGACAGGAATTTCGATACTCTTGCCGGTCCGCTTGACCTTCATCCCCTTTTGGATGCGCCGGTCAGAATTGATGTTAAGGCACATGGCGACGCCACCGGTCTGCATGCTGTCGACTAGCAATGGCGTTTCGAGGTCTTCCACTGCGATGACTTCGTGGATGTCAGGATAGTCATCGTCAAATGCCACCAATACAATTAGGTCCTTCACGGCGCGTACGATACCTTGGTTCATGATATCCTCGTCTTTCTCAGCCCGTTAATCATCTCTTTCAGGCGTTCGTCCTGTATACGGCGCTTGGTTCGGTTGAACAAAATAGCCAGCTCGTCATGCAGGTCATTGGCCCGGTCTTTGGCCATACTCATCGCCCGGAAACGGCTGGCATATTGGGCCAGTTTGGAATCCAAAATAACCTGGCTAAGGGCGATCTGCATCATCGATCGCTCCAGATGGGCGACAACATCAAACGTCGATGGTTCAAAAATATAGTTGGCTTCGCTAATAAAATCGTCGGCTCCCTCGACGTGTTTACCCTCTTCCTGGACAGCGTTGTTGAGGTTGATACTCTTGACTTCCTGTACCATAAGGGACTTGTAGGTCTGGTAGAACACGATAGTGTCTTGGTATGCCCGGGCTTCCTTGATGAGCGGCTGAACATTGATATTGCGGTCCTTGCTTGGCAGCGTAAAGTATTTTTTAAAGGCTATGCCCTGCTGAATAAGCTGGACAGCGCCATGGTGGCCGATAACGATGATATCTTGCTTGCTTGCATCGAACTTCGACAGCATATCTTTGATGAGTTTTTGGTCGATATCACCACTAAACCCCCCTTCGGATGTAATGACGATGTACAATTGCTTGTTGACGACTCTTTCTGAGGTGGTGCGACCAAAACGGAATAGGCTATCAACCCGAAGCTGCGAGTAAATCTGCCAGAGCTCACTGAAGAACTGCTGTGACTGCAACACCTGGTTCTTGGTCTGGGCAATTCGCATGCTGGCGATGCCTTCGAATACGCTCGTGAGGTTGACGATTGTATCCATGGCGGCGCGCTCCAAGGCCACCTCCTGGAGCCGGCTCATTTTTTGGCCTCCTCGCGGGGCGCGGCCATGAGATTCTGCTTTTTGAGGTCGTCACGTACTCTATCGAAGTCTTTGTCGTCCTTAACCTGCTCGGCGGCTTCGTTGGCCGTCTTTTTCATGCCTTCAAGGTTGATAGCCTGGTTGTCTTCGAGGTTTAGGGCAATATCGAGCATCAGAGTCTGCGCCAACAGCGTGTAGCGTTCTCCTGGGATCTGATTGAGCATCTTGTACAAAAGTGCGCCGCGTTTAAGGCTCTGCTGGGCTTCGGGTGCCAGCTCAGAACCGAACCGTGCAAACTCCTGCGCCTGGGCGTGCGCTGTCAGCGTCTTGAACATCTGTCCGCCCAATTGCTTTTGGCGAGGCGACTGGCCGCGCCCGCCGACACGGCTAACGCTTAGGCCGACATTTACAGCCGGACGCATGGTGTCGCGGAAAACCTTCATATCCAGAATCCACTGGCCATCGGTAATGGACATAATGTTGGTCGGCAAGTACGAAGTAATATCTCCCCCGGCGGCAAATACCATCGGCAGTGTAGTAAGCGTCTTGTGGTTGCTGGCCAGCTTGCCAGCGCGCTCCAAAAGCGAGGAATGCACATAGAACATGTCCCCCGGGAATGAATCCCGCCCCGGACTCGATCCCGACAAGAGGGCAATTTCGCGGTAGGTGTGGGCATGGGCGGTCAGGTCGTCGTAAATAAGCAATGTATCCTGATTGCATTGCTGCCACAGGTACTCGGCCATGCTGCAGGCCACATACGGCGCCAGGTAGCTGTGGATGAGCGAATCTGACATCGTGGACACCACGACGACCGTAGACTTCATCGCGTCGTATGACAAAAGGCGGGTCAAGAGCATGTCGACGTCGCTGCGTCGCTTGGCGATAAGGGCGTACACCGTTACAACGTCGGTGTGGGCTTGGTTAAGGGCAATTTGGGTTGCGAGCGTACTTTTGCCGGACTTACCATCGCCAAGAATGGCCATACGCTGGCCGCGCATGAGCGGAAACAGGGTGTCGATTACCGTCACTCCGGTTTCGAGTTGCTTGTCGAGTGCTTCGCGGGTATGAAAGGGCGGGGCGGCCGAAAAAACCGGCCATACGGCATCAGCAGCAATCGGCCCCTTGCCATCCAATGGCTCGCCGGTTACCGAAACGACCCGGCCGATAAAATCCTTGCCGACCTTGGTCACCAATTGGTCATGCTGTACCACTGCGGTAGTCCCCACCACGACCGTCTTGATACCAAGATGCAACACGATAACATGGTCTTCGTTGACATGGTGTACGTACCCCTTGCTGCCGTCCTCAAAGAGTACGAGGGCGTGGGTATTTACCGGCTGCATCCCCTTGATCCGAACCATAAACCGGTCGACGGCAATCACCTCTCCGACGGGCTTGCCGGCATTCACTAATTGGTCGAAATGACGGTTATCGCTCATGACGCTTTACCTGCACTCCCGCCGATCGCTTCCAGCAGTAAGGCGCGCTGTTCATGAAAACGGTTACGCAAGCTAAAATCAAAGGCCCTGTTTTGGGTTCGTACGATACAGCCCGCCGCAATGCTCGGTTGGAGCCCCAAATGCAATAGCGCATAGGGATGGATATTAGTCCGCAGCCACGCCACAATCTTGGCCGTAAAGGCAGAGGAAGGATCGGCGGCAAAACTAATATGAATGATCGGGGCCTTGCTGTCTACATTGGCCAGGAATTGTTTTAGCAGTGAGCGGCTTTCGGCGGTAAGCAGATTGAGGTTATTATTACCGGCGAGGGCATCGAGTAGCCGCGACGTCTTGGGCAATGGGGCTTGCCTTCCTTTGCTGCGGATTTCGGACTGCTGGATGTACTCTTCCAAAGAATCAAGTTCACGCTGCAAACGGCGCACTTCGATAGGCCCAAATACGAGCGTGGGCAGTTCTAGCTGTTTTGATGGTGCCTGTCCATCAAGCGCCATTAACGACATCCTCCAGGATTGCCTGCTTATTGGCCTCAAGCTCACCAAGGATGTATTCGAGCTGGTCATTCAGGTCAATCTGGTTACCGATAGCAGCAAGTACGTAATGATTAACGACATCGGCCATATTCTCATCGAAACGCTTAATGCGGCGGGCCTTTTCGTCGGAGACTTCTTTTTCCAGCTGGCTGGTGAGCGCGGAGCGCTGGTCGTCGATGGTCTCTTTGGTTTTCTCGATAGATTCAACGGCCAATTGCTTGGCGTCGCTAATGGCGCTTTCGTAGTTGGCAAAAGCTTCCTTCAGGTCGCGGCTGATCTGATCCTTCATGTAATCGTTCAGCTGCGAGGTTGTCAGACGCAAATCCTGTTGCAGGAACATGGCGTTCTCGCCTAATATCTTTTCGAAGTGCAAGCGGCCGCGGTTACGAAGCTCCTCACGGAATTCGTCATTAAAGATGTGCTCTACGTCCTTTTCGGCAGCGGTCTCAAAATCCTGGGCAGTCTTTTGGGCAACCGCCGTGCGGCTCAGCTTGACGGCAAGATATATAAACCCGATCCCGGCAGTACATATACAGCCCAAGATGAGTGCCAGCCACCAAATTGTCATCGCCCACGCCCCAAAAGCATAACCTTTATATCCTTAGTACTAAATATACCGCAAAAAGACCGATTGCAAAAACAATTAGCGACATCAGCGTAACCTGTATCAAATTGCGAACAATGGAGCGTTTTGCCAGGGGGTTGCGGCCAATGGCGGTCATACCGCTGCGGACGCCGGCAAACAGGATGCTTCCGGCAATTATAAAGCTAAGAATAATAACGGCCATGCTAACGTAAATGCGGAAGGCGCTGACCGGACGGCTCGTCACCAGTTCGGCGGCCTTAGAAAGAAAATCTGGGACGCCGGCTTCCTTTTCTTTTTCGTACAGGGGGTTGTGGGCCACCGACACTTCGATTGGCACGTGGCCCAGACTCACCTCTTTGGGCCCCTTGTTGGTATCGAGGGTAGTCTTGCCGATCGAACGCGTCTTGCCGTCAAACCCTTTCAGAGCTTTGCCGATAACCAATTGCTGCGTCGACTCGGCCTTCATACCCACGCCATTAAGTGACGAAATCGTCACATGATCACCCTGCTTAATCGGACCGTTCTGAGTACTGACGAGGACGTCGTACTGCCCATAGGTTGCCACGTAGACCTGCTGCGCATTACCGATATTGGTCAGGGAGACAGTTGCCTCACCCGAGGCGACCACCACTCCAAACATATCGGGGGCGTTTTGTTGGCTTAGAGCTTCTACTTTGGAGCTGTCGCCGGGCTTAAGGCGGACAATCATCCCTTTCTGCAGCGCCGATTCGCTGCCGTAGCCTTGAGTCACATTTTGGGCGCGGGCCACGCCATAGGTACAAATCGCAAACAATACCAAACCGGCAACAAGCAAGAATCGCTGGAATATTTGCTTATGCTTTCCCATTCCCTATTAGTATATAAGGATATCGCTCAGTCGGCAACGATTGTCGACAAGGTATCGACGACGCGGCGGACTGCAGCCTCATCGGTAGCCCGGCCCATACTAAAACGCAGCGAGGCTTGGGCGTCGTGGTCGCTTATGCCCATAGCCTTAAGGACATGCGACGGCTCTTCATTACTGGCACTGCAGGCCGAACCAGCAGCGGCCATAATGCCACGCTCGTCAAGCCCGATAAGCAAACGCTCGTTGTCTTTGCCCGGCAAGGTAATATGCACATTGTTAGGCAGGCGGGTCTTGCGTGACCCATTAATAACTACGCTTGGTATTCGCCTTTCGAGCAATGCAAAAAAGAGGTCTTGCAAAGCCTTAAGACGCCGCACCTCATCTTGTCTCATGGCCGTGGTTATATCCAGCGCCTCAGCAAGGCCAATGACGCCAGCGACATTCTCAGTACCGGCCCGCTGGCCGCGTTCCTGCCCGCCGCCGAGGATTTGCGGCTGCAAGCGTGCTTTGCTGGAGGCAAATAGGATGCCCGTTTGCTTGGGGCCGTATATCTTGCTGCCATTCAGAGTCATAAAGTCAACGCCCAGCCGCGACACATGCAAGTCGAGATAATTGGCGGCCTGAGCGGCGTCAGTGTGCAGATACAGGGGCATCAAATTGCCGGTCTTCTGGCGTGTCTTACGGATATCGGCAATCATGAGGGCGATCTGGCGTACCGGCTGGATGCTTCCGACCTCGTTGTTGGCGTACATGACGCTTACTAATGCCGTCTTGTCGTCGATCAGGGCCCGGAGAGCCTGCATGTCAACGATCCCTTGCGGCGTCACGGGCGCTTCTTTGCAGCCAAAGGCCCTCCCTGGCAGCAATACCGAATCGTGTTCAATGCTGCTAACAATGACATTGCCGTCGGGGTATTGGCCCATAACACCGCGAATGACGAGATTATTCGCCTCGGTGGCGCCGGCCGTGCATATGGTTTCGTTAGCTCGGGATCCCAGAACACGCGCTATCCGGCTGCGGGCAGCGTCCAAATCATTGCGGACGCCGACCGCCGCGAGATAGGTTGCAGAGGGATTAAAAAAACGCTCCGTAAAATACGGCAGCATAACAGAAGCAACCCTCGGATCCATCGGGGTTGCTGCGGCGTGGTCAAAATAGAGGGGCGCTTCCATACTAAACCTAGTATACGCCGCCCTTAGGCGTATAACTCGGATTGGACGAGTTGGCCGTACATGGTAACAGCTTTATAAAGCCGCTTGCCCTCTTCGAGGGTGACGTAGCGGTAGGGCTGGCCATCTTGGGCCTTTAGCACGCCGCTGGGGCGGACGTCGTAGCGGGTGGTAACAGCCCGGCGGACACCTTGCATGTCAGTCCACTCTTCGTGCCAGACCCAAGTGTGTTCATCGAGGCAAAAGAATTCACGGCGGACACCCTCTGGTACTGGGCCAAACAGCTCACCACCGATTTTCGCCTCACGGCGGATAAGATCACGGTAACGGCGGGCACGGCGTTCTTCTTCGTGCTGGCCTTTGATTGAATTCAGGATACTGAACATAGTGTCTCCTTAAGCGGCGGGCCGCTCAACTATGGCCGGAAAATCTTCTGTCGGCTGAAGATGGCTAAAAGGTATGACATCATTTGGTGCGGCAGGCGTGTCTGGGTAGGCATGGGTAGCCACTTCACCTAGTGCGGGTTGTGCGCCAGGGAAATGTAGCAGGTTGTCTACGGGAGCATAGTCGGACTGGGTGGGGGCCACGTCGCCACGTACGGCGTCGCCAAAACCAGGCTGGTTCCGGAGGGCATCCTGCGTGCCATTGATCGATGACCCAATAATATACAAACGCTGACCCACAAGTGGGTCTTGGTTGCGTTCAATACCTTCTCGGCGTACTTTTCCTGGCATATTCTCTTTACCTCAGCCCGAAAATACTTTCGGCGTTCTCGGTTGTCCGTCTGGCTAGCTCTTCTAAGGGTTCGCCTCGTAATTCCGCTAAAAACGCCGCAGTCACACGTATGTGTTTCGGTTCACAGATATTACCACGATAAGGGGTAGGTGTCAAGAAGGGTGCATCGGTCTCGAGCACCATCTTCTCTAGTGGAACGGCTTTTATGGCGTCAATTTGTTGTTGACGATCGGTGAAGGTGGTAATACCGTTCAGCCCGACATACAAACCCCGCTCCAAAACCTGGTCCAGCTCTTTCTGGGTGGCCGTAAAGCTGTGGATTACACCCCGGATATCTTGGTAGGAGTCAAAAATAGGCCAAAAGTCATCAAAGGCATCGCGCACATGGAACGACATAGCCAGACCGTGTTCTAGGGCTAGCTCGATCTGAAACCGCAGGACAGTCTCTTGGTCAGCCTTAAGGGAATGGTTGTAGTAATAATCAAGGCCGCATTCGCCAACGGCTACGACGCGTTTTTGGGATGCCAAGGCTGCAAAACGCCGCAGGGCTTTATTGTTGCCGGCGTAATCCTTGGCTTCATGAGGATGGAGGCCGATGCTCGCCCAGACGTTGTCGTGCTGTTTGGCAAAGGCAGCCGCGATCTCGCTGTCTTCGAGGGTTGTGCCGATACAAACAACCCTATTGACATCTTCTGCGGCAGCCGAAGCCAACATGTCATTGGGACTAGGCTGGCCGGCTTTTTCGTATCGCTTCCGCGTTTCGGTGTTTAGCTCGTGGGCATACACCGCCTCATGGATGTGGCAGTGGGTATCGACTAAATCCATCTATTCCTCCCGATCAGACTTGGGAAAGAGTGTGCCTTCAATAGGGCGGACAATGCCTTCTTCGAAGACTGCCTTAATTTTTGCGGCGGTATCGGGCAAAAATGGCACCAGAAGGTCGGCAATCTCAAGCAAGCAGCTTGCCTGGTAGGCCAAAACTTCACGCAAGTGGTCGCTATCGCCTTCTTTTGCAATAGACCACGGCTTTTCTTCGTCGATGTACTGGTTAAGGCCGCGGACTTGGTCCCAGATCTCGTCCAAGGCGCGGTCAAAGCGGCATTGCACGATAGCTTCTTCGATGGGGGCTTTGTCATGCTTGGCCGGCGGAATGTCACCGATGATGCCGTTCTGGTACTTGGTAATCATAACGGCGGTACGCTGTACGGCATTGCCCAATTCGTTGGCAAGCTCATTGTTATAAGACGACTCGAAGGCATCCCAACTAAAGTCGCCATCGTTGTAGCTGGGGATATGGCGCAAGAAATAATACCTAAAGGCATCTACTCCGTACTTGTCGACGATTTCTTTGGGCGAAACGACATTGCCGATACTCTTGCTCATCTTTTTGCCGTCGAGAGTGATGTGGCCATGGACGTATAGCTGTTTTGGCAACGGTATGTTCAGGCTAAAAAGTATAGCTGGCCAGATGGCGGCATGGAAACGGATGATATCCTTGCCAATTACCTGCGTATTGGCAGGCCAATAATCTTTAAAGTCCTGGTGTTCGGGGTAGCCAAGCACGGTGATGTAGTTCATGAGGGCCTCGAACCACACGTACATTACCTGCGTCTTGTCGCCAGGCACGGGAATGCCCCACTCCAATTTCTCCTTGGGCCGGGAAATACTAATGTCTTCCAGGCCTTCGCGGAGCACAGACAGGATTTCGTTGCGGCGGGTCTCGGGAACAATCTGGAAAGCACCGGACTCGATAGCCTCCTTAATTTGGTCGTTGTACTTACTGAGCGGAAAGAAGTAGTTCTCTTCTTCGAGTTTTTGGTATGCCTGCGGGTGGTCCGGCTTCATGCGTTCCGGGTCGGCCTGGGCTTCGGGAACGAAGGTCTCTTCTTTGACGTCGTACCAACCGGTATATTTTGCCTTGTAGATATCATGGGCAAGCGCCTTCCAGATAAGCTGGGCCCGCTGCTCGTGACCTTTGTCGGTAGTACGGATAAAGCGGTCGTTGCTGATGTTAAGCGTATGGGCAAGTTCGCGGAATTCCTGGCTCATTTTGCCGACGAGTTGTGTCGGCGTTAAGCCCAGGCTTTCGGCCTTCTGGGCAATTTTGGTGCCATGCTCGTCGGTACCGGTCGAAAAGAGCGTCGTCTCCTCGCGCTGCCGGGCTGCGCGGGCCAAAACGTCTGCCATTACAAATTCGAGGGCATGCCCCACATGGGGCTCACCGTTAACATAAGGAATAGAAGTCGTCACATAATAGTTCATGCTATTAGTCTACCTGTTTAGAGAAGTTATGTACAAAAGTTACCAAAAATAGTATCAAAAAGAATTAGCCCCAGCTAGGGCATCATACGCATCACAGACATAGACAATGCGGTAGTCATATGTCCAAGTATACCATCTTTAGAACAAACTGATTTGAGAATCATCCATGTTAGCCGGCGCATCGGCGTCGGGAGTAATTTGCGTCGCAATATCTACTCCCAGTAGTTCGGCAAGTTTTTCAATGATTTGCACTTGCCCTTTGGTAACTTTTTCGACAGCCACTGCCAGCGGGAACCAAGCGACCTTGTCTACCTCGGGGAATTCACTCGTCTTGCCGGATTTCGGCGGCCACTCCATCTCGAATGTATTACTCTTAACATGTTTAGGGTCAATGTCACCCTCGGCAGCCCAGGCCTTTACAATCTTATTGCTGGTCACTTTAAAATCACCCAGGCTAACAAAGGCACTACCCGGCACCTCCTGACCGGTTTCTTCCTTGAATTCCCGCTTGGCAGCCGACAGCTCATCCTCGTCGTCTTGGTACTCGCCCTTGGGGATTGACCAGGCGGCTGCATCTTTTTTGGCCCAAAATGGGCCTCCCGGATGGGCCAAGAAGACTTCTATGACTGC
Organism: Saccharimonadales bacterium (SeqCode); assembly: GCA_035758825.1. Classification (GTDB taxonomy): domain Bacteria; phylum Patescibacteriota; class Saccharimonadia; order Saccharimonadales; family UBA4665; genus JARIHD01. The sequence continues at coordinate 297,497 of DASTWA010000008.1, forward strand.
TGTTTTTCGGTATAAGACAATGCCTGCGCTCTGTTTTTTCATCTGTCTATTTAAGCAAATCTTAGCGTAAGAGGTAAGACTAGGTTTCGATATACGAGCCGGTCAATGGCGTGCTTAATAGTACCCCGAGCAGTCATTAACCCGTAAGAGGCGCCAGGCGATAGGTTTATCTCGTCCTATACTTCTCGTGGTAGTCGATGATGGTCAGTATTTCTCATACAAAGTAAAAAGCCGACCCAGTCGACTTTTAAAATACATTCTTGGTGCGCGGGGCGGGAATCGAACCCGCACGCCCTTTCGGGCAGCTGATTTTAAGTCAACCTCGGCTACCAGTTACGACACCCGCGCAAGTCTGACCTTCTTATTCCTACCTCGATGTGTAGGCTGAAGGCTGTGGCAATTAGGACAGAGGATGCGCAGGTTTTCTAGTCTATTGTCTGAATGATCTCCGTTAATATGATCGAGCTCAACCGGTATACGACCGTCTTTAGACCGCTCTGCCCAACCACATAATTCACATATAAGCTTCTTGAAACCCTCAGCGATGAGTCTTTTCTTAAGCGAAAAACTTTGGTGCTGACTTTCACGAACTAGGAGTGACTCTATCGGTGCGGCCTGTTTTTTGGCATAGCAAAAACCTAACATCACCTGCCCTAAATGCCAACGATTTAAAGTACTCTTGGAGGCACCAACCGGATTCGAACCGGTGTACAAGGTTTTGCAGACCTCTGCGTAACCACTCCGCCATGGCGCCATACTTGGAATGATACGATAATACTACTATATCTATACGGGGAGAGCAATCCGCCCTACGCGAGAGGCGAAATCGGGATATTTGGAAAGTGAGAGATGATCGCCCGCATCGCGAACCTTCAGCTTGCGGAGCGCGCGCCATGTTTCGCCTGGCATTGCAAGCACCTTGACCAAAGCATATTCGCCACCGGTCGCCAAAACCTCCGGGATGTCACCGCGATGCTTCTCGGGTACGACACCATGCGCCCTAAAAGCCCGTTCGACACCAGATTCGTAGGCGTTTTTTGCGCGTTCCGCACCCTGAAGCAGCCACTCGATAATTTCTGGGTCGGCATCAACCTGCTCGGCAACCAACTGGTGGGCCATACGGGCCACGCCTCGGATGTATGCCCAGTTCGGTGGCGCCCAAACGTTCTTGCTGCGTGGCTCCTTGCCATCCTTTTCCGCATCAGCATCCCGGCTACCGCCATCCCACTGCTGGGTGCTGTTTTCGGTGGTAGTAGCGATAATACCGCCTTCGTATAGCAGATCGCGCTCGGTCGCCTCAACGACACCGACAGTCTGCTCCAGGTTAGAGATGCCCACGTAGAGCGGATAAGACATCGCTGCCGAAACAATACGGGTCTGCTCGCCCTTAATAAAGTTGTGGTCACGGTAAATCTTGTCGTTAGGATCGTAGTTATAGGCGTTGATCGCCTCTACGCGGCGTCCCCACATGTCCCAGTATTTGGCAGCCATCGACAGACATTCTTCTGATGTCTTGCCATAAGCGCCGCCCATTGTAGCAGCAGCTTCATAGGCCATAGCCAGGGATTCTTCGTTGTAAGCCATAAGGCTGTTGAGGTCGACTGGAGCGATATCGGTGGTGTTAATGGTAGCCAGCGTTTGGCCGTCTTCGAACCAACGGCTGCTGTAATCCCAGCCGCTTGCCGCACCAGCGCGCAGGTCTCTGTAGACTTTGCTTAGTTTTGCCTCACGGATAGCGCCGGACAAGCCGGAAACTGCCAGTTCGGCCACCTCGATATCCTCTTTGTAAGATTCCAGGCGCGGGCCATCGGCATCGTCCCAATATCGGTTCAGGAATGAACCGTCCGGCATACGGATAAGCGTCCGGTGAGCATGCGCCCTGCCGTCCAATGGCAATGCGGAAAGTTCTTCCATGCCGTCCATCCAGTAGCCCATGTGGTTCTTTTCCATGGCTGGAAGATAGCGAACCAACACTTCTGGGCCAAAGTGGTCGGCGAGCATCCGGACCTCATGAGAAAAGTAGTCCGGCTGGGCCCGGGTAGCATAAAAGTCAGCGCTGCCATTAAGCGGGTAACCGAAGCGGTTTATCTGGTACTCGGTGTTGTCTACGACATCGAGGACTTTGTCCCATTCGCCATCGGCAGCGTACCCCTTAGCCATCTGGTATCCGTCCCATAAGAATGAATGGCGCCCAAAACGGCCGGCGCCCGCTACTGCACGGTTGTACGGCAACCAGACATCGAAATGCTTATTGTCGGTATTAGGAAAAATAAACTTCGGGCGCAACCATTCGGTGTAGTCGTCCAGGCTCATCCCAAATTTCGCCACTAGCGGCTCACTATCTGCGGGCGTAACAGTAAAATGCTCATCAAAGAATGCCACATCCGAAAAGCCTGGCTCTTGGCATCGACGGGAATACTCCTCTTTTATGGCATCATATGTCCACCCCTCGTTTGGCGTCGCGCACGCCAATGTCATGCCATCATAATATTTTTCACGCGCACCGATATACATCTGCCCCATAGGGCCAGGGTCGGGCGCAACAGTCAAAGGGTCTACTGGCGCCACATCAAATGGTGGTCTAAGCTCTAAGGTTTCCATGTGTATGGCCTGCTACAAGAATGAAGAAAACGTGTGTTTGTACAGATATAAGAAAGAAGGTAGAAACAGTCTAAAGTATCCCCAAGATCGCGTATTCACTGCGGTCTAAGTGTTCTCTAGCGTGAGGCTTGTCGCTTTCGCGACCTCATTCATAGCCTGTTCTCCTTACTTTGAAGATGATTCCATTATCCGCGCGGAACATCTGGCCGTCAATAGGATTGGTTTTTGTTTTGTGATATCAATCACTAACCTTAGGCTAATGTCCAGCTAAGGCGGTGAAATTATTAACAGACGCCGCACGCAAAGTAACCTATTATGGCCTTATCCCTTAAGCAACGGAGGAGCACCCCATGGCAAAATATAGCAAAAAGGCACAGGAAGAAGTCGAAAAGACAATGCACGAACACAAGCATGAGGGCAAGTTCAAAAATCGCAAGCAGGCGGTCGCGGCCGGTCTGAGTAAAGCCCGGCAAAAGGGCGGCAAAGTCCCCAAAAAGGATTAGCTCATGGACAAATTTGAGCACCCTTGCCTTGACGCATCCACGGACACAGAGCAACTCGGGCGGGCGATGGCCGGGCGGATTCTCGCTGGCATTGGCGCAGTAGACAAAGATTCGGTACCTGATGAGCACGATATGTACATTGCCGCCCGTATTGCCGACAAGGTTGCCGGTGACAACCGATGCGAACCGTTCGCTACTGCTGCCAGTTACCTGCGGACGGCCAACGGCCTGGGCGTAGCAGCTTGCGCTCGGCGCTGGGCGTCGCTGGGCTGTCCAGACGAATGTCCGCTGTACAGCAAGCGGTATAGCGAAGCGTAAAAGCCGGTTTGCTTTATGCAAAGAAACGCGCTATAACGTCTATGTCCGTTTAATCGGCTCGTGCCGTAATCCACACACGAACTACTCCACGTCATACCATACGTCATCTTAGGCGTATGGGTTTTAACTTTGGCGCGAGTAGTGCCGCCGGTCACAATCGGGCGACTTATGCAAACAATAAGGAGCCTTGTATGCAACAACTAAAGCACTTACTCCTGCCCAGTTTTAAGGGGTACAAAAAGAAATGGCTAAAATCCGACCTGATGGCCGCTCTTGTCGTGACTGCTATCGCAATCCCTGAATCGCTTGGTTTTGCGATTATCGTGGGGCTACCGGTGCAGGCTGGGCTGTACTGCGCACTGCTCGCGCCGATAATCTTTGCCATATTCACCTCCTCCAAGCATTTAGTGATTGGCGCCGACTCGGCAACGGCCGCTCTTGTCGCGGCGGGAGGTGCCGCAGTCGCCGCGGCCGGAACATCCGAGTATAGCAATGCGATTGCAGTACTAGGACTCGTAACCGCGCTCGTGCTGTTTGCCATGTCCGCCGCCAGGCTGGGGTTCTTGGCTGACCTGATTTCCAAGCCGGTGCTTATCGGGTTTATATCCGGGGTCGGCGTCCAACTGCTTATCGGCAAACTACCAGAAATGCTTGGGCTGCATGCCAGCGGTGGACTATTCGACAAATTAAGCTTCTTAGCTTCAAATATACAGCATGCCGAACTGGCGCCGGCCATCCTGTCGGCCGCCATCGTCACCATCGTCATACTTGGCTGGAAGTTGCGCTGGCCAGGCGCTCTTATCGGATTAGGATTGGCAATCATCGCCACCAAGCTATTTTCGCTGCACGACCTGGGCATAGAAGTCGTCGGTTCTGTGCCACAGGGCCTGCCGGCATTCCACGTTCCACACATCAGCTGGGACGTCGTAACCGAAGTACTGCCTGTCGCGCTCTCTATCGCCATCGTCATACTGGCCCAAAGTCTGGCGGTCATCCGCAATTCCGCCGCCAAGCACGAGGAAAAGGTCGATGACAATAAGGATCTCTTTGCGCTGGGCATGGCCAACGGAGCATCGGCATTGGTCGGCGGCTTCGCCGTCAATGGCAGCCCCCCACGCACGTCGGCGGGCGAAATGGCGGGCGGGCGGTCGCAGCTCGTTAACGTCATCATGGCGCTGCTTATAGGTCTGGTCCTGCTGTTTGCTACCGGTCTCTTCGAATACGTTCCTTCTGCAGCGCTGGCGGCCATTGTATTTACGATTGGGCTACACTTGGTCAAATTCCACGACCTCAAGGATATCTTTATTGTTCGTCAGGGTGAATTTACCGTCGCATTGGCTGCTCTGAGTGCCGTAGCGCTTTTGGGCGTGCAAAAAGGCGTGATGATCGCCGTTGCACTGTCTCTGGTGGAACGCCTTCGTCGTCAGTATCGTCCGTCTGATGAACTGCTTTTGCATGACCAAAAATTCGCCGACTGGGCGAACGACCGCTTGCGCGGCAGCCATCGCAAACAATTCAATGCGCCACCTGGGCTTCTGGTGTACCGCTTTAATGAATCGCTCTTCTTCGAAAATGCCGGATACTTCCTGGAGCGGGCGACCGATGCCGTCGCCTCAACCAAGGAGCAGGTTATATACTTCGTCCTGGACGCCGGCGCCATTAACGATGTTGACTATACCGCCTCCAAAACTCTGCGCCAATTATATAACCAGCTCAGCAGTGACGACGTACAATTGGCCATCGCCCATGTGTCACCCAAGCTTCGTTCGTTGCTCAAGCGCTACGGCCTAGTCGAGCTTATCGGAGCCGAGCACATCTATCCAAGCGTTCGGACGGCTATTGACAGTTACACCCGCACCCATGTGAGCAGCGCCTACCGCATACACACCCTCGGCCTGCCCAAAACTGAATATGTGGTTATTAGCGGCTCTGCACTGGAGCTTATGGGCATCCGCCAGACGAACGATGTAGACCTGGTCGTGAGCAAAAAAGCCTACGACGAGCTCCGCGATAACAAATGGAAGGAATACGTTTTGGACGACGGCAAAAAAATCCTCAGCCAGCATGGCTACAAGATTATGCTCCGCTGGATGGGTCACGACTTGGCACGGCTCAAAAAGACTGCGCAAACAATTGAAGGGATTCCAGTCATGGGCCTCGACGATCTTATTGACTGCAAAACCCAGATGGGGCGCAAAAAAGACATCGAAGACATCAAACTTATCCGGAAGCACAAGAAAGCTCAAAAAGAGTCCGGTAAAGCCTAAGTCGTCATCCGACCAAAGCGCGCTAACCGAAATACGTACGCAGCGCTGCCTTGAGATCGCTGATGAAGGCCGCATCGAAAGCACGTTTTTCGTCAGCGCTCATCTCGTCCCACGACTTAGTGCGTTCGGTCGCCACAAACGCGGCCGCCAAAGGATATCCTGACCCGTTATATGGCAAATCCAGCTTATCTTTGTCGATATACCCGTTGGCACGATTGCGAACAATCCGCACTTTGCCGTTCGGAAATGCAATAGCAACACACTGTTCCACATAGGCGCTCATGTCTTCGAGGTTCGCTGTTTTGTGTTTGAGTAAATCCCAAAACTGCTCCTGGGTCGCTGTCTCCGGCAGTTCGCCCGCCCAACGACGGACGGCGACGCCTGGCTCACCATTCAGGGCTCGAATGAAGAACCCCGTATCATCAGCTATGGCCGGCAATCCGGTCATAATGCACCATGCCCGTGCTTTTGCGGCGGCATTTTCTTCAAGTGAATGCATTCCCTCTGGGATATCAATCCGCGCATTTGGCATGACAAGCTCATAGTCGTTGCCAAGATATGCAATAAAATCCCCATACTTAGCCCGGTTTGACGTCCCTATAAGCACCTTTTTCTGGTCATACCCGGCCGGCTGCAAATAAGGCACAATCCGCTTCTTGGCAAAGCTGGTATACGAGGCCATATGGTCTGCTGCAAAGTTCGGCACAGACACGACTGTATATAGCGTAAGGCCAAGATTATCCTCGATCCGATTAATAATTGCCCGTTCTCGCTCAATACGGGCCAGCTCATTGGAATCATCCATGAACACTTCGGGTTCACGCACCACTACGATCGTAGGTGTTATGCTGTGCGAAAGCAGCATGGTAACTCCGTCCTGAATGCTCTTCGTCTTAATATATTCCCCGTTGTAACCACTCTCTGTCAAAAGAATCACCTCTGTAGTATCTCGTACACGTTGCATTCTTTGGATGAACGGGGTGAAAATGGGATCAACTTCAGGGTCGGTCAAAACGCCGCCCACCTCCACAAATAAAACTTGGGGCTTACCGATTGCGGCCCACATGGTACATATCGTCATTTCAAGGTATAACGAAAGGTGCTGCTTAATCCGCAAATTTTCGTTTTCACCGTATGTGTCAATAAAATTCTTATAGAGCTCACCGCCCAGAATGTAGTGGTCCGCACCCCAAGTACGACCAGGATTAAATTGTTCATAGGTACCAAAATCGTCATGGCCGGGCGTAGTATGCCGACCGCTCTTGTTAGTATTAAGAAGCCCATCAAACTTAATAACATCAGCATCATCGAGGCCTGCCAATAGCTGTGCCACTAATGTACCCTTGCCCATATCAGAGCGCGGATAGCTTAAGACGAAACAAATTTTAATGTCATCGGGCATTGCACACGTTTCGATTGTCTGCTTAATGTGGCGGACGGTCTTGTTTTTTAAGTGGAGGTCGCTTTCACTCATAGGTTCTCCTGAATCACTTTGAATATTCCGTCAACGGCAACTTGCGAGGAATCAACAATTTGATATGCAAGAGTAAACAGCCGACCCCTAATAAAGTCTCACTGTGCGACCATAACCATGCGCGGTTAACCCTCGACTGCCACTTCAAATCCGCCGTATGCCATCTTTTTCATATCGCTTGGCATTTCAAAATCAGCCTGGTCCTTGTATGCCTCGTTCATTTCTGCCATAACCTTTTTGTTTACTTCGTCGCGATGCTTTTTTGAGTTAAAAATGATAAAAGAAAACCAAACGTTTTCCTCGTTAGTGGCGCCAGCCATCTCCTTAAAGGCCCGGGACTTTAGGTCGCCCATTTCCTGTTGCTTAAGGTCGTCGCCCCGGCATTCGAAGTACTGAAGCGCGCCATGCCTCATCCAGGAATCCCGCCCCGTTTCTGCCATTTTGCGGTACTCGGCCTCTTTGCCTTTAGGGACCACGAGCACGAATCCGTCCACATATTTAGCCATCTTACTAACCCCCTTATTTAAATCTGTACCCTTAATTTTAGCATTCACGACCGCACAAATAGGACTCTGTCGCGCTAAGATCGCTCTCGGTCCAGAAGCGACTTCTTAAGCGTTGGCCCGTACAAGTAGCTGCCGATGCTGCCATCGCTTTTGAGTACGCGATGACAGGGTACCAGCAAAATTAGCCGGTTGCGCCCGCATATTGTGCCCGCAGCCCGTACGGCAGCCGGGTTGCCCGCTGCCTGGGCCAACTGCTTATATGTCATTGTTTTGCCATACGGTATCGCGCTTATCGCGCTCCAGACCTTTTCTTGAAAAGGGCTGCCAATTTGCGCACGAAGAATAGCATCCAAAGCGTTTGGAACACCGGCATAATAGTCAAGAATATGCCGTTGGTACGGATGTGCCTCTAACGCCTCAAGTATATGGTCTGCCGATGCGGCAGGTAATCTTGCCTCCAGATCAGATACGGCACCAAAGCCCGAAACCCTTACCACATCCTGCTCATCGGCAATCATATAAAACGGGCCGTCTGGCGTATGGGTTGTAATGAGATGCAGCCTGATCATACGTAGGCCGCTCCTGTCCATATATGCATCGCCGCATATGCACGAAATGGGCGCCAGGCATCGCTGGCAGCTTGCGCCTGCCTGCCTGTTGCTGCCTTGAGCATGCGTTTGACCAACAAATCGTCTGCAGGGAATGCATCAGGGTCACCCCAGCCGCGCAGCGCCACATAGGCCACCGACCAAGGGCCAATTCCGGGGATCGAAAGAAGCTGTGCCGTTATTTCTTTGCGGGATGCGACATCCCGCATATCCATCCCGTCCGCAACAAGCTTGGCAAAACCCTGTATCGCTGCCGCTTTTTTGGCGCCAATACCGATGCGGCGGCTCATCGCAGGTGCATCGGCCGCTGCCAGCGTTGCCGGTTTTGGAAACAAAAACAATCCGTTATGTGGTAGGCCGTATGCTGCCACCAGCCTACCCGCGATAGTCCGCGCAGCGGGTACCGATATTTGCTGGCCTATAATGGTCAAAATCATTAGTTCGTACGGATCCCAGCTGCCCACTATACGCAAACCGGGTCTGGCGGTCACGAATGGCTTTAGCGCCGGATCTTGGCTAAGTATGGCATTTGCAGGCTGCGGATCGTGGTCAAGGTCTAAAAGCCGCCTAACGCGGCGCACAACTTCGTCTACCAAGGTCACGTCAGGAGCCTCAATTGTCACATTAACATGGTCTCCGTAATCAGTAAGATCAATAACTACTTTGGCTATAGCGCCTGCTACCTCTATGTGTCGCGTGAGTTGTCTTGTGGCTGTATCGTATTGCTCAAGGCCCGGCGTAATGTGAGCCAATAATCCCTTTACAAGCGGCGGCCAATCAAACGGCCGCTTGTACGCTAGCCTCAGATGAAGAACTGTGGCATGGGCGGACATCTGCCGGGTTTGACCGCTGGCACGCATTTGTGTGGGCGTCATGGCAAATGCTTTTTTAAACACGTGGTTAAACTGACGGAGGCTAGAGAAATCGGCGCTAAACGCCACGGTAATGATTGGAAGGTTCGTCCCTAACAATAATTCACGGGCGGCGGCCAGCCTGGCAGCCTCCTGGAGCTGGCGCGGACTTATGCCCAGGGTATCCCGCGTTAAACGCCGCATGTGGCGCGCGGATCTGCCCGCGATGGCCACCTTACTCCCGTTTGGGTTGCAACGCTTACACGCGCGAAATCCAGCATCCTGCGCAGCCCGTGCATTAGCGAAAAATAGTACGTTTTTCTCGAGTGGACGGGGCGCCGGACAAGACGGCAGACAAAAAATACCTGTCGTTTTGACCGCAAACACAAAGTGACTGTCATATCGTTTATCACGGCTTAAAATGGCCGTATATCGAAATTTTCGGGTTAGTTCTTCTGTATTTTTACCATTTGCCATATCTCTGCCCTATGCACTCTCCGGCTATTTAGCTTACCAGCTCATGACCTTCCTGTCGCTATAGAAAGTACCCGTTGTCCGGGAATTGTCCAGAAGCAGCCACACGACATCTTCGGCCGACTCGTACGGCGAACGCGGGCCGGTATGGTTTGTCATATCGGTATCCATAAAACCGGGATTAATTGCATTTACCACGATATTATTCGCGGCCAGGATACGGGCGGCCAGGACTGTAATAGCGTTGACTGCCGCTTTGGAACTCGCATAGCCTAGCATCAAGTTCTGGTAATAAGGGTTTTTGGGATCGGTCATGGCGGCAAACGAACCCATTTCGCTCGATATGTTTACCACCCTTGGGTCGGTGCCCTCCTTAAGCAGTGGCAATAATAATTCAGTAACTCGCACAAGCCCAAAGACATTGACAGCATATGTATACTCGACGATTTTCGTATTAATTACGCCTGCTTCTTCAAAATCAAGCACCCCGGCATTATTTACTAAAAAGTCAAGCTTGCCATATTGTTGACGTATCTTTTGCGCGGCGTCTGCGACGGATGATTCATTAGTGACATCAAGCTGCACAACAAGAGCCTCACCACCATCTGCGATAATCCCGTCCGCGACTTGCTGGCCATCGTGTATATTCCGGGCACCAATAATTACCGTTATTTCCCGCTTTGCCAATAATTCTACGATTGCCTTGCCCAGGCCGCGGCTTGCGCCGGTTACTAGAGCTATTTTTGCCATACTAATCCTTTCAGCTACGTAAAAAGATTGTAGGCATTTCGTACGCCGTTCGCTGGCAATTACCGGACATCAGCCTCCAGTATTTCTTCATAGCAACGAACAGCTCATGACCGTCCGATAGAGAACTCTTTTGTCGCTCAGCTCGCGCTTGCAGCCTGATCAATGCGTTCGTCTAGCTCGTCCATAGTCTTCTGGAATTCGGCCGCAAGATCAATTTTGTACTTGTCGGCCAAAACTAACACCGACCACAAACAGTCGGATAATTCATGCGCCAGCTTGGCATCAACATCGTCCATACTGCGCAGCCCGTGCTTGGCCATAATGATTTTTGAAAGGTCGCCAACATCACCCACAAAGCCCGACATAAGATTTTGCTCATTCCAGGCAATACCGCGCTGAGCGTTTAGTTCGTCATATTTGTTTCGTATTTCTACAGCCCGTTTGAGTGCGTCTTCGAATTTCATGATCTACTCCGACCCTCCAAACTCCGTGTCATGCATGTATTCTAACACGGTGCCAACTTTCGTAAAAAAAATCGGCTGCCGCAGGTACTCTTGGTGGAAAGGAAGCCTCATATTTGATACCATCAGCCACATGAGTATAGATACATGGGAATCACATTTGGAGTCGAGAGGTGCGCCGGTATTTGGGGGCGCTTGGGATGACACCCCGTGGGAGTTTTACGAATATGCACGGGATGTCCCCCATGCACTTCCAATACGCACCTCCATGTGTGTACCTGTTTGTTCGCTTGACCCATATAACCCCCAAGTCGGACTTACACTTAATTTGGGCCGGGGTGGCTACGAAATTCCGGGAGGCCATCGTGACCCGCTTGAAGACGGCAGTCTAGAGCCTCCCCGTCAGGCAGCCGTACGAGAGCTTACAGAAGAAACGGGGCTACGTACAGAGCCGAAGCTACTCATCCCATACGGCTATACCGAGGTTAGAAATAGCCCAGACAGTCCCTACCCCCCGCGCAGCTACATGCAATTTTTTACTGCATACACTCCGGACAGGCCCGGCCGGATCACCGATCCGGAAGTGGACGGAGCTGGCATCTTCACCCTCGATGCGCTCCGGACAATGACGGAACGGGGGACGATGCGGACGAGCGAACTAAAGATTGTATGCATGGGTATCTGCGCCGTACTAAAAAATCGGGGGCTATCAGATGAACACATTGCGCTGCCCTAATGTCCATTTCATCGCCTGTGACTTGGACGACACACTGGTCGCAACGCAAAAACACGCTGAGTCGTCACGCCAGGCAAGCGACGAAGCGCTTCGCAAGCTGGGTTCGTTGATTACCAACCTGCGTGAACAGGATGGCCAGCCAATCTATTTTGGCTCAGCAACCGGTCGCACATTCGGTTCCATACAAGAATTAGCCGCTGAACGGCCTGCTTTTGGCGACGTATTCAATATGATGGACTTTCACATCGCTTCCGTAGGCGCGGAGATACGCGCACAAGGCGATTGTGCCGGAGACTTCGTGCGTCTGCCCGATTGGCCGAACGCCGCCTCATGGAATCGCCCCGCTCTCGCAGACCGGCTCGCCGCCCACCCAAACCTTGCGCTTCAAGAACCCGAAGCACAAGACATGTACAAGATTAGCTACACAACAACGAGCACTGCAAATACGCATGCCGCTGAGCTGCACGCGTATTTGGACGCCGTAAACCTGCACGCCAATGTAATTGTATCGGGCAGCGGTTCCTGGCGGTTTGTGGATGTGCTTCCCGTAGACACCGACAAAGGCAACGCCTTGCTGCAGTTGCCAAGGCTATTTGAAAGGCCATCACTAGGAAGTCCAACTTGCCATGTGGCCGCCGGCGACAGTATGAACGACACGTCATTGCTGGCCATCGCCGATGTAGCGATCATGCCCAATAACGCCCAGCCGGACTTGCTGGAGTGGGCAGACAATCAACAGATAGGTTCGTTGTATATAGCCGACGAATGTTTCGCGGCTGGCGTCTTGCAAGGACTACAAAGACACCTTTATGGCGATTAGACAACGCGGGATGCTGACGCCAGACCGAAACTGTCTCGATCGAGCCGGCGTTGACAGCCTCGTAGGCAAGACATAATATAACTAAATACCTAGTTATTTAGTTATATTATGATTATATTTCGAATCGATCCACAAACAGGCGTATCTCCTTACCTGCAGATAGTGCAGCAAGCAAAACAAGCTCTGCGCATGGGAACCCTTGTCCCAGGAGACCAATTACCAACCGTAAAAGAAGTTGTTTCTTATTTGGCGATCAACCCCAATACCGTCTTTAAGGCCTACCGCGAGTTGGAAAGTATGGGGTTGGTTGAAGGGCGCAAAGGTAGCGGCACCTTTGCTATAGGCCGCCCGACAGCAATGCCTGCCGAAACCATCGAACAGCTTGCGGCAGGGGTGGCAGCCTGGCTAGACGAAGCAATCGAGGCTGGTTTAGATGATGAAGCCATACAGGCGCTGGTCGCCGATTCATTGCAGCGTAAAAACATAAAGGAGAGCACATGAATGCGTTAGATACGAACATTGCAGTCCAAACGGAAGGCCTGGGCAAACGCTACGGCACCTACTGGGCGTTACAAGACTGTAATATTACGGTTCCGACCGAAAGCATAACAGCGCTCGTTGGCCCCAATGGCGCAGGTAAGAGTACGTTGCTCAAATTGTTAGCAAATTTAAGTTCGAAAAATGCAGGCACGAGCCTCGTACTAGGACAAAATCCCGAACAGAGTTTCGAATTTATCTCGCAAGTCGGCTATGTCGCCCAAGATATCCCTTTGTACACCCAACTGACAGTTTCTGACCATATAACTATGGGTAAACGCCTGAATCACCTTTGGGACGGTCAAATGGTAAAACAGCGGCTAGGGAGCTTGGGCATCCCCATGAACAAGCAAGTCAAGGATTTGAGCGGAGGCCAGCATGCCCAAGTGGGGCTGGTATTGGCACTTGCCAAAAAGCCGCGTCTTCTCATGCTCGATGAACCAGTGGCTGCATTAGATCCGTTAGCGCGCCGGGATTTTTTGGCTTCTCTTGTTTCTGCGGCAGCAGAAAATGACCTTACGATACTGATGTCTTCCCACATACTTGCCGATCTAGAGCGGATATGCGATCGCCTTATTTTGCTTGCTACCGGCCGCGTCCATCTTTGCGATGACATTGACTCCATCCGTGGCTCCCACCTTCTACTGACTGGTCCGCGCATCGACGAGAAGGTCATCGCTGAACAATGTACGATCATCCAGGCAAAGCATTCAAGCCGTCAATCATCGTTACTTGTGCGTGTCCCTAAAAATGCAAAGCTTGACTTGCATGGCCTCAAATCTCACCAAGCGGGACTGGAAGAAATAATTTTAGCGTATATGAGGCAAGATATAACGAACAAAAATAAAGGCACTCAGGAGGATAAAGCATGAACTGGCTAATGTGGCGGCTCTACCGTAAAACAATTCTTGTGTCAGCTCTAGCGCTAGCCGTCTACGTGGCATTGCTCGCGGTTACTGGCCTACAGGTATCGAACAGTTACAAACAGGCTGTTGCGAATGGCACGCTCAGCACCTTTACGATTCCCATGATTGTCTCTGCACTAAGCTACCTTGGTCTTGTATTCCCTATACTACTCGGCATATTTTGGGGTGCTCCACTTTTGAGCAAAGAATACGAGGACGGCACCACCAAAATCGTATGGACCCAAAGCCTCACCAGGCGTTCATGGCTCAGCCGTAAGTTGCTATGGATCCTGGCAGCAACGGTTCTATACGGCGCAGTGCTGTCGGTTAGCGCCAACTGGTGGATACAAGCCGCCCCCACCCTTTATCAAGACCGCATGCAGCCATTACAGTTCACGACGCAAGGCTTAATGCCGCTTATGGGAAGCCTATTTGCCGTAGCCGTCGGGGCATCAATGGGCGCAGTTACCCGACGGATAATGCCCGCCCTAGCCTGGACGCTCTGCATTATTGTCGGCCTTCAGTTTTGCGTATGGTTTTTGGTACGCAACCACTATCAAACGCCAATAACATACACCGAAACGGTTTTGCTAAAACAAACCGAGTCACGAGTAGCAAACAAAAATGGCCAGTACCCGTCTGCCGGATCGTGGATACTAAGCCACACGAACTCGGGGGCAGAGAGCTGCACGCAGACCCGGCTGGCAAACACGGGTCAAACTTGTGTTATAAACACCAAATATGTATACCAGCCCGCTGAACGCTTTTGGAAGTTTCAGATTATAGAAGCAATACTCTATACAGTACTCACAGCAGTTGCGCTCGTAGCAACTTACTCTGCCGTTCTTCGCCGGGACGCATAACATCACCGCCCGAGGTAGACGTATATAATAAGACATGTGACTAAATTTAGACCTGACCAAAAAGCCCGCCGCCAATCTGCTCGCCTTCATTCTGGTTTCTCCGGACGTAGAGTATATAAGCCCTCCCGTTAGGTTAATCACTAGTTGCTTAGAGCACAATACCACTACAGTCCTTTAAATTCTTGGAAGGAAGTAATAAAGCCATCTTCGTAAGTGAACTCCCCGATGAATTCGTGTGGGTATGCCTCGCTGATATTATGTTGCCCGAAATCAATTCCTTGGTGACCGGCATTAAGCGCGGCCATCACGCCGGAGTGGGCCACAATAAGCAATGTCGCATCTTGGTATTGCGCGTCAATTTCTGCAATTCTTGGAATACGCGTTTCTGCATATGGTCGAGTGACTCACCGTTTGGCGGTGTGTAGTGCGTGTCGCGGTCAAGCCGTGGATATATTTTGTACGCTTTTGCGCTTGGCATATTGGCTGCGTCACCGTAGTTGACTTCGCGGAGGCCGGGCTTGCGGATAATTTCGTCGGTAAAGTTAAGGCCACGGGCAATTACATATGCAGTCACAAATGCCCTGCCCATATCACTGGAATATATAGCCTCTATTTTTGGCAACGTTTTCAGCTTTTCGAGCGCAACTTGCGTGGGCTCAAGACCTTTTTTTGTGAGCGCTGTGTCAATCCAGCCGGAAAGCCGCTTTGCTTTATTGTTTTCTGTCTCGCCATGACGAGCAATGTAAAATCTATTCATTCCACATTACTATACTTTATTTGCCGCATCACCGTATAGAGACCGGCCTGGACCAATAGAGCGATTAGCTATTCAACACCTGTTATTTTGCAATAGCGCTTAGCCTCATCCTGGTTTGCAGGCACCAAAGCATCCATACGACCATTCATTAGATCTGGTACCGAACCCTGCTTAGCTTTTATGGGTTTTGAGCACTCATATATGAAAAATTGCTCGTCTTTGTAGGAAGTGATAGTGGGTTGGTTCAGATTTTTAATGACAAGAATACTGATGATAACTACTAAAATGGTAATCGTTGCACCGATACGCATTTTTTTTGACTGCATAATCTTGCGAATTTTCATAGATATCCTTAGGATGCGCCGTAAAGCTGCTTCAGCTGATTTTTATCAAATGTTGTAGGCGTATTAAAGCCCCTGTTGAATGTAGTATCCTTATCACCTTCTTTCATGATACTTTCATTACTAATATTACACCCTGCGGGGCCATTAGTATGAGCAAGCCCTAACGTATGGCCTAGCTCATGCGTAGCAACCAATGTGCGTTCAAAGTCATTCAGTCCGTCCATGTAGCGCTTGTTCATTAGTAATGTAAGGGTCTTAGGATAACGAGGATTTGAAGGCACAGTTTTATGTGGCCCCATCCAGTCAGTTTTTGCCGGGATATCAACCTTTGCATACCACGACTCATTTACATTAACGTCCTTGACACGAATGTATGCATCTACGTTGTTCTTCGTAGGGTTGATTTTTATGCCAGCGCCGGTGTCCGACCAGTTCTTGGCCGCCTGCCAGATGTTCCCATAATACCTATGATCCCCAGCATAGGATAAGGCAAGGTTTTTACTAGGAGCTTTTAAATTGAAGTAGCATGCCTTCACTGAGGTTGGCGTTGGCGGCTTTGGCGCCGTTGCTCCACACTCCGCCTCACCTGGCGTTGGCTGGTTAGCCTTGTTTGGTGTATTCATATATCGGTCAGGAATCCAGGTAACGCCAGCTTCCGGACGACTGAGATTTTTGGCGTAGTGCCAACGTTTGTTGTTGTATGGACCAACGGCATCGCCATTCGTGCCGCAGACGAGTTCGAGACGGTCGCCGTAGTATGAGAAGTCGGGGTATTTACGGTCCGTATCACTCCAGTGTGGGGAGTTACGGTCGTAGATGCTGCGAGTTCCGTCATTGTCTGGGTTTACGACGGTATAGACAGGGTTCGCTGCATACGCTGGCGATGCCTCAACTGCCACAGCGCCACCTGCGAGACCGAGTGCAGTCAAGCCACTCATGGCGAGGCGACCAATCTTAGACTGGAAGAACCGATTGCTGAGCGAGGGTCGTTCTGGCTGTGGGGGCGTAAAATCTACGTCTATCATTTCGGCCATAGCTAAAATCGCTGGACTTTCTGTTGCTAACGTAAGTGTTTCTTCGAGGAGATTGGGAGCGCCGAAATAGTCGGTGAGTTCGCCGTCAATGACGAGTGGGAGTGTAGTAAGTTCAGGTGAGGTTCGTTCAAGAAGTTCAGGCATGGGCGTAATATAGCATGAGCCGCCCCTGATACTCAAACAAAAAAACGTATACCTATTCGAATAGGGTTGGAATAAGGCGCATCAGGTCGGGTTATGGGACTCCAACCCTTTTTACAGAGGCGTAAATCGCAAAGCAAAATTCAATGTAAAGAAAAAGACGTACCGGCCGGTACGCCTTGGCCTCTGGTGTGAGGTACGGATTTTCTATATTGGTGCGCCTGATGCGACTTTACTCCAACCCGCTGCCCTACTTTTTGAATGAATCAGATAGTGATTTATCGAGCCACAAAAAGGACTCGCCGCGAATAAACCCGCTTCGTTGGTAAAGGCTAATTGCGCTGCTTGCATCAAGTGGAACAAGCGTTGCAACATATTCACAACCCATGTCTGGCAGTAGATCAAACATCTTTTGTAACAGTTGGTCGCCAATGCCTTGGCCGCGCATGTCAGGATGAACGTATATATTTTCGATAAGTGCCTTCTTTAGGCCATGGCTATAATTAACGACCAGAAAACCGGCAATGGCGGCTTTGTCTTCTGCGACGAACACCAGCACATCATCCGACTGCACGGCATGCGCCAGTAAATCTTTCGGCCAAAAGGTAACTGTCTCGTCATTTACTGAGAATTCGGAAACGTCTTCGCCAAGCGCATGGATAGCCTCAGCATCCGCCAACTGTGCTTTCCGAATATTCATGCTAATGCCGCCCCGCTGCGTCTGGCCAAGGATATGTCATAAGTGTCGAGATTGGCACACGCCTTATTACACCCTCTTCTTCTATAATAATCTGCACATCAATGCCAGAGTTGAGTGCGCTCTCCCATATGAGTTGCTTACACATATGACAGTTCGGTCCCGTAATTGCAATTATGTCTCGTTCGCCATGAATAGCAGCATTTGCCAGAGCTGTCATTTCGCAATGCATTGTCAGTGTGTACGTATCGGACTTATAGGAGACGCCTTCGTAGATGGTGCCTTTAGCGGTAAGTACGGAGACTGCGTAGCCATTATTGGCAATGGGATAGGTATTAACTTTAGCCTGTTCAGCCCGGCCGAGCATCTCCCGCGCAGCTTCCTCAGATACATCAAAAATTTTCAGCTTGCTCATAGCAGCATTATAGCAGTCCAAAATTGGAATAAGGCGCATCAGGCGACCTTACGAGACTCTAACTTTTTTCAGAGATGAATTCACAAAGTAGAAATCCAATATAAAGAAAAAGACGTACCGACCGGTACGTCTTGAACTCTGGTGTGAGGTACGGAATTTCTATATTGGTGCAGCGCTACAGAATGTACTTAAACTTTTTGAATGGATAATTGAGAAAGAGACAAGTAACGCCTGCATCGAACTGCCTAAGCCGAATGAAGGTTTAGAAAATATTATTTACTAAGTATTTTTGAAGTTCAGAGGCCAGGAATTGCGGCGCTTATCGGGATGCTCCTTCAGGTCTTGCAGGAATCGATAGGGTGGGTATTCTGCGTACGAATGATATTGGCTCCTATAATACTCATTCCAGTAGCTTATTGTCGCTGCTTCCAAATATTTAACTAGGCTGCTATTCTCTTTTGCTAATTTTCGCAGCTCGTGCTTTATTTGAGCAGAGGCATCAAGCGGAATCGTGCTAACTTCAATAGCATAATCGCCAAGGGCAACGAGCAAATAGGCAGCTTCTTGGGGCGTAAGCCTACGCAAGATGAGCTTCTTCAGGGCAGCCTCTCGTTTGTATCCGTCGCTACTGCGTGATCTTCTGCAGTTAATGTTCGGTGGTATCTGTTGCAGGGTATGCTTTGCTAAATTTTACGCGGTAAGGCACGGTAATCTTTTTACGACCTTCGAGAATTACCGTAAAGCCCGAAGTGGATCTACAACCAAGATCTGCAGCGCCGTCACTTGGCAGTTCTCGCGCATGTTTATCGAATAATTTAAATAGTCTCATTGTGCAATCGTATCAGGTAAGTACTTTTAGCTTTAACTTTTCAAATTCCGGCTTGCTGTAGTCATCTTTCCACCATCCCGTTAAATATGACCAGAATAGAAATTTCTTTCGCCTCCAGTACTTCACTTTGTAGGTTTCGTCATTATTTTCAATTGCTGTATATGAAAATTTTTCATTACTCGTGTAATAAACTTTGCCGGCAAAAAGAGCTTTGACAATTAAAAGTAGATCCTCGTATATCTCTAGCGTTACTTTCTCATCAAAATCCAGTGGGTACAAATCAGTGTCCAGTTCATAGCCACAACCTACCATTTGGTCAGGTGTATCGATTTCAAGGTCGATACCAATCCACTTATTATCTAGCGTAACCTCACAGGCATAGTTCTGGCCACAAAAAGTAAAAATTGAGTGGTCATCTGCGGCCTCAAAACTGGTAACCTTTTTGCGATTCGCTTCAATTACCGCTACAACTTCTTTACGAAAAGCGGGTATATCTATCTTCCGCATAGTTATGAGTATACAAGAGCTACCGCTTTTCCAAAGTGTTACTTAAAGAAAAACGCCCGAAGGCGTATTTGACAGATATCTAAAATCGGTGCACCTGATGCGACTGTATTCCAACCCTAAGCCTTAGAAAGCCGCAAGGGGCGCAGGCTCCACGAGGCACCTGCTTTGTGAGCTTCAACTACCTGCTTACGGCGGCGATCCTTGATAAGAGACACGCTCTCAGCGTTGAAATTTTTGTCATCGCTAAGAGTAATAACAATATACGCCCCATTGGGGATTTCTTTATAAAGGGCAGGATGCTTGGCGAGATAATCGTCAAATTCAAGTGATAGTTTTACGTTCTTTTTTATAAATGCTTCACTCATAATTACATCCTTTCTAATAATAGTGTATACCGTTCGTGGATTTCTTGGAACGACTTCTTTACGATAGTTTGAGCCTGAGTAAACGCATCATTATTATCAGTGACAGCCATGTTTTCTCTATATTCTTGTCCATTTGGCAAAAATACATGTCGGTGCGGAGCGCCATGAGCTGAGTCAAATCTCATTGCTTTACGCCAGCGGCTGTTAACTAACACCTCAAGCTGAACGGAAAAACCAACGACATCGTGCCCAATCCTGTCCTGCCGAATAATCATACGGTCAACGTCACTCAGCGGAATGATGTATCTTTTCTCTGGCATTTCGTCGCAATTTAATCACTAGTTGCCCAGGAGCGCAATACCACTACAATCCTTTAAATTCGTGGATATATTTTGTACGCTTTGTTGCCAGAAAATCCCCCTGAAGCATAGATACACTAGTACGATGCTAGATTCAGCCTATTGTTGTAAGGCTAAATCCACAGCGGCTTCAGCATGGATACGGGTTGTATCAAAGACTGGCAAGTCGGTATCTGCTTGCTGGATAAGCAGCGTGATCTCGGTGCAGCCAAGGATAACGCCTTCTGCACCCTGTTTTTTGAGCCGTTCAATAATTTGTTGATACCTTTGCTTTGATTCATCTTTGACCACACCTACGCACAGTTCATCGTAAATAACGTCGTGGATGGTCTGGCGATCAGCTTCGTCGGGCACAACAACCTCAAGACCGAACTCACTCTGGAGCCGCCCCTTATAAAAGTCGTGTTCCATGGTGTATTTGGTACCGAGTAGCGCAATCTTGGTGATGCCCTGCGCCTTAATCGCTTGTCCGGTTGGGTCGGCAATATGCAAAAGAGGAATCTCAACGCCGTCTTGTACTTCTTTCGCCATTTGTGCATGGTGTTCGTACAGATAAGTAAGAAATCCGCACCGCCTTTTTCCAAGCTTTGAGCCGCTCCAACCATGCGCCGCGTAGCCTCTTCCCAATTACCGGCATGTTGCAGTTCTTCAATCTCGGCAAAGTCAAACGAAAACATAAGGCTCCGCGCAGAGTGCAAACCACCCAAGCGCTCCCTAGCAGTCTCGTTAACAATCCGGTAATATTCCTGGGACGACTCCCAGCTCATGCCGCCAATAAGACCAATAGTTTTCACTTGTTACTCCTTTTCTTCTTTGAGGTAGTTATAGACAGTAGCACGTGACACATGTAGCTGTTCACTTATGTAAGCGGCAGCATTGCGGTAATTAAACAGTCCGTGATTATACAAGCGGTTCACCGCCTTACGCTTCTGTTCTTTTGTAAGTACGGGCAGCGTGGTGTGGTTTTCTTTCAGGTAATTACCAATGCACTCATTGACGCGGGCCTGCCAATCTTTGGTGTACTGTTCAATCGGGTTTAACGCCTGTTTGGTTGCAACACTAAGCAGTTCGCTAAGGCTTTGGTTTATTCTGTCAAACACGCTTGTATCAAAGTTGAAGCACACAAGACCAATGGGCTTACCCTGACTGTCACGCACGGTTACAGATACGCATTTGAACTTTCTACCATTCCAGTTTGTCTTATAATACGGCTCAAATACATCCGGAAACTCATCAATGCTATCGCCGACAAACTTAGAGATAGCACTGCGGTCACCCGCTTTGCGTTTGGACAGGTCGTTATATATTGCGGCAATCTTGCCCGTTCCGAGGTCGTGGAGAGCGGCTTCAACGTATGGGTGAAAGAGCTTAACAATTCCTTCCAATACTGGGAGTTGACCGGCTAATTCCGGTCGTACATTAGGTGGTTCGGTTCGCATATTTGACAGAGTAATCTAAATTAGACTATTTGTAAAATATGTAGTCTTCTGTAGCCGATTGGAATAAGGCGCATCAGACGCCTTACGGGACTCTAACTTTTTTACAGCGGTCAGTGTATTGGTCAAAGTCACATAAAAAGAAAAAGACGAGCTAATTTGCTCGTCTTTTACCTCTGTTTGGGGTGTTGTAATTTCTGGCTTGGCGCGCCTGGTGCGACTTTATTCCAACCCTTTTACGGGGTTTGATGCTCGATAAAGCGCCCACGCCGCCAGTACAGAAAAGTTTACAATCTCGCCCGATTGTATCATCTTTTCAATGTCGGCGATGGCAACCCATTCAGACTCGATGTCTTCTTCGATATCGCCACCTTCTTTTTTGCTTAACGTTAGCTCGGTTGCCAAAACCACATACATCTTAGCTTTTGTGCGGCGATTGTTGACATAGTACCAGCCAAGAGGCGTAATCTTTGCCGCCTTGTAGCCCGTCTCTTCTTGCAATTCACGCTGAGCGTTGTCAGTCTGGTCTTCGCCTGGCTCAGCTTTTCCGCCGGGGAACTGTAGCAACACGTCATCAACTGGATACGAATACTCGCGCGACAAGAGTACCTTGTCGTCGTCTTGCGCAATAATCGTAACGCTGTCGTTGGTATGTGCAAAGGTCATGTACTGCGTCACCGTACCATCCGGCAACTGAACGTCATCTTCAAGCAGCGTTATGCGCGGATGTTTGAATAGTTGTTTTTGGCTTAGTCGTTTCCACATTTCAATGCCCCTGCTTACATTTGCGTAATTTTCATGCCGTCATGTTGCTGGGATATGATCGCGTCAGCAAACTCCACTCCTGCGTCCAATACTACACTGCCCAGCACTACGCATCTATTTATAGTAGCATCAGGATCAATATACGCCTTTGCATCAACGACATTCTCGCCGTTGCTAAGCCGCATATTATTTGCGTGATAACGGTCGTGCGTACCGGCATCATCCCAGTAACTACCCTCGGGGAGCTTAAAGGTAGCGGCCCGCGTACTAAGAATGTGCGGTTCTACTAAGTCATACGTAATATTTATAGGCTTTTCTTCGCCTCCCTGACGGATGCGTCGCGCCCAATCTAAGAGGTACTTATTTCGTATCATATAAATACCGATAGTACTCATAGCGAAAGGGTCATCTTGTTTGGTATAGCCCTCGGCGCGTCCATTTTGATCGCGCACATATAAGCCATATTCTTTAGGCGGAATAACAGCCGCTGTGACATCAGCACCGCCCTCTTTGTGTGCGGCACGGAATTCATCTAACGACAGACTGGATCTGATGGAATGATGACTGTGTCGCCGTCCTTATCGAGTCCGGCGAGCAGATTATAATGCTCGACAAAAGCACCGGCGTTCCCAAGAGGCCGGCCTTCATGCAATAAAGTTACGTTGCGGTAATCCCGCAATTTACTCCCGAGCAGTTCCGCTTGGTAGTGAGTGCTTACAAAGGTGTTGTCACATTCGCCCATTATCGTAAGCGGCACATCAATAAGTTGCTTATCTGCTGAGCCCATTAATAACAATGGCTTGGGCACGTTGTCAGTATGCGGCCGTAAACGGCCTCCCTGCCCACCAGCAGGTAAAAAACCAGTCAGTATTTCGGACATTACTTCTGTACCTCCTTATATATTTCTTCCAATCGTTTGACGTAGGCAGCGTTGTTAAATCTTTTTGACGATTCGGGTCCCGCTTTCTCTAGCCGCATCCGAAGTCCCGCATCTTCAATAAGCCTGATCATTGCCTTCGCCAATTCCCTACTGTCCTTTGGCGGCACAACCAATGCATTTTGTTCGTGTATGCCGACTTCATCAAGGCCAGGCACCTTGGTAGTAATGAGTGGCCTGCCGGTCTTCAGTGCCTCTATTGCAGCAAGCCCTAGACCTTCGTAGTAGGATGGCACTAAGATGACGTCACTTCTTTTATAAAGTGCTGGCAAATCATTGCGACTAATCACCTTTTCCGGGCCAACTATGGCATCGAGCACCCCCAGCCTCTTCGCCTCTTTCATTACCTGGCCGGCAAAATCCGCATCGAATGGCATAGCAAGACCAGTCAGTACCAGCTTAGCCGGATACTTCTTGCGGACAATCGCCAACGCCTTAACCGCTTCTAAAATACCCTTGCGAAGCACAATTCTGCCTGGCAGCATAAAAATGAAGCCGCTATTAAGTTTCCCGCCAAAGTACTGCCCCAAGTCAGTATCAGCCGATTCCTGTATACTTTTCTCAAACTGTTCATGGTCTATGCCTAAATATTCAAATTCGGTAATCGAGCCGTCAGCGCCTAAATCTAATGCAAAATCACGGTAGCACTTACTGCCGACGACTAGACGGTCATACTGTTTTTGCCCGATTATGTTTCGAGCAAGCGCCAGATCCAAATCGGCCGAATCGAAATACCCCATAGCACGCTTGCTGCCGTTAGGCGTATTGTAAAAAGAAAAAACGACAGGCTTGCCAATGAGTGGTCGAAATAACGAGACCAATAGCATCTGCATAAAGTTATTAACATGCAGTACATCAAAGTCCATTTCTTTAATTACTGAATATAAATCATCGGCGGGCTGCTTAAAGCTCACCCGACCCATAGCAAAATCCTCAAGGCAAGGTATGTATCGCACGCCAAAGGGCAGCTGCTCGTCACCTAGTAAATCTTTTATCGTTTCATCGGTTATGACCGTGACCTGGTGCCCACGATCGTGCAGACCTTTCGCGTACATATATGCGGTAGTACCACTGCCAACAATTTGCGGATAAAAACGAGCACTGAGAATACAGACCTTCATAGGCAACCCTTCTTAATTCAACCCGCCGATTGTAGCATGGGCTGCCTACAGACTTAGCATTTTTGGAATAAAGTCGCAGCAGGCGCCTTACGGGACTCTAACTTTTTTACAGGGTTGAGGATATTAGTCAAAGGTCACATAAAAGAAAAGACGAGCTAATTTGCTCGTCTTTTACCTCTGTTTGAAGTGTTGTGATTTCTGACTTGGTGCGGGTTATGCGACTTTATTCCAAATCTAAGCTCTGATGTCAGCGTGTTGCATGAGCCAGCTTTTGATTTCCTCGACAGATGGCTTGTCATTGACGACATGTAACATAATTTCTTCGTATTCTTCGTTTGTGAATTGCACTTCTATGTTGTGCATCGACAAATACAGTACAGCAGCAGCCATAGCAGTACGCTTATTGCCGTCACGAAAACCATGGTTATTTGCAATTGAATCAAGCAA
Organism: Saccharimonadales bacterium (SeqCode); assembly: GCA_035758825.1. Classification (GTDB taxonomy): domain Bacteria; phylum Patescibacteriota; class Saccharimonadia; order Saccharimonadales; family UBA4665; genus JARIHD01. Next base: position 322,325 of record DASTWA010000008.1, read on the forward strand.
CGCAGCAGCTTTCATGAACAGGTCGGCATATATGTCTTCGCCAAACGCGCTTTGATTCGGACGGGCCAAAGCAGACCTAATTAAACCCTCGTTATGAAAACCTTTGGAGCCACCACTCGCTTCGATGATCTGGTCGTGGATATAGCAAAGAACTGCCAAGTCTACTTCAACATCATCGTCAAACATGAGGTCTACTTTTTGGACAACTCTTTAAGAGCCGGACGGTACTTCTTTATGAATGCTTTTGTCCAAGCTTTTACTTTTGGGTTAGGAGATTTAGTTGCCTGTGCCATACACACAGTATATCACGGCATGCCGCCGCCAGACCGGCACTATAGATTGACGGCCATAGCCGCTAAACCCGCCAGCATCAAGCCGATACCAATCCACTGCTTGCGTGTAACTTTTTCGTGGAAGATCAGTACGCCGAGAATCGCTACCGGCAACACCGAAGCCGCCTTGATCGAGCCAACATATGCCTGGTTTGGCGCCATGACCTTTGCTTGGTACGTGGCCAACATGTTTGCCGTGTAGGTTACGCCCACAATGACGAGCGGCCATACATTCGTACTCACATTCGTGTGTACTTTCCGCCAATAAGCCCCAATACTCCGCCGGCTCCCCCTTAGAATCAGCATGCTTGCTGCGATAACAAAGGGCACAGTGAGCAATGAGGTATAAAAATTGTAGCTGGTTGCGTTACTCATGTGCAGCATCTTAACCTCGATGTTAGAGAAGATGCTGGCCACGACAATGGCGGCCACTACCAGCAAGAAAGCTGTCTTATGCTTCGCTATCGATTCATCCCCGTTATGCTGTTTGGCACGGGCAATAACCCACGCGCCAGCCAGGATGAGCGACGCGCCAATTACACCGAAAACCGAAGGCACCTGCCCAAGGATAATGTACGCACCTACCATATTCCCCACCGAAAAGAGCGTCATAAGCGGGGCCACAAAACTAATGTCAGCGATGGCAATAGCCCGAAAATAGCAATACAGATAAACAGTTTGCAGTACAACGTACACGGCCAGCAATTCCCAAAAGAAAACCGGCAACTGCGCAGGCCAATAAAACTCGGCGAAAAACAGCGAGGCGACAATAAGAGGCAAGGCTACCGTCTGCTGCAACCAAGCCATCGCCATGCTATCGATGCCGGTGGCCGCCTTCTTTTCGGCAGTACGGCGCGAAGACAGCATAAATAGCGCAAGGACAGAAAGAGCGAACCACATGGCTACAGTATACTCCGAGGAATTGGAATAAGGCGCATCAGGTCGCCTTACGGGACTCTAACTTTTTTACAGAGATCGGCATCGCAGCCAACACACCAAGACAAAGAAAAAGACGCACCGACCGGTACGTCTTGACCTCTGGTATGAGGTACGGAATTTCTATATTGGTGCGGCTGATGCGACTTTATTCCAACCCACTGCCCTACTTTTTGAATGAATCAGACAGTGATCTATCGAGCCACAAAAAGGACTCGCCACGGTTAAAGCCGCTACGCTCGTAAAGGCTAACTGCGCTTTTCGCATCAAGTGGGACGAGCGTTGCTACATATTCACAGCCCATGTCAGGCAGCAGCTCGAGCATCTTTTGTAGTAATTGGTCGCCAATACCTTGACCACGCATATCAGGATGGACGTATATATTTTCGATAAGTGCTTTTTTGAGGCCGTGATTATAGTTGACGATCAGGAAGCCGACGATTACGGTATTTTCTTCTACTACCAGCAATAGGACATCATCGGATTCTACTGCGTGTGCAAGTAACTCTTTTGGCCAGAATGTGACTGTTTCGTCATTTACTGAGAATTCGGATACATTTTCACCAAGGACATGAATGGCATCAACATCTGCCAGCTGTGCTTTGCGAGTTATCATTATTCAGCGCGCTCCTCAACCTGGATATTTTTCTGTTGGAGGTATATTAGGATTTTGTCTTTCTTCAGCCCGAAGCCCTCGCCCTGCTCAAAAATAATTGTCCTATCTTGGCCCGGAAAGTGAAGAACGCCGGTGTAGTTATAGGTAGTAATTCCGGGAATGATCAGCGACACTTCCTTTTTGGAATAGTATACCGCTGACTTGCCTTCGTAGCCTTCCAGCGCGTCTTGGAGGAATTCGATTTGCCGTACGCTCCAGAGATCATTGTTAGGGTAGTTCATAAGCCTAGCTACTGCTCAAGATTTCTTTTTGATTTAATAACTCCAATAATTTAGGAAATGCCCGGTAAGCTTCACTTCTCTCTAAGTTGAAGTGACCCTGGTCTTGCACCACTACCATTTCGGCCTGGCAGTTGTCAGCTACGAACTGGGCTTGCTCCAAAGGCACATAAGGGTCGTTGTCTGAATGTACGAACAACAGCTTCAATGCCCCTCTTTGTATAGCAGTCCAATCAAAATCCACATCGAATAAGCTATTGTTAGCATCCCACTTAAGTGAATTGTCATGAAAAACTGATACTGCCACTACAGCACCAACTGGCGTTTTATTTTCTTGTGCTAGTACGAGCGCCAAGATTGCTCCACTGGAATGACCGATAATAAGTGTCTGTTCATTTATAGCAAATGGACACTCGGCGTGGACATAATCAGCTTCCTGACGCAAGCTTGGCTGGCTGGGATTAGGCAACTGTGGCAGCCACACCTGTATGTCTTTAGCGGTAAGTTCGTTTTTAAGCCATTGGAACCAGTTGATATCAGGGGAACCCATTGTACCGTGCAGGATAATTGCGTTCTTGAATGTCATGGGGTAATTATACCCTATGACTTATTATTAGGGTTGGAATAAGGCGCATCAGGCGACCTGACGGGACTCTAACTTTTTAGCAGAGGTAGTTTTTGCATTAAAAGTTTAAGACACAGAAAAAGACGTACCGACCGGTACGTCTTGACCTCTGGCGTGAGGTACAGAATTTCTATATTGGTGCGGGTCACGGGACTCTAACCCGTGGCCTCATCCTTGGCAAGGATGCGCTCTAAACAACTGAGCTAGACCCGCATAACGAAAATGATTATAGCGATAAATTGTCTTTAATGCAAGCTTCGGGGAGTGACGGGTTCGGTGTTATATGGTACGTTTCTTGCGCCGTGGGGGCCAAATGGGATGAGCGAGTGCTCGTTCTGACGATGCTTGCTGGATGACGTCGCCGGCAAGCCAGCGGGCGGCTTCTTCGGCGGAATCAAAAAGGTGAATCTTTACCTGCTGGTTGCTCTCGGCAACGTATTTACGGGCCGCAGCATACAAGGACGGGGAGCCGCCAAAAATGGCCATGGAGTCAAAGTCCAGTCTTTCAACAATATTCTTCATGATGTCGAGTATTTCGGGATCATATTGACGCACCCGGCTTACGTCTGCCAGAATAAGTACCTCTTTTTGCCTGGACCGTAAGTCGCTAATCGTTTGCGTAAGTTCTTTTTCTAGCGAAACCATACTTTGAGCTGTCTGCGGTTCGGTCAACAAAACCAACAGCGCACCGTTCGAAGAAAGAGTTACCGCATTATGGACAGAAATGGGCTGTGCTTTGTCATCCATGTATCAAGCATACCAAGCTCATATCTGCCCGGTAAGACTTGTTTATACAACGAAATGATTGCATTACTGTTGTATATACATGTCGAACCTTGCACACACCACCCCTCTTCTTGTCGACCACTTCAATAAGATACGCAGTCGAAGACACCTTTGTTTATCCGTTCATAAAGTTGGCGCCCGCTAACAACATAGAACCCCGAGCTTAACTCAGGGTTCTATGTTGGTGGCTCCTCCCAGACTCGAACTGGGGACACAAGGCTCTTCAGGCCTCTGCTCTACCAACTGAGCTAAAGAGCCACGACCGTCATATTGTACAAGATGTGTCCGTTTTTATCAATCATCTAGAGCGGCGGAACCGTTCGTGGACGTAGTGTACGCGGGTTCGAGTAAGATACGTCGCCACCCCGGCAATAGCGACGACACCGGCGGTTATGCCCATCCGCCCTGCAGGAAGACCGGCATTCGCCAGCGTATTGGCCGGGCAGCCGGTAGGCCTGGTTGGCGTTACACTGAATGTATCGGTGTTCCCGGCAAAATTAGTTAGCGTTCCTTGCACGTTACCGCTCGAATAATCGCAGCTTGCAGTAAAATCCGCCGACAGCACCGACGCACTTTGCGATGCGTTGATCGTCGAACCGTACGAACATGTCGTGCCGGTACACGTCCAACCGGTTCCGGCGGCGCTCAACGTCACGCCAGCCGGCAGCGCAAAAGCAATTTGGGTAGTAGGCTCGGTGTTATAGGTTGTATCGGCATTGGCAACGGTAATGGCGCTTGTCGTCTTCGTCTGGCGAGCCTCTGTTTGGGTCGTATTAGCGGCGCTAACCGTCAAGTCCTGGCAGCCGGTAGGCAGGGTTGTCTTGCCGCGGTTGGGTATGGGTGTGTCCGGCAGGCTGTTGACGTCGGCTATCTCGGTACTCCAGTAACTGGGCGTAACCGCGTAGGGATTTGGCATAACGTCATCGGTAATGTACACCCAACCGGCGTTGTTGTCGCGCGCCAGGTTTACGGCAGTGGCATAGCCGGATGGCCCGGTGGTATGGATGCTGTGCCAAAAACGGTTAGAATACGCCGGATTGTCTTCCCAGCCTGGATACTGGATATGCCAGTCGCTCTGGTAAACGGCAAGGGTATTCTCGGCGTTCATGAAAATGTCGCTGTAAGGCTCGAAGCGCTGCGAAATATGCGTACCCGGATTAATGACAAATAAGTCATCCGGGTGGGTGTTCTTTACGTGATTGTACAGTCCGGCCACATAGCACAAGTCGTTAGCGTTGGTGTCCTGGATGAGGTCGATAAAGATTCCGGAAATGTCCGGGTATATCTGGTACCACTTGTCGATGTCGGCAAATGCCAGGTTATAATCCCGCGACTGGTACGACGCGTTAACGTAGCCGATGCTGCGAATACCGTCAGCCTTGTTCTCCGCCAGTTCGGCTGTGTATGTCGAGTCGGCAGCAACGCCAGGTCCGGTCGCCGGATTGACGATAACAAATGGCACGGCACCGCTGCCCGCGCCGGTTATATCGTCCCAAAATGTGCCCAATGTCGGATACTCGTACATAGGGACCATGATTGACGACGTCGTGGCCGCGGCCGAAACAGTCGCCTGGCTTCCGGCAAATACTGCTGCCACAAGTGCAGCTACAAGGCCGGATAGAATTTTGTTGTTTTTGTGTATACCACTCATTAAGACATAAGCTCTTTACAGAAAAAGTATACACCCTCCGTGACTAGCTGTCGATAGGCGGCTTACCGTCGATGAACTCCTCGCAAAATCGTTCAAAAACGGCATTCGTCCAGCCAAAACCGGTTTGTGCCGGATACACACCCTTCAGCGGTGGCTTCTCGGGTGCGACTACATTGTATTTCTCGAGGAATATGCCATGGTCGTTAAACCACCCCAAATTACATCTGAGCCACTTCATAGCGATACGGCGGGCATCCTGATGATACCCATAACGCTGGAGGCCTTTGACAACAATAAAGTGCAGTGGGGCCCAACCGTTCGGATACGCCCATTGGGTCGGCATTGCCCCTGGCACATACGAACCCAGCGGCAAGCTGTCCGTCGACGCCAAGCCGCCCTTTTGTTCAAAACGGCGGAGAGCCTTGACCATCTCTTGCGCTTGGCGGCCGTCAACCATGCCGGCCCACAGCGGGTAGTACGATGCCAGCGAAGAAACGTTCCCGCGCTTTTCTTTGACATAGTTGTAATCATAAAAGATGCCCCTGCCCTGGTCCCACATCAAGGTGTTCACCTTTTCGCGCCGGTTTGCGGCTTTTTCTTCCCACTTGGTGGCCTCGCTCTTGCTCCCAAGAATACGTGCCGCTTGGGCAAAGTCAGTCTCGTACTTATACAGCAGCGCATTGAGGTCCACGGGCAGATAGTTCAGTGCCTTGCGGCCGAAACGCGGCGTCATATCCCAGCCGCTCTCGGCCTCGGCCAGATCGTGCAAATAGTTAAAGTCATAGTAGCGGCTGAGTCCCTGGTATACTTGCCGGGCATTTGGCTTGCGGGTACCCATCCAGACCGTCTCGTACTCTTGTTTGGCGATTTCCATACTCTCTTTGAGCCACTTATTGTCGAGCTTGTAGGCGTTGTACAAATCAAAAATAAAACTGGTAAGGAACGGCGGTTGTGTGCGGCTGGTCATGTAGGTCTGCGAAGAATTGGGGATGATCTTGTACCGTTTAAACTCCGAGAACAAATCCTCCAGGATACCCATATTCAAGTCCCTGTGCTGTTCGTCCAGGAGCCCTTGGATCATGAAGTAACTATCCCAGTAAAAAAGTTCGTCGTAGTCAAACTCATGGCCTTCGGCGTACGACGGAACCAAGTAAGGCTTTGGCACCCCGATGAGGCTACCTTCATCTTTGGGGTGGTAGCGTTCAAGTTTTGTCCAGTAGGTCTTGATGTAATCTCGGGCGATTTGGACGTCAGCCGCCGTCAGATCCTTTTGCTTGCGCAACGAGAAAAGGCGCGATGGTGTGTTCGTGATTTTCTTTGCTTTGTCTAACATATTACCTCTAGCCTAGGGCAGCATACCGGGTGAGTCAAGTAGATGAAGCCCTGGCAGCCTAGCTAGGCGGCGCGGCGACGCTTGCGTATCTTCGAAAGTATAGTCAAGGCAACAATAATTGCGACCGATACGAGCGGCGTAAATGCAGCGGCGCCGGCCATGCCAAGACCAAATGCCGCGGCAGCAGTCAGGAAGAGCCATATCAGACAGGCCGAACGGCTAATGTGCAATCGCAGGAATTCAGCGCCAAGATAGTAATATGGGAACACCACGATCACCAAGAAGGTGCTCGAAAGCAGGCCGCAGATAAGGACGACTGTCAAACCTTCCCAGAACGGACTGGTTACCGCCAGCGGGATAAGCGACACGACAGCAGTCAAGCTGGTTGCAAGGAGCGGACGGAACCGTTCGCCAAGAGCTTCGACGGCGGCTTCGACGGCCGGTGTCCCAGCGCGCCGCAACTGGTTGGCGTAATCGGTCAGCAGGATGGTGTTTTTGAGGCTCAACCCGATTAAGGCAAAGAAGCCGAGCATTGCAAAGAAGCTAAATGCATTATTGGTGAGGTACAAACCGAGCGTAATACCGAACAGACTAAACGGAATAGCCATAAAGATAAGCAGCGGTTGGGCCAGCGAACGGAACTGGATGGCCAGCAACAGATAGATTACAAACAGCAGGACCGGGAATGCCAGCGCCAGCGTCTTGAATGAATCCTGGTTCTCGTCTTCTTGGCCGAAGTCGTACTTCAGGACATTCTTGTCGAGGCCGTAGGATCCGATCTTTGAGGCCGAAAATTCCTTGTTGACGGCATCCTTGGCCAGTGTGACCAACGTTGTAGTGTCGTCGGCGTTAAAGCCGGCCTTAACCTCTACAAAAAGTTTGCCGTCAGCCCGAGTAAAGGTGCCGGGATCAGATATGGTAATGTTGGTGACGTCAGCTTTGGTGCCGTTAACGCGCTCCAGTTTTTTGTCTTCCAGAAAGCCCTTGATGTCCTTGGCGAGCTCCATGGCCTTGTCGCGATCAGTGGTTTCGATGCGGACAGCAAACGCCGAAGCCGGAGGGCCCACATCCTCTTGTGTGACTTTGGCTTGGGCGCCCTGCAGTTTCTTTAGCCCTTTTTCGACCCGTTCTACAAGTTGCGGCGCAGTTACATCACGTTCGTCGTACGGAATAATGTCGACATATAGCGACCCGGATTGAGCGCTCCCCGATGCATAATACGAAGCCTGGACAAAATTACTGCCGAGTTCTTTGGCGACGATCTTGTCGGCCTTTCCGGCAATCGCCTCGGCCTGCTCAGTCGTAGAGCCGGGCTGGAACGACAGATTCACGACAAGCCCGTTGCTATCTTTGCTTGCAGGGAAGATATTGAATGTAACCTCCTTGAAGATAATCATAGCGGCCACAATAAATGAGGTGCCTATAACGATTGCAATAATGCCCACACCAAAAAGCTTCTTACGGGAATGGCGGGCCCAAAGCATAGGCTTGCCAATAAACTGGGCGATCTTAGCCTCGACGCTGGCTGCTGGCTCATGGACATTCTTGGCACCCATCTGGTTCTTGCCCAACAAAAGATAGCGCGCAAAAAGCGGGATAAATACCAGCGCTACTGTCAGACTGACCAACAGGCTGCTAATGACGGTTACCGGGATGGCACGGATAAATCCGCCCAGGATCCCGCCGACAAACAGCAATGGCGCAAAGCTCAAAGCGGCAGTAAGGGTCGCGGCGACCATAGCACGGCTGACTTTGCGCGTGGCAACGTGCACCGTTTCGCGGGCGTCTTTGCGGCGACGGCGTTGGGCGTCCAAAGCTTCGACCATAATGATCGTGTCGTCGACAATAAGTCCCAGACAGAGGATGAGCGAGAACAATGTGATCGTGTTAAGCGAGTAGCCGACCAGGAATAAAATACCGAGCGTAACAGCCAGCACGGTCAGCATCGAGATGACCGTAATTATCGATGCGCGAATGGCGATTACCAGCGATCCGATAAGCAGCACAGCCAGCAAGCCTTCGAGGAGTGCGCGCTGCAATTCTGAAATCTGGACTTTGATGTCCGGTGCGTAGCTTGCGCTAACATGCGCGACAACATCGGTACCGAAGTTCTTGTTGTTGTATTCGTCAACGGCGGCACGGATCTTGTCATCGAGATCAATAACGTCGGTACCCTTGGTCTGGGTGATGCCGACAGCAACAGAGTCATAAAAGACGTTCTTACCATCTTTGCGCTCACCGTAACGGTCAAATTTTTGCTGGCTGGTGATGGCCTCGCCAGTCACTGGGTCTGAGCCCTCGATAAAGGTATCGATAACAGATACGTCTTTGATGCCTTCGATCTTGCGGTCTTTCAGGTATTGGGCAAGCTTTTTGCCTTCTATGACCAACTGCTGCTGAGAGATACTGGCATTCTTGCTGTAAACCGACACAATGGCGTCATCACCGCGCTCTGTAAAGCCGATCTTTGGTGCAATGAACTCCATGGTTGCCCGCTGTGGGACTCTTCCGGCTTGCTTGATGTCTGACTCAAGCTCCTTGCTGGTTTTATTGACATCGGTGCCTTCTTTGTATTCGACAACCACGTCGTAGGAGGTGCCTTGGGCGTGCGACTGGACACTCTTGACGCTGTCGTTTTTTAGGACGACGTCTGTAATCGGCTTGACTACGTCGGCATCAACTTTTTGCGGGTTATTGGCGATGTACGATCCGCCTATGACAGAGTACGGAATATTGACACTCGGAAAGCCCTCACGCTTCAGGAATACCGTGTAGCTAAACAGACCGAAAATCGTCAGGCACAGCCACAAGATGGCGGCGGTACGTGAACGGTCAAAAATAAATAGGCTGAATCGGGGGAGCAAACGGTCCTGGCCGTCGTCCTTATAGACTTTTTTTAGAGGTTTTTTCACTGTTTTTCATCCAATTACCTACAAATAGTAGCAGCACGAGCCCCCATCTGCAAAATAGTTGAGCACATAAACTAAATAGACCAGGCATCGTTGGGGACACCTGGTCTTTAGACTTGCTTCGGTATTGTCTAGTACGATTCGGTCACGAAGGTATAGGCGTAACCGATGCGGCCGGCTCGGCCGGCTCGGCCGATGCGGTGCACGTAGTCTTCGTAGCTCTGCGGCTGCGAATAATTGACGACGTGGGTGATGTCAGCGACATCGATACCACGGGCTGCAACGTCGGTAGCCACCAGAACGGTAATTTCGTTCTTCTTAAAACGGTTCAGCGCGCGCATACGCTGCCCCTGGGTCTTGCCGCCATGAATGGCGTCAGCCTTAAAGCCGCGGGCGATAAGCTCATCGTTCAGGCGCTCGACGCTGCGCTGGGTCTCGTCAAAGACGATGACTTTGGCGACTTCTTCCTTAATAAGAAGGTTGTGCAGCTGCTCAATCTTGTCACGGCCGGTTTCGTAGCAAATGATATCCTGGTGGACATTATCGCTGGTGTTGCCGGTCTTGACCGATATGGTGATCGGGTCATTCGAGAACGTCCGGATGAGGTCGGCGACCTTGCCGTCAAGAGTTGCCGAGAAGAAGAATGACTGGCGGTCCTGCTGTAGTTCGCCCAAAATAGTACGGACGTCATTTACGAATCCCATGTCGAGCATGCGGTCGACTTCGTCCAGCACGGCCACGTTAAAGTCCGAGAGGTCCAAAGAACCGCGCTGCATATGGTCCATAATGCGGCCGGGCGTACCGATCACGACTTGCGGGTTGGCGCGGAGGTCACGGAGCTGGATGCCCATGGCCGAACCGCCGATGAGCAATGCGCCGTACAGGCCGCTCGCCTTGCCGATCGCCTTCATTTCGACTTCGATCTGCTGGGCCAGCTCGCGGGTTGGCGCGATAATTAATGCCCGGTCGGACTTGCTTTCGATAAGGCGGTGCAATACCGGCACGGCAAACGCGACTGTCTTACCGGTGCCCGTGTTGGCAACGCCAATGACATCCCGGCCTTCAAGCCCGTGAGGGATTGACTGGTCCTGGATGGGTGACGGGCTGGTAAAACCCTTAGCGGCAATGTTGCGCTTAATAAGTTCGTGGGCCTTAAAGTCATCGAAGGTATGGGCTGCTTCGTAAGCAGCTTCTTCGACGGGCCGTGCGGCCTTTACAAAACGTGACGGATGGATGTAGTCCTTTTTGGGGCCGCGCTTATTGGAGCGACCAGGGCGGCCACCATAAGAGCGCCTATTTCCGCCGCCATGAAAAGCGTTAGAAGTAGAAGACCTCCGGGAGGTTCGGGTAGTAAAAGGCATAAAAAAGAATCCTTGCTGTTTATAGTGTTATTACTCTGATTGTCCCTATGAAACCAAAGTAATACGTACCTAACAAACTCGGATTCATCAAAACAATTCTATTAACTTTAGCAGAATGTTTATTAAATGTCAATAATTATTTGGTGGAGCTGGCGGGTACCGCCCCCGCGTCCATCGGTTTATCTGATTAGTCTATCCTACAGGCGTAGGCTGTTTAAAAATGTCGGCTACATGCGGCTAAACAGCCAAAACGCATATAGTCCAAGGCCTAGTCTTTACAAACACTATGGCCAGAAGTGCTTGTGCGATCAGATGAATATAAACGCACTGGTACTATCTGATGTCGTTCCAGACGCCGTTGCTAATGATAATTAGGCAACTGTTGCGCGAGCTGGTGCGAATGAGAAGTTACCCCATGCAGCAACCAACTGCTTCTTGATGTCGTTTTTGGCATCTATAGAAAGGTTTGCCTATAACGCTGACAAGCGACCTGCTGATCTAACCGATAAAGTCCAACGTCGAGCTTAAAATTCAGCCCCACATGCTCTGCCCCAACGGGCATCAAGACTATTATACCATAAACGGATTACTTTTGGCTATCATAAATCGTTTCGATGGCAAAAGCACGGTCGCAGGCGATGACCTTTCCGGGGGCGCAACATTCTTCGTGGATGCGGCGGAGCATGTCCACGAGCAGCCCGCGCTCCTTTTGGTTTAGCGCATCGAGCGTGGAATCTTGGTATTGGCTAAGCAGCTCCTGGGCGGCCAGGGCTACCTTGGCTCCCTTTGCCGTGGGACGGGCTAGATGCTTGCGGCGTTCTGTTGGGTCGACCTGCGAGGTCAGCATGGCCTTTTCGTGCAGTAGCTTCACCTGCCGGCTAATGCTGGCTTCGGTCTGTCCCAGGCTATTCGCAATCTGCTTTTGCGTCGTATTGGGTTCCCACTGAAGCATCATAAGAATTTTGTACTGCGACAGGCCCACGCCCAGCCGCTCCTGCAGTATCTGGTCGGACTGGCGCTGCATAACACTGGCGACGTGTTGCAAGAGGTAACTTGGATCGTGGGTGGGCTGCATGATATTCAGGCGAGAATTAGTACTTCTCGATGGACTTTACAAAGGCCGTCAGCTCGTTGCGGTCGGCAACGGGCACTAAGGCAGTGGGGCTATCGATGTGAGCCTTGGGCGAAGCCACTTTATCGTTAAATTTGGCGTAGTAGGTCGCCATAGCGTTACGGTAGACCTCGCCGCCGAACGCCTGGTAGCCCTCAACGCACACACCGTCGGTCAGAAGGTTGTCGACGTGCTCCTGCAATAGGTACTGGTCGGGGACGACTTCAAGGCCGCGGACTGCACTGGTAATATTGACGCCCGTCCCTTCGGTGACCCATTTAGCCGAAAAGCCGCTGGTATCCGGGAAAGACTGCGTAGCCGGATCCGAGCAGGTCCCGTCGCGGGCTACATCGGTCGACCAGTCGTCGCTGACCAATCCCAGGTTAATCTGGCTTTTGTCGGCAAAGCTCAAACGAACTCGCGTACCACTATCTGACGGGTCAAATTTGGCATCGGTAAGTTTGACATCACCCCAAGTCTTTGGGTAACAGAAGCGGATATCGAGGTCTTCGTTCTGGTAACGGCGGAGCTTGGAACTGCACTCGCTCGCAGTGCCGGTGTTTGTGTCGTTCTGGCTGCTATTGTTGGTGCTGGGATTGTTGGTCGATCCCTTGTTGTCTTTGTCGGCGGGCAGCAGGGCTATCAGGCCAAAAATAATCACACATAACAACAAAACCCCGCTGATAATCCATGGCAAAAACCTTGCAGGACCCCCTGACGACCCGCCTCCCTTAGGCTTGACAGGCTGCACTGGCCGCCCGGGGTCGGCCTGGAGGGGATTGCCGTAGTCGAATGGCTGCGGCGCCTCGCCCATCAGGTTGCGATTGGCGGGCTGCTGTTCTTTGTCTTGGTCTTCGGGGTACATATGCTTCCTCTATTTTACTCTAGTTTAGCATTAGGCTAACGCCTTATACAGGCTATACCAGTCGTCGAGCGACAAGTTTTGCGCGCGGACGGTCGGCTTGAGGCCGGCCCTGGTGATGAGCACCTCGGTATCGTCCCGGCTGAGGTGCAAGCCACCGCTCAATGAGTTAAGCAGCGTCTTGCGGCGCTGGGCAAAACCGGCCTTTACCAGCCTGAAGAAGGCTTTGGTATCGACGTCAAACAACGGTTTCCCGCGGAAGGTGAGTTTGAGGATTTGTGAATCCACTTTTGGCGGCGGCGTAAAGAGTTCGGCCTTTACCACCGGGCCCAGGCTGGCTTCGCAATAAAACTGCACGCTGACGCTCAGCAGGCTCATATCGCCGGGTTTGGCACACACGCGCTGGGCGACTTCTTTTTGGATAAGAATAGCCGCCTGGCTAAAGTGGTTCGGACTTTCGCACAAGACCCTCAGGAGGTTGCTGGTCAGGTAGTATGGGATGTTGGCTACCACCTTGTAGCCTGCCGGCAAGCTGGTCAGGTCAAACCGGAGGATATCCTGATTTACCACTGTTAAATTATCTGCCGGCACCCTGAGCGGCAGTTCACGGGCCAGGTCGGCGTCAAACTCAACGGCCACTACCTGCTTGGCGCCATTCACTAACTCTTCGGTCAGCGTGCCAGGGCCGGGGCCGATTTCGAGGACAGTGTCGTCCAGGCCGATATCGGCGGCATCGAGCATGGCGTCCAGGCTCAGGGGGTCATCGAGCCAATGCTGGCCAAGCGATTTTTTGGTGTTGGGGAGCTGGTTCATCTACCACCATCCCTTCGCTTTTTTAAAGTTGTAAGCCTCTTGCCACGATCCGTATCTTCCGATCGCATAACTGTGGAAGTACTTCATCTGGCAAACTGCATCGGTACGCCAAGCAGGACAGGCTGCGGCCAGCTTAGACCCGGGACATGCTTGCCCTAAACCGGCACAACCCCTTGAGTTTAGGGCCGCAGGATTCCATCGTGACTCGTGTTCAATGACATAGTCAGCATATACGAAGCTGGACTGGGAGATCCCTGCAGCCGCCATCACGGCCGTCTTGCTCTTTGCGATATCAAAATAGGTACCCCGCGCTACAACCTGCTTAACTGGCTCGCGGGCGATTACTTCCTGAATTTTTGTCCGTGAAGTTTCTTGACCGTTTTGTAATTCTACTTGGTACGTCACCAACCGCTGTCCAGGCGCACCCTGCTGACGGACGACCGTCACCCCGAACGTAAGGCTGTTATCATCAATGGTTTCTACGGGAGCGGGAATATCCTCAGCAATAGTTCGGATTTCCGTTCCTTTACGAACCAGAAAAACCTGCACTGCAGAACTCAGCGTGGTCTTTACGCTCGGCTGTACTGTATCCCCTTCTCCTATTTTTATTTTCTTCTCCTCAAGAAGTTCACCAACAGTCTTGGCATGGGTACGCATTGTCACCGGAGTACCGTACAGGTTGACACTTATAGGCGCCGCCCTGTCGATAACTACTCTCTCGCCTATGGAGCTTTCGGCCAAAAAATTCTCTGTCGGCAGTAGCTCTAGTTTATCTTCAGGGTAAACTTGTACGCCAGCCTGTTTGACAATGCTCCTTGGCGTAGCGGCCGCACTATACGTAAATGTCTTTTTGGCACCGTCTACAATAGTCACCGGCACGGCACGATAGATATTAACCCTGAAGTTGTCGCCTACGATTTCGGCATCTTTTGCCGGTTCCACGACGTCACCAGTATTAAGCTTAATGTCGAGCCTGTTCAGCAACTCTCCAACCGTCTTGGCACGTGTCGGGATGGTTTGTTCCTGTTCGTCATAATTCAAGACAACTACGTTAGAATCGTTTACCTTTAGCGTTGGGCTACCTTTTGAAGTCAGGATGTATGCCACTCCTACAACTGCGGCCAGCACCATAAAGGTCACGAACGGGATGCTGAACATCGGTTTTTTGGCTACGCGCTTAACGGTCTGGACGTGCCTTCGACCGGCTGCTCCATAACTCTTTTTGATCGTCTGTAGTCGTCTACGCATAACACACGGAGGCCAGGGAGATCAGGTAAGCCCGACCTATCCTTATGAGCCGCTTCTATTGTAGCAACCCCGCGTTGAGCGCCCAAATCCGCAATAAAAGCACTGCCTAAATAATCTTGCTATTTTAGGTAACTTGGGTTACTATTCGCCTCTATGTTTGCACTAGGTTTTCCTGAACTAATCATTATCATTTTTGGCTTGGCCGTAATCGGCTTTGAGCTTGCAATGCTGATTCATATTGTCAAAGACAAACGGACCGGCCTTGGCAAAAAGACCTTATGGATTGTTTCTATCCTGGTTTTCCAGGTTTTTGCGGCAGCCTACTATTACCTTACCGAGTACAGGCGCCGCCCCGACACCCACACCGCCGAAATGATAGCGTAGCAAAAGGCCCCGGAGTTCCGGAGCCTTTTAGCGTGGGTTTGTCCGCCTATGAGAGTTTTTCGAGGGGGGCGAAGCTGATATTCAGCTTTTTGGCGCCTTTGCCCTTGAAGTAAATGGTCGCATTCTCGCCTTCCAGCTCCACGATGGTCCCCACCCCGAATAGCTGGTGCCGTACGGTGTCGCCTTCGTTCAGGTCGGGCACGTAGCGGGGTTCTTCTACAGGGACGACGACCGGCTCGCCGCTCACCTCCGGTTTAACAAAGCCGTCCGGCATGTTGCTGTGCCCCTGGCGCAAGGTGGTTGCGCTGTAGGCTCCGCCGCCGCTAAAGCCGACGCTGTTGTCGGACGGAACGAATTTGGCGTCTACCTCGCTCAAAAAGCGGGATGGCGGATTGTGCTGGACGCCGCCAAACAGCATGCGACCGGAGGCATAAATCATGTACAGCTCTTCGCGGGCGCGGGTCATCCCTACGTAGCAAAGCCGCCGCTCCTCCTCCATTTCGGACTGGTCGTACAGGGCGCGGGAGTGCGGAAAGACGGTCTCTTCCATGCCGATCATAAAGACAGCCGGAAATTCAAGGCCCTTGGATGCGTGCAGGCTCATGAGTGTGACCGCGTTGCCCTCAAAGTCGGCCTGGTCGACATCGCTCACCAGGGCGACTTCTTCCAGGAATACGTCCATACCCTGGTCTTGGTAATTCTGGGCTACCGAAAGTAGCTCTTTGACGTTTTCTACCCGTGACTCTGCTTGGGCGGTGCCGTCCTGCAAATAACCATAGTAATCCAGCCGGCGGATGACCGACTCGATGACTTCGGCCGGCGAGGAATCTTCCATAATGCTGCGCATGGTCTGCAGCAAGTCGCTCAGCTCACTCAACCCCTTGATGGCTTTGGGCTTGAGCTGATCGCAAGTTTCTACCTCTGTCAACGCCTGAAAGAGCGTCATACCATTGTCGCGCTGCCACCTAAAGAAGGTGTCGAGGGTCTTTTCGCCGATGCCGCGGCTTGGGATGTTCACTGCCCTCGAGAAGCTGATCCGGTCTTCCGGTTGGAAGATGATGCGCAAGTAGGCCATGAGGTCTTTGATCTCTTTGCGGTCATAGAACCGCTGGCCGCCCACGATGCGGTAGGGGATGCCGTAGTGGATAAAGGTCTCTTCGACCGAACGGCTCTGGGCATTGGTCCGGTACAGCACCGCGAAGTGGCTGTACTTGCGGTAACCGGCATCTACGGCGTTGCGGATGCGGCGGACGATAGCTTCACCTTCGGCGCGTTCGTTTACCACCTGCAGCATCTGGACCGGCAGCCCTTGGCCCGAATCGGTCCACAGTTTTTTGTCGGAGCGCTGCTGGTTGCGGGTAATGACCGCATGGGCGGCGTCCAGGATGTGTTTGGTGCTCCGGTAATTCTGCTCGAGCTTGATGACCGTGCACTTAGGATAGTCCTGTTCAAAGTTCAGGATGTTGCGGAAATCAGCACCCCTCCACGAATAAATCGATTGCCAGTCGTCACCCACCACAGCGATGTTATTTTTAGCGTTTGTCAATAGCTTGACTAATTTGTACTGGGCGGCGTTGGTGTCCTGGTATTCGTCGATCATGACGTACTTAAAACGGCGCTGCCATTTGAGGCGGATTTCGGGCTGGCTTTGGAGCATTTCTGCGGTGCGCTGGATGAGGTCGTCAAAATCCAAGGCCGCGGCTTCGTGCAGGGCCGCCTGGTACAGCGGGAAAATATCAGCGGCAGCCCGCTGCGCCGGGGTCGAACCCGCCCCGCCCAGTTCTTCTGCGGTCATGAGTTCATTTTTGGCATTGCTGATCATGGCGGCAAGCTGCTTGGCGGGGAAACTTTTTTCATCGATCATCTTTTGCTTGCAGGCCTGCTTAATGGCATGCATACGGTCGGATTCGTCAAAAATAACAAAGCTCCTGGGGATGCCAACACTATCCCCGTCTTGGCGCAAAATACGAACACAAATGGAGTGGAAAGTGCCCATATACGGCATAAAACTGCGGTTGTCCGGGTCTTCGTCGAGCAGCTTGGCCACCCGCTCGCGCATTTCTTTGGCCGCTTTGTTGGTAAAAGTTACGGCCAATATGTTGTAGGCGGCGGCTTTTTCAGTCGCGATGAGGTACGCGATCCGGTGCGTCAAGGTCTTGGTCTTGCCCGACCCGGCCCCAGCCTGAATAAGCAACGGCCCTTCCGTTGTTTCGACTGCACGGCGCTGCTCGGGGTTCAGCCCCTCCAGGAGTTCGTCTATCACGAAGAGTATTGTAACAGATGTCGCTTATGGATATTGCTGTAATTTAGGCGTTATTTACGTCCTTTAAGCGCGTTCACGGGCCAAACGCAGCATGGCGCTGGCAAAGGCTTCGGGGTTGCCGGCGGGGACATTAAACCCATGGCGCTCGTTGTATGCCAGGTCATAGTCCATATCGTCCTTGACCACGACTAGAGGTGTACATACGCGCGCAAACGCCGGATCGTGCGAGTCGTCGGTCAAAATGGCGTCAGCATCAAAAAACGGAGACGCCTGCTGCTGTGACGTCTCCGTTTCTACTCCAAATCGTATGCGGTTCATGATGTTTTGCATTGCCCAAAGGAGGTTTTTGTCACTTTGCACATCTGCATCACCAGCAAGTACGAGCTTAAAGTTCTGTGGAAGGTAATAAAGGGCATGGATAGCTTCGAGTAACCTGTCGATGCCGGCAGAAGGTGCAAAATACAACAGAAATTCATTCGCTTCGT
This sequence comes from Saccharimonadales bacterium (SeqCode), assembly GCA_035758825.1. Taxonomy (GTDB): domain Bacteria; phylum Patescibacteriota; class Saccharimonadia; order Saccharimonadales; family UBA4665; genus JARIHD01. Next base: position 340,318 of record DASTWA010000008.1, read on the forward strand.
CTTGATTAACACCTTGCACATTGGCAAGATTTGCTGTGGCAGTAGCAGTGCCTAGCGTTTGACCCATAAGACCTCTTTCTGGGGTGGGACCCATTGCTTTATATTTGTTCCATTAATAGTTCGTACCATCGTACGATTCAGATTGCTTTTGAAATGAACGCTTGTTTTGCAATGTACGGATTTTATTATCTTATAGGTATAGACAGCCATTTGGTACAAGTGTCTCATTTCATGATACGTTCTGTAATCGGAACATGTCAACAAAAATATTGTATAATGTAACCAATATCACGGAGACCATTGGTGAAGTATTTCAAAAATACCGAATTGGCTAAGATTTATAATGTATCGGAAAAGTCCGTCCGAAACTGGATTCAAGCCGCCCGCGAGGGAAAGCTCGATCTTGAGCTATACGAAAAAAGTGAACGGTTTTGGGTTGCAAATACCACCAAGAATACTGCCATTATAGAGCTTCAGGTAAAGAAAGGTAAAAAGTTTAAAAATCAGCGTGGACGCAAGGTAATCTCTCCATCTAAAGAATTTTACGAGATGTACAACAAGAACCAAATCCTTGATATCATCTCGAACCTAACGATACACGGCGAAACACCCCTACAATACACATATGTCGATGGTGGCGCCGATGATTGGGACAAATACGCACAGCGCCTTATTAAAGAAGCGGCTCCAAACATACTTAATCGCACAATTGAAATTCTCGAAACGACGTCTGGTACGGTTGGTGGGTTATTGAGCGGCTACCGGAAGGTAAACATTATTGACATCGGGCCGGGCAATGGACTGCCGATACGCTCAACTATAGACAGGCTTAATAAAGAAGGTCGCTTAAAACGTTACATACCGATTGACATCAGCACCGACATGCTTTCCATTCTTGAAAGAAACATCAAGCACTGGTTTGGTGGCTCTGTTAAGTATGAACCCGCCATAAAGGATATAAGCCACGAACGGTTTAATGACATAATTGCGAATGACCTAATGGATTCTGAGACCATAAATGTAGTCTTTTTGTTAGGCGGAACACTTTCAAATTTTAGGTCACCAGCTCAGGTGCTCCAAGTTATAAGAGATAGTATGGGACTAAACGATTTATTCATCTGCAGTGGCTACCTAGACACCCCAAAGACAAGGCGATACTTCGACTACTACAGTTCAAACAAACGTAAAGTTCCTGTCCAAGATGGGCTAATTTTAGATTTTTTAAACATAGATGAATCCCTATACAACGTCGAGCAACTCTTTGATGAAGAGAATCGCGCTCGTATCATCCGCGTCAGACCTAAAATTGATATCGCAATAAGGTTTGATCTTGATGGCGCCTCCAAAACCATCGAATTAGTTAAAAATGAACCTATACTTATCTGGCGACACTGGCACAGAGCCGCCCTCGAGACCCTCCAGCTTTTGGATGCCAATGGATTTGACATTATGCAGGCTACGAAGTCTAGAGATCAGCAGTATTTAGTTACCGTTTCTAAACTTAAAAAAACGCAAGAGTAAATGGCGCAAAGACGCCTTTCGGCGTCTTTGCAATTCCAACTTAATATGACTGTTACTAATAAAGTAACGTATCATACCGCAAACCTTGGGGGTTTCTTTTTGCAGTACGATCGTCATTTTAAGTTGTTATAGACAGCCAAGTATCGTTTGATACCAATTAAATGATACGTAAAGTTTTCTGATCATGTCAAATTTTTTGTATAATCATCCTGTGGAAAGTTTACTAATATGAGATTCTTCAGGAATAGTGACGTAACAAAACTCTACGATGTTTCGGATAAGGCAGTTCGTAATTGGATTGTTGCTGCGCAAGAAGGCAAAGTCAATCTTGAGCTGCACCGCGAAAACGACAAATACTACATCGCCGACACGCTTCATAATGCTTCGGTGATTAAGAGCCTCGTCGAACAAGGAAGAAAGTATCGTAACACTCGATCGCACAGGAAAGTTCAACCTAAGCCTGAATTTTACAAGCTTTTCGATCATAAAGAGATCTCTCAGATAGCATCTCATCTAGAAACAAATCACGAATATCCTCAGCAATACCTTTACCGCGGAAAGGGTGCCCTACACTGGGCCGCATATATCGACAAGTTATACACCCTCGGCTCCGACAATTACCTAGCGTACGTCATTGAGCTCCTTGATGCCAACCGACAATACCTCTTGACGACTATAGCGCGCTACAAACATGTAAACGTGATTGACTTAGGCGTAGGGAATGGACTAGCGGCGAGAGAATTGCTTAAAATTATTGCCATTACCGGCAAACTGAGAAGGTATGCCGCCGTTGACATAAGCCCAGAGCTGCTTGACATAGCGGAGATTAACCTAAAAGAGCACTTTGGGACCGGTCTAAAAATTGAAAAGTATCTTCGCGATCTAACTTACGATAATTACAGTGATATTGTAAGTCGAGACAGTTACGGCGACGATGCCTCACAGACACTCAACATCGTCCTATTCCTGGGAGGAACGCTGGTAAATTTTAAAGATCCGAGGATGCCTCTTCAAAATTTACACGATAGTCTTGGAAAAAACTGCATTGTTATGTCAACTTTGAAGATGGATACGCTAAAGTCTCGACGATTTTTTGACTTCAACCCTGAGCGGCCGAGCAAAAGCATTCTTTCTCCACATTTCAAAAATGCCCTTGAACTTCTAGGAATAGACGAAAGTCTGTACGAGACAGAACAATACTTTGATGCATCGCAAAAATCACGTTTTATCAAATTGCGATTAAAATTTACATTAACCCTTACTCTACAGACGGGTAGGTATATTAAATCAATAACGTTTCAAAAAGGTGACCAACTTTTAATCTGGAGAGCATGGCATTTTAATGAAAGAGAAATAATCAATACTTGGGCGGATAATGGGTTTACTCTTCTTAATTGTTCGAGATGCCAAAGTGAGGAGTACTTACTCATGACACACAAAGTCGAGACGTTAGGATCAATGCTAGTTAATTAACTCCGTATGCGGTACGTCCAAGTCGATGGTGATTACTTCGGCGTCGAGGAGGAAGTTTAGGGCGGCCAGGGCTACCAGGAGGATTAGCAAAAAGAGCAGTAGCCATTCCCACCATTTGGATTTTA
>DASTWA010000005.1:0-76272 GCA_035758825.1 Saccharimonadales bacterium (SeqCode)
GTTGCCCATGGTTGCGGTAATCTCGCCCTGACGGAAGCTGATTTATTTTCACTTCGCTATGTAGATGGTTTGCGAGAATACCACGAGCCAGGTGTTATAGTCGAAGGACCGGCCGACAATCTGACTGCCGCGCTGCAAACCGCTGGAGCAATGGGCCAGGAGCGGCTCGTTACAGAGATTACTGACGTAGAGACGCAAGTCTGGCAACAATAGGAAGACGGCCATGAGTGAACTACAGACTTTGACACAGCGACAGGCCCTTGATGTCTTAGCTGATCCCAGGGATATGCCAGATGATATTGTCGCGCGGATTTCCCTAAGCCGCCCGCACCCGGATAGTCCTTTCGAGCAAACACCGTCTCTTGTTGTTCCGGAGGCGTTTAGCGCGGCGCTCGACGATCTTATAGCAGAAAAAGGGCCTGATGGCCCTCAAAGGGACACCCTCCATTCACGATGGGCTACCTACGACTGCGTGGTCGCCCTCGGCCGAACGTCCATTCTTATGGCCCATATGCTCGGCGGCGACGTCAGCATCCCGCGTCCTCGGTTGTTGCACGAACATACACAATCGGAATTGAATGTGCATTCAGAATATTTTACTGGAATTTTTAAGGATCCACGTGATCGTGTAATGCCCGTTGCCCATTTCATGAAGGACATCGGCAAATCCTATGCGGTAGCGACGCACCCCGAGAAAAAGAATAAAGACCAGGGTATCCATAATAGTTGGGTTACGGCACGTCTGCTACAAGACAGTAACCTAAATGCCGACGAGAGAACAGTGGTCCAACTGCATGTTGAAGAAGAAAGCATAGGTTGGGCACTCAAGAGCCATACCGAAAAAGGCTTCCCTCTTGAAGACGTACTACAAAAAACGCGTGCTGACCTGCAAAGCCTGCTTGACCGCTGCCCTGATGATTACCGTGACCGCTTCATGTTCCAGCTTGCTGGGATCACATTTTCAGACATGGCAGCACACACGCAGCGGGCATACTACACTAGTGCGCGGGATGGGCGAATCTATCAGGATGTCACTGATGGCGATAGGTATATTCATGGCGACCCGGCAAATGGTGAAACCAAGAAGACGCTCGACCGGCTCTTCTCCGAAGCGCCAGAAGACAAAGATGCAATTCGGTTTTGCGGCGTGGGCCGTATCGCCGTTATCCAAGGATTATTCCCCGACCACTACGAACACTTTGTAAGCCAGGCGGATAATGCCTGAACGCATCGGTGCAGTGCTCAGCGACGTGGACGGTACGCTGATCATTCCAGGCCAACCTCTACCGTCGCTTGAGGAGCATGGGTTCGCGAGCGCCATGGAACATTACGGGCCCACTACCACGTAGTAAGACTATTCAAATTGTTTGTCTAGAACTTTGTCGTAGTATGCTTCTTTGGCTGGCGCATCGACAACCAGTTTACTACTATATACCGGCACACTGCTTTTTATGGGTGCGTTCCATTGCGCAACGCCGCCATGCCACGAGCAGGCACCCCTACCGGTGGCGCAAGAGGGAGAATAGGTGCCGTCAGCGCATAAAGTGCAGTAGCCAGTAATTTTTTCCTTGTAGGTAGTCTCTGTTTCTTGGTGAGTCTTAGCTGGAACGGCAGGGTGATACAGATATATCCTGTAAACCGCGCCATCCGCCCTGCAGTTAGATGTAACGCTCACACCGTCACAAATAGGCATAGCTTTAATTGCCGCCGCCCTGACTCTTGCCATCTCTTCCTCGGCTGCCCTTTTACGCTGAGCGGCAATCTTTTTGCGCTCGGCAAACTCTGTGGCGGTTGTCCTGTGGACATTAAAATGCTTCGTGTCGTCGCCTTTGTCAGATTTGGCGACGATAGTGATACTTGTGTCGCCTTCTTTCAGCGCGAGCCGATAATTAAAGTTACCGGACGCATCGACGGGCACTTGATTGCTGTTGATTAGCAGCTTGGGACTATGAAGCGTTGAAATCTTGCCAGCAAGAACGACGGATTTATCGTCAGTTCTATAGCCAGTCGTGATCGAATTATCTGACAATGATATAGCGGGCGGCGCGTTGTAGCCAATTACGCCAATCAATAACGCAAAGGCTGCGAATACTATGGCGACTGTCGTTCTCGTCTTGTGAGTTCGGTAGAAGCGTCTTATCGGTCGTATCATGCGGTCATGCTTGGTGAGTAGTCATTATGCATTATACAACGAATACTCAGAAATTCTATCCGGCGGGCGGCTCGGAGGGGCCGTGCTAAAAGACATACTTTACCACAAGCACCAATTCCTCAAGCTTGGCCAGGTTGGAGGCAGTCAGCGACAGTCCGACAGGCGTACCAAGGCTAAAGGCACCTGTTTCGGCTTTGCAGAGCTTCCAGTCATCCTCGCGGGACATGTTTAGGTCGGCGCCATCGAGCTTGATAGTGAAAGCAGCTGGGTTGTTTTCTACCTTAGCTAGTACCATGACAGTATCGATAGATGCATCCAGAGCCTGCGCCAGGTATGGCAAACGGGAAGCGTCAATTGCAATATCGACACTGCCGTTGGTCTTAAGCAGGTGCCACTCATTGGGCATGTCGTACCTCAAGTTGATGGCAGTATGCAGGCCGGTCTGCCCTAACTCTTGTTGGATTTCGCCGATGCGGTCCAGAGCCGATGCTTCCGCCAAACTGCGCATACTGCTGCCGCCTTCGCGCGCCGTGTAGCTGATATGAACGATAACGTCGGCGATGGTGTCGTAATTAAACTGCGCTAATTCGGGATTGGGCAGTTCCAGCCGCCAACTGCTGATAGCCCCGGTGCCTTCGAATGGCAGATAGCGGTCGTCCTTGAATTGCAACTCGAACAGCCCGCTGTCTTTCTGCCCATGGCTGGTGGCAACCGATTGGATAGTGCCTACATTGTATACGAACCGTTCATCATTGCCGGGGTCTTCGGCATAGCCAGTAGCTGCCATGTTGTCCGGGTTGGTGTTTTTGCGGTACTTGTTGCCGACCAATGACAGCTTGGCGCTTACCGATGTGTACGGTCCTGCTACGCATGGCAGACTGATACTGACTGTCTTGATACGGCGGAAGTACTGTCCGGCGTGGTCGAGGTCGAACAACACCTCCGGCACCGTAAAGTCACACGACCCGGTAGCTTTGAGTTTGGCCAGTGCTAAAGGATCAAGCTGCGCCAGTGACACGTGCTTGACTACTTCGTACTCGCGCTTGTTTTTGTCAAGGTAGCTGGCTTCCATGCGCTTCAGGTCCTGCATCAGCTTGTCAGCACTTAGTAGGCCCTTCTTCAGGCTATCCCAATACCCGTAGGCGATGAAGGTGTCGTCTCGGCCCAGTTCGAACTGATAACTGCGTTCTGCCTTTTTGGAAAAGTCATGAGCCAGTTTGTAAGCGCTAAAGTACACCGAGGTGGTTTGGCCGACCATCCATTGGTATAGGTCGGCGTTGGTGAACTTGGAACGCATGAATTCATCGGTTTGGTTGGCATTGTCTATCTGGATTTCGTGGTTACGCAGGTCGGTTTCGGCTACTTGCTTACGGATTTCGGCTGCAGCGATTTGCTTGTCGATGGAAGCGAGTTCTTTGGTAGCCATGCGGCCCTGGAACTGCCAGTCGTCGTAACGGCGGTCGTAGCCGCCAGTGGTGGCGGCGCGAGTAGCTTCATAGGTGGCTACTGTGCTTAAGATGGTCAGCACGTCACCGGCGGCCTTGGCCGCACCAGCCAGGTTCTTGCCGCCCCATTGCAGTGTTACGTGCGGGCTACCGCCAATGCCGGAAGCACCGCCCAAGAGGTCAGGTACCATGGCGACCACACCGGCCAGCGTGTTGCATACCTGGGCCGCGATTTGCAGGTCGTTGGCAGAACTAAGCTTGTCCAAATTGAGCTGTTCTTTGGTGCTTATGCGTTCGATGCTGGCATAGTAGCTTTGGCGTTCTTCGGTAACTTTACGAGTACGTTTAAGTACTTCAATCTGCTCGCCGGCTTCCTGTATTTGCAGCTTCTTCATGTCTTTGACGGCATTCAGGACTTTTAGCTCAAGTTCGCTACGCAGCAGCGACAAATCTTCGGCGTCTTTCTTTTCCAGCGCTTGCAGGAGCGAATTGCCAAGACCCCGCACTTCCTGTGCCAGTTCGGTTGCTTTTTGGGCCAACGTTAAGAAGCGGTAGTATGGCAGCGGTGCGTTCAGTCCGGCCAAAATGTCCGACAGGCTTAGCCCCGAGGCCGCAGCCTTGGCCAGCATTCCCGGGTCGATTGGCGGCGCAAACAGCGCCAGACTGCGCTCGATGCCATCAATATTTTGGCTGTTGCGGATCTTGAACAAACGGTCTGCAATGGTATCCCAGTACGCCAGAATTTGTTCGTTCTGCGGAATGCAGAAATATAGAGTAGAGAGCGTTACCGGGGCGGGTGGCAGCTCATTGCCGCCTTCGGGCAGTACCGACAGGTCAGGCAAAATGTTTTCCAGGTCGATGAGCGCGTTGCCGAAGGCGTCCAGCCGCCGCTCTATCTGGTTGTAGGTCTCGTGCACGGGCTTGACGACCGGCGGCACCTGACGTGGCTTGTCGCCCAGCAGCTTGTCGGCCAGAATGTACATCTGCGTCGCCTGGGTGATCGACTCCATGGTGTCCTGACGGAACAGGTAGTCACCCCATTCAATTAGCATATTGAGGTACTTCATAAGCAGTGCTTTTTGGTAGGCAACGGTGCGGTAGCGCGCCACAACGTGCGGTTTGAACGGATCCTCGCGCCACTCTTCAATGGCAAATTCCAAGTCTTTACGCTCCGGGCTGGCGGGATTGGCCACGTTGTACATCAGGTTTTCGATACGCTGAGCTATGTACTCGCTGTCGTTGCGCAAATAGAACGGCTTGGTGACCCAATATTTTTGCGGGGTGGTACCGGCCAGCGCACCGGTAGGGTTAAACATATAGTGGAACCATTGCAGCGCTTCTTCGAACTTCTGGTTCTTGGTGAGCTGCGTAGCAATGTAAAATGGCGCGTGGAAGAACAGTTCCCAGTTGTAGCTACTGTAGCTGCCATTACTGTTAAAATCGATGTCCTCGATAGGATAGTCGAGCGGGACTACGCCACTCGGACTGTAGTGGTCCTTAAAGTTAAAGCTGGTAACTTGCAGCTGCGTCTGGCGATCCATGAGCGCACCAACGCCGTCTTTGTACAGCGTTTTGCGCAGCGCGCAAATGAGCGGATGATACATGTTATGGAACTTCTCGCCATAGCTGAGCTTGGCGTACAATTTCAGCTCATCCACGATGTCGTGATAATCTTCGTCAGCCAGAAGCTCGGTAATAACACTGGATGGTGTCTGGCCGGCCTTGAGCTTAGCCATGTACTTGCTAAACAGGGCAATAATGTCTTCGATAAGCTGCAAGACGTCTGAACCGGTGCGGTACTGCAGCGCAGTTTCTTCGCTGGTCAGCGTGTCGCTCACGCTGCCACCGTCACTACCGCGGCCGTCGCGCTTCGTGCGTTCGTAAAAGCCAGGCGTAATTACATAGGCATGGTTGCTGTCTTCCATAAAGTACGGCAGCAATGTACCAAGCGGTATCTTGATGCCGCGGTAGCCATCACCGGCAACGGAAGTATTGGTGTACGCGCCGTACATCAGGTACTGCATCAGCAGCGCCACCATGTCGATATATGTCATCTGGTGCGGATACGTAATGCGGAAGTTCTTCGGCGTTTCGGCCAGAATGGTGTAATGGCTGAACGGCGAGACGGCATTGCGGACCGCAAGGTCGTTGGTGCTGTCGTAATTTCGTTCGAGGTAGCGCTGGATAAGCAGGCTGGTATCTTTAAAATCGGGGAAGAAGTCGGGGAAATAGCTACTGCCTTCGGCCGCCAGTTCCGGGTAGCCTTTGCAGCCAGCGATATCAAAGATGCCGCAGATTTCGTTGCTGTTGCCAGCCTCGCGGGTAAACCATACCTGATCGCCGGATTCAAAAAACATCAAGGTATATTCTTCGTTATTGAATGCCGCATTCGTGTAGCTGGACGGTGTACGGATAGCGTCTTTGCTGACTTTTTTGGGCTGCCACACATTGTTGGCATATTCGCTCACAGCCAGCTGGATCTTGAGTTTGCGCTTGGGCTTTTCGTTGGCTACGCTCGTGCCCGGCGTCGGATCGGGCATGCTGGAGGTGGGCGCAGGGTCAGGCTCCTCACTAAAAATCGGCCACGCCAGAGTCAACCGGTTGTTGCGCTTGAACGCCAACAAGTGGTTGCCGGTAATTTCCAGGTTGACTTTTTCCCACGGCGTCCAGTACCGCTCCTGCTCGAAGGTGCGGTGGTAGTACATGGCCGGGTCGCCGCCCTTGCTGCGTCCAAAGACATGCATCTTTTTGTCAACGGTATCATACCAGGTGGCTACAATCTCCAAAAAGGCAATGTCATCCAGACGTTCCAGATACTTTATAAAGGCTTGTTCGGCATTGTAGTCGGTCAGCTCATTTTGCTGCAGTTCATTTTCCATTTCGGTGAACAAAAATGACTTGTCATCGCGCAGCTCGGCTTCGATCCAGTTCTCCGGATATAGGAATACCTTACGGTTGGCTTCCCAGACGCGATAATTCTTCATCCACTTCCATTGTTCCCAGCCGCTGTCGGTGTCGACGTTAGCGGCCGAATCCGGCTCCAGACCCATCAGACAACGCTGCACGAAGAGTTGGATAGTGCCGTGCGCCTGCACGATGCGCGAACTGGGCATGATGGCTTCCATTTCAACATCGATTAATAGGTGGTCGTAAATATCTGTGGTGTCCTTAAAGTCCGTGCGGGTTGCAAGCAGGTATGCTACCAAGGCGTTGCGCTTTTGCGGCCGGATGTCATCCATGACTTGTTTGAGAGTATCCAGCCACGTATCCTCGTCATAGCGCGACTTAAGGCACATGCGCAGGGCAGTCGCTTCGGTGACGGTCAAAACCGGCTGGATGAACGCGGCCACGCCTGCAGTGTCCGTAGCGAGCAGCCGCAGATATTCGGCAGCTGCCAACATTCTGTCCCAGGTGTCAGGACTGCGATAATTGTCCAGGCTAAAGGTGCTGAAGAAGTAGGCGTCGATATCATCCAGGCTGGATTGCTCGTAGCCGGTGAGCAGCGCCAGTTTTTCAAGCAACTCGGCGCGGGTGCTGGCACTACCCGGCAATGTCATACTTATTACAGAGAAAAAGGTGACAGGTTGGGCTGCGTCAGCCGGGTTCTCGACCGGTGTCAGTGTTTTGCTTAGCGTCAGCATACGGCTCAGTTTGGCGTAGTCGCTGTAGCCTGCGCTGGTGTGGCCGGATGCTTTGTAGGGCAGCATATCGGCTTCAAGCCAGCCTAAGGCAACACTGTTTTGCAATAGCCAGCCAGCATCTGTTGCCTCCAGCTTGAAGGCGGCCGTAAACGGCAGCAATTTGTGCAGCAAGCGCAAGGCATTATACTGCGGGCCGAAGGCAGCTTCGGAAATTGCCGGGATCACCGGTGGATCGTTGACAAGGTCGACCAGACTGTCCGTTTGCAGCACATCAGCTAGCAGGGCAGTACCGGGAGCAGGCTGGCCCAGGCGAGCATGTGCGAGCACAGCGGCGACAAGATCCTCGTCGGCCTTGAATCCTTTGGCGAGTTCTACTTGCAGCGCCGTCTGTTTGGCGCGCGCAAAGTTGGCGGCAGCCAAAGCGCCCATTAAAGCCTCTAGCAAGTCACGGGCCTTTTCGTCGATGGTGTCGGTGTCGGCCGCCGGAACGGCGGCTAGCGTATCGATGGCACTTTTGATGGCCGCCGTGCTAAGACTAGCGGCAAACAACGTGTCAATAAAACTTTTGGCGGTAGCGGCCGTTGTCCACTCGCGCTTCAAAAATCCGACGACGGTAGCAGCGTCCTCCGGAGCAACGCCAGAGAATTTGGCGATTTGGGCCAACAGTGCGTCGATTTGTTCGGCAGCCAGTTGGTTAGCATCGAACGGTGATTTATTCTCGTCGTAAGCCGCCTGATATGCGGCCTGCAAGGAGCCGAGGATTGATACGATCGTCTCATCCTTGATCTCCCAATTGGTCAGATCAGCCGCAGCGTGCTGCAGCATAAACTGCGCGTTAGCGAGCTTGAGCGAATGTCCGCGTGCCGCTTGGGCTGCCTCGATAAACGAGATAGTATCAGCGGGCGAATCGGCCGGGTCAAGGCCGGTCAGTTCCGTAAGTATACGGTACTCGTCGGGCGTCAGCTTGAGTTTTCGCGTCAGACGCGCGGCCAGCAGTAGACGGCTGATGTTGTCAAAGGTCAATGCATCGTCTGGCAGCAGGCCTTGTAGGATAACGAAATCTTTTTGTTTGACCTGCAAGGCTACGGCCAGGTTTTCGGCCACACCCGTAACGGTCCCGCTGCCTGCCAGCACGGCCTCGGGCAGCAGCCCTTCATTGATCGGGCCATTTTTGGCTTTATTCAAAAATACTTGATAGTACAGCGGCTTAACCGGATCCTCTTCGATAGTGCTGTAAGGGATCTGTCCGTAGCAGCCGATCAGCTCGTCAACTTTGATTTTGGCTTTGGCGGCAATAACGGCCAGTTCGGCAGCCTTCAGCAGGGCCGGGTCGTCCAAGTCGCCTTTACCGAGCTTGGTTTGCATAATCACGGCGTTTAGCGTCTCCAGCTTCCAGCCGGTCTTCTTTTGCAGGCGCAGGAAGCGATGGATTCGGTCAAGCGCCGCCTCGTCCAGGCCAGCGATTTCTTTCTGGGCAGTGTCCGGCGACATGTCGAGGTGCTTGATAAAGAGATTGTCGGACGGGTCGATGTAGTCCAGCGCCAGCAAACGCACCAGCTCTGTGTATTTGAGGCCGGTAACGTTCAGGAACGTTTCGACTACCTTCATCTCATCGGCGGCAGCACTGGTGCTGGTATTCCAGTAATCCTGCTGGTCACCGTCGGCGGCAGTAATAATGAGGGTATGCTCGGCGCCGGTCAGATTCAGACGTTCGGCTGCGATGGCCTCGTCGGTAGGTGCAGTACCAAGCTGGAAGGTTTTCATTAGCTCCGCACGGTCGATATCGAATCGGCCAAAATAAGCTTTTGCCTCTGCATGATGTAAGTCGAAGGGCAGGCTAAAGGCATACGCATTGTCTTTGAGCTCCTGGTAGGCTTTGTCGTTGACGTAGGCAGGAGCAGCCGCCAGTTCCTCGGCAGGTTGCAGTGTTTGGCGAAGATGAAAAATCTTGTAGGTGTTAGCCCCGGTTTGGACGGCTTTGCAGGCAGCTCCCGTGTCACGGATATAGTGCGGCAGTGCAGCCGCCGAGCCGCTGCTGACCTCTGTTGAAAAGACTTGCGCTTTGTCGGTAACAGGGATGTGCGCCGCCTGCAGGGCGGCCAATAAATCGGCCGAGATAGTGCCCGACAGCGGATCGCTGCCGCCTGCCAGATCACCGCTATAGCTGACGCCGCTGTCCGGCGCGATCAGCTCTTCAAGCAATTCGCAGGCCAAGTCGATGTAGGGCACCGGCGTATTGGCGTTGTCGCAGCTGAGGTCTATTTCTCCAAGGTCGGGCCGGCGCTCAAACAGCACATCCTTGGCGAGGTTACTGGACGTATTGGTTTCCAGGTCGGTCACGCTGCGGTTGTCCAGGAATTCCAGGATTTCCACCAAATACGCCGCAGGGCTGTATACTGAGCGGCAATGCGAACACATGGCAACGTCGCCGAGCTTGAACAGCGATTTGAGGTTAGGGAAGTCTTCGGCCGTAGCAGTCAGGGTGCTGGTCAGGGTGTCGGTATTAACCGCTCCGACCTCAACCGAAGACACAGCATCTTGGATATCACCCACAATCAGCATGGCCGCGGTAGCAGTGTTTTCGGCTTTTTTGTAGGCTAAGGCTGCTTCTTTTTTAGTAAGCCCGGCCTTGGGCGCAACTTCTTTCATAAAGCGGGCTTTGCCTACGGCTGTAATGTCTTTGGCCGAGGCGACGCCTTCTGACATCAGGGCGTTGGCTTTGCTGTAGTTCGGCACCAGACGGAACACGCGCTGTACTTTCTTTAGCTCAGCCCGGAGGTCGTCGTGCTCCTCGGCCCGCAGCTTTTGTTTTTTCATAAACAAGTCCACGTTCGTATTGATGAAGTCGAAGTCCTCGTGCTTACCCAGGAATTTATGTACGCTGGCCTGGTTATCAATTACGGTTTTTTGCTCGCGTGCCAACTGGGCGGCATAGGCGGTGGTGGGGAACTCCTTTTCCATTTTGCGCACTAGCGACGAGGCGTGCAGACTGACCAAACGCTTATTGAGCACCTTGCCCGCAACTTTTACGGCAGCAGCAGATTTGGTCAGCTCCTCTTTCCAGCCGGCTTTGTTAAGCCGGGCCAAGCGCTTGACGTCCTCTGGTTTTTTTATGCCCTGGGTTTTACTCACCTGTTTGACGATGGACTGGTCGTACCCTAGTAGTTCGCCCAATGCTAAGCTTGTCTCCATGTCTTTAGCTTTGGCCGTATGGCGCAAGAACGTACTGCTGGAAAGTTTGCGTAGCGCCTCGGCAGGCTTTTTTCTGTTCGCCCTGAATATCTTGCTCACCTCGCTCATTTTATCTTCGACGATAAAATCTGTGACAATATCAACCATCGCCTGGACGCGGCCGTCGGTGTCATAGGCCTCGGCGTCTTTTTTGTACTTTGCCAGGCTACTGATGACACCCGTCGCCTTTTTTGCAGTCGCGGCACTGACGATACTGGCCTTAGCGGCAGCCTGGAGGTCGCGCTCGATGTCTTTCGGATCGGTCAGCACGACGTCGTACAGCACCTTCTCTGGGTCGGCGTTGGCGTCTATAAAGAACCGCGACTGCAATGGTTTGACAAAAGCATCTTTGAGCAGCGTATTCTTGCGGAGCAGCGCGTAAAAGAAAGGTGCTTCGACGCCGGATTGTTTTTGCAGACGGTGGGCCAGCACTAGATGGTCAAGCTTTTCTTGGGGTACGCGCAGTTCCCGGGCCAAAAACGTCAGGTCCTGGTGAGTATCGTCTTGCTGCAAGTCGGCTAACGCGATGTCGCCCGCGTGGGCTGCGATCTGAGCCAGTAAAGCCTCAAACTCTACTTCTTCCGGACGCACCGGCACAGTGATCGTAACGTTTATTTCCTCGCGCTTGTCCGAGCGGTAGTGGACCTCATCTACAGGCGATGCATACAGTAAGACATGCTTTTTGGGCGAGTACACGTTAACAGCGATGGCTGTTTTGGCCTGAAGCCGAGCCGCGGCTTTGATTAGGTCCCCGCTGTTACGTACATTATCGTTATCGTCCAGGACGATTTCGTACTTGCCGTGTTCGTCAGTAATTGCTTCACCGAGCATTTTTTCGCCGCGCAATGCACGGGCATATGCGCGCACCAAAAGCCCCTCAAGGGGTTTGCCGTCGGTGTCTAGCACGGCGCCATACACCACATTTTCGATCTCAAAATCCATTTTGCCCACCCTTCTTAGTCGTTACTTGATTTTTTTCAGTTCGTATTGCGCAATCATCCGGTTGAGGTCTTCTGCCTGGTCCGCAGTAATGCGCTTCTCCTGTTGCCAAATTACCAGTGAATCTTGAACTAACTCGTACTCATCAGGACTCACGATATGCCCGCGCTTTAAAATGATGCCTACGTGATCTTTTTGTTCAAGCGGTAATTTCTTCTGCGTTACGAGGCTCCAGAATTTCCTGGCGTCGGCATCGTCAGTTTCATACCAAGGAGTTAGCACCTCTTTTTGCAGCTGCCTCAGAAAGCTATTGTTACGCTCTTCTGCGAATGTCTTGGCTTCCTGGACGTTCCGTTGGTAGTCCGACAGATAGAGCTTTTTTTGCTCCTCCGGGATGTCCCGGGAATCTTTTACTACTGTTTCGGACAGTTCTATTAAAGTGCGTAGTTGTTGGTAGAGTTCTTCGGTTGATTGTTTAGATGTATTCATACTCCTCCTATGGTACCGCAGCAGCTAGTGGATGCTGTGCCAAAATTAAGCTTGTACTCACCGGGCCGAATGCCAGTAGCGAGGCAGCCATGTAGAGCGGACGGCGAAAATTGGTTAGGCCGATGCCGTTAATGGCGTTGCCTGAGCGGCTAAGCCCGGCAGCTGTGCGGGGCAAGGCACGAAAGGCGTCGATAACATTCTGCTCCCGGCCGCGGATCGCCCGGTATGCAGGATCGGAGTGACGACGGGCGAAAGTAGTGGTAGCGGGGACGGCGCGGTCAAGCGTTGGGTTGCCAAATCCGGCTGCCCGCATGTGGTGGCCTGCATAACGCGCCATCATGATTTGCTGCGGCGTGCCATAGCCCATTGATCGTCCGACGTATATTTGACCCGTAATCGGATTACTCAGTGTATAGGTGATGTAGGTTAGCGGCAAACGGCGGCGGCGCGTCCGGGTGCGGGTTCTGGTGCGCGTCCGGGTGCGGGTAACTGTGGTGGTGCTGGTAAGATATAGTGTTCCGGCGGCAAGGGCACCCACCACGGCGTAGCCGGCCCACTTCGGCCAGGCCAGGTCGGTTGGCTCCGGCACGGCAACGTCGGTACCCATAAAGGCTACTGCACCTACAGCAGCATAGCGGATGCCGGTGTCTTCCTCGGCGGTATAGGTTTCGGTATATTCTTCTTCGTACGTTTCTTCGACGTCCTCGAATTGTTCGGTAGCAATGCTCTCACTCTCTATGGCCTGCGACTCATCCCAGCGGGCGCGGGCATCTTCTTCGCTGATGGAGTAGTTGTAGGCGTCCCAGTAACTTTGAAAGTCGGTGAACTGGGTCGGGTCCGGGTCAAGTCCGCTGGGGTCGGAATAGAAGTACGGATTAGCAAGCGCATACAGATAAAAATTGACGCCTTCGGCAATCCCTAGCGGGTCGGCACTGAGCCATCGCCCCAACCATGGCGCGTAGTAGCGGGCAGAATGATAAGACAGGCCGCTTTCTTCGTCACGCTCCATACCGGTGTAACGGTACCGTTTAGCAGCAGCCTTAATGGCAGCGTTCTTCAGCTGGTAGGCCGTGGTGCCGTACGGATGATATTCCTCGTAGGTAATAACCTGCGCACTATCGTCGAGCTCCAAATTGATTGAACCGATGTGGCTTTGTAGCTGGTAGCGGATGAGCCGTGGTTCAGTGCCATCGTTGGTGCCTTCGCGCCACTCGATCATGGCAAAGCAGTGGCTGTCGTCCATGGCGCGCACAGTATGACGGATTAGGCCCGCATTGGTGCCGCTGTGTTTTTGGTAACGCTCATAGTCGCCGATGTAGCGGCGCTCTTCTTTTTTGGTCGGTTCTTCGCCTGCGGCAGCCGCGTTTTCGGTGATTTTACGCAAACGCTCGCCCTGGCTGTCATATTGGTAGTAGGTAGTTTCGGGTGTACTGGCATCATTGGTTTTCTGGCGGATGGTTTTGACCAGCTCTTCCTTACAGCTCCAGCCCATCTCTTCCAGATGCGGCATAGCGTTCACGAAGCCAGCGGCCGGATCATGGCTATAGGTATAGGTGGTCGAACCAACCTTTGTGCTGGCTAAGCGGTTGTTTGCCGCTGCGTACGTGTAATCGCGCGTCCAGCTGTTGCCGGCTGCCTGGTGTTGCATCTGCCGGATGTTACCTACTTCGTCGTATTGATATCGCTCGGTATAGTTACGGGCGGCTAAGGGGTCACCGGCGTTCGCCAGCTTCATGTAATCGGCGTCGTTCCAGTTATCCTGCGAACCGAAAGCCAGCGCCGCACTGTTTTCGCGGCCGGTGGCTTGTACCAAACGATAGAGCGCATCGTAGGTGTAGCTGGACAAGCCCGAGGTCATGGCATTGCCAAAAAACGCAACAGGGATATTTTTATCCTCAAGGTGGGTAACATTGCCTACGGCGTCAAACGTATAGTGCAGATCTTGCAAAGCTTCGCTATTTTGGCGCCGGCTAGCCAGACGCAATAACCGGAAGGTCTGCTTGTCGTACGTAAAAGTAGTGGTAACACCGTTGCCGTAGGCTATGTTGGTACGCTGGCCTTTTTCGTTGTAGTTAACATTGGTAATGAGCGGCGAGCTGGTACCGTCCGGCGTTGTGGCGGTTTTGCTGTCCAGCAGTCCGGCCTGGTTGTAGCTGGTCGCCACAATGCTGTTGTCGGGAAGGGTTTGGCTGGTAGCGCGGCCGAGGGCGTTAAAGCTGGTGGCTGCAGTATATGTCTCGGGTTCTAAGTCGGCGGCCAGGTTGGCGTCGGTCCAGTTTGCCACTTCTTTGTACTTGCGGAATAATCTGCGGTGGCTGATAACAGGCTGCTCTTTGAAGTCATACTCCGGAGTTTCTGCCAGGCCGCCGGTATCGTAGCGGCGGACAGGTTGACCGCGCAGGTTCTTTTGCTTGGCGTCCGGTTCGGATTCACCGTAAAAAGTGCGTTCGTGGATGTTATTGAGCGCAACCGGGCCGTCGCCACCGATGACTTTGGTCTGGGTGGGCCGCTGCAAAGCATCGTAACTGTATTGGAATTCGTGCCCGCGGCTATCCCATGTGCGCAACGGATCGTCGGTGCAGTTAAGCAGCATCCAGCGTTCGCCGTTGTCCGTGCCGTTTTGGTACACCAAATTGCCCAGCATGTCGTACTTGTGCCGCATGACCGTATTGCCGCGCGCATCAGTCACGCTGCGTAAATTACCTTCTATGTCCAAGGTAGCCAAGGTGGCATAAAACTCATCGGCCGCACTGGTGATATTTTTGTTGTGCTCGACTTGCAGGATTGGCCGTTTGAGCGGGTCGAAATGCTGCGTTTTGGGAGTATCGGCGTATTTGGCCGAGGCTAAGGCAGCTTGCTTTTCGCGCGCCGGATCCTTGCCCTCGGCGGTGAGTTCGGCATCAATGAGCGAATTGACGCGGTTCCAGTACCACGAACAATCCGGGTCCAGTACGTTGTCGCCCGGGTCATAGTCTGCCTGCGACCAGGAGGTGTAGATAGTTTTGCTAAAGGTGCCGGCGGGCAAGTTGGTCCGCACAACCCGGTTCATTGCATCGTAATACGTTACCGATGTTACGCCGGATTCGACCAGCTCTTTATTGTCTTCGTACTTATGGGTAACTGAAAAGTAAGGTTCGTATTGTTTGACGGGGTTGCCCTTGTTATTGAGCACCGTGCGGCCGTCGCCCACCCAACGTAATTGCTGCGGGTCAGAAGCGGCAGTATCAACTTCGGTAACAGTGTAGGAGTCATCAGGTTGCACGGTGAGCTGCTTGGCTACGCCGGGTTCGGCCTGCGTCTTTTTCATGATTACCTGGCCGGTACCTCCGGAATACTCGAAGCTTAGCTGCAAAGGCGAATCCGGCTCATCGGCAAAGTGCTCTTCGCGCATAATGGACGCGGACGCAACCGGCTTGCCCGACGTTTGGTACGCGGTCAGATCGTACACCATGCGTACGGTGGCGTGCTGCAGCAGTGTTTTGCCGTGCGCTGTCAGCTGCGTGGAAGTGCCTGACGCAAAAAAGGCAGCGGCCAGTGCCGCTTCGCCTGCATCTGTGTAATCATGCAGCCCAGCCAGGTCGTCAGCTTCGGCGCCCTTGCCAAAAACGGCGCTGGCCTTTAAGAGGCCGAGCTCATCCAGCAAAACTTCGGTGATGTTATCGTTCCTGTCGCGTACGCGCTGCGGCGATAGCAGGCGGTAGTCAAAGGCTATGGCCGTCGTGGTGTTTCCCAGCGCATCCTCAGTGGCGCCTATAAAGGTCGAAGCCGACCCGCTTACGTACGTCACGCTAGTCATCGCGCCGTACGGATTTATATAGCCGGTTGGCATAAAAAAGCGGTTTTCGGCCGCGGTTAGCGGCTCGGCAGGGGTCTTGTAGCA
Organism: Saccharimonadales bacterium (SeqCode); assembly: GCA_035758825.1. Classification (GTDB taxonomy): domain Bacteria; phylum Patescibacteriota; class Saccharimonadia; order Saccharimonadales; family UBA4665; genus JARIHD01. Next base: position 15,778 of record DASTWA010000005.1, read on the forward strand.
GGCAACGCCGCTCGGCACCCACCAATTAGCGTCGCCTTGGTGTGTAAACTTGCCCTCGGTAAACAGCGCGTCTGTCGCTTTACTGCCAAAGATATCAGAAGCCAATGACGGCGTATAGGCCAGCTGGTACTGCTCATACTGAAGCCCGCGCGCCTCCAGATCGTACAGGTTGAGCGGTCCGCTCAGATTATTGCGGTAGTACAGCGTGCGGACGTGTTCGATCTGGCGTTTTTCGGGTGAGCCGGGGGAGGGATTATTGCTGTGCGCCTGGTACGCAACATCAGCCGCAGCTGTCAGAATATCGGTGAAGTCCGTAACAGCGAAGTAGTCGCCGGTCCGGCCGACGCCACGCAGCTCGAACGTTTTTTCTTCGGCCAGCATGCGCAGACGATAGGCATCCGCCGATATGGCATCCCTGGTGTACACTTGCTGGATAAAACTAATGGCGTCGCGGCCTTGGGCGGCCTGGGCGGCAGCAGGCAAAGCAGCGTCCGCCACTGAACGGCCATAGACCACTTTGGCAGCTTCGAGCACATTGCCGAATTCATCGTAGACAGTATTGAGGTCGTGACTGACGCGCGGATCTTCCAGTTCGCGCTCATAGGCGTAGGTAAGTGTTTCGCTGTCTTTGACGGTGAACACGGCGTACTTGTTCTGGCCTTTGGGCTGCAGCAGTTCGACGGTGCAATTTTTGCTACTGACCGAATAAGGCGTGAGCTGTGTTTGCAGCTCGTCGGCAGTGGCGCCAATTAAAGGCGCGTCATGGGCAAATGTTTCGGTGCGGATGCCAAAGCCTTTGCAGGCACGCAGGGCCTGCTGCCACTCCAGCCCGCCCATATGTTCCACATAATCGGCGGGCAAACCGGGGGCGGGCACAATACGGGCATCATCCAGCTGATGTTCGTGGGCAGTTACCGCAAAGCCCTGGCGGACCATCTCCTCATGCCAATAGTCGCTGGCAAATTGCGTCAGTATATTGTCCCGGCCCAGGAACGCGCCGGTATGGAACCATGATCTGGTGACCACCGGCTCTTGGTGTAACTCCTGTTCAACGATGTTGCTGGCGCCGCTTTTGACCCAATGGTCAAAGTGCTCGGCATCGGTCTGTTCTACCATGCCGAAGCCGCGGAACTCACGCTCAGGCTGATCGTAGTAGCCGTGGTGGTAGGCATAGCTGCTCACAAATTGATGGCCGGTAGTATGGTCGATCGTTTCGGTACGCGCCACGCACTGTACCGGAAAATGCAGCTTCGTAACCCATGGCCGTCCTGCTTTCGCGTCATCCAGATAGAACCGCGTGGAAGGTGTGTAGGTCAGTAACACCTCTTTGCCCATATTGTTTTTGTAGCCAGTCATGACGTGCGGCTTTGTGCTGTCCATCAGGTCGACGTAGCGCAAGGGGGCGTTGACATCCTTGGGCAAGGAGCTGGACCACACCAGGCAACTGGTACCGGTGCCCAACAAATCGGCTACGGCAATGTCGGACTGGTCGTGCGCCTCGGGGAACGAAGTGAACTCGATAGGGGTAGCTGCCAGCGAATTTCCGCTAAAATTGAGCCATATCCGACAAGTGCGTTTGCCGAAATATACCAGGTCGGCAGTACCGGAGCCGTCGATGTCCGCCAACTGCAAAAAGCTCGGGTTAAAGGCATCGGGCGCATCAAATACCGGCGCGTTATCCATACTCACCTTAGCGCCGAAGTTGCCGTAGCCGAGATTAGGCCAGTAACACACCTCGCCGTTGCGTACCCTTACGATGTCGGTCAGACCGTGACCGGACATATCGGCCAAAAATATGCTTTGCACGCGGTCACTGAATACGACGGCCGGGCTGTTGTCTTCGTCAAGCGGTTTTGGCGTGCGGCGCGCGGCCGCAAAACCGTCCCGCCCCTCGGATTCGTACCAAGTAAATACGTGGTCTTCGGTAATCAGCAGATCGGGCCTCCCGTCGCCAGTAAGGTCAATCATACGCATGTTGCGGTCTTTAAAATCGACGTTGGGCAGTTGCTTGAAACTGCGGAAAGGCAGCCAGGTGCTGTCCCACTCGCTCTTCTGGCTATCTTTATTCTCGGCCCGGTTCAGCTCAAAATAGCCTTTGGGATCTTCTTTTAGGCTTACCAGCTGTTTGGAGCCGTCACCGTCCAGGTCGCTTAGTTGCAGCTTGTGCTCCATATCCGAAAAATTGGGCTGCGGCGTCACAGCCGTAGCGCGGGTGAACCGGCCGTCACCTAAGTTTCGCTTATAGTACAACGCGTCAGCCTGTTCGGTTAAAATGCCGGACAGTCCCTCGCCCCACAGGTCGGTAAAGTGGTACTTCGGCTCGTCAATCCCGGCAGGCGCGTTGACCACGTCCTCGGTGGCAACGGTTTTGACCTGTTTGTTCCAGGCATGCTTCTGGTACGTGAACTCCATGGGAGGAAAGTGCTTGTTGGTGTAGCTCCCGTCGGTCCGTTTGATGTAGCCATGGGTCGTAATGTTTTTGAGGAAAGTAAAACCTTCCTCAAGCGTCGTGTCGTACGCAAAATTGAGCGATTTTACGAGCGCCGAGCCGCCGGGCAAAGCCGCAAAGTGGTGGAATAACAATACGCGCTGGCACAACCGCGTGGTGCGGACTTCGAACCCGGGTTTGTAATCTGAAAAAGGATCGGGTCGAAACGTCCATTGCTGCGTTTTTTGATATGGCGAGGCGGTCTGGTACTCACCGTAGTCGAACACGAGGCGGAACATGTAGCTGTCTTCGGCTGGGAAAGCATCACCGAAGGCCCTGTAGGGCACTGTGTTGCCATAGAGGATCTTTTCGGGATAGCGGTTTGTGTAGGTCAGGCTGCCGTTTTTGCGCCGGTGACGGTTGTGCAAAAGTGCCTCGTCAAAACCGGTATCGTCCTCGGCCTTGTATAGGTAGTGGCAGCAATTGCCTTTATCATCGAACTGGAACTCGGGCAGCCACTCGTAAATCCTGCGGGGGTCGGCAGGGTCGGCAATGCACGAGGCAGCACTCCAACCGTACAATGTAGTAACATTTTCGCGGGTGATAACCCGCCAACACACCGCGCCGGTAGTTTTGCGTGTCCAGCGTTCGATACGCGAAAATGTTCCCTCGGTGCGCGGCTTATAAAATTGGATATTGTAGAGGCCGTCGGCCGAATCCTGTCGCCGGACAACGTACTGGCCGTCCTCCATGCTAAAGCTGCCGTCGGCTTCTTTGGCGAACTCCGGCACCAGATCTTCCGATTCGGCAAGCAGATAGGTATCCGAATCGGCGGCATCCACATACTGTGGCAACTCCTGATTGGTCTTACGCTTAATGCCGCCCAGGGCAACATCCCAGCCCAAGCCGAATACGCCATTACCGCCACCAGAGTTATAGGCCAAGCGCAGATCCGGCACCACACCCCGGGCCTGCGATACCGGCAAAGGTACAGACAAGCTTGCCGTACCGTTAACAGCGTTAACTGCAAACTTTTCATCAATCGCTTTTATTGCACCGCCGCCTTTTGGCAGCTGCACCGCTGGGATTTCGATAGCCTTAGGCTTGCTCTTGCCGCGCTTGGAGTTCAGTACGCCGGCAGATTGGTCTGTGGCGTCGGCCTGGTCTTTCTGATCCTTCATGCCCACCCTGTCTTGATAACTACGTTTACGATCACTGTCTGCGGTAATCTGTAATCAGACCGTCGCCGATTTTGCTAACTTTTCTTTGGATACTGATTCTGTACCAGCCTAGTATAGTAAGCGATCGGTAAACCGGGTGTAAAAATTCTTACACGAAATATACTTTGGATAGGCCAGGCTTGGGCAAACCTGTCTCTCTATCTTCATATACCCAGGAATATAGCATAAGGCCTGAAATTGTAATCCAAATGACGAGGCAAGGGAACGCCGTGCGCTTGATTAGAGTGTCACCATTACGAATACACCGACGATTACGGCTGTGATCGCCAAGCTGACAGCCAAAATCCAATCTGATTTCTTGGCGGCAGGCCCGTACTGTTGGGACAACGGTGACGTTTTGGCGATATGCACGGAAACAGACAGGACAAGAATACTTACGACAAGTGCGACGGCGCGATTGAACTGCGCGCTAGAAGATCCAAGCGCTAAGATTAACAGGCAAATGGCGCCACCTATAGCCCCTAACGTTGGGTAGAACAGGACATGATCGTAGTTGATTGGCTCGCGTGACGTGCTGACCTGCGCGTTGGGGCAAGCCTGGATAAGGCCGTCGCGCAAAAGCTCAAATTGCTCTGCTCCGTCCAGATTGTGCCGCCTACCATTGCTCTCGACAAGCGAGATTTCGCGAATTGGCCCATATGATACATATTTGACATGAATTTTTTTGATTTTGCCTAGGTCGATAGTCTCTTTTGCATCCGCACCGACTAGCCGTTTTAGGGTTTTTGGTCCAAGCTCGTATACGGTGTGCAGATGCGATCTGCGCAAAAACGGGAGGGTCAGTGCGCCGATTACGGACATTATTGCTAATATGCAGGCAGATAACAATAGTGCCGGCATCTGTTTGGCGGCAGGTAATAGCATGCTGCCGCCAGCCACCACCGCCGGCCATGACATTGCAAGTGAAATATAGGCACCCACCCGGCGATTAATCTCGGTACTACATACGTTAAAATGCTTTTGCTTCATAATGCTATCATAGCGCACTTGCATGTCTCGCGATTTATGATAAGGCTACATAGATTGGATGTCGAGCCAACCTGTGTCAATCCCGGTTTCTGGTTCCGGTGCGGCGATGATAGTACGGAACACATCCATATGCCGTTGCTCCGACCCGGCCGGAACGGCGGTAGGGCAGGTACAATCATATAGGTCTACCTGGCCGTGGACGATCATTTTAGCTGTCGCAAGTGCCCGATTATTTTCTGGGGGGCTAGGAACTAAGGGCTGCCGAAAACGCTCGTCATCAAAGCCAAGGTAGTACGCGCGAAGTGCCAACATCCACTCCGCATGTCCGGACAATGCGGTCGTCTTACCAGGTGGAGTGGCTTGGTCTGCGAAACGAAGCACCGGAGCAACCCTTGTGTCGCGCACCATACGTATAGATTCGCCTGGGTTACCGTTATAGTCAACGCCCGCCGGCATCCAGTCTAAAACGGATTTGCGAGCGGGGTAACCGGGCTGTTTCTCGGACCAATCATCAGGCGCATAACTAAAGATGCCGCGGCTGCGTTCACGCAACCCAGGTACCATATGTATTCCGCCAGGCAAGGTCCGCCCGGCAAGCACAAGCTTGGCCATAGTTCTAGCCCGGAGCGCCGGTGAGTGCAAACAAGCGTAGACTGAAAACTCAGCCAAGGCGCGACGTACATGCTCGGCTTGCTCGTGACCCTCCGGCAATAAGTCCATGATGGCGTCGGCATCGGGCGGAATCGCCTTTTCCATCTTTTGCAGGGCCGCTTCACCAGAAAGGCGTGAACGCTTATTGAGCTCGAAATAACCGTGACGAAACGCGATTATCATTCCATGTCCAACATCTGTAAATGCGCGCGAGCCGCGCGCCGATGTGCGCCAAGGAAGCTCGGATCCGAAACCAATTGGCGCGCCTGTCGCCACTCGACAGTCCGTATCGCGCTTTCACCAACCCGCAGCACAACGCCCCGCATCTCGGATATTTTAGTCGCGTTAATTGCTAAAAAGTGCTCAGCCAGCCACTCCTCGTCTATCGGTCCTCGGAAGTCGAAAGCTTCGTAGCTCATCAGTATGCACCTCGCATAAAGCCATCTATGGCCACTTGGAGGCCGTCGTTATCCACGTGAGGCACAACGTAATCGGCGGCTGCAATAAGCGAAGGGTGGGCGTTGTCCATTGCCAGTTTGGTTGCACCGTCTGGCAAGGCTGCATATATTCTTAGATCTGTTTCGCCGTCGCCTATGCCTGCAGTGTTGTGTGGCGCTATGTCTGCGTACGGCCCGTCCAACAACGTTTTAATACCGGCCTGCTTACCCACCCCGGCATATACTATTTGCATACAGCGGTGTGTAGCACTGTCTTCGTATGCATTCGGATGACCGTCAACTTCTAGCTCGCGTACCCTTTCGGCAATCGTTTCTTCGTGATCATTCTCGAAGACAACAAATACAGACGGCGCAGCCTCGGTAATTGCGGCTATAACCACATCTTTAGGATTTTGTGCCCTGTATTTTACCTCATATGAAATTTCAGTGCAGAGCGGACCAATAGCGCTAACTATCTTACGGATCTTATCAAGTCCCAACCACCGCGTGTACTCCGGTAGCCGTTGAGCAGTCGCAAAGTTAAAGATAGTCGCCCCGCCGTCCAGTACGCCCAGGCCTCGAAGCCTCATGCTTGCAGCCGCTCTTTTCATTAATGCGTCTGAGCGGGTCGTTACGGGCACAAATATGCCACCCTGGTCCTCAAACTCGACCACAGCATCAGTCACGCGTTGCGTTGGCTCATCCTTGCGTCGTCTTAGCGCAGTACCGTCCATATCGGCAAAAAGTAATTTAGCGTTAGGCGTAATCACCCGAAAAATATAGCATACTATGCAATATTCTACTAACTGTGCCGAGACCACGCGTCATCTGCATACAGGCGCACCATTTTGGTGCCGTTTGGGTACTCGTGTTCGTTATTGCTGTGCAGAAATTTGGACCGTCCTGTCTCCTTATATGGAAAAGTACAAAAGTCCAAACCTGTTTTACAGATCTGGACTTTAATTTTTCGGACTGGCAGGGGTTTCAGGTCGTGGTTCGAACTATGCGGTGGGAAGAATTCGAGAAAGATATCAAAGACGATGGCCGGGAAGCGGAGCTCATTGTAGAAATTGAGCAAATACGGGAGCTTCAGGGGGGTTATTTAAATGAGAATTATCCTCCATGGCTCTATAATGGAGCTATGGAGCAAAAGGATTTCTTTATTAGCTACAATAAAGCAGATGAAAAGTGGGCCACATGGACAGCGTAGACGCTTGAGCAGGCTGGCTTTAAAGTCGTTATACAGGCATGGGATTTTAGGCCTGGAGCAAACTTTGTTTTAGAAATGCAAAGAGCAGCAAGCGAAGCAAAACGTACTATAGCCATCCTATCGCCAAACTATATAACATCCTCGTTTACACAACCAGAATGGGCTGCCGCGTTTGCTCGTGATCCTAAAGGCGAAACCAAAGCATTAGTACCCGTGGTCGTCGCAGAGTGTGACATAGAAGGTATCCTCGGTCCGATTGTACATATAAACCTTGTTGGACTCGAAGAAGATTCGGCAAGAGAAAAACTTATAGCCGGACTGGAACCCGGCCGCGCCAAGCCAATCGTTTCACCCTCCTTTCCGGGCCATACGTCGCAGACCGTTCCAACGGTGCCTAGTACACCTGAGCCACTAAAGTGGGCTCCTAACAACACTTCAGCGGTAGCTATTTTTCGCGGACAACTTCCATCTATTAGGAGAGAGGGTGGGGCTTCCGCTATAGAATTGCATATGCTGCCTAATCCACCGCAACACTTACCTGTACGCAAACTAGAGGATCTTAAAACGGAACTAGTCGATCTTGGACGTAGTAGAGGTTTCTTCACCAGTACTGAAGGCATAACTGCCATCATGGATGACGAACTAGTTTATTGCCAGACTAAAGAAGAAAGTAATAGTGGAAAGGGTATGCTTGTGACGCGCACGGGCCAACGTGGCGCATGGATTACCTTGCCCAAAGATAATTTCGGTTCAGTCCTGGACTTTGACGACCTAAGGCCTCGCCTTGAAAACATATTACAGACACTTCTTACTATGCCATTTCCTCGAGCGGAAAGTTATGCTTTCGCAATAAGGATTGCACCATGCATGATGCTAACACTTGGTTCGGCTAACATCCTAGGCGTGAGAAGTAGTGCCACAATGCCGTTTGCAATGAGCCGCCCAGACTCAGTGGATGTAGCGCCAGATGACGCTTTGGACACCGCTAGCTTAGATCGAAACATTGATACAATCGTGGACGAATTGCTGGCTAGGATACGAGCGCAATTCGCAAAGATCTCTTAATTTTTTCTTCGCCTTTTTAATAATCATTTAAGCCCGATGCAAGAACAATAGCCAGCGAGATGCTTAAGGCGTTCCGAAGAGATCATCATGCAAAACGAAAAGGGTTCTTGATTCAACGCCCGCTGATTTGATTCTCATTCGAACCCCCTGTGGTACCGAAGCATAGTCGGAAGCAAACACAAGCCTATGTGGCTTTAGGGTTAATAGATTATCGAGATTTATATACTTGGTTAGATCCGCACTGGCAAGTTTTCTATTCTTTGCTTCACCTAAATATATCTTCCCATCTTTGATACAGGCTATATCGATTTCCAATTTATCGCCGTTATCTCTAAGCTCCCGCAGCTCAACTTCCGGTAAGTACAGGAAGTTCCTCGAGCCACCCTTAATATATCGTAGTGCCAGTAGTGTGATGTGTGAGTTCGACTTATAGAATTGGTATACCGTTTCTGCAAGAGAATAATACCAGCTCGGCTCATCGGGCTGCTTCCAACTCTGCTTGAGGATTAGTTGCCTAGTGCGACATCGTGCGCACTCGAACTCTTGCCCTATGCTGTCGTTGTCATACCAGGCTGAACATGAACACTTGTCGCACAACAGTATCAGGCCTCGTCTTATGACTCGTATCGATAAAAGATAATCAATGAGATTGCCAGCGTTACTGCCACGTCCTAGAGCCTTCCTGATAGCCTTAATGTCCATGTATGCTCTAGAGGAATACTCAAGAAAAATCCTTTCATTCCGCCGTCTACTTTCATCCACCCGCCTGTTGTCAGTAAACTGGTCAAAAAGCTTATTGTATTTCTTATTACCGAAGAACTTCGCAGCTTCATCAAGTGACCCAAACTTCTCAACAGTGTCATCAAAATACTTGCCTTTATCAGAAGGAAACACGACATAATGCGCTGCAAAATAATGAGCAAATATATCTGCACTAGTGAGGAGCTTTAGCTCTGGTCGACTCAAAGTTGTATCGATATCATTGCCTGCGAAGTACGCTATGCCAGGCAATAAGTAGGCGACCCCGTCCTTACCGACCCGCACCTCATAACGCGAAGAGGTGTTCTTTAGCACTTCGTTGGCCAAGCTCGGTAGGGGTGGAAGTTGAAATCCATCAACTTGAATCGTCTGAATCCAGCGATGATACTGGGCATCAATGTAGTCAAAGTTCTTAGGCTTAATCGAACGTATTCGCTCAACACTCTCGTTGTTTACAAAGGCGACAGCTTGTTCGTTAACGTAGTTATTTGTCTCAAGCAAACGACCAATATAACTCACATCAACCTCATCCGAAGACCGAATGACGGTATGTGTCTGCGGGTTTGTCATACCGACGTACGCTAGAGACTGAATCTTTTGCAGACGGCTGCCTAACTGTCTCTTTGAAAGACTAATGCTCGTCAGAACTATTTTCTGTTCTGAGTGATGGCCGTAACCAATTTTCTGTATATAAGCAGAGGCTAGGTTCTGTACAATTTGAGTATTCTCATCTCGCTCAGGCACTTCACCACGAGCATCGTCGATCCTTCTCATTTGTTCAATCTGCTTATAGGCATCTTGCAACGGTTTATCGGGCAACCAATGTACATTGTTTAGCATCTTTGACAGAGAAAATGCGAAACAAAAGTCCTCGAGCTTATCACCCACCACTACAGTCACGTATTCCTGCTCCTGTCTGTACGGCTCAAGCTTGAAGTATTTACCAAGCCCATTCAAGGAGAGTGAGTTTGGCAAACAAGACAAAAAATCTTCAGGTACAGTCGAACCGCCTTCAGCTATCATTCGCGATAGTCGGTCGGCTTGACCACGCTCAAGTACGTTCAGGTAGTCCTTATCGGAAACGCTGCTTAGCGCATCCGATATTGCGATGCCGCTTGGCTCTAAATCTGCTTCGAACTGTTCGGTAATCGCACCAGATCTCATTTTAGCCATCAGATTGAAGGCAGGATCTGATAACTCCTTCTGCTTATAGACTGTTGGCGGCTTAATTTTACTATGGGGTAGTATGTGTTTCACTTGCGTAAACGGAAAGTCTGGCAGTGAAGCCGCAAAAATATTATGCCTATCAACCATACGAGCATAGTGAAAAGGCGAGAGTCTATCTAAAAGCTCCTTCTTCAGCTTATCGCTAAGTCTTAGTTCATTAATGTGCAGGTTGGTATCCTGCTCCCTAATAGCTCTGTCGGCATCCTCTTCGCCCACACCTTGCGATACCCACTCGCTTCGCAGACGACCCGTGTGGGAGGCGTACTCGTCCGGGTCGGCCCACCTCAGGTCGCGAAGCGTGGTTTTGTAACTACCTAAGTAGTCAGGGCTATAACTTTCGAGAATTTCCCAGAACTTGTCTGAAATAGTATTACCATCAGTAGGAATGATGATAAAGCCCGCACCTCCCCAAAGTTGCGTAAACGTCTCAATTGCTCGCTGGCAAGTATGACGCCAATAAGGCGTCTCATTGATAAACAGAGCATACCGTTGAGGTCTGACCAAGCTATCAATTCGTTTCCATTCCACATCAGCCATATCTGTCTAGATTTTATTCCCTGACTGCCTCTTATGAAAGTGGAGAGAAAGGATTCGAACCAGTCCAAACTTTTCAACAGGGGTGAGCAAAATAAAAGAACGAGCTTTCGCTCGCTCTTTACCTTAAGAATCTAACTTGGCAGGGGAGACAGGATCGCTGCGCTCCGCCACTGCGGCGTGCTCGAAGCAAGCTTCTGCGCGCGTCCTCGCTCTGCCGAACCTGCGACTACTGTCTTTTGCTTCGCAAAATCCGTGTCACAGAACCCAGCCCAGTATCCCAAACAACAAAAATGACACAAATTTGCATCTGTGTCATTTTTGTTGGCAGGGGAGACAGGACTCGAACCTGCGACACCCGGTTTTGGAGACCGGTGCTCTACCAACTGAGCTACTCCCCTATGGTGTGGAACAGGCCTATAGTACGCTATTTTGTCATTTTTGTCATTAGCGAGTGTCTGGTTGTGGCGCCTAGGAGCTTAGGGCGCGCCCGCAGCAAAATGCCGAAGGCTAGGGCGGCCAGCGCTATGACGGGGTAATACACGGCGGCATGTTCTACCAGCGGTTCCGCGGAATCGGAATGAGGGAACAGCACTCTCCCCAAGTTGAATAGAACGTGCATGAACAGCACGGCAGACACGCATCCTCCTGATGTCTGGTATAGCCGGACGTATATATAGCGGACCGCGATTGTGCCCCCAACACCCCAGGCAATCCAGGATAACGTGCGGCCCTGGACGAGCATAGACGGGACATGCCAGAGCGCCCAGGGCGTTCCGATCAGCAATGCTGTCTGCAGGCTGCCGAACCTCGCCAGTGCCTTATCGGCCGCATACGCCGTATAACCGGCTTCTTCGCCGATGGCGCCGGCGTAGAAGAAGCCAAGCAAAAGCAGCACGCCTGCAAAGGTTATCCCTGCGCCGGACGGCACACCATAGCCCAACATCTCCAATGCTGCATATGTAGCCGCGTATACGGCTGACGGCACAGTGATGACCGCCAGCAGGCTGCGGACGGACAGCTTGCGGACGTCTCCCAGGCGTCCGAGCAGAGCTTTGGCCGCTCGGGCCCCGTTTTGGCGCCAGGCAATAATATAGGCAGCGGCCAGCGGCGTGAAGGCAGCACCGATGTCGCCGATTGGGATGTCCAGTGGCAAACCGGTGTTTTTGGTGAGGAAACTGATCAGCCAAAAAGGGACACTCAAGGCATAGACGAGCACAAAAAAAGTCAGTAAGGATTCTTTGGTTGGTTTGGAGGATTGTTTGGACATAACGTAATAATTGTAACGCTTGTAGATAAAAATGTAGCTGACGAAGTATAATACCGAATGAACATGGCAGGCTCAGAGCATGGCACTCAGTAATTGGTTTACACACAGGGTAATGGGCGTTCCGTATACGCTGCATTGCCGGATGGATAGCGGCGAGGGGCCTATAACGATCGTGCTGCTGCATGGCATTGCCAGCACCGGAAGCGTCTGGCAGCACATTGGCAAGTATTTTCAGGGTCAGCCCGTGCGGGTGATTGAACTCGACCTGCTTGGGTTTGGCGGCTCACCCAAGCCTACCGCAAGATGGGTCAAATACAATGTCGAGGACCACGCCAAGGCGATTATTTGGACGCTGACCAAATTGGGGGTGGATGCCAGCGACCAAGTACGGCTGGTGGGCCATTCCATGGGCGGCTTGGTAGCAATCGGCGTAGCCACACTGCGGCCCAAGCTGGTAGACGAACTCATTTTGTACGAGCCGCCATTCTATTTAGGCATCCCTGCTGACAGCCCGTTTACCCACCGGCTCAAGACCTATCTAAAGCTCTACAATGCCATGATCGGACGGGGCGGGTCGTTCATTCGGCGGGCAAGTGTCCCGCTCAACACCATCGCGCCGCTGACTGGTTTTACGCTCAAAAAAGACAACTGGGTGCCATTCCAGCGCAGTATGTACCACATTGTGTTAGGATTTGATGCGATTGCGGCGCTCAAAGCACTGCAGACGCCTACCAAGATACTCTATGGCAGGTATGATTCGTTCGTATTCGATGATGCGGCAAATACCTTTTTTGGGCATAAAGCCAAACATGTGGCCGTTACCGAGCTGCCGACAACCCATATCCTGACGCCGCACGCCAGCAAAGTCTTGGCGGAAGAGATCCTCAAAAAGTAACGCCGCCCCTGTATAACTTTGCTAAGGGCGTAAAATCTGGTATATCTTATATACAATGAGTACTAAGGTCATACCAAACAAACCATTACTAATCTTGCTTTACGGGTTTCCCGGAGCTGGTAAGACCTATTTTGCCCGCCAACTGTGCGAACACTTCCAGGCGGCACATGTACACGGAGACCGGATTCGTTCCGAGCTTTTTGAGCAGCCCCGCTACGACCGTGAAGAGAACGAGGTCGTCAACCACCTGATGGACTACATGACCCACGAATTCCTGAATGCCGGCATGAGCGTGGTTTATGACGCTAACGCCATGCGCCTTAGCCAGCGCCGCCTGCTGCGCGACATGGCCCGCAAGGCTGGCGCCCAGCCAGTACTCATCTGGCAGCAAATCGATGTCGAAAGCGCCTACTTGCGCGCCTCCAAGCGGGACCGCCGTAAAGCCGACGACAAGTTCTCGCCGGCTATTGACCGGCCGACCTTTGAGCGAATTGCCAGTGGCATGCAAAATCCGCACAACGAAGAATACATCGTCATTAGCGGCAAACATGTATTCGGAACCCAGTTGAGCGCCCTTATGAAGCGTCTCCAAGAGCTCGGCCTTGTCGCGGTCAGCGAAACCAATGCCAAATTGGTCAAGCCAGGGCTCGTCAATCTCATTCCCAAGCCCATAGCCGGGCGCGTGGACATGAGCCGCCGCAATATCGTGATCCGATAGGCACGTGATGGCCACCAAACAAATACAAATCCCTGAAATTGGCACCGTAACACTTTACAAGCGCAAGGGGAACCGGACGCTGCGCATTACTATTGGCGCCGGCGGCGAGGTACGGGTGTCGCTGCCCTACTGGCTGCCGTACCGGGCAGGCGAGCAATTTGCTATGTCCAAAGCTAATTGGATTGCAGCCAACCGCACCGGTACCAGCAAAACCCTGGCGCACGGGTCGGGCATCGGCAAGGCCCATCGCCTGCATTTTGAGATGCAAGCGATGGCCACCAAAGTGAATGCCCGCATTGTATCCAACGAAGTCCGGGTCAGCTTTCCGGCCATCTACTCCGCCGAAGACCGCATCGTGCAGCTGGCCGCCCACAAGGCTAGTATCCGGGCGCTCCGCAAAGAAGCCGCCGCGCTGCTTCCTCAGCGCTTGGAGGCACTGGCCGGCCAAACCGGCCACATCTACAATGGCGTAACGATCAAGCAACTCAAAAGCCGCTGGGGAAGCTGCAACAGCAACCAGGAGATCACGCTCAATTTGTTCTTAATGCAATTGCCTTGGCATTTGATCGACTACGTACTGATGCACGAACTGACCCACACCAGGGTCATGCAGCACGGCGCGCCTTTCTGGAAGGCCATGGAAGAATACATGCCCGACGCTCGGCAGCTGCGCAAACAGATGAGCTCTTACCAACCCGTTCTGCTGCCAATTCAACGCGCACCAGAACGGCGAAGTATGATTTAATAGAGCATATGGTTAGACGTCTATTGTCCCGTGCCCGGCGTATTCACCGCACGAGCGTGGAACACGAACAGCTTACGAGTCTTATTAATAGCATGGCCGACGGCGTGATTGCCGTGGATAACAAGATGAAGATTGTCACTTCTAACGGTGCGGCCCTTAATATTCTGGATGTCAACAGCACGCTGATAGGCCGCCGTTTGCGCGAAATCCTGCGTCCTTACGACAAAAACAACCAGCCGATCGATATCGAAACGATGGTCGAGGACACCAAAATTCCGCAATCAAACCGCGACCTTATTCTCAAATATGGTGACGGCAGCCAAATTAACCTGTACCTCAGTATTGCGCCGGTTCATTTGGGCTATGGCAAGCGGGGCCGCCGCGGTTTTGTGCTTTTGCTGCGTGATATTTCGCGCGAAAAGTCACTCGAAGAAGAACGGGACGAATTTATTAGTGTCGTCAGCCATGAACTACGGACACCGATTGCCATTACCGAAGGCAACATCAGCAACGCCCAGTACATCACCGAGAAGACCGGAGATATGAAACAAGTCAAGACCGCGCTGGACCAGGCCCATGACCAAATTATGTTTCTGGCCGATATGATCAACGATCTGGCGACCCTTTCGCGGGCCGAACGCGGTAAGCTGGTTGTGGACATTACGCCGATCGACGTGAGTGCCTTGCTCCGTACGCTTACCGATACGTACGCCCCGGATGCCAAAAAGAAAAATCTCGAACTCAAGCTCAACCTTGGCAGCAAGTACCCGCCACTGCTTTCCAGTGAGCTGTACGTCCGCGAAATACTGCAGAACTTTATTACCAATGCCATTAAATATACTGAGGCCGGATCGGTAACAATCGGCGCCGAGGCCAAAGACAGAGGAGTAAGTTTTACGGTCAGCGACACTGGCATTGGCATCAGTAAAGGCGACCTGGAGAAAATTTTTGATAAATTCTTCCGCTCCGAAGATTACCGGACCCGCAAAAACAATGGAACCGGCCTGGGTCTCTATGTCACCATCAAGCTGGCCCGCCTGATCCACGCCGAAATCGACGTCAGGAGCCAGCTTAACAAAGGCTCTGAGTTTACTGTCTTTATCCCAAACCTTCGGTAGGCTAGTTATCGACCTTGGGGAGTTTGGGGATGACGTGCATGACAGGTACGCAGACATTGCGCCCCTTCCAGTCGACAGTCGAAAATTCGTAGCGCCACATAGAATAGTGGATGAGCACAAGATCGGTAATGACCGCCAACGGCTGCCCAATAAGGCCGAACCACCAAGTGTTTACCCTAGTTGCCAGAACACTGGCTTCGTAGGTGGCAATCAGGAAGAAACTGGCAGCGATCGAAGCAATGTGCGCGACCGGACCGATTGGCAGCCACGCGCCGCCAATAGCAAGTACGAACGGCATCAGCAGGAAGGTCGTCTCCCAGAGCGAAGCGACAGCCACTTGGCCTGGACGCCGGTGTAGCTGTGGATAGCGCATGCGGATGGCAGTCTGCCGCTGTTCAGTAACGCTCTTGGTACTTTCGATGCCCAGACCGTCTGTACATCTGAGGAAACTATAGCCGTCGGTCGATCCTACCGACCGGGCAAAATGAGCTTCGGGGACGATAGCCCGTCTGACTGCGGCGAACCCCCCTACGTCGTGCAAGGCTTCTTTGCGGATCATCCAACAGCTGCTAAGCACTGGCGGACGCTTGAGCTGACGGCGGGGCGGCGCAAGCTCCCACCAGTAACGCATCGCCTGAATAAGCGAAAACCGGCCGACGGCCGCCTGGCTACGGCGGGGCAGCACACAGAGCATATCCTTTTTACGGTCGAGCATGACCGTTACCATGGCCCGCAGGCTGTGCGGCGCAAAACGCAGGTCAACACCGCAAAAAAGTATCAGTGATCCGCTGGCTTCTTTGACTAAGCGGTCATATGCCTGGTTTTTGGGCAGCCACGACGGATCGGGCTGCTCCCCTTGGATGAACCGGACACCGTCATGGGCGAATTGACGAATGATTTCGGGAGTGCGTTTACTCTGGGAACAGTCGTCAAGCGCAATAATTTCGAGTTTGGGGTAGTCAGTAGCAATTAGGCTCTGCAAGCACTGCCGAAGATCTTCGGTTTCGTCCCGTGCTGGGATGGCTACTGTAATCGACGGCAGCTCAGTGTCGGCATAATGCTTCTTTTGAAGAGGCCACGTGGTGCGCCGAAGCGTCCTCACAACAGACAGGAAGAGGGTGGCCGCAAAAACCGCCTGCACAATTGTAATAGCCGCCCAAGTGGCATGACCGGTCGTATGCCAATTGGACCAAGCCCACCAAGCCGTCAGGACGACGGCCTGCATCAGCAAAATACCCTCGGTAGAGCGGCGGGTCGCCTTACGCAAATAGACATCATGCATTTGCCGTCTCAGGATACGTGCCAGGCTAAATACCCGATACAGTCCGAGCAATCCGAATATCGCGCTAAAGATATTGGGTGCATATACAAAGAGCGCACCAGCCGCAGCAGCGCCGGTTACCATTGCCATCGTAGCGAGTATAGTCCGGAGCCTGGGCAGAGGCTTGGCCACCAAGTGAGCGCATACTTCTAGGACTGCCGCACTCCAAAGCAGAAAAAACATTATCATCATACGCTAACTATACCGTAAGCAGCTCATGCTTGCGAAATGGGGCAGTGCTTGCAAGAATGGGCTAATGGAGGCCTACCGCATTTCGACACCGCGCTATTGCCTGGAGGCTTTTAGAGCTCAGTTCAGTAATCGGAGCGTCCTTGGCAAATTAGCCCTAAAGGCGGGCGGAGCGGTAGGCGCACTGACCGCAGCGGGGGTGGCTATTTTGGGAGCCGCTCAGTTTAACGAGGCCATAAACCCCGAGCCTGTCCTTGTGGGCAACACCGCTCCGAGTGACGTAGGCAAACAGCTCGGTTACCACCTCCATAATTCAATAGAGCAAGCACAAGAAGATTTTACTTATTCGATGGGCGCCTGGGGCGCCTTTTCTGTACTTTTGGCGTCGGGCATCGGCCTTATTGCTTACGGTTCCTCAAGGCGGCGCTCCGAACCCGCCGTGCCGATTACAGAGTTCTATGATATGCCAGACCCTGACCTAACCGAAGATATTGATCCCAGCTCAACGCTAGTCATACACAATCCGCAGACAAGCCTTGCCGATGAAATATTTGATGGCGGACCGTATTGACCGTATGGATTATTTGCGGTATGCTTGACTTGTTGGAACCTACTGTAATGGTAGGTTTTTTACATTTATTAGGGGAGTAAAGAGTGGCAGAGCAACCAGACAAGACAAAGCGTCGCATAGTCAAAAAGGCTGAAACTGTTCGAGAAAAGGCCGAGAAGGCAACCGAGAGCAGCAAGCAACCACGCCGGCTACAAGCTACAAAACGCCGTGCCGGAGCACCGTTCCGCGTACTTGGCAAAGTTTTAGCAAAGCTCGGAAAGTTCAAACCTTTCCGGATCATCGGCTTAATTCTGGTTCCGCCATACATCAGGAACAGCTGGCGCGAGCTTCGCCAGGTTACCTGGCTCAAACCAAAGGAGTCATTCCGCCTGACGTATGCTGTTATCGCCTTTGCGGCGATTTTTGGGGCACTCGTTGCGCTCCTGGACTTTGGTTTAGATAAAGTATTTAAAGAGGTATTACTAAAGTAATGAGCAAGCGATACGACGCAACCAAACAGTGGTATGCCATCCACACTTACAGTGGCTACGAAGAGAAAGTTGCCGAATCAATCCGCCAGCGCGCCGACAGCTTGGACATGAAGGACAAGATCTTCCAGGTGCTGGTACCAAAAGAAAAGATGATCGAAATCAAGAACGGCAAGCGCCGTGTTGTCGAGAAGCGCATCTTCCAGGGCTACGTGCTAGTCCAGATGAAGATGTCCGAAGACGCTTGGTACATCGTCCGCAACACCCCGAGCGTAACCGGTTTCGTAGGCTCTGGTTCTGAACCAACGCCTATCGGCACCGACGAGATCGAAAAGATCCAAAAGCGCATGGGCCTTGAACAGCCTAAGCACAAGATCGACTACCGCCTTGGCGAAGTCGTCAGCATTACCGACGGTCCGTTCAAGGGCTTTGACGGTGCGATCAACGAGATTGACGCTGCCAAGGGTAAGCTTAAGGTCTTAGTCAACATGTTCGGCCGCGAAACGCCAGTCGAACTGGATAGTCTCCAGGTCAAGCGCGTTTAAGTCGAAAGTTCTCTTAAAAACACCCGTCTGAAAACGGGTGTTTTTAACTTCTGCACCCCACTTACATCCATTTAAACGGTAGATAAACACATGTCTGAGTGCTCCAACGAATACAACGAAGCGACAGATATGCCATACGGCGGCTGTTTTGCGCCATTTGATTACGATAATGCGAACACAGGTCATATACCGCACGGACCGGCCGATGACCCTGCTCACCGTGACATCGAAGACCGCTTTCCAGACGACAAAAACAATATTGTTTTGACGCCGGATACCGTTCGAGCACCGCTAGGTGAGTCTGTAGTTGTCGACGACAATGTAGATGCCGCTCCGGCGTCAGCTGACGACCCTGTGATTGTGGAGTTGGATTCATGTCCGGAATGGGGCTTGTTACGTGGCGAAGGCGTAGCTAAGACACCAGCCGCTTCAGAGCTAGACGTGAATGCCGAAGAAAAGCGGACCAGAATGTCAATTCGCTGCGCACTCGACGCTTATCGCGGAGATATGCGCACATTCCCTCACCTGACCGACGACCAACGGAATAAGCTACACCAAGAGATGCGTGCCATTGGCGACGAGGAAGCCGTTAAAGTCTTCTGTTACAAGCTTATGGTGCACGACATCGGCAAACAAGAAGCTGTAGCTAGGGCCGTAGGAGCGGGCCGCGACGTAGACCACGACGAAGTGTTTGCGCGGTTGATCTCTGACCCATCACATCAAGAGGCGCGCCGCCATTTTTTGCCTGGCTTCGATGGTTTGCCGGAATGGGGCAAGGACTTATTTATTAAAATGGTCCAGACCAAACTCAACTATGCCCAAATTCTGCAAGGGGAAGCTCCAGCAGAAACGATGAAGGCGATTGAGTTCAGTGAGCCCCGGGTCATCCAATGGGAAATCCTTAAATCCAAGTTTGATATTTTTGGGGCTGCCGGCCATATTAACGAAGACGTGTCTTTGACAGCCAATGCCAGTACCGTCCGACGCATGAATAACCTGGATGCCGCCCTGACCGACCCGGCCCTCAGAACTGCCCAAGACCGCAACAACGCTTTTCATGACCGCGAAATTACCGATATGACCGGCGAGCAGTTGCCGACAGGTGAAGAAGAGCTCCGGCAGCTCCGTGCGTTGGCCCGGCTGGAATGCCATCTACGTACGCAAAGTCCCGAATCTTTCGCAGAATTGCGCAGAGACTTTGACGCGCAGAAACCGGTAGTCAAAGAGATACTTATATCCGAACTAAGCCGGACACAACGGCCTACGTTAGCCTATTACGGCCCGCAACTTTTGAGGGTAGTGGCCGAACGTGAAGGTGGCGAGTTTGCCTTGACATACTTCGCCCATGTGCTCCAAGAAGCCCACATTGCAGATTTGGAAGCCAGGCGTTCCGGCCAGTCAGGGATATCCACCGCGTTACTCGATGAGCATATACGAGCCATAAAGTCGGGCGAGCATAACCCCCGCGAACATGCGATGCGCTTTGAAGCGCGGGATGGTGCGTTGGTCGCTGTGACGCGCCCGGCTACGCTTGAAAGGCTAGACGGCGTCCCAGATTTTACCGAAGCGGATGCGGATGTCTTGCGCAACAAACGGATCATACTGGTAGGCGAGGGCGGCGGGTCGGATTGCATTCAGGCGGCCATGGTAGGCAAGCTTCTAAGCGGCAAATATGGATGTGAAGTTGTTGCCGTGGTCTCATCACGCAACGAGCAAAGGCTCGTCGAAAATACCGGATGGCAATCTGGCGCCCTCAAAGAGATTACCGCCCAAACCCAACCGGTCGGTGGATGGCGCTTCCTGGAAAAAATCCCGCTCGAAGGAGGGTCATCCCCGATGTTTATCCTCAATTCGTCGGACCCATACGAAATCAACGGCGACATGCAGGCTTTGGCGCATGCCACGGATGCAGACGTCGTTATTGGCGTAGATACGGGGGGCGACTCGTTCTTTCGTACACCACATGCCGGCTTTAGCAGCCGATCTGAGGCCGATATAACACCTGACCATGACTACACCACCATCAGCGGCCTCGCCAAATTGGCAAAAAGCATGGATAATCTTCGGGTTCTTTCGGTTGTTGTTGCCCCGGGGGTCGACACTCCAGCGTACGCCCGGCAAATAGTTGATCAAATCGGCGCGCGCCGTCTTCCGCTGGACCAAAACGACAAAGAAGCCATCAGGCGGCAGTACGCCGAGTGGCGAATGGACGGCAGTGGCAGCGAAGAAGGCCGCTACGGCAAAACGCCGCTCGCCTGGTTGCACGCGCTTCAAAACCGCACTGGCTTCCAAACCTTAGCATTGCCGCTACGCAACGTTACCTCCAACACCAACCCTTGGCGAGCCTTTACCCAAGTCACGCCAGCGATGTCCGAGATACTCATCGCAAATTTGCCTGCCCACTTCGAGGCAGTCAGCCGAAAGCCGACCGAAGTGGAGACGAGATTAAACGCAGAGCAGGCTAGCAGCGAGTGAATGGACGGGCGGGTTCAACGTATGGACTTTTGGCGACCTCTGTTGTAGAATAGTTACGTTACGCACTACTTAAAGGTAGGAGAACAAGTAGGGGCTTCTAACCCGAACGTTCGTAAAAGGAGATACAATTATGGCTAAAGCCGTAAAAGCAAACTTGAAGATGAAAATCCGTGCCGGTCAGGCCAGCGCAGCACCTCCAGTAGGTAGCTCACTCGGTCAGCATGGCGTGAACATGATGGACTTCATCAACCCGTTCAACGACCAGACCAAAGACATGCAGGGTCAGACCGTGACCGTGCACATTACCATTTTTGACGACCGCACCATGAAGTGGCGCGTTGTCGGTATGCCTACCGATGACCGCATCCGTGCAGCCCTCGGCATCCAGAAAGGTTCTGGCCGCCCTAACAGCGAAAAGATCGCCAAGAAACTCAGCGACGCCCAACTGACCAAGATTGCCGAAGAAAAAGCCGCCGACATGAACACTGACGACGTCGAAGCCGTCAAGAAGATGGTCGCCGGCACCGCCCGTTCAATGGGTGTTGAAATCGAACAATAATAACGTTGTGGGAGAGCCTCTAGCAGGCTCGGACGTACCACGAGGAGATACAATTATGGCAGAAGACGCCAAGAAGAAGACTGAAGAAGTCGTAGAAGTAACCGAAACCCCAATTGTGGAAGCAGTTACCGAAAAAGAAGATAAGACCGTAGCCAAAGCTGGCAAGCGCAGCGCCAAAGCTCTTGCCGAAGCCGAAGAAAAGGCCGCCAAGGAAGAGCGCAAAGAACACGCTGCCGAAGAAGCTGAAAAGCCAAAGCAAGCCGCTAAGCCTGCACGTTCACGCCTTGAGCGCCAAGGCAAGAAATTCCAAGGCGTCGCCAAGCTCGTCGAAAAAGAGAAGGCCTACACATTGGCCGAAGCTCTGGACTTGGCCCTCAAGACCAACCCAGCTAAGTTTGACGCTACTGTCGAGCTGCACGTCAACCTGAACGTTGACCCGCGCCACGCCGACCAGAACATCCGCGACAACCTCGTGCTGCCTGCCGGTACTGGCAAGACGATCCGCGTTGCTGTATTTGCCGACGATAAGATCGACGGCGCTGACATCAGCGGCATCGAAGAAATTACCAAGCAGCTTGACAAGGGTGTAATGGACTTCGATATCCTTGTCGCTACTCCAGCCAACATGCCCAAGCTCGGTAAGTACGCCCGCGCACTTGGTCCACGCGGCCTTATGCCAAACCCAAAGAGCGGTACCGTTACTAACGACCTGGCAAAAGCTGTTAGCGAAGCCAAGGCCGGCCGTGTTGAATACCGTGTAGACAGCACTGGTATCGTCCACCTCGGTGTTGGTAAGGTAAGCTTCGGCAAAGAAAAGCTCGAAGAGAACATGCGCGCAGTATTTGCCAGTATCAAGAGCAACAAGCCAGCTTCTGTAAAGGGCACCTACGTAAAGACTATCCACGTCACTACGACTATGGGTCCTTCCATCACTGTTGCGCAGAACGAACTCTAAGCCTAGTTAGGTACAATAAAAAAATAGCACTCCACATGGGGTGCTATTTTTTGGCTGCTGAAGCTGGTTAGCCGACGATGTCCGAGCCTTCCAATGACTTGATCC
Organism: Saccharimonadales bacterium (SeqCode); assembly: GCA_035758825.1. Lineage (GTDB taxonomy): Bacteria > Patescibacteriota > Saccharimonadia > Saccharimonadales > UBA4665 > JARIHD01. The sequence goes on from DASTWA010000005.1 coordinate 38,232, forward strand.
AGTCATCTTTGTCCAGCAGGCCCCGGTCGGTCATAAAAATGCTTGCGCAGCATGAACCGTGCTTTGCACTTGGCTCCATAACCATCGGGTCGGTGGTCCAAATTTGGCTGCTGTATGCGGTGTGCGTTGTGTTCGCTTTGGCCACATCAGCGGTCTCACCTTCGTCCAAGGTCATTTCGATGTCCATCAGGAAAATGTCGTAATTATTCCGTTTCTGGAACATAAGGCCCAAGTAGCGGGATGCCGTTGCCTTGCAGCCGAGCTTTTCGCGGCAAACACGCTCCGCGCCTTGCTCTGGCAATTCACCAGGCTCCAACGTAACGGCGGGGAATCCCCAGGAACCAGCTAAGTCGCTATCTTCTTTTGGACGACGCACTACCAAAAATTCGTCAGAGTCTTTGGACTTTTTTAATACGACTGCCACGGTAATCTTTGTTGGTTTTGCCATAGTGGATTATTCTACCATCCTTCTTGTACTTTAACTAGTGACCTTAATCACAGTAGATTATTTTCTCTTGGGCTACCTTTACAAGGCATGGAAGATTAGAGATAATCTGGATATCCTTTGTTTAACCTGATAGATTGGGAGAATACGCAATGCAAGATGACAAAACGCAAGTTGACGGCTACTACGGCGACGACGACGCAAGCGACGAAGACATTGACCTCAGCTTCTTGGACGAAGACAAGGGCGACGAGTCGACCCAAGATTCGCTCGACAGCGAAAAGAAGTAGCCCTTTGAAGATCGGTATCGTCGTACCGCACATCTTTATGCATCGGGACATACTTCCGCATGTTATTTTTTCGCCTGCCAAATTAGCGCTGGATCTAGCCGAAGGCTTGGCCGCGCAAGGACAGGAGGTTACACTCTTTTCGCCCGGCCCGGTTGATACATCCGTCCGCAATGTGACGGCCGACTTAAGCTTGTTTGAGCATGAGCTGGCCCTGCGCGGCGACACCTACACCGAGCTTCTAAAGAAACATCCGTTTACCTTTATTACACTAGCCAGGCAGATGCAAAGCGAGCTGATCGCCAAGGCCTACCAGATGGCTAACGATGGCAGTCTGGATATCGTGCACATTTACACCAACGAAGAAGATACGGCGCTGCCATTTGCCGCCCTCTGTAATAAGCCGGTCGTCTTTACACATCACGACCCATTTAACTTTTTGGTCAAATACAAGAACTTATTTCCCAAATACAAGCACCTTAACTGGATTTCGATGTCCTACGCCCAACGCAAGGGCATGCCCGATGGCACCAACTGGGTGGGCAATGTCTACCACGGCTTGTCCGAGCCAAAGCTTAGGCCGGTAAAGGTTCCAGCCCGTGACTACGTCGCTTATTTGGGGCGCATCATCCAACCAAAAGGTGTGCATCTGGCCATCCAGGCCATCCTAAAGTACAACCAGGAACACTCGGATGTGCCGCTGAGGCTCAAGATCGCCGGCAAGCACTATGCCGGCCACAAGAAGGATACTTACTGGCAAGAACAAGTCGAGCCGCACGTTGACGGCGAAGTCATACAATATGTCGGCTTTATTAACGACCCGGCCGCCAAGCGCGAATTCCTAGGCAATGCCAAAGCTCTGGTCGTGCCATCATTATTTGACGAACCGTTCGGCCTGGTCAGTATTGAAGCCATGGCCTGCGGCACGCCGGTCGTCGGGCTGGATTCCGGCGCCATACCAGAGGTAATTGACGATAAGACAACCGGCTACGTGGTAGCAAAGGCTATGTCGGAAAATATTGTCAATGAACCAGCTACAGTGCACGCCCTTGTCCGCAACCTGGAGCGCATCGAAGCCATCGACCGGGCAGTATGCCGCCGTACCTACGAGTCCAAGTTCACGATCGATCAGATGATTGCTGGCCACCTTGAGGTATACGCCCGGCTAACGTAAGAGCTCCCAGCCTGTCAAACAGCTCCAACCGCGTCTCGACCACTGTAATCTCTGGTGAAAAATAACCAAGCAGAAGCCGCCCGGCATTTTGGAAACGTCCCAAAAAGTATATGTCAGGCGTCACGGGCAAGTTGGCCGAGCGGCGCGCAATCCTGGCGCCCACGGCGGCGCCCAGCTCCATTACCATGGTCCCTGGCGCGTGCGCAGGATCCTGTGGCGCAACATACACAAACGCATCACATCTCGCTGCCGCTTCCAAATCGAGCTGCGCCCGGCGCGCCGCTTCTTCGGGGTGGGCAAGTTTATTTTCTTTCCCGGCTAGCATTGTTTCGCGGGTGGTTGTCCAATCATGGGCCAACACGCAGCCAAGCTGCTCAAGCTCAGCCTGCAAAGCCTGGACTTCGTCTATTTCTCTGACAGAGCCAGAAACAAATACTTCGAGGCCAGGAGTGATGATTTCAGACATTCCGCGAACCTAGACGATTACCAGATCAGTTTTGATACGCGGGTGCGCTTTGTAATCTTCGAGGACGAAGTTTTCCTCGCGGAAGTCATCGATCGAAGTTACGTCGCCAACAATTTTGAGCTTGGGGAATGGGTAAGGCTTGCGGCGCAATTGTTCTTTGGCTGGCTCCAGGTGGTTTTTGTACAAGTGGGCGCTGCCAGCCGAGATGATCAGCTCGCGGGCTTCATAACCTGTTACGTGGGCGACCATATATAGCAGCAGGGCATACTGGGCGATATTGAAAGGTGCACCCAAGAATACATCCCAGGACCGCTGGTACAAGTGCAGGCGCAGTTTGCCCTTGGTGACGTCAAACTGGAACATGGTGTGGCAGGGAGGCAGGCGCATCTCGTCTAACTCACCGGCATTCCAGGCGTTTACGATGATGGCCTTACTGTCCGGATTGGTCTTGATCTGGTCGATAGCCCAGGCTAATTGGTCAAACTCGCTGCCGTCCGGGCGCTTCCAGTGGCGCCACTGCACCCCATATACGCGGCCAAGGTCAGTCTTGCCTTCGTGCAGGAAACCATCCCAGTAATGGATTTTGTGGTCGTGCAGGTAGCCGACTTCGGAACTGCCCGAGATAAACCAGAACAATTCGTGCAGCAGGATCTTGAAAGGCATCTTTTTGGTGGTCAAAAGTGGGAAACCCTGACGCAGGTCAAAGCGGACTTGCGTACCAAATACGGCGGTAATGTCGTGGATGCCACGGGTGTGTTTGGTGCGGCCTTCTTTGATAATGTCGGCCATTAGTTTGAGGTATTGGTACTCGGGGTGCGTCATGTTCGCTTCCCACCTTTCTTATATGGTAGTTTTACTACCTTTACATCGTTTTCGCGCAGAAAGCCCAAGGCTTCCTGATCCCACCAGTCATCTATGTAATGAAGCTCCCTTATACCTGAATTCACGATCTGCCGGGAGCAAGCCATGCAGGGTGACAAAGTAACGATCATCGTGGCGCCATCCAGGGACAGCCCCTGTTTGGCTGCTTGTGAAATACAGCGTTCTTCGGCATGGGAAACGGTCGGTGGGCTGGTCCAGGTGCCGTCTTCCTTCTGGTATTCCATTGGTCCGCCGACCAGGTTGGCATTGGACATCGAAATAACCGTATCACCGGCAATAATGGCAGCGCCGACTTTGGCGGTCTTTTTGGCTAAGGATTTCTTCTTGCTGGCCAGCGTCTGTTTGAAGGCCGCAAGGTAAACCTCCTTTTTGTCGGCTGATGCCTCTGGCTCGGCGGCGTACTTTTCTTCGAACTTTTCGGCCAGTTTGGCCATAGTTCGGGCCTTGCCGCGGAAGAGTGTCGCGTTCTCTAGGGGAGTGTACTTAAGCTTGCGGTAATTCCAGGTGCTAAGGTCGGGCGCGTCAAATGGAATCACATGGATGTGCAGGTGGTCAGACACTGTGCTCTGGGCTTCGATGCCTCCGTCGCGGACAATGTACTGTATGCCTTTGATGCCGTAGATTTTACGGATCATTTTTTTGGCCACGTACATCATTTTGCGGGCCGTCTGCCATTCTTCGCTGGTCAATTCTTTGACTGACTTTACATGGCGCCGCGGCATAATCATGACATTGCCGTCGATGTAAGCAAATAAGGCGACGGTCATGACCATACCGTTCTCTTCCATCACCACATACTTTTCGCGCAGGTCGCAGAAGACGCACTTGCCAACACTGGTCCAGATCTTACCGTAATAGCCGCCGGTGCGGGCGTCACGATAGTACTCCTGCTTCTGCTGCTCTTCAGGGGTAAGATCCAGTTTGAGTTCCATTACTTTTCTTTCAGCGGATCCTTGCGGAGTTCCATGAAGTCTTTGAAGATATCGCCTAACTGGCCGCCAATGGCGCGCTGGACGATCTTGGTGGTAGAAAGGGCAGTTGACTGGCGGTCGACGACCGTCATTTCGCCGCCATATTTAATAACCGTCTTGTATTCTTTGGACTCCTTGTAGGCGTCAGTCCAGTCCTCTTTGACGGTTATGAATACGTCAGGGCGCAATAGGCCCAAGGCCGGTACGCAGCTGGGCTCTGGAAGGATGGTCACAAAGTCGACGGAGCGCAGGTAAGTGAGCATTTCGGCACGGATTTTCTCGTCGAGGATGGGCTTGTTGGGGCCTTTGACCTTGCGGATGGCTTCGTTACTGCTGACACCGACGACCAATATATCGCCTCGGGCTTTGGCCTCTTCGAGGTAGCGGCACTGGCCGACGTGTAGCAAGTCCCACGAACCGGCAGTAAAGACAATCTTCCTGTCCTTCTCTTTTAACTTTTCGTGAAGTGTCATTAAGTCGCTTTGGGCGACAAGGCGCTTTTTCCACGCTTGAGCCATCGTAGGTTCCCCTCTAGTTACCCCTTTTGACTAATTTTAACACCTTTTATGCTAACGGGCTATGGACGTTGTAGGTACTACAAGATGACGTGGGATAAGGAGCTGGGCTGTGCGCATGAAATGCTCATTGTCAGGCAGTGATTCGTAAGGGTTATGGCGCAAAAACTTATAGAAGTCATAGAACAGGAACAGGTCGACAAGCGGATCCAGCATGCCGAGGTGCTTACTTGGGATTGTAGCCTTGCTGCGTTTGATGTAACCGCCGCCCAGGAAGTACTTGCGGACCTTGGTCGGTTCTTTGTATTTGCAGTCGACCAACAGGAAAGCTAAGGTACGGGCCACGTCAAATAGCGGGTGGCCGTAGGCGGTCTTTTCGAAGTCCAATATGCCGCTGATTTTGACCTTGAACTCACCATCGCCCTCGTCTTCGAACAGGATGTTACTGCGCACAAAGTCCATATGCAGCGCTTGCTTACGAGGCAGTAGCTTGGCGCCGGTCAGTAGTTGTTCGAATCCGTCAAAGGCCTCGGGCGGAATGCGCAGGAGCAACTTGTCGGCCAGCGCCCGCTGCACTGGGGCATCATTAAAGTACGCCCTCATGCGCTTGGTGATTTCAAGGTACTCGTCGGCGACGTCCGGCAGATCGGCCGGGTCAAAACCGGTTAAGGCGGCATGCATGTCCCCCAGGGTTTTGCCCAGGACTTTTATATGGTCCTGAGTATAGCCCTCCCAGGGAATAGTGCTCCCGTCCAGATAGTTGTATAAAGCGCCGTATTTGAGGTATGCACCGGCTTTTAGCTGGATAATCTGTTCGCGGATTGGATGGCGCACCGGGAAAGCCTGGTTCCACAGAAAGGCCGATACGGCATTTGCTGCCTTAATCTTTTCCAGGATGCCCGGCTCGCGCTTGTATAGAATGAGGTTAACGGCCTGCCCGTCTCGCAGGTGTATCGGAAAGGATTGGTTGCGGTAGCCCTTCTGAGGCTGGCCGATATCTACATAATCTAGACCGTATTTTTTTAGCACCCGAGCGATTGTAGCGTCCTGCAGTCCGGTCATATTACTTATCTACGGAGTAGTGCAGGAGTACTGTGTTCGGGTTTAAGCTCTCGGCGCTCAGCAGCGTCAGACCGTTTTCGAGGGTGTGGCCAAACAGTGGCACGCCAGTCCCAAAGACCACTGGCTCGACCGTCAAGTATAGTTCGTCGACAACACCCGACTCCATGAACAGGCTATAGATTGAAGCGCCGCCGCAGATCGCCAGCGACTCGTGGCCTTCGCTTGTCAGACGGCTGACCAGGTCGGCAGGCGGCTCATTAGTAAAAGTAACGTCGACGATATCTGACTCGCGCGGTTCACGGGTGTACACGATTGTCTTGCGTCCCGGCAAAGCGCGGCCGATAGTCGCAAAGGTCTTGGAGCCCATGACCATGGTGCCGGCCTCTTTGGTGAGCTTAATAAAGAGCTTCTTGTCTTCTTTGCTGCTCCAATCTGCCAGATGGTCGGCGGTCCGGCCAATGAACCCATCGGCTGTAATGGCAGCGACTATAAAAACCTTCATACTGGTAGTTTACCATGCCCGTAGTACATAAGCGTATTGCATACTTGTAACGTATGTGGCTAAATAAAGGCAGAGGGGTGGCCATAGCAGCACTTGATGGGGGAGGATATATGAATACTGGCCGCGGAACTTTCGTAGTCGTTGAAGGGACGGACGGGTCTGGCAAAGGCACGCAGTTTAAGCTTTTGGTCGACCGCCTGCGGCAAGAAGGGTACGACGTTGAAACGTTTGATTTCCCGCAGTACGACCGGCCGTCCAGTCATTTTGTCCGCGAGTATTTAAACGGCAACTACGGTGGATTGGCAGATGTCGGCCCCTATACCGCATCGCTATTTTACGCCCTGGACCGGTTCGAAGCCGCCCACCAAATCAGGCAAGCCCTTGACGATGGCAAAGTAGTACTGGCCAACCGCTATGTCGGTTCCAGCATGGCCCACCAAGGGACCAAATTTAGCCACGCCGAGGAACGCCGCGGTTACTTTATATGGCTCGACAACCTTGAGTTCGAGATGCTGCGCATCCCCAGGCCGGACTTCAGTTTCGTGCTTCGGGTGCCCGCCGAAATCGCCCAGCGCCTGGTGGATCAGAAGCAAGAGCGTTCCTACACCACGAAGAAGCGTGACCTACACGAAGCCGACCTGGGTCATTTGCAAAAGGCCGCTGAAGTCTACGACGACATGTGTCAGCTGTTTCCCAAGGACTTCGTACGCGTCGACTGCACTCGGGGCGACGGCATTATGGACATTGCCAGTATCCACGAAATCCTTTGGCAAAGACTGGAGCCGGTGCTGCCACCAAAGCGTCCCAAGAGAAAGTCAGAGGCGCAAGACGATGCGCCGCCAGATGAAGCCTCGTCTTCTCACCTCGTCTCCAATCACCTGGTGGTACAGGGGGCCAGTTTGCTGCTGACAAAAATACTGGGACACGGACGCATGGCAACGTACGTCGAACGCGCCTCCAGGTTTACTGCTTACGATCAAAAAAATGCTGCGGGCGAGTATAGGTACTTTACCCCAAAACAATTCGACGAAAAGCTCACCGAACAGTACCGTGCGTACATGGACCAAATATTCAACCTTTACGGCGAAATGGTTGGAATACTTACCAGCCACCTTAAATCCTCCAACAAACCGCCGACTGCCGTTGACGCCGCCGAATGGGAAGCCGCACTACGTCAGGAGGCAAGGGAAGTCTTGCGCCCGGTACTGCCGGCTGCGGCAACCACGGATGTGTCCATATACGGATCCGGATCCGCGCTGGAAAGCGTAATAGCCAATCTTGCGAGCGACACCCTGCACGAAGCACGGCAGTGCGGCACAGTTCTCTTGAACGAAGCCCGCAAAATATTGCCGTCGTTACTAGGAGCCGGTCAGCTGGCAGAGACAGTCACGTATCGCTCCAATAGCACCAGACAGCTCGCCAGCATCGTCAAAAAATACCTGTCCGACAACTACGCCGACACCACCCATCCCGTGCGACTGACCGACGTCTGGCCTCGTAACGAAATGGATTTAGTCCCCGACATGCTGTATTCGCACAGCGACGTGCCGCTCTCGGTGTTGCAGCAAGCGGCCAGCTCATGGCCTTATGACCGCAAAATTGAAGTCTTTGAGGCCTACATCGGTGAACGACAAAACCATTCGCAGCGGCCGGGAAGGGCGCTCGAAAAGGCGCATTACAGCTGGGACCTGATTTCTGACTTCGACACCTTCCGCGACTTGCAGCGTCACCGCGTCGTCGACGATCTGGAGTGGCAAATACTTACGCCGCGTTACGGTTACGATATTCCACGAGCAGTGGAAGATGCCGGGCTGCTAGACCAGTTTGAAGCTTGTTTTGAACTGAGCCTTCGGCTGCATGGGCTCATCCAGGAGGCCGGATTCGCGGCCGAAGCACAGTATGCCACCTTACTCGGCCACCGCATTCGCTGGAAGATGACCTACAATGCGCGTGAGGCGTTTCATCTGCTCGAACTACGCAGCAGCCCGCACAACCGGCGCGAGGTACGGGAGCTTGTCCAGACGATGTACGACAAACTCTGCCAGGTGCATCCATTGCTAGGCGAAGCCATGAAGTTCGCCGGCAAAGATTAAAATATTGACACACTTGCCGCACAAGGCTACAATTGCGCACATTATGTCTAGGAACAAAGGTCTTATCCTTGGTCTCATTATTCTCGGCTCGATGGAGCGCGGATAGAGGCTTGCCAAAAAACTAGACAATAACCAGCAAAAGCAAACCAACCGGGCTCCCTCGCAGGAACCCGGTTTTTTAATATCTTAAAGGAGATGGAAATGAGTGCGGCAGAGTGGGGGTGTTTTGACGACCCCGATACGTTTGAAGGGGTTGACCGGTATCCCGAGCTGGGGTACGAACTAAGCATGCCGGATGCCGTCCGAAATTTGGGCGGTGCCGCTTTGCACCGGTTAGCACAAGAATGCGGGACACTGCTACAGACCGTCTACAAGGGCACCTACCCTCTGAGTGCCAAGGACGCAGACGCTCTGCATGCTGGCATAATCGCTGGCGAGACCAACCTGTTCACGCTTGCGCGGGACGGCGAGCTGTCCGGCATGGCGGCACTGGTAAACCAGGACAATCGCCTGGGCGGAGAAATAACTTTTACCGAACTGGGCCGGGCCGTCGCAAGACCTTCCGATGGATACCGCGCCGGTGTGCCTATGCGGCCGATGCTAAAATACCGCCTTCCGTGGAGCCAAGAAAATCTTACCGGCCAAGACTACCTGTACTCCATGACTCGCTCGGCCGCCGAGGGGCGGGGAGGTTCGCCGAGCGGCCGGGGCATACAAAGCGTCTGGTGGGGCGCCAGCAAACATGGGTCTCAGATACCCATGGTCACGACAGGCGCCAGCTGGGCCTATAAGCTGCACGGCATCGAGCCCTTTACCGGATTCGTATCGCCGGTTGACCCGGAACAATGGGTAGGAGCGGCAAGCCAGCACACGCTGTTCACGCCTACTGAGGCCGACCGCAATGCCGTATCCACACTGCTAACGGAAGGTACGCGCGGACGGGTGAAGCCGCATGTCGTCGTTGACCGGCAGGCTCCGGCCGCCTACGACTTTGCATATAACGAAATGCACGGCCCGTCAGATGCCATGGCCGCCAAGTACGTCGTGACCGACCGCAGAACACCATTACCGGCACGATCAGAAGAAGAGGTCGCAGCGCATCTGGGCGAAGCGATTTCGCAAAAGCTGGTTATCGAAGCCGACGTTGCAAGCACGCCGCGCGGCGCCGCAATCATGCGAAAGCTACATGAACAGGGGTGGACACTGGCTGGCTGGTGGCCTTCCGAGATTGAATACGGAGCCGTATGCCCGGAATTTGCGCGGGTTAACCCCAAGCGGATCGAGGAACTCGTAGAGCCAGCCCACCACCCGTCATACTTCGACCACAACCTTCCGGGTACCAGAAGAGTCTTGGACAATGTGTACGCCAAGATGCTCGGAGCCGCCATTACCGCCAGGGAAAATGTTAAAAGTACGATTATAATTGACTAATATGACAGATCAGACATTTATAGAAACCGTCCAAAAGCTTATTGCGATCCAATCGACCACCGACAGGCCAGATGATCTTCGCGATGCCTTGGCAATTATAGCCGGCATCATCTCTCAGGTTCCCGGCCTGACTGTTGAGCACTTCGAAGAACATGGCAAGCCCAGCCTATTGGCTTACAAAGGCAATAGGCGGCCGGAACGCTTTACAGTTCTGCTTAATGGGCACGTAGACGTCGTACCCGGAAGACCGGAACAATTTGAGCCCTTCGTCAAAGAAGACAAGCTGTACGGTCGCGGCGCCCTGGATATGAAGACAACGGCACTACTCATGACACAGGTCTTCTGCGACATAGCGCCCAAAGTGCCGTACGCGCTTGGCCTCCAAATGGTCACCGACGAAGAAGTTGGAGGCGCGCACGGTACCAAGCTCCACATTAGGCAAGGGGTCACCGCCGATTTTGTTATTGCCGGCGAATTTACGCCGCCAGGTAAAATTTGCAACGAATCCCGTGGCATATGTTGGCTCGAAGTAGACTTTGCCGGGCAGGCGGCACACAGTGCCTACCCCTGGAACGGAACAAACGCCATTCTCAAGGCTCAGGCTTTTACACAAAAGCTCCTGGAAGCTTACCCGGTGCCGCCATCGGACACTTGGACGACTACAGTCAATATCGCCAGCCTTGAAACCACCAACAGTACCTTTAACCGTGTGCCGGATGCGGCCAAGCTAAAGCTGGACATACGTTATGTGGCAGAAGACCCGGTCTTTGCCAGCGAACAGACGATGCTGGCGTTTATGCAAGGCCTCGACCCGTCGGCCAAGATTACGGTAGTGGAATTTGAGCCGAGCCATTTTGCCGACCCCGGCAACCGGCTCCTCAAGCAGCTTGCCGCCAGCCTGTCCAAAGAAACCGGCCAGCCGACGGAATTCATCAAGAAACACGGCGCATCAGATGTCCGCTACTATTCTGACCATAATATGACCGCCGTAGTATACGGCCTGTCCGGCAGTGGGCTGCACAGCGACGAAGAATACGTACTCCTATCATCAGTCAAGACGTACAGGAACACCCTAAACGCTTTCTTAGAGAGCGCTGCTTGAGCACTTGACGGCGGAACGGATGCGGGCGTATACTCTTTGCATTATGAGCAAAGCTGGCATTATTTGCATGGTAGTCCTCGGTTCCAAAAAGGAGCTCGGTTAAGCCTGTACCAATAATCCAGCAACCGAACCGAGCTCTAAAGAGGGCTCGGTTTTTTAATCAGAAGGAACTAATGAACAAAGCAATACAGGACTTCGCTAGCAAGATAGCTGACAAGTGGAAGCTCAAAACCCAAGACACCTCAGTAGAAACTGCCAATAAAAAGGTAGATGACTTTCTGCGCGACCTTATTTCTATCCCCTCCGTAACCGGTGACCACGACGCCAACCACGATGCATTCGACTATGCGGAGCGCATTCTAAAGCGCCGCGGTATGTCCATTAAGCGGTATGAGTGGAACGACATAGAATCCCTGGTCGCCAGCAGCCGCGAGACCAAACAGCCCACGGTCTGCTTTTTTGGACATGTAGACGTCGTTCCCGGGCCGAGCGAAGTATTCCAAATGCGCGAGAAAGACGGCCGGCTGTATGGCCGCGGTGCCTTGGATATGAAAGGCGGAGTGGCTGCAATACTGGGAGCAGTCCAGGAATTGCCAGGTGACGTAGCCGACTATGATTTTGCAGTCATGCTGACCAGCGACGAAGAAACAGGCGGTTTTGATGGAGGAGCCCGCCTAGCCGAAGAAATGGGTTACCGGCCCAAAATGATGATCGTTCCCGATGGCGGTGAAAACTGGAATATGGAACGCTTTGCCAAAGGCATTTGGCACGTCACCATCGAGACATCAGGCAAGAGCGCTCACGGCTCGCGCCCGTGGGCTGGCATTAATGCCATTGACGCATTAATGGCCGATCTCGCAGCCATCCGCAGCCTCTTTCCGGCAAAAATAACGCCCGACACCAGTACTATCAACATCGGCCTTATTCAGGGCGGAGAGGCGATCAACCAGATTCCTTCGTCTGCCAGTGCAAGTATTGACATGCGCTTTGCGACACCCCAAGACCAAGTACGCATCACCCGGGCCGTCGAAGAACTTGCCGAGAAATGCGGCTTTACCGTAACGACCGAAGTCGAAGCCGACGCGGTCAATAACGACCCGAACAACCCATACTTAAAGGCCTATGCCGAATGCACCGAAGAGATCATTGGACGGCCCGTTGAATGGATCACCTCGATGGCCAGCAATGACAGCCGCTTTTTTGCAAAATACGACATCCCTTGCGCCATCCAATACCCCGCCGGCGCCAATCACCACAGTACCGACGAGTACATCGAGAAAAAAGCGTTATACCAAATGCAGCAATTGTTCATAAACTATCTTGGGCGGGTTGCCAAATCATCCGCCGCAGCCAAGAAATAAGTTGAATAACCGGCCGCCCGGGACTATGCTGTAGGCGATGAATGAAATGCTTGTCCAAAAACTATTGAGTGAATTGGTCGCCATGCGCACCCTCAGTGCCGACACCGCTGCAAATAACAAAGCTCTCGATTATATCGAATCTTTTCTGCGTGACTGCGGTATGCATATCTTTCGCACCGAACACGACGGGTACGGCGCCCTGGTCGCTACCAGCCGCCCGACCAAACAGCCGGCTGTCATGCTGGCCGGACACACCGACGTTGTACCGGCATCCGAGACAATGTTTACCCTCGTCGAAAAAGACGGCCGGCTCTATGGGCGCGGCATGCGTGATATGAAATCGGCGGTTGCCGCATATATGGCCGTAGCGCACCAGCTTAAGGACAACATGCAGGACTACGACTTTGGCATTATGCTGATCAGCGACGAAGAAACCCAGGACCTGGGAATAATCCGTCTCCTGGAAGACGGATGGCTGCCAAAATCAGTCGTCCTACTTGATGGCGGTGAAAGCTGGAGCTTAGAGAGTCTCGCCAAAGGCGCATTGTACATATCGGTCAAAATAACCGGGAAGAGCGCTCACGGCTCTCGCCCATGGCTGGGCGACAGCGCTTCATTTAAGTTGGTTGAACTCCTCGCCGAACTGCAAAAAGACTTTGCCGGGCATGGCCCCGAAACCGACACTTTGAATGTATCCAACATGTCCGCTGGAACCGGCGCCTTTAACCAAATTCCAGATATCGCTACCGCGATGCTCGATATCCGGCTCGTAAGCCCGGACAACGTCGGCCCTACCCGCCGGCGGATTCAGGAGCTCTGCGACACATATGGCGGCACCATGGAAGAGATAGTGTACTTCCCGGTACTCAAACACAATATGCAAAACCCGTACATCGCCAGCTTTGCAGAGTCAATCGCCAAGATAACCGGCAAACAACCCGAACATGTTATTGCCTATGGAGCGAGTGATGCCTGCCGGTTTGATGAGCTTGGCATCCCGTGCGCCGTTACATATCCATTAAGTGGCGGCCATCACAGTGACGAAGAGTGGATTGACAAACAGGCGCTTTTTGATTTGGTCAAGATACTCAAAGACCACCTCCAAAAGAACGCTAGCGTTGAGTTGACAAGTACAGGCTAATCAGATAGAATACCTTTGATCTCATTGCCGAAGACAGTAGCAGCAAAAAATGCTTAATCAGCTACCTAGGAAGTGAAACAAATACTTTTGTTTATTTTCCCAGTCTTTGGTAATGCGAGAACCAAAGACTTTTTTGTTCTTTAAAAATCTACCAGGTCGAATAGATTTAATTAAAGCAAGGGTAAAGAGCAGCCCGCGTGACGGATTCACTCCGACACCTGGCGCGATGAGAAAAACCGCGAGGTTTGTCTCATTACCCTTAAAAAGGAAGAAGTATTACATGGCTTTAACCAAACAACAGAAAGACGATGTCGTCAAAGAAGTAGCTGACATGCTTGAATCAAGCAGGATGACCGTTGTTGCCAAATACCAGGGCACAACCGTAAAGGCCATCCAGCAGCTCCGCCGCGACGCAAAAGACAACGGCACCAAGGTGAAAGTTGTCAAAAACCGGTTGGTCATCAAGGCTTTGCAGGCCAACAACACCCTCAAGGATGTTGATACCAGCGCCCTGAACGGCATGCTCCTTTACGCCTTCAACACCGAAGACGAAGTAGCGCCAGCCAAGGCTCTGGCAGACTTTGCAAAGGCCAACCCAACCATCGAGTTCGTTGGTGCGATTACCCCAGAGGGTAAATTCGCCAGCGCCGATGAGGTAAAGGCTTTGGCTGCGCTCCCAGGCAAAAACGAACTTATTGCCCAGGTTGTTGCAACCCTTCTGTCACCAGTCCACGACGTTACAAACGCCCTTTCCGGCAACTTGCACGCGCTCCTGGATGGTGTCGAAGCTAAGGCTACTAATTAATTGAAAGGATAATCACATGGCTGATTTGAAGAAACTCGCAGAAGACTTGACCAAGTTGACTGTTCTAGAAGTAAACGAACTTAAGAACATCCTTAAGGATGAATACGGCATCGAGCCAGCAGCTGCTGCTGTAGCTGTTGCCGGCCCTGCTGCTGGCGGCGAAGCTGCTGCAGCTGACGAAAAGGCTGAATGGGATGTTGTCCTCAAGGACGCAGGCGCCCAGAAGGTTGCTGTTATCAAGGCAGTCAAGGACATCACCGGCCTTGGCCTTGGTGAAGCTAAGGCTCTCGTTGATGGCGCTCCAAAGACCATCCTCGAAAAGGCCAAGAAGGAAGACGCAGAAGCCGCCAAGAAGGCTCTTGCTGACGCCGGTGCTACTGTAGAGCTCGCCTAGTTTTTAGGTTACTCACAAACGAAGAACTCGCTATAATGGCGGGTTCTTTTTTTGCCTCAGCACTCATATAAAAAATACTACAGCATCTTTTTGTAATTATGATTTTGGGTTTGTTATACTTATTTTCGTTGTACTAAAAAACTGCGGCTGGCGGGCCTTATCCACAGCTCGTTATATATTTTTTGACTTGACTTATCAAACATGGTAGTTTTAGGTGTAAGTGTAGCAAACAAACACTGAGCTGAGAGACTAAGAGAGACGAACAATAAACATGGCAGACGTACCAGATAAACAAATAAAGCGACTCAGGGCGTTAATCCAAGAAGCAGAGACCAACCTTTCTGCCGCTACTGAATTGCTCATCAGCTTAGTGGGCGACGACGAAAAGATCGCGCCAATCGCCAAGGACGAAAACATCGGTAAGGTAATTGAGGGCGTCTTTGACGGTCAGAATATGGTCGGATCAGACGGCAAGGTATATCCGGTACCGGCCAACTACGCCAGCAAATCCAAACTGGTCCAAGGCGACATTCTTAAATTGACTATTGCCGACGACGGCACATTCTTGTACAAACAGATCGGTCCGATTCCTCGCAAACAGGTTGTCGGCACCCTTAAGCTGGAAAACGGCCATTACTTTGTAGAGGTTGGCGACAAAAACTACCGCGTGCTGCTGGCCAGCGTGACCTATTTTAAGGCCAAACCAGGCGACCAGGTAAGCGTAAACGTTCCCGAGGACGACTCAGCAGCCGAATGGGCTGCTCTCGAAGCCGCCCTCTAGAAGCAAATTACCCCTTAAATGGGAGACACTGGTAAACCGCGTCAGCAATCACGGCGTGTCCCAATGGGCTGGGATGTGAACCGTCTTCGCGGGCAACCAGGTCGTCCATTGAGTAACCAGAGTCAGCATAGGCTTGGCGTATATCGACATATACCGCGCCCTGGCGCTCGGCCGTCTCCCTCATTACGTCAGCGTAGGCAGATATTGCGTCATTGCGCAGGACAGCACCACTGATGGCGGGCAAGTCATGGCTTTCGTCGACGGGACCAGGGCCAACCAAAATCGGCACCGATCCTTCGGACTGGACAATCTCACAAAAACGTAAAACCTGTCCGCCAAAATACAACGCCGATACTACCGGCCTGGTATTGGGTGGGTAAATCTTGGCCTCGTTTAGGCCGACTTGCGCAGCAACCGCGACCAATCCAAAGCGTTGGTAGTTCTGTATCCTGGCCTGCAGCTCACGGGTAACGCCAGCAAGCGACTGCCCGGGAAGGGCATTATTTATAACAAGCGTAGACTCGAGGATGTTGTCCATGCCCTCCTGCATTTTGCGGGTCTTAAGACGACCTGCCCAGCCGCCAGCCTCAAAATCAAAATACCCGTAAGCGGAACTAGCGCCTTCAATAAGTAAAGTATTCATAGCAAAAGATATGAAATAATAACATTTTTGGACATTTTTGTCCATATTCCTGCCGCCCGCCGCCTGGTATAGTAATGACATGATGTCATCGGCAAACAACAAACCAACAGACTATCCAATACTATTCTTCGAAGACCAAAAAGGTTGGGAGGACTGGCTAAGCCAGAACCACGCCACGCAAAACGGCGCATGGCTGAAGTTCGCCAAGAAGGGCACCGGCGTCAAATCGACCAACCATGCCGAAACGCTAGATGTCGCTCTCTGTTACGGTTGGATCGACGGGCAAGCCAAGAGTATCGACGAGACGTATTACCTGCAAAAATACACGCCGCGGCGCGCCAAAAGTATCTGGTCCAAGATAAACATCGGCAAGGTCGAGAAGCTAATAGCCGAGGGCAAGATGCAGCCCGCCGGCCAGGCCGAGATTGACCGGGCCAAGGCCGACGGCCGATGGGAGCAAGCCTACCACTCACCGGCGAATATGACAGTGCCCGAGGACTTCCAGAAGGCTCTCGACACCGACCCTACGGCCAAGGAATTCTTTGGCAGCCTTAGCAAGACCAACACTTATGCCTTCCTGTGGCGCATCGCCACCGCCAAAAAACCCGAAACCCGCGCCCGCCGCATAGAAAAATTCATCGACATGCTACATAAAGGCGAAAAACTGCATTAACATTTTGGCGGCTGCAGGCTTGATCAGTATAATAGCTGCATGAACAAAATAGCCATCGATGTCGTACTGCTTCCACCAAAGGAAGTGGCCAGCAAGGCCATTTCTATTAGCCGCAAACTAGCCGAAACTTCTGGCAACCGGACGGTTGTCCTGGGCAAACAGGACTACCTGCCGCATGTTTCACTCTGCATGGGCGTTGTAAAAGAAGAAGACCTGCCCAAGGTCAATGAGGCGCTCTCAGACATAGCCAGTCAAACGGCGGCGTTGCAACTTGCCATTGACGGCATTAAAGCCCATGACATTCCGACCGGAGAAAAGCTTGCCGTCCTGGAGTTCGCCGACACTGCCAGCCTCCAGTCATTACACGAAACCATTATGCAGCGGCTGCGGCCGTTCCTGACCTACGACGACATGGACAGTTCGATGTTTGTCAGCTCACCAGAAGCCGCACCGGTGTCAATGAAATGGGTTCGCGATTTCGACACGCTCTACCATAACCCGGAGCAATTTTATCCGCATCTGACTTCCGGCTTTGGGACGCACAGCGACTTCTCGTTCCCAATCAGCTTCGAAGCAAACACACTGGCAGTCTGTCAGTTAGGCAATTATTGTACCTGCCGCAAAAAACTGGCAACATTTGAATTAGCCTAACAATAGAACTAATTAAGCAAGGAGACCCCCTATGAGCGCAGAGGCTTTAACATCTTATCCTGACGATTTTGAGGTTCGTGATACAGAGCCGCAATATGATACACTTTCAGACATGAAACAAGCTGTACTCGGTGCTACCGGTGACGTTGGTAGCCTACTACTCAAAGAACTTACTGACCGTAATATTGACGTTAAAGCGCTGTCACGCAACGTCCCAGAAGCCGACAAGCAATTGGCTGGGATCGAATATGCAGCCGCTGATGCCGAGAACAAAGATAGCCTGGTAGCCGCAACCAGAGGCCTTGATGTCGTATATGCGACCTTGGCAGTGCCTTATGGGACCGAACCATGGCAGCGGTCTTGGCCGGTCATTACCCGCAATATCATCGATGCGGCAAGGGACAACCAGTTTAAGCTCGTATTCCTGGACAATGTCTACATGTACGGCAAGGCCGACGGCCCGATGACCGAAGACTCGCCGGTGCAACCAACGTCCAAAAAGGGTGAGGTTCGTGCCGAAATCGCCGACATGCTCCTGGACGCTATGGCCAGGGAGGAAATCAATGCCACCATCGGCCGTTCAGCCGACTTTTACGGGCCTGACTCCCGCATCAGCAGCAAATTCTTTACCGGCTCGCTAAACGAAGGCAAAGCTTACTGGATGGGCAGTCCTGATGCCCTGCGTACCTGGAGTTACACACCAGACAATGCCCGTGCGCTAGCCATACTGGGCAACGACGCACGAGCCGACCAAAAGGTGTGGCACATGCCGGCGGCTGGGGCCATGAAAGGCGTTGGTTTTATCGCTTTGGCCAGCAAGGTACTCGGCCGCGATCTTGAGACAGTGCTGGTGCCCGGCAACGACCCCGAGGCTCGCCAGGCATTTGCCGCAAGCATGCCAGAAATTGCCGAAATGATGTACCAATACGACAATGACTACGTCTTTGATTCGTCGCGTTTCCAAGAGACATTCGGTATGCGCCCCACGCCGTATGAGGATGGCTTTAGGCAGGTATACAATACACTGGCCGAACGCCAATAGTTAGTGTTATAATCTACTTTTCAATTACGACTGGCATGCCCGAACGGCATGCCAGTTTTAACTCATCAGAGATATGACACAACACGAAACCGCACTATCATTCGACATTCTTTCTTATCCACGCGAAGCCATTGAGGACGGCGTTATCCTCGAAACCGATGCCGCGCCCGAAGCTGACCAATTATTTCTGCCGCAGGTCTACCGCGTAGGCTCTAATGCTGTAAGGACGGCTGTGCCGCACGCCGCCGATGCGTATGCCAGCATCGCCCGTGGCTTTGGTCTGTCGCCAGACAAGACTATGCTGGTCAGCGATCAGCAAGGGGCGCGGGTGGCGCTACAGAATGGCATGGGCGTTGCGACGGTTAGCAATAAGCGAGGCGCTACGACAACTCTGGATTTGCTCAGATCGCCGCAATCCATAACTGACCAGACACTCTACGAAAACCCCCTATACAGCGACCTGGCATACGCTGACGTGGCCGAAGCGCTGTATACGCCGGGCCAAATCCGTGTCGTCGGCTTTGTTGGCCGCACCGGCGCCGGCAAATCGACCACCATCAATCGTCTTGTAGACAGCGTAGAGGAAGCTGGCGGACATGCTGGCAAATTCGAAGTAGATGCCTTTTTTGTCCGCTCACGCAAGGATCGCCGGGCCTGGCTCAACGAACCCGGTATATCTGACGAGGAGCGTACAAACCGCCAACGGGTTATTACGTGGTGGGACCTCGGTAGGGCGAGCAGTGTCCTTTCTAGGATTAGGGATGGGGAGCACGTCCAGCTCGACGGCTTATACGACATGCAGCAGGGCGGCGAAATGGTCGGCACCCTTGACATCGATCCGGGCGATAAAGGCTACACGGTATTCGTAGAAGGCACTGCGCTGCTGGTCCCGGAGCTAACACCTGCTATTGATTCGTTCGTATACCTTAACACTCATGACGAAGCCCGTGCAGGCTTTCTTATGGAACGCAACCTGCGTGATGGCTACACGCCTGACGAGTCTCGGGCGCGCAAGGTATTGACCGACGCAGCCGAAACCAATGAACACATTGCCGGTCCGCTACGCCAAGCACGCTTTAACCAAGGGCAACTTGCCGTACTCGACAATACGCACCGCGGTGATAAATTGCGCCTCATGCCTCCGTACATCCCCGAGAAATAAACCAACAAAACAAAATACCGGCCCACATAAGGAGCCGGTATTTTTGTAGATCCGCGTTATTTAGCGGTTGCTCGGTTTGATCTTGCCGACTGGCATGCCATACAGATCACGGCGATCGCCAATGATCATATCGCGGGCCATACTGAGCCACTTAATACCTTCGGCATAGATAGCGATGGCTCGCTTCTGTGCATCTGGGTCTTCCGGCACCCGGCCGGTCTCATCCCTTGTAAAGTGGAATGGCGGCATCGCTGCAAAGTGGCTGCCCATCATAAAGGTAAAGCGCAGCAGCCAGTTAGGGTCACGCTGGCGGAACTCTTCGTTCGCAACTCCCCAGCCCTCCATAACGTACTTAAAGTAATCTTCCATACCCTCATACGGCTTGGTGTATGGGTTATTGGCATGGTTTCTTACTGTAATGGTTGGAGCGTCAGGACCTTGGCCGACACTCAGATCAAAGTGCTCATTGTGCATCACATCATAGTTGCCTATGGAGTTGTGGACTGGCTTATTGTCGTACATTGGGTCGTCGACCGTGTCGCCGCCAGTCGTCCTAAAACCGATTGCTCGCGGGTCCAAGAACTTAAGGCCGATGTCGTCATAAGTGAACTCCGGTCTTCCTGACTGGCGCATTGCGTCCAACAATACATCAGGATGGGTGATCATAACATTTTCGGTGTTCGTGTCGCCCATGACCAAAGCGTGGTGCTGAGGCTCTAACATTTCACGGACCTCAGGACGCCCAAAGAACTTCAGCAGGCCCTTAATGTTGCTGTACTCGACGCCATTAATCACAATGCGTTCCGAATCAAGCAGTGGACCGAATGTCTCGGGAGCTGCCTGGCGGGAAAGCTCCAGACGCGCAGTGATCTTGTCGAGATATGATTCCTGGATAGTGTCTTCGCCGTTTTGGGTCAGGCGGTGCGGGTGGACTTTCTCGGCCAATAACCGCATGACTTCGTGGTGCAAGTGAGCCACGACGCCTGGCGTCGGTTGAGCCTCGGCTACGAACGAACTTACTTCCACGCCAGTCAACAGTGTCTGGTCATATACCAACCTGCGCACAGTTCCACCGTCGGGTGTCGGTTCGGTCTCGGTCTGCACCTTATGCACAGCAGGGAAGTAAGGCTGCACAGACTGCGGCAGGCCCTGCAGATAGCTTACCTGCAGGCCACCCTTAGTGGACGGAGGAGTCATTACACCAGTGCCATTTGGATCCCAGGGCACCGCAGAAAGCACTTCGCTACATACCTTACGGACAACGCGGCCATAGGTCGGAGTGTTTACGACCATCACCAGCGATTCGCTGCCGCCACTACCGAATCCTTGCAGCTGTTCGTCGGGTGCGAGATACCGGCCAATTTCCTCTTGGATGTCACCTCCAAACCGGTCGGTTATTGCCGACATGCCCTGCTGGTGAGAGCCTGTCCTATCTGCCTCGGCTGGCATTTCTGCTGTTAATTGTTGCATATCAAGATATTCGGGATTTGACATGTGGCTAAGAGATGCTCCTATTTTTGAATTTTTTTAAAATGATTGCGAATTTTTCGCCGCAATCATTGAGTATTTGAAGGCTACAAAATACCATGGTTTTTTGAGTGAGTAAACCCAAAAAATTGCTAACAGTGTTAGATTAAAAATAACGTGACCGATACGTAGCCTGCGTGTATAATTGCCGCATCAGCAGGCCTGGACAAGGCCGCTTTTTGATTGTATTAACCCCAAATGGAGTAAGTATGTCCGCCCCCGTAGAACAAATTGGAAACCCATCATATGAAGAATCGGTACTGATGGCCCTAGATGAAGCCGAGTATGATCCTGCAGCACAATGGGCAGTCGATAGCCTAGCAGCCGGCAAATCGCCGGGCATACTATCTATTGTCCGAGCCGATCTGATAGGCGGCCTTGCATTCCATCTGCATGAGGCACTGCACACCCACGAGCCAGGCGAAGCCAACCCACACCACCCCAAGACCAGGGTTTACAACCGGCTCATCACCGCAGCCGAAGCCGGCGACCCGGAGGCGATAAGTACGCTCCCTAAAGTCGCAACAACAGCCGGGCAGTTAGCGACGACCGTCGAGCTGACACTCGACAATCTAGATGACGTGCGCGAATGGCGGCAAGGCCACCGCTACGTCCAATTTATCGGCTCTTTCAACCCGCAACACGTCGGTCATCGCTCAACTATCCGTGACACCTTGACGGCCGCGGGCGAAGGCGTAAATGGCCTGGTTCAGGTGGTACAAAACCATCCCATCAAAAAGGACAGCCTGCCGCCCTACATAGGCCGCTTTAGACAAGGTGAGCAGAAGCTTTACTCAAGCACACTCCTTAACCCGTCAGAAGTCACTATGCTCGACGTACCGCTCGGCTTAGGCCTGGCCAAGCGCGGAGCCGAACAGATCCGTCTTATTGCCAGCGTAACTGGCGACGAAAAGATGCGCTGGCTGGTTGGCAGCGATAAATTTATGACCGATGTCAATAACGTCCGGGCCGGCGAGCAGCTCGACAAGGCTGGCGCCCGGTTCAGCGGCGTGCACTTGTACGTTGCCCGGCGGGATACCCAAACCACGGAAGAAATTACCGAAGGCGCTGATTATGTCCGGGGCCGGTTTGGCGCCGATGTGACAATCGTTCCGGAAACAACTGATCCGCTGATTATTCAGGCGGCTGCCAGCAAAATCCGCGCCATGCGTGCCGAAGGTCGACACGCCGAGGCCGACGAGATGGAATACTCCGACCTGCCAGACCTGCGGCCAAGGCGGTAACCGTCCAGAAGGCTATTATTCCTGGCCGCTCGACGCAGGACTGTGCAATGTTTTTACAAAGCCACCCAATTCGTCGTACAGTTGACGAATAACGTCGTCCACACCGTCTGTGTCTAGCAAGTCCAATCGACGTTTATTAGCTTGAATACTCATAATTAACTCGGCTACGTCAGTGGTAGCAATCTTTTTATGTGGCACGACACAGAATCGCGCACCCACGCTGTGGGCCGTAATTGCGTAGTGGCTTACAACAGCATCATCGCCCGTATAGGACAATGGTATCTGAATGTAATCGATCCGCTCTGGATACGTAGTGTGGTTACGGACCACGGCGGTCAGCGAATTAGTCCGGCTGTCCTCGCCCACAAAGCCCGAATTGATGCCGCGCCTGTCACGTAGTTCCATAAGACTGTCATATCTGCAGTCCAAGTGCCCACCGGCGTTAGCCTGATACACGCCGCGGTCTATAACCTGGCGCGCAAGATCAAACGCCGCACGGGTGCCCGTGCCTTCACCGGTGATGCGCAGCGGCATTTCTAAGGTCGCCCAGAATGAGAGCAGGGCCCTACCCAGTCGTTGATGGGTGTCCGGGCTTAAGCTAATGCCGCGCTGCGCTACGCTATTGATCTCGTCCTCGGGGCGCTGGCCCATATTGCCCACAAATGCGCCAATTGCCAACGGCACCCGACTGCTCGGTTCAGACAAGGTATTGTAGTTAATCAAAATTTTGCCGTAACGGCTGCCAGTTGCGAGCAGGCCAACGCCTTCTACCCATAGCTTATCGCCGTTCGGCGTAGCAGGTGAGGCGACGCCGAAATAGCGATGCGAAAAATCTTGGGGCGGCAGGACTGCAAAATTGGTTTCCCCCTGGTCCTGACCCGGCCAAATAACAGTCGAAACATATTTTGATACATTACCAGGCATGCGTAAATAGTACTGACCAGCTCCGGTGCCGACGCCAAGCGTGGCGCCGGCACCTGTAAGTACAAGTTCCGACATAGCACGTAGCTGCGTGTCGTAAACCCCCTCATGCTGCGGAGCCAAAATTTCTGGATCAAAACTCGCCTCAAGCTCGTAAGATGTACTCATTGGTCGATATATATTACATCGAAATTAATACGTCTCACAATAATATTTAGTGATGCAGATCACTATTCAGATAGCCGGCCATGCTCATAAATACAACATATGCCTGTAAAAATGTGCGTATAATGGTATGTAAATGGGGAAGGCTTTATACCGCACGTACCGGTCTAAGAAGCTGTCGGAAATTGTTGGCCAAGAACACATTACGACAGCGCTCGACCACGCTCTTAGGAAGGGCACTATTAGCCACGCGTATTTGTTTACGGGCCCGCGCGGCGTTGGCAAGACCAGCATTGCCCGCATTCTGGCCCATGAGATTAACGGGCTCCCGTACGACGAAGACCGCGGGCACCTGGATATCATCGAGATCGATGCCGCATCAAACCGCCGCATCGACGAAATACGCGACCTGCGTGACAAAGTACATATTGCGCCATCCAGCGCCAAATTCAAGGTGTATATCATCGACGAGGTGCACATGCTTACCAAAGAAGCATTCAATGCGCTGCTCAAAACGCTTGAGGAGCCTCCCGCACACTGCGTATTCATTTTGGCCACGACCGAAGTGCACAAACTCCCGGAGACTATTATCAGCCGCACACAGCGCTACGCCTTTAAGCCGGTTGACCTGCCAAAGGTTGTTGCGCACCTAAAACACATCGCCAAAGAAGAAAAGATCGATATCTCTGACGACGCGCTGGCCTTAATCGCCGCCCATGGTGAGGGCAGCTTCCGCGACAGCATCAGCTTATTGGACCAGGTTCGTAATACCGGCAAAAAAATCGAACTAGAGCACGTCCAGACGGTGCTCGGCATAGCGCCCGATGAGCTAATCCAGAGTTTGCTGGGGGCGCTGTCGGCCCACGATTCGGTCGCTGTCGCCGCTGGACTGGCGCAAATGCACGAGCAAGGCTACGAGCCGACACAAATTGCCAAGCAAATCAGCAATGCGCTGCGCCGCGGTATCCTGGAAGGTCAATTGCCGTTTGCGCACGATGTTGCCATGAAATTACTTACCCAGTTGTTGCACACCCCGGCATCGCCAGATCCGCGCGTCGCATTAGAAATTGCGCTGCTCGACGCAGCCCTATCTGACGGTCAGGCCATTGCCGTCGTAGCCAAAGTCACACCCAAGACTGCTTCGCCGGCCGTAGTAGAACCGGCCAACCCAACCACCCATGTAAAGCCGCTTCGCAAAACGCCAGAACCCAAATCAGAACCCGAAATAACCATCGACGTTGATTCGGAACTCTTCCTGGACGATAAGTCCTGGGATCTTATCCTGGGGGCACTCAAGACTAAATACAACACGCTGCACAGTGTTGCCAAGATGGCCCAGCCGCATTACGAGCCAGGCAAACTGACCCTGGAATTTACGCATAAATTCCACCAGAAGCGCCTGAGCGAAGCCCGCAACAAGGCCTTGCTGAGCGAGGTTATCGCCGGTGTGACCGGCAGCCCGATCGCAATCGAATGCATCATCGGCGAAGGCCGACCGCTGCAAGCAGTACCGGCGCCGCTGCCGCCGGCTGACGGCGAAATCGTACATAACGTCGACCAGTCCACTCCGCTGCCAAACGACAGGCCTACAAGTCCTGTCGACGCCATAAGCAATATCTTTGGTGGTGCCGAAGTGCTAGAATCGTAAATACATGGACCAGGGACAAAAAGGGAAGAACCAGCCGAGTAACCTAGAGGCGGAGGCGAGTCTGCTCGGAGCTATTCTTATTGACGCTGACGCGCTGGTCAAAATTGCCGACCACATTAATGCCCAAGACTTCTACGACCCGCGTCACAAACGCATCTACGAGGCCGTATCGCAACTATACGAACGGCGCAGCCCGATCGATGTGCTGACACTGGCCGACCAGCTCAAGAATAACTCCGCCTTGGATTTGGTGGGCGGCCCGTCGTACCTGACCGAACTGACCAACTTTGTACCGACCGCATCACACGTCGAACAATATGCCGACATCGTGGCCCAAAAATCTTTGCGCAGGCGTCTGATTAAAGCCAGCCAGACTATTGTCGAACTCGGCTACGACGAGTCCAAAGCCCTCAAAGAGCTGGTAGAAGAAGCCGAGTCTCAATTGTTCCAGGTCAGCCAAACCCACGTAAAGCAAAGCATCGTCAGCATCGAGGACATCCTGGCCGACAGCTTTGAACGCCTGGACGACCTGCACAAAGACAAAGCCAAAATCCGCGGCGTACCGACGGGCTTCCGCGACATGGACGACATCCTGGCCGGCCTCCAGCGTTCCGACTTATTTATCCTGGCCGCCCGCCCATCGATGGGTAAAACCGCCTTTTCGCTTAACCTGGCGCATAACGTAGCGACCTTGGCCAAACAGCCGGTGTTGGTATTCTCGCTCGAAATGAGCAAGGAACAGCTGGTAGACCGCCTATTGTCTATGGAATCGGGCGTGGACGCTTGGGCGCTTCGTACCGGCAACCTGACCGACACTGACTTCGAAAAGATCGGTAACGCCATGGGCACCCTGAGTGAGGCGCCGATCTACATCGACGACACGCCAGGCATTACCGTCAGCGACCTGCGCACCAAAGCCCGCCGCGAAGCCCACCAGCACCCACTTGGGCTTATCATCGTCGACTACCTGCAGCTGATGAGTGGCGGCAGCCGGTTCGGCGGTTCCGAAAACCGCGTGCAGGAAATCTCTGAGATTTCACGCGGCCTAAAAGGGATTGCCCGGGAGCTGGACGTCCCGCTGATCGCCCTGTCGCAGCTATCCCGCTCGGTAGAAAACCGTAACCCGCAGATTCCACAGCTGGCTGACCTCCGTGAGTCAGGGTCCATCGAGCAGGACGCCGACGTCGTGGCCTTTATTTACCGCGAGGAGTACTATAACCCCGAAACCGAAAAGAAGGGCATCACCAGCATTCTCATCAAGAAGCACCGTAACGGTCCGACCGGCGACGTCGAGCTATTCTTCGACAAAGAAAAGCAGCGTTTCCGCGGCCTGGACACCAAACACCACAACCCATTTAGTGACTAAGACATGATGTATAATGATCTCAAGCATGAGCGTACAAGCATTACGTGAATATTTTTCGGGCAACTGGCGGCGGTGCATCGCCTGTTTTGCATTAGTCGTAATTATTGGCTGGGCTTTGCTTTGGCAGATTAATTCTTTAGTCCCAGGCTACAGTGCGGCCGAAGTCGCGACTTACAACAACAGCCTGAGCTTTAAGGCTATTTTGGACAACCCGCTCAACGCGCCGTTCTTGCTGGCTGTCAAGGCTTTGCTATTTATCCATCCGGATAGCTACTTGGCTGTCCGCCTGGTCTCAGTAGCCATCGGAACCGTGACTCTGGTCGTTTTTGCGTTATTGCTCAGGCACTGGCACAGTACCCGCACGGCAGTTATTGGAACGTTTTTATTCGGGTTGTCCGCCTGGTTCTTGCACGCAGCCAGGCTAGGCACACCCGACGTGCTTTTGTTTGGCGTGTTTGTCTTGGCGGCGTGCGGCTTTTGGCTCAAACAGGCCAACAGCAATCTGGCACTTCTAGCCTGTTTTATCGGGTCGGCGACACTGTTGTATGTTCCGGGGATGATCTGGTTTATCACCCTTGGCATCTTGTGGCAGTGGAAGGCGATCGACCGGGTCTTTAAGCGTCACTTGCTGGCCGTAACAGGAGGCGGCCTGTTATTTTTGGCGGCGCTCGCACCCCTGGGATGGGCTTTTTACAAGAATACGGCCCTTATCCGACCGTACCTTGGGCTGCCCGATGCCTGGCCGACTCCCGTTATGATGATAAAAAATTTGTTTTTGGCGCCATTCCACCTCTTTGTTCGTAACGAACCAGATGCCGCAACTTGGTTAGGCAGCGCCCCAATCTTTGAGGTATTTACGCTGGCCATGTTTGTACTGGGCATGGTCCTTTATCTTTCAAAATGGCGGCTGGCGCGCACGCCGATCTTTTTGTTTATCTTTATGTTTGCCTGGGCAATGTTTGCCATCGGCAGCCCGGTCATTACCTTTACGGTGGTTATACCGTTCGTTTACATTATTGCGGCTGGCGGCGTATCACATGTCTTGGGTGAGTGGTTCAAAATATTCCCGCGCAATCCGATTGCCCGCGGCGTGGGCTGGGGTCTGCTGGGCTTTGTAGTCGCCTTGGCATGTTTTTATCAGTTGACCCATTACTTTATTGGCTGGCCGCAGGCATCAGCTACCCACGAAGTATTCACGGCCCAAAAGCCCTAAGCACATAAACCGGCCACAGTATCCACCGAAGAGTACGCTCACCTCCATAGGCACATGGTATCGGTTCGCTCGTGCACTATAGGCAAGCCTCTTTGGCGGATACTGTGGCCGGTTTATGCAACCTAGTGCTATCTGGTACAATATCCTAAGAACGAAGTTAAGGAGATAATCACATGAGTCGTTTCGACCAGGCTAAGATGCTTTTGAAAGTAAAGAAAATCCAAAAGGAACTCCAGAAGCAAGTTATCACTGTCGAAAAAGGTGACGGCGCTGTCCGTGTAGAGATTACCGGCGAACAAAAGATCAAAAAGGTCCACATTGACCCCGAGTATGTTGACCTTGACGACATTGGTCAGCTTGAGCGTTGGATTGAAGACGCTGTCAAAGAAGCCATCCAGGAGAGTCAAAAGGTTGCCGCCGAAAAGATGCAGCCTATGATGGGCGCGCTTGGCGACCTCGGTCTCTAGCCCCTAGAACCCGACATGCAAATTCTGCCTCCTGCACTGACTGCTGTTATTGAAGCCCTCGGCAAACTGCCGGGTGTTGGTCCGCGTACCGCCGAACGGTATGCGTACTATCTGGTGAAAAGCGATCCAGCCAAAGCCGGACGGATTGCCGAGACGCTCGAAGCTATGCACGAAGGCATCGGCTTCTGCAAAAAGACATTCGCCTTGATTTCGGCTGACCAGGAGCTGTCCGACCTTTACACCGACCCCAAGCGCGACAAGAAGGTCGTGGCCGTTGTTGCCGAACCATTCGACATCGTGGCCCTCGAAAAAACCAACAGCTACAGCGGTACCTACCACGTTCTGGGCGGTCTCGTTTCGCCCATAGACGGCATAGGGCCCGAACAGCTACACATCGTCGAGCTGGTTCAGCGTGTTGACGAGGATGAAGTCCAAGAGGTAATCCTGGCGACCAACGCCAGTGTCGAAGGAGAATCGACAGCCTTATATATCCAGCAGCAACTCGGTGACCGCCCAGTCAAAATCACCAGGCTTGCCCGTGGCCTGCCAATTGGCGTCGACCTCGAATACGCCGATCAGATTACTTTGAGCCGCGCCCTCGAAGGCCGCCAAACCCTCTAGCAGCATCACTTATTTTAAAATTACTAAACCGCTCATGTATAATGAGGTCAGCAATATATCTTTGGGGAGAACTTATGGATCCGAACAGCCAAGGGCAGCCAAATACACCAACCAACGCACCAGGAGGGCAGCTGCCGTCAGATGCTCCCCAGGCCGGAGCACAACCACAGCAGCCACCCCGGTCCGACTGGCAGCAGGGCCTGGGAGGCATTTCACCGGTCGGCGTACCCGGCCAGCCACAGCAGCCCGGCCAGGGGCAGGTAGTCACGCCGCAAGGGCAGCCGACACAAGTATATGGCCCTACCCAACCATCGCCCGAAATGAACATGGGTATGGGAATGGCGCCCGGACCCGTCCCACGAAACGGCAAGGGCCGCAAATTAGTCCTAGCTGTCGCGGCGCTCATAGCCGTCCTTCTTATTGGCGCCGGCGTATACTTTTTGTTCCTAAAGGACGACTCGTCGAATGAGGCAGCCAAAAAATCATCTAAGACGGCCGAAAAATCAGCCATTGACATGTCTACCCTTAACAGCGTTCGGATTGCACTTGCAGCCACAGATGCAACCGGGCTAACCGAACAGGAGACTGGCAAAACCGACTTTAAGAGCTTTGTAAGCTCCGACGGACTTTGCGCCGTAAGTGTCGGCACTCTTGCCGCCGAAGACCTGCCTGGCAATGACCTTAATGCCATGATTGAACCACAGCTTCAAACATTGCGCGAAGCAGGGGCCTCCATAGACGGGCCCTCTGCAGGCAAGGCCATGATCCTTAAGGGCGCCACAGACAGCAAGGCCACCTATAGCATGCCAACGCTCGTATTCGACTTCTCCAAAGACGGCATGCATGTCCTAACTCGTTACAGTGCGGTCATCTTAAAGAATGGCGAACGGGCAGTCGTTAACCGTACGTGCGGCAACAAAGAGGGCGAAGTAGACCAAAGCAAAATGACGAACCTGGACAACATCGCCGCCAAAGCCAAAGTGACCAGACAATAACCTCTGCTGGCTATTAGAGGCCACAAAAGATACAATAGAAGCAATATGTATCCTGAGGCAGAGAAAATTAAAGACATTCTTGGAGACGCCCATAAGGTTGTCATCCTGCAGGCCGACAACCCCGACGGCGATAGTCTAGGCAGCACTTTGGCGCTGGAGCACATCCTCGAAGATATGGGCAAACAGACGTACCTGTACTGCGGCGTCGATATCCCGTCGTACCTGAGGTATTTGCCAGGCTGGGATCGGACCTTCAAAGAATTACCGTCTACCTTCGATGCCAGCATTATCGTCGACACCAGCGCCGACAGCCTGCTCGAAAAACTCGAAGAATCCGGCAAAAAAAGCCTGCTTACCAGCAGGCCGGTCATCGTGCTCGACCACCACGCAACCGAAGCGACCATTACCTACGCCGCCGTCATGTGCAACAAGACAGCCGTCGCTACCGGCGAGGTTATATACGAACTCGCCAAACAGTTGGATTGGCCACTCAGCCTTGGCGCCAAAGAAATGATCGCCACGGCTATAATGGCCGACAGCTTGGGGTTGGTCACCGAAGCCACCAGCGCCCGCAGCATCCATATCATCGCCGAGCTTGTCGAAGGCGGGGTAAGTCTGGCTCGGCTAGAGCATAATCGGCGACAGCTGATGCGTAAAAGTCCTGAGATCACCCATTACAAGGGCGAGCTCCTGCAACGCGTCGAGTACTATGCCGACAACCGGATATCAGTCGTCAGTATTCCCTGGGAAGAAATCGAAACCTACAGCCCCCAATACAATCCGTCAATGCTGGTCATGGAAGACATGCGCCTGACTACTGGGACCCGGATTGCTATTTCCTTCAAAATTTACAAAGACCACAAGATCACCGGCAAAATCCGCTGCAACCAAGATGCGCCCATCGGCGGCACCTTGGCCGAGCACTTTGGGGGCGGCGGGCACAGGTATGCCAGCGGCTTCAAAATTCAGGACGGACGACCCTTCAACGAGGTAAAATCAGAGTGTATCCAATATGCCACCGAACTCCTAGATAACCTGGAACGGGAACAACGAAATGAAGCTATACAACACACTGACGCGTAGCGTCGAAGAAATACAGCCCTTACACACACCAAAGGTTACGATGTATACCTGCGGCCCAACGGTCTATGACTACCCCCACGTCGGAAACTGGTTTACGTTTATCCGCTATGACGTACTGGTGCGGACCCTCGCTGCCGTTGGCCTGCAGCCAGAATGGGTCATGAACATCACCGATGTCGGCCACTTGGTAAGCGATGCCGACGAAGGCGAAGACAAGTTAGAGAAAGGCGCCCGACGCGAGGGCAAAAGCGCCTGGGACGTCGCCAAGTTTTATGGCGACTATTTTGTGGCTGGCCTAAGCCGCGTCAACATCAGCCAGCCTACCCATTTGCCAAAGGCGACAGACCACATCCAGGAACAGATCGACCTGGTTAAACAACTGGAAGAAAAAGGCTTTACCTACCAAATCAGCGACGGCGTGTACTACGACACCGCCAAATTCCCGCGGTATGCCGACTTTGCCCGGCTTGACCTGGACGAGCAGCAAGCCGGTGCCAGAGTGGAACATAACCCCGAAAAACGTAACGCCACCGACTTTGCGCTCTGGAAGTTCTCGCCGCAGGGCAGCCAGCGCGACATGGAATGGGACAGCCCGTGGGGCAAGGGATTCCCCGGTTGGCACCTGGAGTGTTCGGCCATGGGCATGAAATACCTTGGCGAAACCATGGACATCCACGCCGGGGGCATCGACCACCTGCCAGTGCATCACACCAACGAGATTGCCCAAAGCGAAGCCGTCACAGGCAAACCCCTGTCACGACACTGGATGCATACCAATCACATCACCGTGAACGGCGAAAAGATATCCAAGAGCCTCGGCAACGGCATCACTCTCGAAGACATCGAACAGAAGGGCTTCTCGCTGACCGCCTTTCGGCTGCACGTGCTGGAGTCGCACTACCGCAGCCAGTCCAAGTTCAGTTGGGAGAGCCTGGAGGCTGCCAGCAACCGCCTAAGGGATTACCAGGCGCTTGCCGACCTACGATTCCAGGTCGTAACCGCCGACCGCCAGTTAACCGAGCTCGATTACGAACAATACAAACAAGACATCCAGGCAGCCCTCTCCGACGACCTCAACACACCGGAGGCACTGCGCATTGTCAGCCTGATCGCCAATGAGCGGCATGACTCGATCCACCACACCGAATACGATGCTTTCATGGAATTTTTGCAGTATCTCGACGATGTACTAGGTCTTAAGTTACTGGAGTCGTCCGACATTACGGATGATCAAAAGAAGCTTATTGCCCGCAGACAGACCGCCCGCGACAATAAAGACTGGGCCGCATCCGACAAAATCCGCGGCGAGCTGTCCAAGCAAGGCCTTAGTGTGCGCGATACCGCCCACGGCACTATCTGGTACCGCTCATAAGATTGTACAAACCTCCTGCGACACCCTATTATGTAAGCATGAGTAAGATGCTGTCTGTTGTCCGTCAGCCAAAATTCTTTGTGCCGGCGGTTATTGCTTTACTTGCCGTCATTGGCTATCTTTCTCTTCCCAAAACCAATATCGCCGACATCGGCACGGCGCAGAACCAGCAGATTAGCACCCAAAAAGCCAAAGAGCTCGACAAAAAGAAGATTGACGGCATGTACGACATGATCAATGTCATTACTGCCGGCTATGCTAAGCAGCACCAAAAACTGCCGATTGGTTCGCGCGACGGCTGGGCCGGTATCTTGGCCAACGTGCCGACGTCGGAATCTTTTAGCGACCCCTACACCAAAACCATATACACATACGTTGATGCTGGCACTAATCCCGACTTTGGACAAATCCAGTACAGGCCAGGTTCGGCGTGCGACACCAAAAAGAATATGTTTATAGAGGGTACTCCTCAGACAATCGCCCTTCGGGCCCGGCTATACAACACGTACCACTGCGTAAGCTCAATCGAAGCCCAGGCGAAACAATCCCAATAGCAGATATTCTACGCGGCTTTTTTGTCGGCCTTGCCCAGGTCGGCAACGTCATGGTCGCGGTCGATGATTTGTTTGCGCTGCAAATAGTCAAGTAAAGCAATCCGGACACAACCGGCAACCGGGATGGCCACCAGGCCGCCAAAAATGCCGCCAAAGCTCACACCCACGATCACCGAAGTAAACACCAGGAGAGGCGACATATTGGTCGAATTAGCCTGAATGCGCGGCTGGACCAGGTAGTTTTCGATCTGCTGATACAAAAAGTAGTAGCAGAGAATTACTAAGGCTGCCCAGGGCGAAGTAAACAGGGCCACCAGAGTGACAAAGATGGCACCAATAGTATGGCCGACCATAGGTATAAGGCCGCAGATAAATACGATGACCATCAAGGCGATCGGATAGCTTACGTCAAGAATGAAGAAGATCGGCGTAATGAGCAGCGCCGCAAGTGCGGCAAGGATGACCTGGCCGTTAACATACCCCTTGACCACCTTATACATGCCGCTGGCCAGATGGTCTATGCGATCATGATGCTCGTCTGGAATGATGTCACGGAACAGCCGCAGCCAGCGCGGACCTTCAATAAGCATCATAAAGGTCAGCACCAGGATGGTCAGCACCGAGAAAACACTGCTTCCAACCTTGCCGGC
Organism: Saccharimonadales bacterium (SeqCode); assembly: GCA_035758825.1. Lineage (GTDB taxonomy): Bacteria > Patescibacteriota > Saccharimonadia > Saccharimonadales > UBA4665 > JARIHD01. Next base: position 71,641 of record DASTWA010000005.1, read on the forward strand.
GGTAGAGACCGCAGCACTGCCAGCGCCCTTAAGCCGATCACCCAGATCGTCCGAAAACTTCTGTACTTGGTCTTCTAGGTTGTACTGACGGATGAATCTGCCGATATCACTGTTGCCGCTCTTTGCGTCTTCGATAATGCCCGGCGCGGCGGCAATAAAATTGTCGGTCTGCCTTACTAGTGGCGGGACAATGCTTGCTACAAAACCGAGCAGCAGCCCGATAATGACGAAAAATGAAATGGCGGTAGCGACTGTGCGGCTGCCTTTGCGTTTGCCAGGAAGACGCTGAGCCAGCCAATGGACCGGGGCGTTCAGAGCCAAGGCCAAAAACAATGCTGTAAAGATAAGCACCAACGAATGGGATGCCTTTTGGATGGCGGCAAGACCGACCATGGTCGCGACTACCAATAGCAGAACGCGCACGACAGTACGGTTAGAGACGGTCAGATTAACCGTTTGGGTTGATTTGTCTTTATTCCGGCCAAACATAGCTACCTCTATTATTCCTTAACTGCGCCGCTTTCGCAACGCCTCTTCGTAGACGACCAAAATCTCGTCGGCCACATTGGGCATGTCAAAGCGCCGTACAAATTGCTGCTGCCAGTCACGAGCCTCCTGTCGGAGCTTGGGGCTGGCCAAATATTTTTGGATCTTATTAGCGAACGCTTCTTCGTTAGTCGGAACAAACAACGCCTCAGGCCGTTCCCCTAATACACCGGCATAGCCCGGATTATCGCCGGCAATAACCACGCCGCGCCCGGCGGCCATCCCCTCCAATAGGACAATGCCGAAGCTTTCTCCACCGGTGCTGGGGTATACAATCACGTCGCCAGTCGCCAGGTAGCGGGGCTTATCTTCTTCGGATACAAAGCCCGTAAAGGTGACCAACTTACCGAGCTTATGTTGTTTGACGTACGCCTTAAGGGATTCTTCGAGCGGACCCTTGCCACAGACCAAGACCTTGCAGTCGGCCGGCAGGGCTTTTTGGTCGTACAGACGCTTAATCGCGCGCAAAAAATACTGGCACCCTTTGCGCTCGACTAACCTGCCGAAAAACACGATGTTGGTCGATTGTTCGTATTCTTTAAAAGGTCTGGGCGCATAAAACGGCGCCAGACGGAGGGTATTGGGCACAACTGAACTCTCCACCCGGAACGTCTCCCATGCAAAATCCTGGGCGACCTTGGACACGCTGATAATTTCGTCGAACCGGCCGAGCGATCCGCCGACCAGCATTCGCAGCAGGACGTTCCCAAAGTGTACCAGCCGCGAATGCGGCGCGATATGAAACGTCCCTACCACGCCGGTATGTGTCGAGACACTCTTGACCACCCGGCCGCCCAGGAATGGGCTGTAGGGCATCTGCACATGAATAATGTCATATTCTTCGCGCTCAAGAAGTTTGCGCAGCTTCCGTTTGCTGACTGGAAGCGGAATAGACATGCGATTCTGGTTGAAACGCACCTTAATGTTGCGCCCTACGTTGTGGACATGCGGGACATCTTTGCGGCTGGTCTCGCCGACTATGTAGTGGACAGTGTGCCCCTGGCTGGCAAACCAGCTGCCGACATTCAGCACATATTGCTGCACGCCATCCGGCGTGTCGAGGGAATCATCAAGGACGAAGGCGATTTTGTAGTTATCCATATTAGTCTTGTTGGACTGGCGGTTTGTTCTTTAGGGCGGTTTCGTAGACCTCTTCATACTGGTCTACAATCGCCGCGTAGCTGTACTGCGGCAATTGGCTCTCGGCCCATTCACGCCACAGGCGGCGCAGGTCGGCTTCGTGCAGCAAGAGGTGTAGGCGACGAGAAAATTCGGCGTGATGTTTGGGGTTGACGAGCGATAGCGCTCCTAAGCCCTTCATGACACTGGCATAGCCCGGATTATCGCCCGCGACCACCACCGTTCCGGTAGCCATGGCTTCCAGCAGCACGATGCCAAAACTTTCGCCATACAAGGCAGGCGAACAATACAGGTCGGCGGTCCGCAGGTAATGGATTTTCTCTTTTTCGGATACAAAGCCCACAAATGACACGGCGTCGCCCAGCTCCAGGTCGGCGGTCAGGGCCTCCAGCTTGGCGCGGTCAGGGCCGTCACCGGCAATAATGAGCGATACGTTCTTTTCGGTTTGGGTCATGATCTTAAAGGCATGCAAAAGGTGTTTTACCCCCTTGCGCTGCTCCAGACGGCCGAGATAAAAGACCATTTTATTCTTACGGTTTTCGTTGCGGCGCAGCGGCGCCCGGTATTTGGCGATGTCGATGCCATTGGGGATGAGCGCTACCGGCTTGTCGGTCAGGCTGCAAACGTATTCGGCTGCGGCTTCCGAAACCGCCGTGTACTCGTGGATGTATTTAAGTACCGATTTGGTATAGGGCGTAACAACCTTGATCATGGTACGGGTCATGATGGTCTCGGGGAGCTTGGCATGGAAGGTCGCCACGTTAACGCACTTGGAGCGGCTCAAAATTTGGGCGCTCAGCATCGGCACCCATGGCTCATGGAAGTGCAGGATATCAAAATTATGTTCGGCCAAAATCTGGTCAATGGTCTCGTTTACGCTGGCCGAAACCTGGACAACGGTGTGCAACGGCGAATTAAAGTCCTTGGACTCGCCGACAAAAATAACATGCTTGCCGGGTGGTTCGTCCGAATCTTTGGGCCGAGGAGTAAGGACGTAGACTTCGTGCCCGCGCTTGCGCAGTTCGGCCATGCAGGCAAAGATATGTTCTTTGACGCCGCCGCCCTTTGCGATGTTATACGGGCATATAAGTCCGATTTTCATACCTGCATTCTAGTATACACCATACGGCTGCCGGGCAAGGGGCTTAGGCTTTTGCCTTGCGGAGCAGCAAGCGCCGCAGCTTGGGCGGCACAAACGGCGCGGCCGCCTTGGCATCGGCGATGATGCTCGGTGCATGGTTGCCGACCCTCAGGGTATCTACCAGGTTGAACTCACGAAAGATGACCCGGTAATGTTGTTCGACTATATGGTTGTCAAAATAACGGTCCCCGGCAATAGCCACATGATGGACCGGCAGGTCAACCTTTACTTTGCAGTTGTCCAGGTTAAGGAATTCGGCGCTGGTCTTCATGTGGGTGCGGACGTCGTTGTCATGCCAAAGCCCAATCTCGACATCCAACATCTCCTGAAGCTCGTCGGCGGCCAAATCCTGGAACTTATTCTTGGCGTTGTGCGTACGCTTGTAGGCATGGCGCAAGAAAAAAGGGTGGAGGATTACGTACCGGAAGAACAGGGCGGTCAAACGGAACGAAAACAGGCGGATAAGCGAACGGTACATAAACTGACGTTTACCGCTAAAGGTAAAGTCGTCTTTGTGCGCAAAACCGGCGATACTGACGAACAGGTCGACTTTTTTGGTCAGCTCGGGGTATCGCTGCAGCATGCGGGTTGCCACCACAAATCCAAAACTCATACCGGCGATCACTACCTTGCGGCGTTTGTAGCGCATCTTGATGAACGCAGCCAAGTAATCAGCCAGATTGTCGATGGTTGCTTCTTCGCCAATCTTATAAAAGCTATCCATACCACCAAAACCGGGCAGGTCGGGCATAGTTACCGCTCCATAGCGGTTGAGGTTCTGCATAATGCCGAACCAGCGCTCCAGGCTGGAATGGTGGCCATATACAAAAAGGATTTCGCGGTTACGGCTTTTGGGCGCAGGCATATGCAGCATGCGGCCATTCAGCCCGTTCATGTTTAATGGGACGATGTAGTCCTGGGGGTTTGGTTGGCTTGTCTTTACCATGCAAAAATATCCGGCTAGTGCTGTTAGTTTTTCGTTACCTACATTATAAGGCAATAATGCTGAAAAAATGCGACTGTTTTTACTTTTTGTAACCCGCCTGGGTACAATAAGAACCATTATGAAGAAACTTTTTATGGTTATGGTCATTAGCGCCGTGTTTTTTGTGGGCTGGCTGGTATGGCACAACCAGCAAGACGCCGGCGCCCCAGGCAATCCAAACGCGGCGCACGGCTTTGACAAGAAACAATTTTCGCTTAACGACCCGGCAAGCCTGTGGGTCGTCACCAACAAGCAGCGAACTCTCCAGCCAGCCAGCTACGAGCCTGCCGACCTGGTAACGCCGGATGTGCAGCTTCGTCTTGGACGGAACGCCGAAGAAATGCAGCTCCGCAAGGCCGCCGCTACGGCTCTGCAGGACCTGTTTGCCGCTGCTTCTGGGGACGGTATTGAACTGCAAATCTCTAGCGCCTACCGTTCGTACGGCTACCAAAAGAATCTCTACAACCACTACGTGGACGTCCAAGGCAGGGAGACCGCCGACACCCAAAGCGCCCGCCCAGGCTACAGCGAACACCAGACAGGTTTGGCGGTTGACGTCGAGCCTACCAGCCGCGAGTGTGAAGTAGAAGCGTGTTTTGGCGACCTGCCGGAAGGCAAGTGGGTGGCCGACAATGCCTACAAGTATGGATTCATCATCCGTTACCCAAAAGACATGCAACATGTTACAGGCTATATATATGAGCCGTGGCACATCAGGTTTGTGGGAACGGCTTTGTCCAGCGAAATGAACAGACAGCGCGTCACAACCATGGAACAGTTTTTTGGGCTGGAAAACGCACCCGATTACGAGTAAGCTACT
>DASTWA010000010.1:0-24626 GCA_035758825.1 Saccharimonadales bacterium (SeqCode)
TTCGGCACGATGGTATCGGAATCGACGGTTACGATGATTTTTCCGGTCGACCGGTTAAATCCAAATTTTTGGGCATGCCGTTTGCCGACGTTGATGGGGGTGTAGATGATATGCACCCTCGGGTCGTCATCGAACTTGCTGTATACTTGCCGCTTTAATGCTTCGCGCTCGCTGGAGCCGTCGTCGACCACCAGAATTTCCAGTTTTTCGTAGTCCTGCCCGGCCAGTGACCGGATGCAGGCTTCCAGAATTTCTGGCTCCTCGTTGTATGACGGAATGATCACGCTAACCGAGGGATAATGTCCTTGGTGCCATTCGGTAAAGTGCCGCGCCCTTTGTCTGCGGTGCTCCTTGTGGCCTATATACATCTGCAATAAAATATGCGAAATCGCCAAAAAGCCGTAACAAATAAAATACACACCAAGCGCGGACACCGGCACCCTCCCCAGAAATATTTGTATCAGACTTTTGTAGTGTAACCAACGTAGCCCGAACTGTCTATTGGTAATGAAAAAGCGGCCCCGGTTGTTGGGGCCGCTTGTGAGGCGATGGTTTGACGGCGGTCTGGCTGGATAGAACCTAGACGACGCCGTGCCGAAGTTTACGCCATTTCTTGACCTGGAGTTTGGCTACTTTATCGCGAGCTTCTTGGCTTGCGGTGTCGTAGGCTAAATCATCTAGTTGGATTGTTGCGATTTGTGTTGGATGAGAAAGGATCTTGACCTTTTTCATTTGCGAGCCCTCCTTACTGTTAAACAGCATTTTAATAGTAGCTCTGCAACCTTGAGACAGACTGTAAGCAATTTTACTAATCACCAGTATCAAACGTCACTTTAACAGAGGTAGATGCTTAAGATTTACTGGATCTTGCGCGTTCGCTTTTGCGTGGAATCGGTTGTTTTTTTGGCCAAGGGCTTGCCGATTTGGTTGGCCAGGGCTTCTGGCAGCGGGAAGTGCCGCTTGTGCAAGGATGACTTGCGGGCGTTCTGGATGGTTCGGGCAAAGCGTCGTTCGGCATCGCTATCGGCGTACCTGGATATAGGCTCGGTAGCCAGTACCTTGCGTTTGTTTGGCTCGTCCATCTCATTCATAACGCGGATGGCGTATTCTTTGAGCAGCCACTCGCGGCCCGGAGCCGTTTCGCCGATGGCAATGATGTGCCACATCTTTTCGCCGACTTTGTTCTGAGACATGATGTGCAGCGGCCGTACGACCATGAGCGGCCCGGCCGGCAGCCGCAGGTTGGTCTGCTCGACAATACCTAGCCCACGGTTAAGGTCGGTAACGAACATGTCGATACCTATAGTGCGGACGCCCTTAGGAGATACACGGACACCCTGGATGTTCTGGTTGTTCAGCCAAATAACCTCGCCGTTAATACCGCGGATGCGGATGGAGCGGAGGGTCACGCGGTCTACGATGCCCTCAAGTTCGCCAAACGGTTCGACCTTGACATAGTCACCTACTCCAAACCAATGCTCAGCCATCATGACGCCGCCGTAGGCTAGGTCACGCAGCAGCGGACCAAGCGTCGCACCACACACAACAACAACCAGTGCCGTGGCGCTGATTAGCGCGGTCGGCTGTTGCGACGGGTGAGCATAGATCCACCAAAAATAGAGGGCGATGGCTACCAGGACCATGCGTATTAGTGCTACCGATAGTACGGTAAAGGTTTCTATCCGGCGAAGCCGGTTAACTTCTTGGACACTATCGGCTTTGTCGGCGCGCCGGCTGAGGGCCCGCGCGAAACGGCGCATGACAGCTGCCACTAGACGGCCGAGAACAATCGCCGCTCCCATGGCGATAATGAACGTCAAGATAGACCTGCCGCTCAAGAAGGTACTTGTAAAGCGTTCGAGCATGTCTTTGCCCTGCCCTAGCGCGTTGTCGAGCTGCGATGCAGCGAACAACCTATCCATATGTGACCTTACTATACAGCATATGTTTATTTAGTTCCAGGGAGGGAGGTCTTTTACAAACCAAGCGCGCTGCGGAAGGAATCCAATTCGTTCCTGACCGGCCATGGGTTGAATTTGCAGCCGCCCAGGCTGATTGATTGCTGCTGCATGACCGGTGCTAGCTGTCCCGCGCCGCCACATTGGCGATGCCCAAAGCCCAGACGATGGCCGGTTTCGTGGTTGATGAGCATCGAGCGGTAATCTTCGAGTGATCCGCCGAATTGGTTCCAAGCGTCGCTGGCACCCATCCAGCGGTCATAGTTAAAGACCACGTTATCACCCGAACGACAGCTCCAGATGGGATCACAGACGCCGCCAAAGGAAGTCATCTGGCTGGAGGCGCTAAGCCAAACGGTAAAGTCACAGCCGCTTGTTACTTCTTTGAACTCGACCAGGCCGCCGAGTGACCAGCCGCGGCTGTCGGCGTAAGTGCTCTTGAGCTTGTTCCGCAGCGCCGTCAACTGGGAGGCGTCTACGCCGCGCATCCCAGTGCAGTAGGCGTAGGTCTTGGCTGCGGTCTGAGCGGTGACTGTGATTGTGCTGGCCTTGTTGGCCTTGAGGGCGTTCGTTATGGCGGCAACGATGCTGTTCGTATCCTTCATGCGGATGCCAAAGCCGGAGGCAACCGTGGACAGGTAGGCAGTCAGCTTGTCGTTTGCTAGGGCATAGGTCGTGCCCGACGGGCTGTACCAGTTGGCAACGTCCGCCTTGCTGGCCTGCTTTGTCTTGTCTTCGTACTTAAAGCTTATCGGTGTTTGCAATTGGGTTTGGAGTGATGCCTTTTCGGCTTCCAGGTCGGCGGCTTTGTTTGGCGCCCTTACCGTTTGCACCGGCGCTGTAACTGTGGCTACGCCTCGGTCCAGTGCGTCTTGCAAAACTTTTTTGAACGATTTCTGGTCTAGTGCATACCCATTTTTTTCTTTGACAACGGTGACATTCGTACCTTTGATTTCGAGGCGGGCCGCCACTGCGTCGGCTCGTATGACGGAGACAAGTTCGGCTGCCTTGGCTTCGAACCTATCGCCGTCGATGCCAATGGGGGCCTTGAGCTGCGGAGACGTAAACAAGTTGGCAATTGGTAGCAGCGCGCGCTGCTGCTTGGCGCTGTCTACCGTGCGGTGTACGTCTTTGTTAATGCCGAGGTCCTTAACATTGACCTTTACGGTCTGTTGGTCTTTGGTCAGGGTGACATGGTCGGGAAGCAGTTTAAGTTCGCTCACTTTTCCAGATAGCGAATCATAAGGGACGCTGCCAATTGAGACGTCCATGATCCTGGTACCGGGATAGGTGCGGTTATTGTATATGACGGCCAATACCACGTTGGCTGCAACAAACACCCCGGCCACGGCAGCCGCGGACAAGACAATGAGGCGGCGGTGTCTGCTAAAAAAGCCGGTCCGTCCTCTTGAATACCTGTGCTTTGCTCTGCGCATATTAAGTTTAAGTATAACCCGGCGCCGGACTATATTCTACCCCGGTGACAAAGGGTACAGACAGGCTATGACGACAAGCAGATAAAAGAGCACTTCGACGATTTGCTGCGTCGCCCCAAGGCAATCGTTGGTGTGCCCGCCCAGCCGTCGAAGAAACCACAGGCTAAACGTATTTCTTGCCAGCCACAACAGTGGGATAAATAACAGCAACGACAGGCTGCCAATTAGCAGAAGCGGCGTCATACCGAGAGCTGTCATAATGATGAACTTCTTGGTGTCCAGAAGGGCGCTGGGTGGGCACTGGACGAATGAATTGCCGCGTTGGACGATCTGGCTGTGGGTAAAAAGAAACGAGCCGGATGAGTACCGCGAGAATGCCTGTCCGGCAATAAATACCGAGGGCACAAGCCGGACCGGGATGAGTAATAGGGCCTGATAGCGCATCGCCAAACTGACCAAGACCGCCAATATACCCACTCCCCTGCCGGCGAATGACTCAAAAAACAGTGTCAGTTCCCGTTCGTACATTGCTTTGGTTGACGCTAAGCCGGCAACCATGGACAGAAGTAGCGCCAGCGAATCGTCTTTGAACAGCTTGTTCGCCGTCAAGAAGGTCGCGCCGGTGAGAGCGCCGGCCAGAATCCCTCTGACCGGCAGATAGTGGGGCTGTTGCAATGCCTGCCGCAAACGCCCTCTCTTGCGCCATGCTGCCGACAATGCCTGCGCTCCGTTCATTGACTAAGAATAATAATATTTATAGGTAGGCGTCAAGGCCGCCTTTTTTGGGGACGAATGATGACGCAAAAGCGATTCTGGTGCATTGCTTGAGTTCTGTGTCGGTGAGTAGGCCATTGGTTTTGATGAGCTGGTACTGGGTGCGCAGCCGGCACCCTTCGATTACTTCCGGCCAATCAGTATTTATGCAGAATCGTACTTTGTTTTCTATGAAGGTGCGAAGAATAAAGCGCATTTCGTCGACATTTTCGACGGCTTTGGTAGCCAGGTTGGACATCGGGCAGACTTCCAGGACGACTTTGCGTTTGGCCAGTTCCTTCATGAGCGGCCGGTCGTATGCCGCCAGAATGCCGTGGCCAATCCGTAGTGGCTTGAGATATTCCAATGCCTCCCAAATGTCGTTGGCGGCGTGGACTTCGCCGCTGTGGACAGTAATCCTGAGGCCGCGTTTACGCGCCCGCTCGAATAAATCGGCGTAATCCTTAAGATGAAAATCTTTGTTGGCCGGTCCGGCGACGTCGATTCCCACGATGCCCCGGCGATGGTATTTGATGGCTTTCTCGATGATGGTGGCGTTTTGTTCGATGCTAAACTCACGGGCAATACAATATATGATGCCGGCCGAAAGATTTTGGTGTTCCAGCAGAGCCCGTTCCATCCCCCGTATCATAGCCATAGTAAGGTGGTCCAAGTCGACTTCGGCATGCCGGTTGTGCTTCATGGGGTTGGTGCGCAGCTCCATGAGCGTGATGCCATTGGTCCGGTAGGCGCCGCTCATAGTATGGTAGGTGGCCGCCTCGACGGCATGCGTGCCGGAACTCAGGCGGTCGAGTATAGGGTGGTAGACCTTTTTAAAGTATTCATCGAGGGCCATCGGCCGAGATGGTGACAGCGTAACGAAGTTGCAGAAATCCTTGTAGTCGCTTTGGGGAAGCTTGATCCCCATCGAATGGGCGATTTGCCAGAGGATGGCCGGGTCGATGGATGTGCCGAGGTGGGCGTGCAGCTCGGCAAGAGGATATGCCGGGTAGGATTCCGTTTCCGCGGTAAAGCGGGTTGTACGGAGCTGCTTGGTGCTCATAGTCCCTCTCTTATTTGAAGTAGCATACTCGTTTATGTTTGTTCTGACAAGCGAACATTGGTTCTGACCAGATTATGCCGGGCTGCCGCTATAAGTTCGGTGGCCGCCGGAATAGTCTGCCGGCCTTGGCGTTTAATGGCGGCGATTGGCCGGGCGATTGATGCTTCTTTGCCGAGCCGCACAATGGCGAGTTCACCGCTATCGACATAAGGTTTCACTAGCAGATAGGGCAAAGCGGCCACACCTCTCCCTTCGCGTAGTAGCGCCAGCATAATCTCCGGGCTGGTGGAGTAAAAGCTGTAGGTTACGGCGATGTGGTTTGCTTGTAAGTAGCGGGCAATTAATTGGTGGGTGTGCGAACTCTGGTTGTATGCCAAAAAGTCGCCAAGCTCGCCGCTTGCCAATTGTTCGTGTACGGCTGGCAAGCGATGAACATGGGTGACGATGACCATCGGCTCATCTCCGATAGGGAGGGCTTCGAGCGAGCGCGACAGGCTATCGGGCCGGGCGATCAGGGCGATATCTAGGGCGTCGTGTTCCACATAGGTAATGAGCCGGCTGGTATTGTCTACCGTCAGGGATAGCCGGGTTTTTTGCTCAAGAGGCGCCAAGTATTCGCCTTGTACGAACAGTAAGTCTGCTAAGCCGTCAATAAGGCCTAATCGGAGTGTTGGCTTGGCGTGGGTCGCCGACGCGATACCTGCCCGTAAATTAGTGGTTTGCGCCACAATGTCTTTGGCCGTCCGGTAGGCCAACTGCCCGGGCTCGGTCAAGGCTAAGGTGTGATTGCTGCGGATGAGAAGCTCGGCGCGAAGTTCGCGCTCCAGTTTTTTGACTGCGGTCGTCAGGGCTGGCTGCGAAATGTGCATATCACGGGCGGCGCGGGTAAAGCTGCCAGCATCGACCAGGCGGGCAAATTTAAGCAAACGATCTTCCATAACTATTAATTATATAAACATAAAATAACAATATTTGAAATTTATGATGTCCAATTCTACCATGAGGCAAGCTACCTAAGTAAGTGGAGGATTAATACCTAATGACTAAAAATAAAAAGATTCGCGTGGCGATTGTAGGTGTAGGCAACTGCGCTTCGTCACTTGTGCAAGGTATCCATTATTACCGGAATGCCAAGGATGACGAATTTGTTCCCGGTGTTATGCATGTTAATTTCGGGGGCTATCACATCCGCGATATCCAGGTTGTTGCCGCCTTTGATGTAAACAGCAATAAGGTTGGTAAAGATGTGGCCGAGGCAATCTATGCTTCGCCCAACAATACGGCGGTGTTTGCCGAGGTGCCCGAACTGGGTGTGACCGTTTCGCGCGGCCCGGTATTGGACGGTGTCAACAAATACACCGCTGAGCTGGTCCCGGTCAAGCAGGGCCAGGTCGCAGTCGACGTCGTAAAAGTCCTCAAGGACGCAAAAGTCGATGCAGTCATCAACTACCTGCCTGTCGGTTCGCAGTTGGCTACCGAATTTTACGCACAGGCAGCAATAGACGCCGGCTGCGGGTTTGTAAATTGTATCCCGGTATTTATTGCTTCCGATAAGGTGTGGGCAAAAAAATTCAAGGATGCTGGTTTGCCGGTCATCGGCGACGACATCAAGGCGCAGGTCGGGGCTACTATTACCCACCGCACGTTGGTCAACCTCTTTCTCGACCGGGGCATGAAGATTGAGCGCACCTATCAGCTGAATACCGGCGGCAATACTGACTTTTTGAACATGTTGGAGCGCGAACGCCTGCAATACAAAAAAATTTCGAAAACTGAGGCTGTAACTTCACAGATCGAGGCCCGTGGTCAGACGATCGCACCGGCTGACGTGCACGTCGGTCCGTCCGACTATGTGCCGTGGCAGAAGGACAACAAGATCTGTTTCTTGCGGATCGAAAGCAAGCATTTTGGTGACGTTCCAATGGACCTGGAGGTCAGGCTGTCGGTAGAAGACTCGCCTAATTCGGCCGGCGTGGCAATAGATTCCATCCGCTGCCTAAAGCTTGCGTTGGATAACAAGCTGTCCGGGCCAATCATCGAACCGGCAGCATACTTCCAAAAGCACCCGCCACGTCAGATCGAAGATCGTGAAGCGCGCGCCCTCGTTGAGAAATTTATAAAGAAGTATGGCAACAAATAGTCGCTGCTAGTCGGTCCAAGCCATTGCGGCAACCAGCAGCGCAATTGCCGCAAGTACGATTGCGCCGCCGGCGGCGATGCCTGCATAAAAGGCTATGACCAAGCCGCCCAGTACGGCGACCATCGCGGCGGCCACAGCCAGGATGATGGTCTGTAGGAAGCTTTTGGCGAAACGGCTCGCCGTAACGATGGGAATGACCAGCAGTGCGCTGATTAGCAGGCCACCAACGATACGCAGGCTGAGTACGGCGATAACCGCCGTCATTGCCGCCAGCAAGTAGTTAAGAACCCCTACCCTGTGGCCGGCAATCCTGGCGCTTTCTTCGTCGTACGCGATGTGTAAAAACGCCCGGTAATTGTAGGCAATAACCGCCAGGACAACGCCTGCGGCCATGGCGAGTGTCAGCAGATCGGCTGCTGTGGTTGTGGTGATGCTCCCGAACAAATAAGCCGTAAAGTCGGCATTTGCGCCTTTGGCAAGATTCATAAAGACTACTGCCAATGCCAAGCCGCCGCTCATAAGTATGGCCAGGCTGACTTCGCCGCTAAGCTGTTGTTTTTGCCGGAGCCATTCCAATAAAAGGGCGCCCATGACGGTTACCGGAATGGCGACGGCGATGGGCGCAAAGCCCAGCATTAGCCCGGCGCCAACACCGGCCAGGCTTACGTGCGCCAGACTATCGGCGATCAGCGAGTAGCGGCGGGCAACCAAAAAACTCCCCATCACCGGAATGGTAATAGCAACCAGTAAGCCGGCTACCAGGGCCCGGATCATAAAGTCGTATTGCAAAAATTCAGGCATGATGCCCCTCGTGGTCGTGATGTAAGAACTCGTGTTGCTGCTTGTAGAACGTCGGCAAGTGTTTTTGGGGGTCGAATAATTCCGGCTTGCCGTCGTACTGGATACTCCGGTTAAGGCAGATGATGCGGCTGGCATGACTGACTAAAGTGTCGACTTCGTGCCCAACGGTGATGATCGTAATTCCCTTACGCTGCAAGGTATGGAGCGTCTCATAAAAGTCTGCTTGGGCGCGTTCGTCGATGCCGGTCGTCGGCTCGTCCAGAATTAGTATATCGGGGTTGCTGGCGAGGGCTTTGGCAATGGCGACCCGCTGCCGTTGACCGCCCGACAGGTCGGCATACCTGCGGCGGGCCAAGTCCTTAAGGCCGACGGTGCTGAGCGCATCTTGGGCTAGGGCGGCCGAACCGGCAGAGCCGAGCTTTACGACTTCCATGACGCTCATGGGCACCGTGCTATTGTTGGCGCTTCCATGCTGAGGGATGTAGCTGATCTTCGCGCTGTCGGTATGTACCCGGCCGGATTTGGGCTTAACAAACCCCAGCAAGGTGCGCAGCAGCGTAGTCTTGCCCGCGCCGTTCGTGCCGACAATGCCTATGAACTCGCCGGTATGCACGCAAAGCGAGATGTTGTCGAGGACAACCTCGCCGCCCAATTGGACCGTCAGGTTGTCGACGTCAATCAGCATGTCATGAACATGCGAGGGCAATGCGGAGGTTTCGGAGATTTTCCCGCTGGACGCTGATGTAGTCTTTGCCGTTTTTTTGGTCTTCATGGCTTAATCCTTCTAGGGGGTCGAACACGAGCGTTCGCGCGCCCGTCTCTTGAGCTATAGTATCAGCTAACCGAGGGCTTACCAAGCTCTCAAAAAAGATGTGGGTTATGCCCTTCTCTTTTACTATGTCGCTTATTTCGGCTAGCCGGGCAGCGCTTGGCTCTTCTTCGGGGCTGATGCCGGCAATCGCTTCGGTATTGAGCTTGTAGCGCTTGGCAAAGTACGACATGGCATTATGCGATGTAACTACCGTGTCCTGTCTGCAGCGTGCGAGTCCGTCCCGGATGTCGCGGTCCAAAGCGGCAAGTTCGGCGTTGTAATCCTTGGCGTTTTGTATGTAGTCTTGTTTGTGGGCCGGGTTGGCTCGTATGAGTCCGTCCCGGATGTTGTTGACTACTTTTTGGGCCAATACCGGATCAAGCCAGACATGCGGGTCATTATCCTTGAGGCGTGAGATGCCGTGGATGCCCATCACTATCGTCCCCCGATAGTCATTGACGAACTTGTCGGCCCAAGGCTCGAAGCCGACGCTGTTAAACATAAATACGTCGGCCTTTTGGGCGTCCACGAGGTCCTTGGCGGATGGCTCGAAGTCGTGCGGTTCGGCGCCGGGTGGTGTTATGTTGGTGATTTCGACGTATCCGCCGCCAACGTGCTTTGCGAAGTCCTGCAGCGGGTAAAAGCTAACTGTCACCTGTAATTTGTCGTTTGTGTTATGCGAGCCTGTTTTGGATAGGGCGGCCACCAGGCTGCCTATGGCAAGAATGGATACGGCAAGTACTAAGATTTTTTTCATTTTCATGGGTTTCTCTGCTTACAAGACCAAGCATACGGCCACGTCCGTAATATTGCAAAATTGTTGCAATTTATTGAGAATTCTGCAAAAACTAGAACTTATGCTGCCTGCGGACGGTCTGAGAAGTCTCGGCACGTTTGGTAAGCACCTGGGGCACGATTCCGAACACCAAAATAAGCGCATAGGTCACCGCAAAGCCGCACATAATGCTCGGTACTCCTTCCAGAGTTCGCGGATTAATCATATTGATGACACTTGTCGGCAGAATAAAACTGACATATCCGGCGATTTGCAGATAGAGCGCTTTGCGGATGCGGGGTTTGACCTTGTCACTGTAGTACCAGGCCACCCCGATGCCTAGTAGCAATAGCGCGTAGTAATACGTAAAGTACAGGCCACCAATGGGGCTTGCAAGCTGGAAGACGGCATAATTGCCGGCGCAGACATGTCCGGCAAATGCCGTTGTGTTCAATCCAAACAAGCCGGCAAAGGCGATGCTGGCAGCGTACCCGCCCCCGGTTATCAGACGTGATCCCCTGCCCGATATTTCTTGAATCATATGAATCCCCATGGCTGGCAACAGGGTGATTGCCACAAACCCGACGCGCGACCAACTGGCCTGTGCGGTAGCATTCCCGCAGACCTGATATTCGGCAAACTGAAAGGCCGCCAAACAGACCAGGGTTGCCCCGACGATGCGCCCTAACGGCGATAGCCGGTAACGTATCATGGTGTACACAAACAAAAGTGTCTCTATGGCAAATGTTGCTATCATCACCGGCGGAGAGAAGCAGTACAGCGTGTTTTTCTTGTAGCGCATCTTGCTTTAGCTTACCATACTACAAAACAATTTTGGAGTAAGGACTCAGCCGCCATTTTCGATGTTTTTTAAGATACGGGACAGGTCGATCCCTTTGCCGGCTACCGGTTCCCATATGTCGCCAATGCGTTTTAGCCGCGGCGGCGTATTTTGGATCGTAAAGTCGCTCGGCTTAAGTCCTGACTTCACCTCATCCCAATGCAGCGGCATGGACACGCTGGCCTCCGGCGTCGGACGGACCGAGTATGGCGCAGCCAGGGTCTGGCCTTCCCGGTTTTGCAGGAAATCCAGGTAGATCTTGTGTTTGCGCTTTTCGGGCATGCGTTCGACGCTGGTGATCTTGGGCTGCCTCTTATTAACTTCCAGCACGATTAGATGGGCCAGGTTTTTGGCTTGTTCGTAGGTATATTTGGCGCCCATTGGTATGTATATGTGTAGCCCGGTTTTGCCCGAGGTCTTGGGGTGAGAGGGTATTCCCCATTCATCACAGACTTCTTTGACCGTCCGTGCGACTTCGATGACTTGCTCGAAGCCTATGCCCTCGGGGTCCAGGTCGATGACGATCCAGTCGGGTTTATCGAGATGATTTATTCGTGAGTTCCAGGGGTTAATCTCGATCGAACCCAGTTGCACGATATAAAGCAAGGTGTCCAGCTTGCCGCCGACTACCCAGTGGAGGTTGGCGTTATTGGAATCCGAAAAGATATCGGCGGATGGCACCCAATCCGGTAGGTGCTCGTTATTTTTCTGGAAGAAGCTGGGGCCTTTAATGCCGTCGGGCATGCGGTTCATGGATAATGGCCGGTCTTTTAGGTATGGCAGGATGTAATCGGCCACCAACTCGTAGTACGCAAATAGGTCACCCTTCGTATATTTATGCTTCGGGAAAAACACCTTGTCGAGATGCGTCGCTTCAAACGGCAGCTCACGAGAGCCCGATACACCTGTCCTGTCCACTACGTCCTCGCCTGTGGCTGTGGATGTAGTAGCCACAACAGGTCCATCGGGCTTCTTACGGGCTTTAGGCTGTTCGCGTCGCACTTGCGACGGCTCTTTATCGGGGCGGAGGCCTTCAAACTGCGGATGGCGCATGGAACCGTCGTGCGTCCACTCACTAAAGCTCATTTCGCAGACGACCTCGGGCCGTACCCAGTGCACCGGCGCATTAGGCTTTGGTTCGATAGTAAACGGTGAGGTTTTGCGCTCTAGGCGCAGCAGCTTCTGGTGTAACTCTTTGCGTTGGTTGTCGGGGATGCCACCGCCGGAATGGCCGACATATATATAATTGCCTTTTTTGTCATAGACGCCGACCAGCAAAGAGCCGAGGTATTTGCGCCCGCCACGCGGTTCGGTAAAGCCACCGATAACTACTTCTTGCCGCAGGTGGGTTTTGATTTTGAGCCAATCCTGCCCCCGGTCATTCTCGCGGTAAGGGCTGTCGGCGCGCTTGGCGACCATGCCCTCCATGCCGCGGCGCTGCATCTCCTTAAAGAGTTCAAGGCCCTTTTCGGGCAAATCGTCACTGAATTTAAGCGTGTTGTCTTTGGTTGGCAAAACTACTTTGAGCAGCGCTTTGCGTTGGGCGAGCGGCATGCTGCGCACGTCGTGGCCGTCACACCAGAGAATGTCAAAAATGTAATATTGCAGATTCCCCTGAGGCTCCTTTTTCCAGCCTTGCAGCCACTCAAAATGAGCCGAGCCGCCAGCATCGACTACGACGATTTCGCCGTCGACGACCACATCGTGGTCCAGCCCGCGCAAAGCTTCGGCAACCGGGATGTACCGCTCGCTAAAGTCCAGGCCATTGCGGGAGTAAAGCTCGATAGTGCTTTTGTGCTTGGACCCGATCGCCCGGTAGCCGTCCCACTTGATCTCGAACAGCCAGTTTTCGCGGCTGAAGGGCTCGTCGACAAGCGTGCACAGCATTGGTTTGACCACCCAAGGCTTGCCAATCCTCGGATAGGCGCTTAAGTCAGGCAATCTATTGTGGGCGCCCAGGTCATCGACCTTATGGTGCGACCTGACTGACGTATCCTGTTTGGTTATATCGGCGGTCGTGGCGAATTCGTCGCTTTTCTTGATAAGCAGCCAGGCGTTCTCTTCTTTGGTGTCGTGCATTTTAATTAGAGCGAACTCGCCTTTGAGTTTCTTGCCATGCAACACAAAGGTGATGTGCCCGTCCTTGAGCTCACTTCGCAGTGTCCGTTCGCTTCCGCCATTGGCGGATTTACCGTCATCCTTGCGGGCTTCGTACCAGCCTTCGTCCCAGATAATGACATTCCCCGCACCGTAGTTGCCTTCGGGGATCACACCTTCAAAGTTGCGGTAGTCGTAGGGGTGGTCTTCGGTCTGGACGGCCAGGTGGTGGTCGTGAGGGTCCATGCTTGGGCCCTTTGGCACTGCCCAGCTTTTAAGGACGCCGTCAATTTCCAGCCGGAAGTCGTAATGTAGCCTGGAGGCGTGGTGTTCCTGCACGACGAAACGTAGCTGGTGGCCAGTAGCGGCTGTTTTTTTGGCGCCTTTTGGCTCGGGTGTCTTAGAAAAACTACGTTTTCGAAAGTATTCCCGAAGTCCCATGCGCCCTACTCTTTGATACTCGCTTTAAGTGCGCCCATGAGGTCCTTGGCAGTAGTTTCGGTGTGCTTTTCGGCCTTGGCTTTAGGGATTTTCTTGCCCTTGGCCTTCTTTTTGATAAGCTCTTCGAGCTCGTCGGTATAGGTGTCGTGCAAATCTTCGGGGATGAACGGCCGCGTCTCTTGTTTGACGAGCTTCAGAGCCATCTCGACTTCTTTATCGGTCAGGTCTTTGTCGGTCGGCAGGTTCAGCTCGCCTGGCTCACGCAAGTCTGTCGGGTAGCGCATTTGGTTGAGCACCAGCGCCCGGCCTACGGGCTTGATGACGGCAATGTGCTCCTTCTCGTGCATGACGAATTTGGCTAGCCCGATTTTGCCGGACTTTTTGAGCGCGGTACGCAGCAGTGCGTAGGCCTTCTCGCCGCCTTTTACGGCTTCAAGGTAGTACGGCTTTTCGAAGTAACGGATGTCTATGTCTGGTTCGTCGACGAACTGCATAATATCGATGGTCTGCGTTTTTTTGGCATCCAGCTCTTCCAGATCCTTTTGGCTCAGGACGATGTAGTCGCCCTCCCGGTATTCATAGCCTTTAACTATGTCGTCCCAGGCGATTTCTTCGCCGTCCTTGCGGCAGATGCGGGCGTAGCGGATAGGTGCATGGTCTTCTTTGTGGAGCATGTCCAGGTCGATGCCCTGCCTGGGGTTGCTACCGCTGAACATCCGTACCGGGATGCTTACTAGTCCAAAACTGATTGATCCGTTCCATATTGGTCTCATAATCCTTATGGTACTACAAACATACCGGCCGGGCGAGGTATGATAATGCATATGAGTTCTTACGAAGATGTCCGGCAACAGTACAAACCTACGCATATCAAGGTGTTATTAATTGCCGAATCCCCGCCGCCGCCAGCCGGGATGCAGAGTAGCCGCCAGTTTTATTACACCGACCGTTTGCGCAAGGACGACCGGCTGTTCACTAATACTATATGGGCGCTCTACCCCGAAACCGAAGGCCAGGCCGAGAAGGAATTGGAAGAGCAGAAAGAAGCCTGGCTTCGTAAGTTCCAGGCCGACGGCTTTTATATGATCGAGGCTTTAGAAGAATCCCAGGTCCATGAGGTCACCAAAAAACAGCGCCAGGAACGGATCAGCCAAAGCCTGCCCCGGCTGCTGGAACGTGTAAAGGCTATCGCCGATCCGGACACCAAGATTATCCTAATCAAATCCAATGTATTCGAGGTGGCCGCCCAGCCCCTGCGGGACGCCGGCTTTACTGTACTTAATACCGGACTGGTTGACTACCCTGGCCATTTCAACCAGAAGGCCTACCGTCAAAAATTACGCCAGCTGGTGGCGTCCGCCAGCTAGGCGGGGCACACCGGGCGCCATGCTACTATGTGTGTATGAATCCACAAACCGCTCCAACGCTCAAAGTAGTCATCGTCGAAGACAATACCAGTCTGGCCGACATATACAAGACACGTCTCGAAATTCTTGGCTATCAATGTTTTACTGCCTACGACGGCGAAGACGCCCTGGCCGTTATTCAGCGCGAGCTGCCCAATTTGGTGCTGCTTGATCTGATGGTCCCCAAGATTGCCGGTGACCAAATTTTAGCCAGGATGCGTGCCAGCGAGTGGGGCAAAAACATCAAGGTCTTGATTATTTCGAATCTAAACGAAGCCGATGCACCGGACGGACTTCGCGAACAAGGGATCGAAGGTTACGCCGTAAAGGCAAATTTGACTAATGACATGCTCGACCGGTTCGTTGACCAAATCCTTAAGCCGGAGGGCCAAACCGAAGACGTCCTCCTCGAAACCAAAGGTTCCGAAAATCTCCCCGCCTAGCCTTTAAAGTCCTGGCCCGCAAAGCTGCCCTGCCCGCCCTTGGCCATATATTCGCGGGTCACGAGCAGAGTGTCGTGTGCGCTAAGGCGGCCGGCGTTGTAGGCATCGCTGACTTCGCGCAGAAGGACAATGTTGTCGCCTCTTCCCGGAAAGTATTGATCAAGATCGGGGTCGCCTGGCTTGAACGACTCG
The DNA here is from genome assembly GCA_035758825.1 of Saccharimonadales bacterium (SeqCode). Taxonomy (GTDB): domain Bacteria; phylum Patescibacteriota; class Saccharimonadia; order Saccharimonadales; family UBA4665; genus JARIHD01. Next base: position 15,158 of record DASTWA010000010.1, read on the forward strand.
TAAAAAGGGATTTGCCCGGCAAGCATCCGGCCATATTTTTCGCGCAGTACCGGTGACTGGTCTACGAGCTGCAAGCAGTCGTCAATGGTTACGCCTACCAGAGACATGCCGAGTGCGCCTGCTTCGCGGGTTAATATTTGGTCATGCAACCGCTTGCTCATGTCCTCGATAAGCACACAAATTCCCTCGTATGGCCCCCGGCGGTCGAATATTGGCAGTAAGTCCGGAACAGCGCCAAGGCGTTGGTATTCCAGGTGGGGCTTCTGTTCGTTAACGGATTGTTTCTTGAGCTCGTCGTCCCACGTCGTGGCGTCAATCGCCACTGTCGTTTTGGTGTCGGCCAATAGCGTAAACCCCAGTTTGGTCATAAGCTCGGTTGCCAGACGCGCGCTCTGACGTTCGTCATTGCCTCGGCCGTTTCCCATGATGGCGTCGTGGTATGCGCCGATGACGGGTATCCGTATAAAAGCTTCACGGTCGTAGGTGCCAGGCCGCCGCTGGTTTACTGCAGTAGCATAGCGAAAGGCGTTGGCAATGAATCCCCGTGGATGGTTAGCATGATGATAGGTAGCGATTACCTGATCCTCGTAGCTGCCGCCATATATATGCGGGCTGAATTCGTCTTTGCCGTATCGCAGTTCGGCTCTAGCCAGTCCAACCGCACCCAGCAGTTTGCCGTACATACGATCCGCGACAGGCATATCGGGAGTGTACTGCTCATACAACGAATCGATAAAAGTGACGGCTCCAGTGTAGGCTTCGTGCTGCCTGGAGTCATTTTCGATTTGCAAATAAGTCTGTATGTCGGCGATTGTTTCGTTGACCGCTTGCCGGTCGATCTGTTCGATAGTTAGTTGTTCTTGATTGCTCACAATTATTCGGCTCCTCTTAGCTCCTGTCAGAGTGTACAGGCCCCGGCTGGTTTGATATATCTGTTGTGTAATTCGCACAACTAGTGGGCAAATAATGCCGCCGGTACTGAAAAAGCAGCCGCATCGGGCTGCCATGAAATTATTATGATTATCTTGTGTGGGAGGAGAGGAGACGGGTTGCGGACGGTGGCGGGACGCCAGTGAGCAGTTGCTCGGTCTGGCGTCCCGCCCGTAGCTGCATGCTGTCTTGCTGTTGTCCTGGCTAGTCGGCGGAGTGGTGCCGGTCAGTCAGTTTTTGTCGGTGGCGACCAGACAGTCGTTGTTGTCGCCGCTTTCAGGCTTGTCCTTCTCGAACGTGATGCTGGTGTCCACCATGGTGGCGTAGTGCTCCGGGTCCTGCACCGACAGGCAGTCGTCGTGGTCCTTGCCGACCTTGGTGTTGCCCATGTCGAGGACCTTGAAGGCTCCGGTGGCCTTGTCGAGCTTGATCTGGACGTCGAAGTTCTTCTGCCGCTTGCCGCGGAAGTTGACGGACGTGTCGATCACCCACAAGCCCGAAGGCTTCTGTTCCACCAGTGCCTCATCGCCAGCTTGGTTGTCCTCGTTCCACAGGTCGGCGAACACGGTCTGCCCGGGCTTGATCTGGCCCAGAGCGGAGTCGTCCTGTCCGAAACAGCCGGTCATGGTGGTTGCCCCGACGGCAAGGGTGAGGACGATGGCGACCTTACGCCAGAAAGAACGCATGACGCGTCTCCTCTCAAAAGTTACCCCAGTTGGTAACTCGCGCAGTATACGTTATTGTCCGGTTTTTTTCAAGTCCTTAAATGCGGCGGATGTAATGCCTCCGGCGCTAGCCGTCTGTGGGTCGGCCTTTGTTAAAGTCTAATGTTCTGTGTGGCGCGTATGCGCAGTAGTCGCTGATGATATTTGGTTTGGCCGGATTGATGACCACGAACGCAAGCTCTCTGGCCTTGGCGGCGTCTGTGCCGGGCAGGTGGTCTATCCAGCACGTCCCGTACCATTCCTGTGACTGGTATTGGTTGTGGATGTTAGCCCAGGCCTGGTTTTTGGAAATGTCGTTACGCTGACGGTAGTTATAAACGCCAAAGTCAAAGCCAAAGTTTTTGGTGGATGCAAAGCCTATCTCTGTGGCGATCCGATCGCCGGCCTTGAATTTGGTACGCTTAAAGCTCGCATTCGGACCGGTTCGGGTGTCGTCTTTTTTTGGCTCGGGGGTGGTTTCGGCAATCGCCTGGAAGGCGGGTGTCAGGGTTCGCAGATGGTCAAAACGGAAGGCGATACCGCAGTCGTTCTCGAAGGTGAGCAAGTATTGCAGCTCGGCTGGGTTGCCCTCGTAGTAACGTGTCAGGCCCACCAGAGTTGCATTGGTAGGCATAACTATGTCTATCTTGCCACTGTTTGGATCGGACAGCCTCATGCCGCCATGTGGCTTGTAGTTGTAGCCGCGGTACGCGCCCGGCATGCCAATGGCCATGAGCTTAGAGAGGTCAACTGGAGACTGGTCAAAAATGAATGGGTCGGCACATTCTGCAGGCGTGCCCGTCTGCGCGAACCACTCCAGCTTGTCCTGGTTAAAGGCCCAGGTGACTTCTTGGCCATTGGTCGTCCTGCTGTTCGGCGCTGCCCCGTCGTCTGCCTTTTGAGACCCAAGCACCCTGTATCCGATAAGACCGATGATGGCAACTACGGCCAATGCCACCAGAAGTTCAACAACGTGGAAACCGTTCTGTCCGAGTCTTTGCCTCGTTACCTTATCCACGGAATGCCACCTCGAGCGTAGCGAGGTCAATCTTTTTCATGGTGAGGAAGGCTTGGGTGACTCGCGCTACTTGTTCCGGCGTACCATCCGCGAGCATGTCATTAAGTGCGGCCGGTGATACTTGCCAAGATATGCCATACTTGTCTTTTAGCCAGCCGCAAACTTCGGATTCTGGCACGGCGGATAGCTTTTCCCAATAGTAATCAATTTCTTCTTGGGTGTCGCAGTTGATGAGCAGTGATGTGGCTTCGTTAAAGGTATACGGCTGGTCGACGCCGGCGTCCATGGCCGAGAGCCACTGGCCTTCGAGCATGAAGTCGGTAAACAGGACTGAGCCCTTTTTGGCTGGTCCTGTGTCTTCTGTATAGCGGGCCAGCGTTCCCTGCCTGGCATTCTTAAACACCGATAGGTAAAACTGCACGGCCTCTTCGGTTTTGTTGGTGTTTTCGCCGGTAAAAAGCAGCGATGGAATTATGAATGGCCGCGGTTCACCCTCGGGGTTGGTCAGCATCAGCTGCCAACTGACGCCAAACTTATCCTGGACCCAGCCATACTGTTTGCTGAATGGGTACTCTTTGAGTGGCATGAATACTGAGCCGCCCTCGGCCAGCTTGTCCCACATCTCTTGTAGGTGTGCTCCAGCCTGTTCGTCGCGGGACGGGTCAAAGTTAAGGATGAACGAGATCGACGGGTTGATCTTGAAGTCAGGCCCGCCGTTGATGGCTATAAAATCCTGGCCGCTTAGGGTAAAGGACAGGCAGCGGGTGTCGCCACCAGGGGTATCATGCAGCGTGTAATCGCTGGTTATTTTGGAGTCAGGAAACACCTGACAATAAAAGTCGACAGCGTCTTTGACTTCTGTGTCGAACCAAAAGTTAGGAACAATTTTCTGCATTATTAAACCCCCCTTAATGCTTATTAGTATACCTGAATAGTAGGCGACATCATCAAGGATAGAGGCATATTATTGACAGCGGCGGCCTTTGCGGGGTACGGTAATGGGGCGCAAAAATGCGCCTCGCAGGTAACTTTACTAATGTATCGTTACGTCAGATAGGAAGAAGGACGGTCATGTATCGTATGTCTCCCCGTCGGAAGCGGCTAAACCTCATGGTGCGTGCGACTGCCGCACTGGTCAGCCTCGTTCTTATCGGAGCCGGCCCGGCTGCAGCGTGTCCGCCCAATGGGTCTGGTTCCTTGCGTCAGGGTGATGTAACCATCCGCGTCTTGGTTCCGGGCGACCCGACAGTGTACCACATCCGCGGTCAACTCAGTTGGCACGGAAGCGCCCCGGGTTCGAACGAGCCGGTCCAGGTGCTGGTTGCTGGGATGTCGTACGACCACAATTACTGGGATTTCCCATACGGGAAGTACAGCTACGTCCGGGCATCCAGCTCAGTCACCTTTAACTACGACCAGCTCGGAACTACCGAGTCGGCTGACCATCCTCCCATGGACAAGCTCAGCCTGCTCAATCAGGCCGAAGTCCTTGACCAGGTGGTGCTGGCCCTGAAGTCTGGTGTGCGGGTCAAAGAGCAGTCCCGGTCGTTCACCTACCGTTCGCGCGGTTTGATGATCGTTGCCGGTCACTCCCTGGGGGCGGCGGAAGCACTCGTGCTTGCTGCAACGCACCCGACGCACATCGACGGTGTGATTGCGACCGACTACCTGCATTACGCCAACCCGGTCGTATCTGTCGCATTGGGAGCGGTGAGGGTCCCCGCCCAGCAGACCGCGAAATATGAGGAAGCTGCCTGGACGGCCGGCTCGGTCACAACGGCGGACGGCCATCGTGACGTCTTCTATTACCAGCCGGGTGCAGACCCTGCGGTAATTGCCCTGGATGAGCAGCTCAAGGCGGTTAGCCCCGTCCCCACTGCCGCCCAGGCGCAGTACCTTCGGAGTACCAACCCTGTCCTGACGAGCAACATCACCGTGCCGGTTCTACTCGCCACTGGTGAGTACGACTCGCTCAACTGCAACGCCAGCCCGTCAGAAGATGACCCCGCGCTGGATTGTTCCAGTGCAGCGGCTGTCGTGCAGCGCGAGAAGCAGTTCTTTGCAGGTGCCTGTCTGCGTGGTTACGTCCAACCCGACGGTGGCCACGACATGAACTTGCACCGCAACGCTGGTCCTTGGTTCCGTGCAGCCAACAGCTGGGTCGCATGGCTCGGCAAGGCTTCGCACAAGGGGCATGCAATCCACTGCTGATGCTTTCTGCGTGACGTTCGCTGGCTCTCCAGAGTCAATTCCTCTCGGGGAGCCAGCGAACTTGCATCACAAATATTCCGGACGACTAATCCTCTATCTTTTTTGCACTCCCCTCGAGCGGAGTGTTTTATATTTTGTTCAGCATGCAAGGCGCCCCGGCTACATTAAAAACAACACTACAGCCTTATGTGTGTTGACTGTAGTGCTGTGATCCTCTTTATATTGCTAGCGAAAGAGGCGATAAATTGTGGCTTGCCTGGCTAGAGGTCGCCGGTAAAGAATGCAGGGGTATTAGAACTGCCGGACGTGTAGGATGTTATGCCGTAGGGGCTGGTGCCGACGTAGAACCAACGGTAAATGGCTGCGCCGCCTGCAACTGGGTAGTCATATTGCGTGCCGGTGTATGTACCGCTACCAGGGTAAGGAGCGAGCTCGGAAGATACCTGGGTTGCGTAGGCAGTACCGGTGTTCTGGATTTTGAGTTGGACCCATCCACCTGTGTTGTAAACGCGAGAGACAGAAACGTTACAGGTGTTATTGCTGCTGCTGGTCTCGTCATATTGGTAGCTGGTGCCATTCCAGACGTACAGATAGGCGGTGTAGGAACCGTCAATTCCGTAGTAGTACGGGTATGCGTAGCTATTGGCAGCAACAGACCCATAGTAAGTGTGTGAACTTCCCTGGTTGTATACCACTACCTGGAAATACTTGGTGCTGGCAGTTGTGTTGCGGATTGGCGTGTAGATAAAGTTACGGTAACAGTAGTTGTAAAAGCTCTGGAAGTCTACGCCGGAGACTGATCCGGCAAGCGGTGTGACGCTATTGCCGGAGGGCGCCTGCTGCGTCGGGCCTAACTTCTCTCCACTGGGTGTGAGGTTGGTGCCTGGCTGCCTGGGCATTTTGGCCTGAGGCCCCGAAACGAGGTTGCGGGACGGCGGAGTTAGCTGTTTTTGTGCCGGGGCTGCTGCAACGCCAGCTGTCGAACCGGCGACAATAGCAATCCCCGCGACTACACCGGCGCATTTTTGTAACATTCTTGCGAACTGTTTCATAAAGATATCCATCCTTTACTTAATTTTTTGCTAGCAATATTTACATGCTACTAAAAGGCCCGGTTCTCCGACAGGGCAATCTAGTGCCAGTTTAATCTGGATGTAATAAAACGTTTGCATGCTGCTCCACCGCCATGCTTTTGTCAGCAAAAATCCGGGGTTTGCTGAATGATTAACAATCAGCCTAAACTAGGCTTCGCTCCATTCACCATCGGAGCTTGTCCGCAAGACCGAAAAAGAGAAGATCACCATTGCTATAGACAAGCACAGCCTTGAACTTTTCAAGCGATACGCAAATAAACACGAGCCAAGTATCAGGCCATGATCAATGGCGTGGTTAGCTCGCATGCGGAGAAGTTTTTGGGCGGCTACGAAATAGACCCTTACGTCGCGCCTATCGGCATTACGGTAGCACGGACCAGCCTTACTTAGATCCCCTCATCCATGGCAATTGCTCGATAGGCACCGAAGAAAGGCTAGGGTGCACATAACCGACAATATCCGCGCCGTTAAGAAATACAGGGAGAAAGCCGTGTCTCAGTACGTTATACCGAAGCTGAAAATCTACTTTCACGTTTTTTCCTTTATTGCAGGGAAGGATGGCCGGAACCGAATGGTATGAAAAAAGCGATGGGCAGCTTTGATCGGAGGTATGGATGTGCTGTTGCGAGAACTTTACCTTCGATCGCCGTCGGGAGATGTCCGGCATGGCACGAATGAGTGCGGATTGCCTCAAGAATCTCATCTCTTTCGGCTTTGCGGAACCCGGCTTTTTTGAGGATCGCTTTGCTTGTATCCCAAGACCAGGTATCGAAATCTGTATGGCCACGTTCATATTTGCTGTCGCCCAAGTCATGCAGCAAAGCAGCGCAGTATGTTTTCTCGATGCTTGCTCCGTATTTGTCGGCCAGTTCTTTAGCCTTGTTGGCGACCCATCGGGTGTGATTACGCCACATCCATTTACCCATGCTTGTTGTGGCCGCTGCGTACAGCTTGCCAACTTCAGTCAATACTATTTCGTGTTTTTCCATCTTTTAATGATAGCAATGTTTGAGATAAAAAGAGTGGTGCCAAATACAGACAAATGCTGCGAAAAATCGCGACATTTTACCTCTGTTATCGAATTGGCTGGGGAGATGGTTCGTAGTCCAAGCTTTTGAGGAGAATAAACCCGAGGATATCGAACAGGAGATACAAGAGCCAAAGGCCCTGCTATACGCAGACTAAGATAGGCAGTTTATCGCTGAACCACAGTCAAGAGATACTCGTTCATCCGAGCCAATAATTGGCGTTTAATGACTGGGTAAGGTAATGCCTGCTTGGCTTGCCGCCTCGACTAACTCGGAATGGAGTTTCAGGATCTTTTCTTCAAGGCCTTAATGTCGTTCCGGAGAGCTTCAAGTTCTCCGGCGATAGGACGTAGCTCTTCCTTAACTGTACTGCGGACAATACCACTTACCTCATCTGTGATAATGTTGCGTATCGCCTGAAGGTCGTCGTTCGTTAAGCTCATAGCTACATTCTAACATGTTATGGGTATAGTGTACGGCTTGCTTGTTGTATAAGAAAACTGTATGTAGATTCACAGGATTTTTAATGATTATATGGCTGGGCGTGAGTCCGACGGATGGCACCCCGCATTACTTTCGGATTTCATTCTCGTAGGACAAAAATTAGGAAGCTTGGCTTCACACAATATAAAGGCAACGTGACAATCGTTGATACTGCCGAGGAGCAAGACAATGGATAACGTTGACTTACTTTTTGAACTGCTCAGGATCTATCCCAGACTGCTTCACGATCGCCAGAAATGTTCCAATCGGCAGTACCTTATTGCCGCCATGCAACGGTACGGGTACCATTTGCCCTGTTTGGCTGTGCCGGAAAATCATATGACTGCCTCGCTGCCTAGCGAGCAAAAAACCATTCGCCTCGAGAATCTTAATGATTTGACGAGCTGCAAGTGCTTTCATACAGGCTCAAGCGAACACAACTTTTACGTCTGTAATAATCGGGCGTTCCTTGCGCTTTGGAATCGTCTTGTGCTCAGCCTCAAGTTCTTCAACCCAAAGGCTCAATACTTCAGAGGCTTTCTCTTGAGCTTCTTCAAATGTTTGACCAAACGTAACACAACCAGGAAAATCAGGGAACGAAACTTCATAACCACCATCTGGAATGGGATTGAAGATTGCAGGATAAACTGTAATGTTGTCCGTTTTCATAATAATATTATAGCACACTTTCTATCTAAAGCGGTTGAGCTAAGGCGGGCAAATCGTGCCTCGGAGCTACAACAAATGCCGCATTTCAGCCACTTCGGCTTCCAGCTCAACTTTATCTTTTGTTGTCTCGACAATTTTATGGGGCTTTTCAATCGCAAAAAATCGAACAGGCTTACCTTGCTCATTAGCAATCTGAATTTCAGCAAGCACGCCATTGCTGACTGCGCCAAATACCCAAATTTCATCACATCGTTTGGCAAGATTATTATTGCCTTCGCGAACGAGATCGCGATCTACTGCGTCAAGCAAGAAGTAATCGAAGACCATGAACGGATTGAGCGGCACGCCGCCATTTTCAAGTACAAAGACCGAAATGAACATGCGGTAGTAAAACAGGTGTTTGGACATCGCAGTATAGACGAGTGGCTTGTCTTGTTGAGCTCCAAGGGCTGGGTGGATAAAATTCTTTTTCATACTATCTATGATACCAACTTTGGTGTTCGAAACGAGACACGTGGCCGCCATAAAGGATTCAAACCCCAGCAACCGGTTAGATGAATTGGACAAAACAAAAAGCCAAAGCGAATCGCCCGGCTTCTTATCTGTAATAATACCTTGGCTGGGGATGAGGGATTCGAACCCCCGAATGCCGGGACCAAAACCCGGTGCCTTACCACTTGGCGAATCCCCATTAATGGATTCTGTCTAGTTATGCTAACAGAGTGATTTTAACCTATTTGAGGCTAATGTTCAACATAGGCTGGGGTGTGCGAGGTGGATACGGGGGCTTAAATTAGTCTTCGTGCAGCTGAAATTCGGTCATAACGTAATTACCGGCCCGTATGTGCATGAGGCCTTGATTTTCGTTGTAGAGACGCTTTTGACCTTCTTTGGAATTGTAGGCGGCATCTGTCTCTTCGTCGTATATGCCGGGCGCAAGCAGCTTGATTTTGGTTTCGGCCATAACAAACGTCAGCTCGGTGTCAATAGGCTTTTTCTTGGACTAGTTGACAGAGGGCCTGAATGCGGGGGATGTGGAAATCAGCCGACAGGACACCGACCTTTTTCCAGGCCGTGTGCTGGCGGATGATCGCAAAACACTCGCGGATGTTGCTGACGGTGTTTTTGGAAATTTCTTCCAGTGCCAGATACATCCGGACTGCGGCGTTTATGCGCATCTTTAGTTTCGATAGTAGCTTACTCGTAATCGGGTGCGTTTTCCAGCCCAAAAAACTGTTCCATGGTTGTGACGCGCTGTCTGTTCATTTCGCTGGACAAAGCCGTTCCCACAAACCTGATGTGCCACGGCTCATATATATAGCCTGTAACATG
>DASTWA010000012.1:0-8759 GCA_035758825.1 Saccharimonadales bacterium (SeqCode)
CCAATGTTTGCCGCCGGCTATGACGCCACTCGCCCGTTCGCCTTCAAGAACAATGTTAGTAACTGATGTTCGTGTTTTGTATGTTACACCGTACTTTTTACCTATGCTAATAAGGGCCTCAACAAGTTTGTAGATGCCGCCCTTGGGGTAAAACACCCCTTGCGTAAAGTCGGCATGCGTCAACATGCAGTACGCGGCCGGCAGCTCGTACGGACTACTGCCCAAAAAGACCGCCGGATACTCGAACAGTTTTTGGAGCCGCGGATCCTTAAAGTAGCGCTTTACATGACTATGCAGGCTGGAAAATATATGGAGCCTTACGGCGCTGCCGGCTGCAGCCCTGGCTAGCTCGAGAACCGAGTCGTAATTGCGGTAAGCCAGCCGTCGCATGGTCGCATCGTATGCGTACCCGGAGTGTTTCAGGTAAGCCTCAAGCCGTTCGCCTGCCCCTGGCGCCCATTGTTCAAAGGTGCGTTTGTTCGTTCTTTGATCTGTCGAAATGTCAATGGATTGGTCTGCCGACCCAAAGTAAACGCGGTAACTGGGGCTGAGTCGCACCAGCTCCAGATGGCTATGCAGATTCTCGCCGATGCTCTCGAAGAACCGTTCAAACACATCCGGCATAAGCAGCCAACTGGGACCGGTATCAAAGGTATAGCCTTTGGCTTTGAGCTGCCCGGCCCGCCCGCCGAGCTGGTCATTTTTTTCTAGTACCGTGACCCGGTAACCGGCCTTACCCAGTACGCAGGCCGCCGCCAGGCCGCCGATCCCACTTCCAATAATGATGACAGATTTGGACATTTCTGGTTATTTTCGTTGCGACGTAAGGTGCCAACCGGAGCACACAGGACATTTATAGACGCGAGTGGGCCGGTTGAGCGCATGGGTCGGATTTATTTTTTTGAGTGCCGCCTGTGCGCCGGCATCGCTGGAATAGCGCACCTTGCGTTTGCACATCTCTTTTTCGCGGATATTTGCCATGTATCCTCCATTTTACAGTATGTATGAGATTGAAATAGCATAAGAAATATTATATAATACCTGGATTATGACGCAGTCACTAGAATATGCATTATTTGACCTGGATTCTGGCGGCCGGATGGTTTTGCCTGCGGATTTGCAGCATTCCGATCCAGAAGCCATTGAAGCCCTGGCCGACGATTGGACGGCCAAGCTCAGCCCCATGGACCGGGCTTACTTTGCTGTCGTTCCGGACTCTGTTTCGGTGACCGACCGGGCAGGACACTTGATGCACTCACTAAAAGCAATCAGCGAGGCCAATAGCCGTAACGGTTTTGTGCACGCTACGGGCAGTGCGCAGTACCGTCCCGCAATTGAGGAGCGGTATGGCCCGCACACCGATGGTATGGCCGAAGGTGCAGGATACAATGCGCTGACCGGGGAACGCCGGGCCCGGTATGAGTTTTTTGCCGCATCCGGCCTGGGCCGGCTCGCGCTTACCAACCGATTGCCAGTGGCCGCCGAAGACGCCGAAACGGCTGATCCCGAAGATTTGGTTTACCAGTCGTTCAACCGTTTGTGGCGGGAATTCCATGCCAAGTATGGCGGTACCGGCCATCAGGTAAGAGCGCGGCGGAACGCGTACAGAAAACTGCTTGCCGAGCAGGTACAATATACCAGCGAAGGTAGTTAATGCATTTTTTGGATTCATTACCAAAGCCTTTCTTTGTATTGGCCCCGATGGATGACGTCACCGACACGGTGTTCCGCCAGACCATACAGCAGACCGCACCGCCGGATCTGTTTTTTACTGAGTTTGTGAACGTTGACGGGCTTATGAGTCCTGGCCGGGACAAGCTGCTAAAAAAACTTCGTTTTGTAAAAAGCGAGACGGCGTTAGTCGCCCAACTTTGGGGCGTTGACCCACAGAACTTTAGGGCGGTTGCCGACCAGATTGCCAGCGGAAGCCTGGCCCATGAGATAGGCTTGCCGGAGGGTTACAATTTTGTGGCCGTGGATCTCAATATGGGCTGTCCCGCCAAGAGCGAAGTGCAAAACGGCGCCTGCAGCGCATTAATTAAGACCGAGAACCGCCAGCTGGCCAATGATATCATCGAGGCCACCCGGGAAGGCTTGGCTGGAAGACTTCCTCTGAGCGTCAAAACCAGATTGGGATTTAACCAGGTTGATATGTCGTGGTTCGCATTCTTGCTTGGCAAGAAGCTTAACATGTTAACTGTCCATGGCCGGACCAGAAAAGAGATGAGCAAAGTGCCTGCCCGTTGGGATATCGTGGGCGAGGTCAGCCAGATGCGCAGTAAACTTGCACCCGAGACGGTATTGGTCGGGAACGGCGACGTCGAGAACCGGTCCCACGGCTTGCGGCTCGCCGGACAGTATAACCTTGACGGCATTATGATCGGCCGTGGCATCTTCCACGACCCGTATGCTTTTGCGCCGCAAAGTCCCTGGGAATCTGTGCCCCGGAATGAACGCATCGCTATGTACCGAAGGCAGGTAGCTCTATTTGATAAGACTTGGGAGCAGGGAGAGCGTAACATCAAGACACTTAACAAGTTCTGTAAGGTATATATCAATGGTTTTGACGGCGCCAAAGAGCTGCGCGAGCAGCTCATGGACGCCCAAAGCGCCGCTGAACTTATGGATTTGCTGGACAAATCCATAAACTAGTACCGAACCATCTCCGAACGTGAGGTATAATGACCTCATGATTAAAGCCGAGAACCTTGTTAAGCGTTACCGCAAGAAAACTGCGGTCGATGATATATCCTTCGAAGTAGAAACCGGTAAGGTAACTGGATTTTTAGGCCCCAACGGTGCCGGTAAGTCTACGACCATGCGCCTCATGTTAGGCCTGGACAACGGTGGCGGCCGCACCACCTTTGACGGCAAACGGTTGCATGAGTATGACCGGCCGTCCCATGTGGCTGGCATCCTCCTCGAGGCCAAGGCCTTTCACCCTACCCGGGGTGCACGTAGCCACTTGAGAGTACTTGCCGCCGCCGGCGGTATCCCGGATAGCCGCGTCGATGAAGTCCTGGATATTGTCGGGCTCAAAGAAGTCGCCAAAAAGAAACCCGGAAAGTTTAGCCTGGGCATGAGCCAGCGGCTCGGTATTGCCGCGGCAATTTTGGGCAAGCCAAAGTACCTGCTGCTGGATGAGCCGGCTAACGGTTTGGACCCAGAGGGCATTGCTTGGCTGCGCAGCTTTTTAAAGGATTACGCCGACCAAGGCAATGCCGTATTTGTATCGAGCCACCTGCTGAGCGAGATGTCGCTCATGGCCGACAACGTCGTAGTGATCGGCAAGGGCAAACTGATAGCAAATACTTCCATGGAGGAGCTTATTACCCAAAACTCCACCTCAACAGTATTTGTGCGTGTTAACCGCGTGCCCGCCCTCAAGAAACTCTTAAACACAGAACAAATTGAATTTGCAGAAGAAAAAGACGGGTTGCGGATAAGCGGCGTCAAGACAGACCGGATTGGTATGCTGGCGCATGGCGCAGGCCTGGTCGTGCTTGAGCTCGCTACCCATACCGCATCGCTCGAGGAGGCCTTCTTGCAGGTAACGGCCGGTGCCGAAGAGTATCACACCAAGAAGGAGACAAAATAATGTTGGCGACTATCAAGGCTGAGGCCCGTAAGCTCTTAACTGTCCGGTCGACGTATTTTATCGTGGCCTTCGCCCTCTTGTTGGCTGGTTTCGTGGCCTTTTATGCCATTGGCTATAAGAGCGGGTCGGTCATTCCCGAAAACGGCATACAGCGTGCCGTGTTCGATGTAATATCGGTTGTACCGATTTTCTTGGCAATAATCGCGATTTTGCTCATTACACATGAGTACCGCTATAACACAATCTCTTATACGCTTACCTCAAGCAATAGCCGGATGAAGGTTCTTCTTGCGAAACTGCTCGTCGTGTCCGTCTTTACCATAGCCGCAACATTGGTCTTTGTGGCCTGGATTGCCGCCGTAACGTTGCTCGGTGTCCATATGGCAGGGCATAGATTATTGCCACAAAACTTTGACTACCTTGAAGTGCTCTGGAAATCGGTGCTCTTCATGGTTACGGGATCGCTGGCTGGCCTGGTGATTGGCTTCCTGTCGCGCAGCGTAGTGTTCGCGATCGTGGCCTACTTCTTGATCCCGACTACCGTGGAGCCCATCCTCAATAGCTTGCTCAAAGTTAACGCAAACTATTTGCCATTCATGGCCCAAAGCCAGATCCTTATAGACGATATGCCCAAAGCATTTTCGCCGCTGGCTTCTGCAGGTGTGTTTACTGCATATCTTGCCGGCGCCTGGATTGTGGCCGCCATTCTCTTTGTGCGCAAAGACGCCAACTAGCACAGTTTGTTACACTGGTACTAAAGGAGCTTTGCTATGGAGCTGATCGTAGACCTACATGTCCATTCGCACTATTCGCGTGCCACAAGCAAAGACTGTACCATCGAAGGCTTGTACCGGTGGGGCAAAATTAAGGGTATTAATATCATCGGTACCGGTGATTTTACTCATCCCGGTTGGCTTGCCGAAATCCAAGAAAAGTTGGAGCCGACCGAAGGCGGACTGTACCAGTTAAAAGACGATATTGCCAGGATTATTGATGCCAGTCTGCCGCAGTCGGTCCGCAATAACCTGATCCGTTTTATACCGACCGTCGAGATTGCCACCATTTACAGCAAGGGTGGCAAAGTCCGCAAGTTGCACCAGCTGGTAGTAATGCCTGGGTTTACGGGCGTAAGCGAGCTCAATGCCCGCCTGGATAAGATCGGCAACCTCAAGGCTGACGGCCGGCCTATCTTGGGGTTGGACTCCAAGGAACTTTTGCGCCATGCCCTCGAATCGGACCCTGAAGCGTTGTATATTCCTGCCCATATTTGGACACCATGGTTTGGGATGTTTGGGTCCAAGTCCGGCTTTGACTCAATCCAAGAGGCCTTCGAAGAGTTAGCCCCCGAAATCAGGGCTATCGAGACCGGTCTGTCTTCTGACCCGGCCATGAACCGCGGGGTGAGCAACTTGGACGGTGTAACCATCACCTCGCACTCCGATGCGCACTCCCCTCAAAAACTTGGGCGCGAAGCCACCATAATCGAAGCTAAGCCTACTTACGACGACATTATCGAAGCAATCAAGAGCAATGACAAACGAGTTCGCGGCACCATCGAATTTTTCCCAGAGGAAGGCAAGTACCATTCAGATGGCCATCGCGCCTGCGGCATCCGGTTTGACCCGGGCCAGACCAGGGAACATGGAGGTATCTGCCCCGCATGCCACAAACCGCTGGTGGTCGGAGTGCAGTACCGGGTGGGTGAGCTGACCGATACGGCGGACGCCATCCATCCTAAACAAGTTGAGTATATCGTGCCTCTGCCCGAGGTGTTGGCCGAGCTGCATGGAGTAAAATCCGTAACCAGTAAGGCCGTTATTTCGGAGTACATGAATATTATCGCCAAATTGGGCAGTGAATTTGATGTCTTGCGCAAAATTAAACTAGACGCCGTCAAGGACCATTCGGCGCTGATTGGTATGGCCATCGAGCGTATCAGGAGCGGCCAAGTACACAAAGAGCCTGGCTATGACGGCGTATTCGGTACGATACGGGTGTTCAAGAACGCCCAAGACCGCGCGGCAATGACCTTACAGATATCATTGCTATGAGTGCCTTGGAAGGATTGAATGACCAGCAGCGCCTAGCTGCCACCTCCGACGATAGGTGCCTGCTTATAGTCGCGGGCCCAGGGACGGGTAAAACCAAGACGCTCACCGCCAGGATTGCGAACCTGGTCCAGAGCGGCGTGGATCCGGCCCACATTTTGGCGCTGACCTTCACCAACAAGGCAGCCCGCGAGATGGCCGAACGGGTCAGTGCAGCGCTGGGTCAAACCCGGCCCCCGGTTATTACAACCTTCCATGCCTTAGCGAATAGATTATTGCCGCCACCATCCACGACGCTGGCTTCCCCCAGCCAGCTGGCAGATATTGCTAAACATGTTAAGCGTGTCCTGAGTGTAAGAGGCATGAGTGAGCGGGATATCGCATTGGCAGTATCCCGGTCCAAAAATCAGTCGGCTGCCGAATCTGACCAGACCGTAAGGGAAGTGGTAGAGGCCTACCAGGCCGCCATGGCCGAGCAAGGGCTGCACGATTTTGACGATATGCTGAAAATGCTGCACGATTACCTGCGGCAGCAAAAACAGCCATTCCTGCACGTGTTGGTAGATGAATTCCAGGATACAAATGATTTGCAATATGACATTTTGACGCTCCTGGCACGTGATGCGAGCCTGTTCGCGATTGGCGACCCGCTCCAATCGATTTATGGCTTCCGCGGAGCTTCGGCAGGAGTCTTCGACCGGATAACAACCGACTGGCCCGACACTCAAGTCATCCGCCTGGAGACGAACTACCGGTCGACGCCACAGGTGGTAGCTTTGGCAGCCGGGGTCTTCCCGGACGAGCCGCCGCTGATTGCCCATCGCCAGGAGGCAGGCAATGCAAAGGTTATCGAGGCCCTTAATGAGTTCGGCGAAGCCGATTGGGTGGTCCATGCCATCGAGCAAAGCCTTGGCGGCAGCACAATGCTAACCGGAAGCCAGCACCATACAGCGGACCAGCAACGGACATTCAGGGATTTTGCTGTTTTATACCGCACACATGCCACGGCCAAAGCCTTGCAACGGGCACTCGAAGCAAGTGGTCTGCCGCACCAGATAGCTGGCGAAGGGTCCCCCTTTGCGCGGCCCGACATATCGGCAGTTACCGCCTGCATCGGGTACTTGGCCGGGAGTAATGACCCGCCCAAGGTTAAGGAGATGTCGGTGTCTCAGGCCAGGCACTTGCTCGATGACCACAAGGCACGCCTCCTGGGTTTCAAACTAGACGAGCTCGCAGCTAAGATAGTTAACATGTTAACTATCGAGAATGAACGTAACATCACCGAAATCAAGCAGTTCATCCAATCGCTGGCCCGGATTAAGGATATGCCGCCAGCTGAATTCATGACCTACTTGGCGGGCATCGCCCAGCAGGAATATTACGACCCGGACGCCGAAGCGATATCGTTACTGACCATCCATGCCGCCAAGGGCTTGGAGTTCTCCCAGGTGTACCTGATTGGCGCCGAAGAGGGCATTTTGCCACTCAGCAAAAAAGGCCGCATTGCCGATATCGGCGAAGAACGCCGCCTGTTTTACGTTGCAGCCACCCGGGCCCGGGACGACTTGTACATGACCTTTGTCCGCCAGCGCGCCAAGCAGAAGCCAGAACTTTCCCGCTTCGTCCGCGAGCTGCCGCCAGGGCTGGCGGCCATGGAAGCCGACCCGGCAATGGCCGCCCAAATCACAAGAATAAAAAAGAGAGCCCAAAAGCGGGCTCAATCGAGTTTGTTCTAGGTTGGTGGGGCTGATGCTACAAGTTTTGAACTTATGATGGTCGACCTGGCAGAGTGGTTTGTGAATACCCCGGAGACTTCCTGGCAACAGCAGTTGCGGAGCGTCGAAGCCGCTGAGCATGTCCAGCACTACCAGCTTTAAGAGGCATAGGGCGAAAGCGGTTGAACGGCTACAGTGAGCTAAGCGTAAAAGTAATTGGCACTCTTGCTTTTAGAGTGCTGATCCTGTATAATATAAGTACCAAAAAGTGGAGGGGCCCTTCCGGGTACAACACTTCTAGGGCAATGTCATAAGCGTCGGCGACCGTTCGATAGGGATATACGATCTGCTGCCCACCTCTTATTCAAGACATTGATAAATGGCGTTTTTTTGCGCCCGTAAGATTATAAGCAAAAGAGAGCCAATAAAGGCTCCCTCCGCTGGATATACGATACTGCTTATGTTCATAAGCGCTGTCTACATCATAGCAATCCGTATATCTTTTGCAAGCCCAAAATCTTACAAACACCTCTATAAAACAAACCCTAACAAGGAGTTAAAATGGGTAAAGATATACCTGACGGCAAGCGTAGCGCCGTAGTCAATAGCTCGCTAGTAACGGAACGCACATGAGTAGCTGGACTACGGTAGGTGGCATTGTTGTCGCGGTGGCCGGTACAGCCTTTGTCGGCTCGTTAGTAACTAACTGGCAGAGTGCCCGGCAGCACCGCAAGGAAACCGTGGCTGGTGCGATCAGGTCTGCGTTGCGACGCAAGGAAATGTACTATCGCGTACGGCGACGCCGGGCTGACGGTAGCGATGACGTTGTGCTTCGCGATCTGTTCCACGATGTTCAAGAAGAGAATGACCAGTATGCAAGTCTACTGGATATTGAAGCGCCTTGGCTAGGTGATGCCTACAGGCGTTTTTTAAGTGCGCTCAAGGCTGAGCTACAGCCCTTTATGGCTAGCGCCTGGACAGGCAACAATGCCGGTGGTGCGAGCGTTCAGCTTGCTGGTGAAGGCCAGCCTGACGTTGATCATCTTGCCCGCCTGTTTGCTCAAGACGGCCGCCGTCTTTTCAATCCAATAATGCGCCCTATTATGCGCATCCGTTACTCACTACGTAAGTTCTTCAAGGAGGACAAATATGGATCTAAGTAAATACGACTCAACGATGGAAAAATACCTTGAGGCTATCAGCATCACGGCTACTCAGGCTGATCAGATCGAAGATGCAGTTAAGAACGTCTTGGCGCTTACCTTGTCTGCTTTCCCCGATGCAGAGGTATCTGCCCAAGGCTCTTTCTCAACTGATACGCTGACGAAACCTCTTACCGCTAAACAGGGCGGCGGCACCGCTGGCGAATTCGATGTGGATATTGCTATTGAAAGCGAA
>DASTWA010000011.1:0-4787 GCA_035758825.1 Saccharimonadales bacterium (SeqCode)
CAGCGGTACTGTCACCCAGTACCAACCTTGGATTACCGCCATTGTTGTAGATTGCGGCGTCACCGCCGATTACTTCGAACTTGGAGAAGGTGGCTACGCCACCTATACCAACGCGGCCGTTGGAGGTGTCGACGTTGAACATGCTATTACTGCTTGCGTCCTGAATACTAAACGCAGTTGTTGAATTGGCCGCGTTTTTAAATGTCGCCGCGCCGCTCCCCTGAATCTGGAACATGGCATTGCCCAGACCCGCTCCGCTAGACGATCGAACCGCAAAAAGAGATGCCGAGGCGCCGATTGTCGTATCGGCATCCTGGATGTCTACACCAGCCCTGGTGCCGTCAAGCTTAATCTCGGGGGTGGCCCCGCCTGCTGAACCATTATAAGCCTGCTGCAGCCCCACGCACGACGACGATCCTTGGATACACAACGTTCCGGACTCATCCGGCAGTAGGATAGTCCTGCCGGCTGTGAGTGAATTTGTCCCCAAAGTTATAGAGTTATTGCTGCTTGTGCCGTCGCTCATCTGGATAGAACCAGCCAATCCGCTCAGGCTTGGGTTTGTCGATCTATACGTTGCCAAAGCTGCCGAATAAACACCGGCCGAGCTGATGGAAGCGATCCCCTCCTGCGCCCCCGTTGATGTAATATATTTCCATTCACTACCCGTCGACCGGTCGTTCGAACCGGCTGTCGTCGATAACTGTGCTATCCCCGTAAAGCCGGCCCCTGGCGTATAAGTACGCCCCGACCCAAAGCCAAATGTGGCAAAAACCAATTCATTAGCAGATGTGGTAGTAGCCGAAACCCCAGTCGTCATTGTGGTGCTGTTGGCAGTATTAGTAGATGTCCTGTCCAGACTTGGTGTCAAAAAATTACCAAAAGCATTGGCGGTCACTAGCCACCGGCCGGTGCCGCTCACCAGCTGAATAGTAAGTGTGTCACCCGCACTAATAGTATTAGTAACATTCGACGAGAAGATATAACTGCTAGTCACCGACCCCGAAGCTACAGCTGTATCGACAGTATAGGTATTGCCTGCTGTATCGGTGATAGTAACCGTTGTGGTGGAACTTGCCGAAAGGGTTAGCGAGCCCACGATGCTTGCTCCTGCTGCCACACCGCTACTAAAAGTAAAGCCCTGGGTCGACGAAGATGTACCCTGATACGCCTGAGCCAAAACACTCCCCAAATGGCCGGCCGCACCTGACCGTCCGAGCGACAACGCGGCTCCAGAGCCGGTTGTGTTTACGCTCAGTACATTACCGCCGGCTGCGTTCTGGACCTGCAACGCCGTGCTCGAATTAACACTAGAGGTAAAGGTTACACCACCGCCATCGGCGACCGTCATTACTGTCGTGGTGTTATCTTTGAGCACGAGAATATCGCCAGTCGATGTGGAGTTCGAAACTGTCAGCGCTATGCCGCTGGCAGCCCCAGTTAAGGAGGTCGCCCCGCCCGCGACCGTAAGTGACTTGCCGCTGGCAACCGTTGTGTCTTGGTTTAGATTGATTGCGGTCGCATTGGTCGTGCCTATGGCAAGAGTGCCGGCACTTGCAGTGTCAAATAATGGCGCCTGTAAGGCGGTAGCGGCCCTTCCTGTCCCGGATATCCAAAATTGAGAACTGGTCTGCACCCCCGAAAACTGGTTCTGGATATAGCTGGCCGAACCTGATGCGGTGGCAAAACCACAGTTAACAGAGCTCTGAATACATAATGTACCCGACTCGGCCGGCAAGGATATGGTGTTGTTCCCGCTCGGCGTGCCGGTGTTGAGCGTCGTCGTATTGCTGCCGCTTCCACCAACCAATGACCCAGCACGGAATGCATACGGAACCGCCGTCAGCTTGAGCCTTGGGGTCATTTCGCCGTCCCAGCTTGGCCCAGTTGTGCCACCGATGTTCATGCCAAGCCAATGCTCCTGATCCCAGTTGATATTCCCGAAGGCGTTAACGCTGCCGAGGTTTACGGTCAGATAGCCGTTAACCACCCGCACACGATTCGTTAACGTGCGGGTCTCGACCCAAACACAGGCGCCATCACCCGAGCATGAGCCTTGCGATGACCCTGAGGATGATGACGCATTGTACAGCTTGAATTCAATATTATACAGACCGTCAGGAACTACATTCCCTGCGGCCGTAAGTAAGCGTGCCTGGAAATTGATAGTACTGCTCGTAGCAGCAGTGGCCCGTAGGCTCCTGCCAAAGAACATACCAAAACTAACTGCTATGACAACTGCGATAGTTGCCAATAGTAGAGCACGACGAATTGTTGTTAGTATTTTGGGTTTTTGTTTAAACATTTTGTATGTTTATTTTGCTACCGAGATATACTCAGACGCACGTATCATTATGGGCGCTTAAGGGCGCCACCTCAATAGATTTATGAGTTATAACATTACACAGAAAAACCGATAAAAGCGGCCGCAAATTTTCGTGATCAGCAAGTTAATTTTACATCAAGTTACGCGTAACCTCTGGTGGCCAACCCGTATTCATCACATTACAAAACCTATGACGCATCCAAATTCGAAGACAAAAAAACAACGGGCATTATGGTGCCCGTTTGTTTTCCACAGGTATACAACTCGTATACTAGGCGATCTTGGTGATCTTGATTTGGGTGTGACGCTGGCGGTGACCGCGAACCTTGTGTACGCGCTTCTTGGCCTTGTAGCGGATAGAAGTGACCTTGTCGGCCTGCACATCATCAGCTACAACTTCAGCGTCAACCTTTACCTTTGGTACGTTTGGCGTACCTACGGTTACGTCGCTGCCGTCAATGACGAGCAAAGGTTCGAAAGAAACCTTTTTGTCATCGCTGTGCAGCAGCTCAACTTCAAGAGTTTCGCCTTCAGAGACGATATACTGCTTGCCGCCAGTGGCAATAACTGCTTTTTTCATCTTAATTACTCTCTTTACAAGAATTAAACTACCACAAGATAGTATCAGATATGACGCTATCTGTAAAGAGTTACGGGGCGTTCTGCCTTAAGCTTTTTCAAGCGAAATCGTGAGTGGCGCACCATCGACGGCGCAAGAGGATTCAAACTTGTACGTGCGGTCAAATTCGACAGATCCGGCCAGTGTCTCTTCGGCGATAACCTTTAGATGTTCCTCGACAGCCTTGCGCAGGTTTTCGTCAGTGGTGCTAAGCGCTAACCTGATGCGGTCGTCCACATTGAGGTCGGCCTGTTTGCGGGCGTTTTGCACATTGCGCACAACTTCGCGCATCATACCCTCGCGCTTGAGAGCGGGGGTCAGCTTGAGGTCGATAGTAACCTTCTTATCGCCAGCATTACTGCTTTCCCACTCTTTGACGTTCAACTCTTCCAGGATAATCTGTAAAAGCTCAGCAGCATCCTCGGCAAGCAATGTGTCGGCACCGTCCACTGTAACTTTTTGCAGAGGCTGTCGGATCTTCAACTTAGCCGCAGCACGCTGTGACAACCCCTCGTTAATCACTTCGCGTACATAAGCCATACGGTCGAGTGCAAGCTCATTCACATGACCAGCCTTTGGCCAATCCCGAAGGTGTACTGATTCACCACCTGTGAGCTTAATATAGAGCTCTTCGGCCAGGAATGGGGTAAAAGGCGCCATAACGTGCGACAGTTGGACCAAAACGTAGTGGAGCGTCTTGTAAGCTGCCTGCTTATCGGCGTCATCCCCGCTCTTCCAGAAGCGGCGGCGCGATCGGCGCACGTACCAGTTAGAAGCATCCTCAATGAAAGGCAGGATCGGTTTGGTTGCATTAGGCAAGTCATAACGGTCCATGTGCTGCTCAACTTCGTTGATCAGTTGGTGCACTCGTGACACTATCCATACGTCGAGCGGATTAGTCACCTCGCCCGATGGGTCCTCGAGCTTACCGTCCCACTCCCAGTCGTCGACCTCTGCGTACAGCGTAAAGAAGTCGTACATGTTCCAGACCATGCTCAGCTTACGGGCGACGTCGGCGACGTCCTTATCGATGAGCGAGAAGTCTTCACCGTTTAACAGCGGTGAAGACAGGAACAAAAAGCGCAGCGAATCTGCTGAATACTGATCCATGAGTTCATTTGGATCGGTGTAATTACCGTAGCTCTTACTCATTTTGCGCCCGTCATTGCCAGCCAACGTGCCGTGGACAAGGGCATTTTTGAATGGCGTCTTACCAAATAGACCTGTGCTTACCGTCTGCAAGTAGTAAAACCAAGCACGCACTTGCGGCACGTATTCTACGATGAAATCGCCCGGGAAATTCTGCTCGAATTTTTCGACGTTCTCGAATGGGTAGTGGAACTGTGCGAACGGCATCGAGCCACTTTCGAACCAACAGTCCAGCACCTTGTCGATGCGCTTGTACTCAACACCATCAATCTTAAAGGTAACGTCGTCGATCCATGGGCGGTGGTAATCTTCGAGCTCAACGCCAGAAAGCTCCTTGAGCTCAGCGTAGCTTCCGACTACCTTAATGTGCTCTTTGCCGTCTTTGTCGACGCCCTTCCAAACAGGCATAGCCGTAGCCCAAAAACGGTCACGACTAAGATTCCAGTCCGGCGCAGACTGGATGGTCTTTGCTGAGCGGCCGTTTTTGATGTGTTCAGGGAACCAGTTTACTTGCCCATTGTTTTCCAGCATCAGCCCACGCTGGCCATCGACGTCCATGAACCAGCTTGGGTGGGCGCGGTACATCAGCTTTGTGCCGCAACGGTGGCAATGCGGGTAGCTGTGGGTAATGTACTCTATTTTCCAAATAACGCCACGGGCATGGAGCTCCTTGGCAATCGGCTTGTTGGCGTC
>DASTWA010000001.1:0-22059 GCA_035758825.1 Saccharimonadales bacterium (SeqCode)
ATTGTTCCTTCTTGCCTGCAAATCCCTTCAAGAAAGATCTTACGACCAGTACCACGAGAGCGACGACTACTGTGACTCCTAGAAGGAGTATGACCTCCGGGGTTCCAAAGCCTAGAAGTGCTGCGAATGTATCCATAAGCTAATTATAGCATACACCGTATCCAATTTCGCACAGCCTCAGGCTTCTGACTTCGTACCAATAATTTTGGATGGGGCGTGAACACACAAAAGATCGGCCCAGTATTTATACACCTTGACACGGTGCATACTCAGGCAATGATCCGGGATTAGTAAAGTCAGTATCAACGCAGATTGTATCGGGACGACCATTTATAGCAGCATCATTTCTCACCCATACAGGGTAGTCAGTTTTAGGATTTTGTTGCCTGCTGCAAAAACTCCTATTGCGATAATGAGGCCGGAAGCTATGGATAGGGTGGGCTACCTAGTAGTAGAGAATGAGGCAAGCTAAACCAGCGCAAACAAGTATAGAAATGTTCTCAGAAATTTATGGGACGCCAAGTGGATTGCCTGTCTTTTACTCGTGACATATGACTTTTGAGCGCCGACATAACTACGTCGCTGTCCCGTGAAATGTGACCGAAGACACGGCGTGCACCTTCTTGAGTTGGTTGCCAGGCTAGCCCAGTTGAATCGATCAAAAAATACGCATCCGACCGATCCAGCAAGCTTTTACGGACTATCATTAAAATTCCGCTGACCGGTTTGAGCATGTTGGTTTCGGACGCAAACTGCCCCGGTGCCAACCTGAGCAAATCTTTTTTGGATGTCGGATTGGGTCCATTCGGGTCGAATTCGAATATTTGCCATTCTTTGGCCCCCGTGTCTTCGGCGATGCGCTGTATTGCGGGCAGTTCGCTGAGGTTACTGGCGTGGGCTACGGTATTGTAGCCAAAAGAGACGCCAGTCTTTTGTAAGAGTCCGGCAACGGCGAGGGTCTCGGCGAACAAGTTATGCCGGCCGCGCCGAAAGCGGGATATCGTTGTTTGATTAGCGCCGTCAAGGGGGATGCTGACAAGATCAACATGGGGTTTTAGGCTGGACACGTCAACCTTGGGGGCTAGGCCGCGGCCCTTGTATAAAATGGGCACATCATCCAAAAATGAAGTGCCGACTGTATCCAACTTGACTTCCAGGCCCGCGCCCTTTATCCCCCTTGCTATGGCTACGATCTCGGGATGGAATAGGGGGTCGCCGCCAGAGAGAGTTGCCTTGCTGACGCCATACTCTTTTGCCTTGGCTGCAAAATCGGTTATTTCGTCAGCGGTTATTAGCGGTTCTTCCGGATTTTCGGCAAAATAATTGTAGCAACCTTCGCAACGGACGGGACAGTTCGGACCGATGGCAAGATTGATGGTTGTCACATATCCAGTGTGCATCATTAACCATGCTGTTTCAACGGGGCTATGCGGTATAGCTCCCTGCGTCCTACTGAAAAGGGCCTCGTTTGAGGCCCTTTCTGCTCTGTGTAGTTGTTAGAACTCCTTTAGGTTATCTAAATTGTTCGGTTGCTTGAGGTCCGGGTCGCTTCGCAGGTATTTGCCGCCTTCGACGCTGCGGTCATGCACGACGTGGATGTCCTTGCGGTCGCCATTGACCACTGAGGTATAGTAGACGCGTTTACCGGATTCGATATGTCTAATAGCGTCCCCAGCCTTGACCGGTGACCACCATGGCTCGTCCGGATTGCCAAGCTCCAGGATGTCACCATTGGCGTCCTTTTTGACGTGGGTCACTTTGCGCGCCGTGGAGCCATCATCTTTCTCTAGGTAAATACTGAAGGCGCCGAGCACTTGGTCTAGCCAATACTGGATGACGGCCAGCTTGTAACGTTTGTCGTCGTTTGGCCTTCCCTCCGGCAGAGTGTAGTCTACGTATAGCGTAAAGTTTTTGTCGACCATGATGTCGTCGAAGCCGTAGCCGGGGATGACGTTATTGCCGGTCTTGCCGACAACCGTCTTCTTTTTGTTTTTGGCCTGTGCCGGTATGAGCTCATAAATGTTCTGGTCTCCTTGCCGGTCGATTAGCCGTAAGTTACGGGGGATGCCACCGTCAAGGTAGGCCGCCGGCCCGCGGACCTTTATCTGGGCCCCAGGGACAAACTCGTCAACATCTACGCGGACACTAAACCATTGGGTCTGGCCGGGTACGGCACCGATTTCTCCCTGAAGAGTCCCCTGGAATGGTTCGGTCTGCAGGCCAGACCCGCCGGGCCGTCTGACGACGTCCATGTTGCGGTAGGCGATGTTGTTTACGCCGCGGACGAACTCCAGATATTCGGTAACATCACGGATTTGCGTAATGTCCGGAGCTGGGTCGAGCGGGCTCGAAGCCACTGCAAGCATGCAGTAGTGCCCGGGATTGGGGATTTTGGCAGCCGGGAATAGCAGCGGGCCGGCAATCGTCTTGCCACCGGCAGGTATGTTGGCCACATTGAGCTGTCCTATGCTAATCCATTGCCCCGGCATCGAAAAGGCGCTTGCTGGGATGAAGTAAAAGTAAACAATGGAATTTCCGATTGAGCTTCCCCGGTTTTGCAGGCGGACATAGATGTAATTGTCTTGGCCGTAGTAGACATTCTGCCAGTAGTTGTCCCGGTTCATGTCGGCAAAGTCGGCGCCCGGGTTGGGTGACGGGTAATTACGGTTGATGATATCCGGGCTCGCCCACAGGTAGCTGCCGGTGTACGGCTCGGTGCCGGTGTCGGCGAGGTTGTCACGGACGTAGACGTCGGGGCCGATGCCGACAGCGTTAAAGGCATTTTTGGCCTGTGATAATTTGTGCAAATCTTTAGGGAACAGGTCCATACAGGCATCCAGCATCGCTTCGCGGAAGTCCAGGAAGGTGGCGTTGGGCTTGCCGACCAGGTTAACGGTCATGCAGCGCCAGAGCATTTTTTCGCAGGGCGGCTGGCCGATGCCGATTACTTGTTGGTTGCTGACCCGGTGCGTCCCGCCAACGGTCAGCAGGTAGAATAGGTTATTAATGATGCCGCTGTTAATGTGTACGCCGCCGTAGTCGCCAGCCCCGGTGTAGCGCACGCTGTAATGGCTGGGCTGGATGCCTTTGCCGACGCACCCAAACGGGTCGGCAGGGTTCCAGCGGCCACCGCAAGTGGGGTCGATCATATTCCGCAGCGCGGGGGTGTCGGGCCCAAGCCAGGCTTCTTCGCCCACCAGCCAGTCACCGAAGATATATGCCGAACCAAAGATATCAGAGAACGCTTCGTTAAGTGCGCCGGATTCGTTCTGGTAGGCGAGACCGCAGGTATATTGGGTATAGCCGTGGGTGTACTCGTGCCCGATAATGTCGTCGGCGCTTAGATATTTGAACCCGGGATATACGCCGGAACCGTCGCCTATATAAACCTGGTTGGCCCCGTTCCAATAGGCGTTGTCTAGGTTTGTGCCATAATGGGCTGTTCCAGTGAACTGGGTCGCCCGGCCGTCAAAGCCGTTGCGTCCATGGACTACCTTGAAGTAGTTGTAGGTGCTTCGTGAGTAGCGGTGAGTATCTACCTCTGCCCCTTGGCACTGGTAACGTGGGTTCGTTGTAGTATCGTTCCAATCGTTGTTGGCGTCTTCTGATGGCGAGGCGCCATGGCCGTCATTGGTGACAATTTCCGGCCCGCCGCTCGCTACCAGGGTCGTATCCCGGAGCTGGTACGTCGTGTCGTTATACCACGAATTGACTTGGCCCGTCCGAGAGTAGTAGCCAGTACCTTGTCCGACCGTCGGCCCGGCCGTCTGGATGTTGTTGTAGTAGTTGATTACCTTAGCGGTAAGGGCATCGACGTATACGATCCAGTTGCCTGGAAGGTCTTCGCTGCCGGCCAGCATCGGTTGTTTGTCTTTCGCCTCTTTTGGCGGCGTCTGAGGATCGTCGGTTAGCTGTATTTCCCAGGCCAGATGCAGTTTGCCTTCTAACGGGTAAACCATCAGCTGTGGATTGGGGGCCGCCGCGGCCTTGGATTTGGTAGCTTTTTGGGCTGATACCACGGCATCGCCGATGCCAACCTTCGCCTCTTTTGGAACTTCTTTTAGGTCGGGTATCAGGCTGCTACTGATGGTATCGATCATGCCACTTTTGTTGGTGTGGAACCGGATACTTCCGCCATAGACTTTGGCCTTGCCGTGGTACTGCTGGAGAACGAGGTTACGGCCGTTATTACCTGCGTCGGCGCTTTCGTGAATCGGGATCAGGCTTTTGGTATCGACAGAACCAAAAAGCTCAGGCTTTGTCCTGATGAAATCAGTGGCCTGAGCTCTAAGCGTGTTCGCGGTTTTGTCTGACACCTTTAGGATGTCGCCTCGGATATGCGCGACCGTGTTATGGTCATCGCTTAGCCTGGCTTGTAGGTCGGTATCTTTTTTCTGCATGCCTTCGAGTGTATCGAGGGCTTTTTGTCTGTCGATGGGCATTGCTACTCCTGCCTTGGTTAGTTAATAACCTTTCAATGATATGAATTAACTCCCGCGCTTTTCTATACCGGGCGTCACATAGGCGAATGGTAATGGACGGAGTACTATAATGGTATGTTTGAGAAATTTCGTGCAAATAGAACACGGCTTTTTATGGCAGGTACGGCCTTGGCCCTTTTGGCTGGAACCGTAATTGGGTGGACGACGGTCTTTGGTGAGGTCGAACGCTACTGCGATGACCAGGGCACGGGGCTTGGGGGCCTCATCCGGCTGAGCGGAGAAGGTAATGTGACCAACCCGCTCCTGGCGCCGTGTTTTTGGGGATCGGTCGCTTTTGTTATCGCTTTGGCCTGGGCTTTGTATGTGTTGTTCGACAATCAGCCCCAAAAAAGGCGCAAGTCCATCCGGGGGCTATGGTGGCTGCTGCTCGGCGGCACGGTTTTTGCTTTTGTAAATAACCTTCCGGTGTTCCTTGATTTTTACACTAAGCCCAAGGGCACGGTTACCGGGTGTTCGCCCGATGCCATCACCAGCCCCTTTTTGACCGGCTGTTTTGGCGGATTTGCGTCATTTGCAGCGGCATTGGTCTTTGTGTCGCTGGCACTATGGTCCATTCGCCGATTAAAAAAGAAGCATGGTTAAGGACGTCGGCGTCTACCCGGGGACGTTTGATCCGGTGCATCCTGGTCACATAGCGTTTGCCGAGGCGGCAATGCAGCGTTGCGGCCTGTCGGAAGTTATCTTTTTGCCGGAGCGGAAACCTCGGGGGAAACGCGGTGTCACGGAAATTGCGCATCGAATGGCACTGCTCAGGGTTGGGCTTGACGGACACCAGGGTCTACGGGCGGCACGGTTACGCTCGCAGCAGTTTTCTGTCAGGCAGACATTACCAGAGTTGCGCCAGTTGGGCAGGGGCGCCAAACTTACCCTGCTTATTGGATCCGACATTGTGCCCGGCCTGCCGCATTGGCCTGACATTACTGATTTGCTCGAGGATGTAACATTGGCTATTGGCTTGCGGGCAGGTACCGGCGAAGGCGAGATACAAAGCTGCCTGCAGGATCTGTCCCAGGCCTTGGCGATGCCCATTCGTCATATGTATGTCCGGACTTCGATGCCACACATCGCATCTTCTCAAATACGGCAGGGCTCGACGCAGACGCTGCCCGCACCGATGTTGGAATACATAACGGCCAACAAGCTATACCGGCGGGCATGATCTGCCATGGTGGGCGCACGCCTCCGGGCCCACTTGTTTAATTCCCAGCTCGCAGGCTGTATAATACATCCCTGAATATATGTCAGTAAGCAATTTTTTCACCCCAGCCGATTGCAAGAACCTAATCAACCACCGTCCATAGAGTGGGACTTCTGACATGACGGTATTCCTTTTGCTTTTAGCACTATTGTTGGTGGCCGCCTGTGGCGTTTTTGTGGCTGCCGAGTTTGCATTGATTACGGTCAACCGCTCATCAGTCGAACGGCTCGCGGCAAAAGGCGACAGGCGGGCACACGGTGTTTCTATGGCGCTCAAGACGCTGTCGACGCAATTATCCGGCGCTCAGGTAGGTATTACGGTCACCAATCTGGCCATCGGGTTGCTGGCCGAGCCGGCGATTGCTTCGCTGCTGTTTTCGCCGCTGGGGTCGTTGGGCATCAATGACACGGCTGTCCACGGGGCATCGCTTGCACTCGCGGTGATCATTGCGACAATCATGACGATGGTTTTTGGTGAGTTGGTGCCTAAGAACCTGGCGATTTCTCGGCCCATGCGCACAGCAAAGGCGGTACAAGGCATCCAGCGAGGATTCAGCTGGGTCATGACATGGCCAATCCGGCTTTTGAACGGCAGTGCGAACTTCGTGCTTCACCGGATGGGGATTGAGCCGCAAGAGGAGCTGGCATCTGCCAGGTCGGCCGACGAACTGACATCACTGGTCCGCCGTTCGGCCGAGCAGGGGACGCTGCCACGCGAGACAGCGCTGATGTTGGAGCGTTCTTTGGCGTTCGATGACCTGACGGCTTTTGACGTCATGACCCCGCGCATCCGTATGCGTTCGGTCGGCTCGCAAGACTCCGCGGCCGCCATTATCGCGCTAGCCCGCCGCACCGGCCTGTCGCGTTTTCCGGTTATGGGCAAAAGCCAGGACGACATCGTAGGTGTAGTACACATCAAAAAGGCTATTGCCGTACCGGCCGACAAGCGTGACGGTACGGTCGCCACCCAGCTTATGGCGCAACCTTTGATTGTCCCGTCGAGTATTCCGTTGGATACGCTGCTTGATTCACTAAGGAGCGGCGGCCTGCAGATGGCGATTGTGATTGATGAATTTGGCGGTACCGACGGGCTGGTCACCATGGAGGATTTGCTCGAAGAGTTGGTAGGCGATGTCCGCGACGAACACGACCGCACCGGCCCGAGCATACGCAAACGCGCCGAAGGTGTCTGGGCGCTTTCGGGATTGCTCCGGCCCGATGAAATTAACCAGCAGCTGGGCATGGCTATACCCGAGGCCGAAGACTATGAGACATTGGGCGGACTGGTTGCGGACCGTCTGGAGCGGATTCCGGCGCTTGGCGACCGGGTCGAACTGAGCGTATCCGGCCGGCAGAACCGACGGCACAAGATTGTCCTCGAAGTAGAACGAATGGACGGCCGAAGAGTCGACCGGCTCCGGCTTGAGCTTGCCGACAAAGATACCCGGGCGTCCGATGAGGAGGAATGGCGATGAGCTTGGGCTGGGGACTGGCTGCGGCGGCGCTTCTGCTGCTTGGCAACGCGTTCTTTGTGGGCGCCGAATTCGGTTTGGTGTCGGCTAGGCGAAGCGCAGTAGAGCTCCGCGCCAGGAACGGCTCGCGGGCGGCGCACATAACTTTGGGCGCGATGGAACGCCTGTCCTTCATGCTGGCCGGCGCTCAACTGGGCATTACCCTCTGTTCTCTGGGGCTGGGTGCGGTCGGTGAACCGGTTATTGCACACATGCTTGAGGGGCCGCTTCACGGCCTGGGCGTAGCGGACTATCTGCTCCATCCGATTTCTTTTGCCGTAGCATTGACGACAATGGTGTATCTGCACGTGGTAATAGGCGAAATGGTCCCGAAGAACCTGGCTTTGGCTGGCCCTGACCGGACGGCGCTTGTTTTGACGCCCGCTTTAGTCTTCGTGGTCAAACTATTACATCCGGTGGTGAGCGGGCTGAACTACGTGGCTAACTCGGTGGTCCGTTCGGCAGGCGTTGAGCCGAAGGGTGAAGTGACAAGCACTTTTACGCCCGACGAAGTGGCCGGATTCGTGGAAGAGTCCCGCCGCGAAGGGCTCATTAGTGAAGACGAAAGCGACCTGCTGAGCGGCGCTCTGCGTTTTGACGAGCGAAGCGTAAAAAGCGTCCTTTTACCGCTCGAAAAAGTAATGGTTGTTGCATCTACAGCGACGCCGCAAGAAATAGAAGACCTTGCGGCCAAGACCGGCTTCTCGCGCTTTCCGGTCAAGAATACACGTAAGAAGCTAGTGGGCTATGTCCACCTTAAAGACGTACTTGCTATTGCCGGTGACGATCGAACCCGTGCATTCCCATCCAAAGAATTACGGCCCCTGGGTATCGTTAAGGCAGCCCATACCCTGAGGGACGCCCTGACCATCATGCAGCGATCCGGCTCCCACTTGGCTCAGGTGGTAAACGCCCGCGGACGGTTGCTTGGCGTAATTACCCTCGAGGACGTGTTGGAAGAATTGGTGGGCGAAATCCGCGACGAGAGTCAGCGGGCAAACAAAAAGGCCGTCCAAGAGGCACCTTAACGGCCCGATGCTATACTATTCCTATGAACCGTAAACAGGGGACGAGCGTGCCCCGAGGCCCCTCAGGGCCGCATGTTTTTCTGTCAGAAAACTCCAAGCGTCTGGCACTTTTGGCACAAGACAACAAACGGACGCCGTCTGTTCGTAATGTCGCCATTTTATTCGGCGGGCTTGCCTTATCGGCGCTCTTTTTCTGCGTCATATGGATAGTTGTAGCCAAAAATACGCACTCATCTTTTGCGCCGGCTACGGTAAAAGAACCCGGATTCGCCTTTACGGTCGAGTTTTACAAGAAAGCCACCATCCAGACAAGCCGGAACAAGAACTATCTGGTGGCCACACACGAAGACGGACGCAAGACGGCCATCTGGGTCGCAAAGCTAGATTCGCCTTTATCTTGCGGGAGCAGCCCGGACTTTTCTTATAACGCACAGGAGGGAGTGCAAATCCACGCCAGTTGTTATGAGCGGGACAGGCTGACTTATGCCTCTGACGTGTCGGTCGACAAGCAGGTATAC
Organism: Saccharimonadales bacterium (SeqCode); assembly: GCA_035758825.1. Taxonomy (GTDB): domain Bacteria; phylum Patescibacteriota; class Saccharimonadia; order Saccharimonadales; family UBA4665; genus JARIHD01. The sequence continues at coordinate 8,757 of DASTWA010000001.1, forward strand.
CAGATAAATATGACTTCCGAGAGGCCGATTAGCCGTCAGGAGGCTGAACTGATCTTTGGTTCTGTGGTCATCGAATAAGGCTGGTGCCAGTCATATCGGCAGGTTTTGGGACTCCCATGATGCCAAGCACGGTCGGGGCGATATCTGCCAGGCCGCCGCCATCACGGAGCGTAATGCCTTCTTGGCCGCAAATGAGGACGGGTACGGGGCTGGTCGTGTGAGCAGTAAGTGGCTTGCCTGTTTCGCGGTCAATCTTATATTCGGCATTACCGTGGTCGGCGGTCATGAGGGCCACGCCCTTGGCCTTAAGCGTGGCTGTAATGACGTGGCCGAGGCAGCCATCTAGTACCGAGATGGCTTTTTTGGTGGCTTCTAAGTCGCCGGTGTGGCCGACCATGTCGGCGTTGGCAAAGTTGACAACAATAAGGTCATGCGAGCCTTCATTGATGCGGTCCACGACATCACTGGCAACATCTGCAGCGCTCATTTCGGGCTTCAGGTCATAAGTAGCGACTCTCGGCGAGGGAATCAGATGACGTTCTTCGCCATCAAAGGCTTGTTCGCGCCCTCCGTTGAGGAAGTAGGTGACATGGGCATACTTTTCCGTTTCGGCAACATGGTACTGTTTTAGCCCCTGGCTGCTGATAACTTCGGCCAAAGTGTTCTTGACGTCTTCCTTGGGGAAGGCTACTGGCACGCCAAGTTCTTTGTCGTACTCAGCGAAACTGACGAAGTGCAAATCCTTGACAATTCGCTTGCGACTGAAGCCAGTGAACTGTTTGTCAACCAGCGCGTGGCTCAGTTGCCGGGCGCGGTCGGGCCGGAAGTTGAAGAAGACCACCACATCGCCATCCTCAATTCGCGTCCGGTCTTGCGGTCGGCTGGCAATGGATATGGGGCGAAGGAATTCGTCAGTCTCGCCTTGTTCATAGCTGGCCTGTATGTGTTCTTTGGTGTTCGGCGCTGTGGCGTGATCGTCCCCGGTCAGCATATCGTATGCTAATGCAATGCGGTCCCAGCGGTTATCGCGGTCCATGGCGTAGTACCGACCGGCAATGCTGGCTATGCGCCCGGCGCCGATGTTGGCAAGCTCGGTTTCGAATTCTTGCAGATGATCAAGGAAGCTCATGGGTGGAGTATCCCGGCCGTCAGTAAAAGCATGGACGTGGACGTTGTCGAGTTCCAGTTGCTTGGCCAGCCTCACAAGAGCGAGTGCCCCATTGGAATGGCTGTGTACCCCACCCGGAGAAACCAGGCCGAGGATGTGCAGGGCTCTGCCACGCTGCTTGGCCAGTTCGATGGCTTCAATCAGGACTTCGTTTTCGTAAAAAATACCCGAATCAATGGCATGATGCTGCCGGCTGAGCGGCTGCCGGATTATGCGGCCGGCCCCAATGGTCAGGTGTCCAACTTCGGAATTGCCTTGCTGTCCTGCGGGCAGGCCTACTGCCTCACCACTGGCGGCAACGATCGTATGTGGCCAGCGCTTCCGGAGCTGGTCAAGTTGCGGCGTGTCAGCGGCAGCAATCGCGTTGCCGGCTGTCTCGGCGACTTCGCCCCACCCATCACAAATAATCAGTACGAAAGGTTTTTTGGCCATCGTTAGAGTCCTCTCTAAAAATATAACTATGTCAGCCATGAGTATAGGCCTCATCCTTAGAGGAGTAAACCTCTACTTGATACTGACGGTTTACGATGTAAAATAGAGCTGTCATTAGTTTTGCTCAAAATTTAGGCCAAAGGAGGCTATTTTATGGACATTACCTCAATACACGCACGTCAGATCTTTGACTCACGCGGTTTCCCGACTGTCGAATGTGATGTCACGCTGTCGGATGGCAGCTTCGGCCGCGCCGCAGTTCCATCTGGCGCATCGACCGGTAGTGGTGAGGCGCTTGAGTTGCGCGACGGCGACGGCGCATTTAACGGTAAGGGCGTTTCCAAGGCTGTTGCTAACGTCAATGACGTCATCGCCCCGGCGTTGCAGGGTAAAGACGCCGGTGACCAGCGTGCTATCGACAACGCACTGCTGGAGTTGGACGGCACCGAAAACAAGACCAAGCTTGGTGCAAACGCCACCTTGGCCGTTTCTCTGGCTGTTGCCAAGGCTGCCGCTGCAAGTAAAAAGCAGCCATTATTCGAGTATGTTGGCGGCATTGTCGGCAATACGACGTTTACCTTGCCTATGCCAATGCTGAATATCCTAAACGGCGGCAAGCACGCCGAAGGCTCTACCGACATCCAGGAGTTCATGATCATGCCGCTTGGTGCCAGCGATTTTGAGACTGCCATGCGTATGGCCAGCGAAATCTATCACGCACTCGGCAAGGTACTCAAAGAAAAGGGTTACGCAACCACTGTCGGCGACGAAGGCGGTTACGCGCCAAGCGTAAAGGGCGGCTCCGATGAAGCCCTCGACCTTATCGGTCAGGCTGTTGCCAAGGCCGGCTATAAGTTTGGCGAAGATGTATCGCTTGCACTCGATGTGGCTTCGAGCGAACTTGCTGGCGAAGACGGCTACGACTTTGCCCGCGAAGGCCAGATGTACACCACCGACCAGCTTATCAGCAAGTACGAAGATCTGGTCGAGAAGTTCCCGCTCGTATCAATCGAAGACGGTCTTGCCGAAGACGACTGGGATGGCTGGAAGTGGCTCACCGAACGCCTTGGCAGCAAGATTCAGTTAGTCGGCGACGACCTTTTGGTTACCAACACCAAGCTGCTCCAGAAGGCGATTGACGAAAAGTCTGCCAACGCCATCTTGATCAAGCCGAACCAGATCGGCACCTTGAGCGAGACCATCGACGCCGTCCAAATGGCCAAGAAGGCCGGCTGGAACACGGTAATGTCACATCGTTCAGGCGAGACTGAGGACGCAACCATCGCGCACTTGGCAGTCGGCCTAAATACCGGCCAGATCAAGACCGGTTCATTCTCGCGCAGCGACCGTATTGCTAAGTACAACGAGCTCCTTCGCATTTCGGAACAGCTCGGCAGCCCCGTACTAGCAAACCCATTCAAGAAATAAGCCAAAGGCCCCCGAAAGGGGGCCTTAATCAGCTGTAATGCGCAGGTAAGGCTTTCGCGACAGCAAGACGAACCGCTTTGGCGCGCCCTCGGTCTTTATGAGGTGGGTGTGGTGGTGGGCTATTGATTTGACCGCTGACGCAGGAGCCCGGGCATAAATGTTGTAGCCTTCTGCCTCGTACTTCGAGAGCAATTCGTGGAACTCAGCGAACATTGTGCGTGTAAATGTAGCGATGGTGTCAGTGTGCTTTTTAGGGGTGATCATCAGATGGTCGGCCACTTTTTGGCCGTCCCAAATCGAGTAGCCGAAAATATTCCGGATAACCTTGAATGAGGCGGTCTTTTCTATGAGTTCTTCATTGTGGCCGGTGCAAAACACGCAGATGTCTTTTGGCAAAGTACGCAGGTAGGACTTATACCTTTTTTCTTCGTCGCGTGAACGGGTCGCTGTCATGGGATCTCCTTATTTAGAGGCTTCCAAAAGGGCATTATCCAAACGTCCGGGCGGATGAACCGGCCAATGTTCAGGATGCTGCTATGAGGCGTGCCTGCTAACTCCTGTTGTTCAGGGTCATGTATGGTTACGGCGTCGACAAGCGGATGGGTCTCGCCATGACGCATTATGCTGGCGCTTACTACGTCTCTTGCCCGTGATACCCAGCCGTAAATCGGCCGCTGCATATTGGCTTTGGTTGGGTCGAAACTCTTGCGGGCAGCTACGCCGGCGTCCCCGTCGATGCTTACGACCTGTTTTATGACGCGGGCGCCAATTGCATAGTCGGTGTAATCCTTCCGCTGCTCCGGCGACAATGCCTCCCAAGGATTGTCAGAGGTTTCATCGAACCGTCGGTAGTGGTAAGGGACGGTGTTGAGTTTTGCGGCCAGCAGATATGCCCGGTGGTTACCGTGGAAAACGTCGAATACCCCTGAGGTAAAGACAACCGATTGCTGGCCGTTGGCCCACTCGCCACGCAGCCCTTCGAGCCTTGCTGTTGCCGACGGGTCATCGAGTGGATTATAAAACCGGGGCTCACAACTATCGTCGAGGTAACTTCTAATAGTTTCCGCGCTTGTGTCCTCTTCGGCAAACCCAACTGGCCAAAGCTCAGGCTGTAATAATCCCATAACACCCCTTTAATGGGATTATAAAATGTCCGTTGCTCTACGTCTATTTTTGTATGTAGTAATTGTAGCGACGATTTTGGAATGCACAGGGCCTACCTGTTAACCGGGGAAGAAAAATGGTATACTAAATAGGATATGCGCCCGTAGCTCAGTGGATTAGAGTAGCTGGCTTCGAACCAGTTGGTCGCAAGTTCGAATCTTGCCGGGCGTACCACGAAAAATAACACCTGCTGTTTAAAAATACGCAATAATTAGGGCCAATCCAACTTCAAGATAACGAACAATGCTTGGCGGAAGCTGCGGTAAGACATGTTGGCGCAGTAATAGTGAATACTACGGCCATGACCGAAGCTGAAGCGGAACGTACCTGTGCTATTATGATTACGCAAGAAACATTATCAGACATTGGAGCAGCCGAAACTCATGAATACTATTACTGTCGCCAGGGGTATAATTTACATTAATGATAAGCTGTTGGTCGTACAAAACAAACGGCTTGCTGCTAACCAATGGTGCTTGCCTGGTGGAAAAATTGATAGCAACGAAACTCCAGTCGAGGCCATGCAGCGTGAGCTGATTGAAGAAACCGGCATAAAGGGTAAGATTGGAAAACTGGCCTACGTGCACCAGCTGTTTATGAACAGGGGCGGTGACGCGGCACAAAGGCTGGAGTTTTTCTTTATAATCGATAACCCTGAGGACTTCTTGGCTGCCGACATCGCAAAAACAACACATGGATTGCTTGAGATGAACGACATGGCCTTCAAGCGCATTGATGAAGTCGAGCTGCTGCCATCATTTTTGACAGAAGAGCTCAAGGCCGGCTTGGTTATCGGCGGCGACGTCAAGTTTGTAAAAAATTACTGCTAAGAGGAAGTTTGTCTTTATGAGCAATATGTGCCTGTTGTATCATAAAGCTACATGAACACCACATTCGGCGCGGCGCGGCGGCAGCTGCAGGCCGCTCTTGACAGCGATGTCTATCTACCTTTCAAATCCGGGCAAGATGAGCTAGGTAAGGCTCAGCAAATTTTTCCCTCGACGCTACAGAATAAGCTGAAGATGTATATTAACCCTTTCAACCTCTTCCAAGCCTACCTGCTGCGACGATTTATTGCCGGTTTCGAAACCAACAGAGTAGCTACAAATGAGGCATTTATAGAGAGGGAGCTTGCCCGTAATTCTGAACTGTTTGGTGATATCGGTGGCTTTCCGCTTGACGATCAGCAACAGCGCGCAATCGTTGCCGATGAAGATAACTGTCTTGTAATTGCTGGCGCTGGTTCGGGTAAAACACTTACCATTGTCGGCAAGGTTAAATACCTACTTGAGGCCCAGCATGTAGAGGCAGATTCAATCTTACCGATCTCGTTCACCAACAAGTCGGCGGTCTCACTAAGGGAGAAGATCAATATAAAGGGCATTAGGCCGCAGACCTTTCATGCCTTTGGTCTAACTGTTTTGCAGTCAGTGGAGCATCGCAAGCCTAAGATTTTCGATGGTGCTGATAACGCAAAACTGTTTCGCTCATTTGTGGAGCATCTTTCTAAAGACCCGGCCTACCTGACGTTACTCAATAGCTTCTTCGTGAATTACATCAAGATTCCAAAATCTCAGTTCGAGTTCAAGACACTCGGGGATTACATCCAGTACCTTAAGGATCAAAACTTCAACACTTACAAGAAAGTCAAAATCCCATACCAGGGGCGGGAGACGTATCGTAACGAAACCGTCAAAAGCATAGAAGAATGCATTATTGCAAACTTCCTCACCTTTAACCGGGTCGAATACGCTTATGAGAAACAGTATGAGCACCCGTACAGCCAGTTTGGCCGAAAAAAGAGTTACAAGCCGGACTTTACTGTCTTTACGGATCAAGGTGAAGTATATATCGAACACCTTGGCATGGATCGGAACGGCAATGTTCCAGAGTTCTTTGCCGGACCGAAGGAATCACAGTTTGAAGCAACAAGACGTTATGGGCGCTTACGGGACTGGAAGCGCCGCGTCCACCAGCAAAACGGCACGAAGCTCATTGAAACATACTCATATCAATCGGTAGAGGGGACATTGCTTGATGAACTTAAGGCTGGTTTGATTGCTGCTGGCGTCAAGCTTAACCCTATGACTGACGATGAGGTCTGGGAAGTAATTCAGGATGCGGGCAAAGATCAGGTGGATGCATTTGTTGAGCTATGCCAGACGTTTCTAGCCTTACTTAAATCTAACGGCTACAGCGTGCAGGATGCCCGATCTAAGAATGAAGAGAGTGAGACAAATGACTTTCTAAAGGAACGCGCCAACTTTTTCCTGAATTTATTTGAACCTATCTATGAGCTGTACGAAGACAATCTGCGCAACAACGGCGAAATTGATTTTAACGACATGATTACGCGGGCGACGCAGTACATCGAAGACGGTGATTTTTATTGTCCGCTCAAATATGTAATTATTGACGAGTTTCAGGACTTATCCTTTGGCCGCTACCGCATCTTGCAGGCTATACGTAAGCAAAACCCGGACGTTAAGCTGTACTGTGTCGGGGATGACTGGCAATCTATTTTTCGGTTTACAGGAAGCGACATCGCCTTGTTCCGCGATTTCGAGGAATTCTTTGGCTATACGTACAAGGCTAAGATCGAGACTACGTATCGGTTCAACGATCCTCTCATTACTATGAGCTCGGACTTCATCCTCAAGAACCCTAACCAGTCACCAAAGAAGCTTCGGGCACCCGCGGGCACTCCGCCAACGTCGCATACCGTTATCGAGTCAGAGGGATCTGATGACGATACGCAGGCCGTAGTTGATGCGATCCATCGGCATGTCGAGCACGGCCTTTCGCCTGACAGCGAGGTGTATCTTATTGGACGCTACAATTTTGACATAAAGCGCATATGGAATCGGAACAAAGAATTCACCATCAACTTTACGACTGGGCACCTTAAATATACGTTTCCATCTGGCGAATTTAAGGGGCAATCTGTGGGTATCCAATTCGTTACCGCGCACAAGTCAAAGGGGCTGGAGGCCGATTACACGATTCTCATCAACTGTAATAGTGGCAAGTATGGCTTTCCATCCGGCAAGGCCGATGACCCCATACTCAATTTGCTCCTGAGTTCTGCTGACCAGTTTGAGAATGGTGAGGAGCGTCGTTTATTCTACGTTGCCATGACACGCACCAAGCGGCACGTGGTATTTGTGACTGACCGCTATCGTAAATCAAAGTTCATCAAGGAGCTGCAAGACAACAAGGAAGGCCGCGAGCTCAGCTGCCCGCAATGCCATAACGGTGAGCTTATTCTGCGATCCGGCAAAGCTGCTGGCCGTGCATTCAAATTCTATGGGTGCTCAAACTTCGCCTACGGTTGTACATTCTCGCGGTCGTGGAAGCCGGAAGACGATGCTCCTGGCAGGCCAGTCCAAAACTGATAGGATAATTGCTTAAAAACAGCCACGATTCGACTTGCCACCTTGCCGAACGCCCAGTGGGAGTTGCTGTCTCGCACTTAGGGAGGATCGCTGGCTACACTGGGATAACTAGTGAATATGTATTGACGGATGAGCGGGGCCAACGGCACCCTGATTCTTTACCGAACGGGGCATCCCGGCAATTATCTGGGGGCCTGGCGATCACGCCTGTATACATGCGCCGAATGAATACATCTCAAAGATTGCGCTGGAGGAAAGCGTAAACCACTTCTCAAAACTGCTAGACAATTTCGCAGGCAAGTAAACGCACGTGGTGGATCTGGAGCTTCGTGGCTACTTAGGCAGCTGCTCACTGTAGTCCATTGCAGTCAGCTTGTGCGCAGCCAAAAGCACTCTCTCCGGCACATCCTGCACAATGGTAAAACCTTTTGCGGGGTAGTTTTGTATGCGGTATACCTCGCCCACCATGATATTGAGCATCAAATTTTTTGGTACGTCGGCTGTCGGGTATGCTTCGTAAGATACCTCTGGTGAGGCCATCTGTATGTCCATTTCCGGAAAAAGCTTTTTACCGGTGGCGTATGCCCGGCGCTCCATGTAGGGTTGTGTCACGGCAATGACCTTGGCGGCTGGATTGCCGTTCCCGCGAAGCATAGCAACGGAAAACGTAAAGTTTCTGCGCCATTGCTAGCTTTGTCCTCTATCAGAACGGCCTCGTCAGGTATGCCGCATGCACGCAAGACTGCCGCGAACTTTGCCGCTTCGCTGAGGGTTACGTCGTCGCCTGTTAGTCGCCCAAGGCCGCCCGTGACAACAATTATTGGCGCAAGCTTTTGCTGCCACAAATCAGCGGCCCGTTCCGCCACTCGCATATCCATGCTGCCCATGGCGATGATGGCATCCGCGGGTTCGAGTTTTGCGCCCATCTTTGTGTAATTCCAGACTATATTTGCTGATGCTTTGATACTTGCTTCGTCCATGATAGCCCCCTAGGTAATTATTCGTATTGTTCTATGAACTTATTGAGCATTCTGACCGAGGTTCCGTAGAATTTCAAAACATTGTCAGGATTGATGTAATTAGTTTATAGGATCAGGGTAAAGCACCCACCGCGCAACGGCCGTTTTTGCAAGCTGAGTTTTAACCTGACTATGCCCCTCTGCCTTGGTAGATTTCCAAATCGAGAATCCTGCATTGGTCCAAGGTCGTTTTTCGGTGACCCATTGTTCAGGGCGAGCTATGGCTATCATAGGGACTTGTTGTTTTTGTGCTGCTACTGCTAATTGCAGGTCTGAGGCATTGCGTATGGGGAAATCTTTATCAAGATCCAGCTCAATTGTATCCCTGCTCCACATCGTTGTAGCCGTGCCCAAAAGGTGCACTTGACGGGCTCTATTCAGCGCTTCATAAAAGCGAAAACGTTCGTCTCGTGACTCAACAAAATTCTCTACCGGATGCAAGAATGTAGACCCGTGTACTCCCACGATAGCCTTTCCGCCACGTGCATCAAACTCTTTGGCAAGAGTCGAGACGTAGTCGTCGGGGTATCCTAAGTCATCATCAATAGTTAGGTAGTGGGTATAATCTTCTAGCCCGTCCTTACCGTCCATCCAGTAGAGCTTACCCTCTGCCCCAAGATCTCCTCGCGCATCACTGGAAAGTATAGCTTCTTCGGGACGAAGGAAGCCCGGTACTTCAACGAAATTGTTAAGGTAGACGCGTAGTGCGTCTACCTGTGGCCGCATAGTTTCGACCACTTCCTCTAAATATGGCAAACGATCTGGCATAGTAGCCATTCCGGCAACAATCATATAAATACTCCGTAGGGGGGTTAAAGATTAATATTCTTGAGCAGTAAATAGCTCTAAGAGACTAGGCGTACAATATCGCGAAAATCATCAACGATGTACGTAGGCTGTAGCTGTCTCAATTTTTCAATGTCATAGAACTTGGTATGCTCTGGTGGGAAGAACAATATAGAATCAACACCGGCGTTATTTGCGCCCTTTATATCACTGCCGGAGTCTCCGACCATGACCGTTGCATCTTTTGTGCCACCAAACAGCGTGATAGCCTTTTCGATAGCTTCAGGGTGTGGTTTGTGATTTGATACGTCATCACCACACACGACAAGATCAAATAACCCTTGCAGTCGATATTTGTCTAAAAGAGGATCAATCTGATCATGGCGCGAAGTTGTTACCAGTGCGACTTTTTTTCCTGCTTTTTGCAAAGCCTCAAGCGTAGTTAGGGCATCGGGGTACAATTCGACGTTAGGCACTTCTCTGGTGGCGATTGCATCAGCCTCGGCAATCATGTCCTCAACATCCGTAATGCCAAGTGCTTTCATGCGCTCGCCAAAGACTGTAAAGTTCGCACCAATTTCTTCGTCACTAAACGAGTGGCCGCGCTTCTCCAGAGGTGTCTTAAGTGCCGCAAGCCAAATGTCCAGCGTCCGCGCCAGATTACCATCCCAGTCTAGGAGAATATATTTATACGGTTTCACTGTGTTTATTGTAACAGGCTGCGGCTTCATCGCTACTTACCTATGCCCCTATATTGAATGCCATTAGCCAAGATGCCATCTCTGTCTAGACAATTGCGTCCATCAAGAACATAGCGGATACCAAATTGTACGAGCATTTCAGGAGATAAATCTCTGACATATTCATCGTGCGCGGTACCGACGAACAATGCGTCCGCATGCTCAAGCGCTTCTTCTACAGTAGGCATTACGAGCGCACCCTTGATAGTGTCTCCATTAGCCCTGACATGGGGATCGTGGATACCAACCGATCCAGCCGTGCGAACAAGATGATATCCGACTTCGACAGATGGAGAACGTCGCATATCAGCAATATTCGGCTTATACGCCAAACCCATGAGGCTAACGCCTAAATCCCTGATCCTTTCTCCGCCGCGGCTCATCATCTCCGAAAGTTGCGCCACGGCATAGCGCGGCATCTTATCATTTAGGTCAGCGGCAGCATCCAAGAAACGAGTGTCAATCCCATTCTGGCGTGCTTTCCTAATAACATAGTGAATATCTTCGGGGATACAGTGGCCACCAGGCCCAATGCCCGGCTTTGCTAATTGCAGACCAAATTGATCAACTTTAGATTGGAGTCCCCTCAGTACATTATCTATATCCATGCCCATAGCATAACATATAATTGCCGCGCTGTTCGCCATTGCAATCATGACATTGCGATGGCTATTCTCCCACGATTTAACAAACTCCGCCTCCTCAGCAGAACCAAGCGGCGTAACCTCGCCGTCAATGACGCTTTCGTAAAAATCAACAGCACGTTCAGTACATGCCGGGGTTATGCCGCCAACCACGCGATTTAGATTACCTACGTAGTATTGTTTGTTACCCGGATCAATTCTTTCCGGGCAATGCGCCAAAAAGAAGTCTCGGCCAACACGTAGCCCAGATCGCTCCTCTAGAATCGGGAGCACTTCATCTCTAGTTACGCCCGGGTTGACAGTGCTTTCAAGAGATACAAAATGCCCAGCTCTTAGCTGATCTCCAACCTGACTAGCCGCACGAGTCACGTAGCTAATATCTGGTACATTATTCTCGGTTGGTGTAGGTACACAGATAACGACATTTTCTACATCACGCAATCCATCATACTGAGTGGTCGCTCGCAGCGCCGTTGCACCCGTATTCTTAAGCGCCGCGTCAAATCTCTCGTCATTGATATATGGCGACTCGCGAGCATTCACCGTAGCAACTAAGCCCTCGTCTAGGTCTATACCAGTTACTTCGTAGCCTCGTTCGGCAGCCTGTACGGCTAGAGGCAAACCAACGTAGCCTAAGCCAATTACTCCTAGTGTTTCAGCCATGGTATCCTTTCAGTTCTTAGAGTAGAAATCGATCTTGCATTGAGGTTTTAATGCGCACTAAGGCTAGCACACTTTGCTTCAACTTCCGCCGTTTTATCGCTATAGTTGGCAATATGCATAAAAAAGCGCACCCTACTCCCATTACATACAGAGACAACTTGGGAGGTAATTGAATCGTCTACTCCTACTGGGCTAGTTACTTCAATACAGAACCCTTTTGGGATCTCGTCTTTCGCAAAATCACCCAGCAGCACTTTGACCTGCTCGTGCGGCCTTATTCTTACTGTGCAGACTTCATTTTTCTGTAACGACGAACAACCGATACCCTGTATCCTGTTTTGCATACAACCCTCCTACGCATACCTACATATATACGTAAATATACATATATCGTATAATGTGTGCAAGCACAATTGTGCGGCCCGGGAGGCAAGAAGATGATTGCGCATTTTATCGGCTCGCGAAGCCATATTCTGGAAGAAATAGATTATTATCGGATTATTGTTGCTGCGCTAAAACAGGCAGGATATGAGATTACATACGACTGGATTGAAGAAGCGTACAAGCTAGCATCCGAAAAAACTATAAAGCGTGCCTCTGAGACTTGGCGGGAAGTAGACAGACAATATGAAGATGCTGTGCAAAAGGCAGATGTTGTGATTGTGGACGCAACCCATCGGGGGTTCTTTGTGGGGTATCGTACCGCGCTGGCTGTTGCGCAGAAGAAGCCGTTACTGCTCCTCACCCGCGAAGCGTCTGATCTTGCGGTGTCGGGGATCAATACTCCGGCCGGTTTTGTAAGAAGCACAGCATACGATAGCAATAATCTTGAAGCTATCGTCAAAGAGTTCCTCGAAGAAAACGTGATAGACACCAAAGACCTCCGCTTCAACTTCTTCCTCGACCGGCCAACGTACAATTATCTGCGCTGGATGTCCTCGAAGACTGGCAAAACCAAGGCCGAAATCGTGCGCTCTTTGCTGCAAAAAGAAATGAATAAAGATAACGACTAGGGTTCTGGATGGGGATGAGCTAGCCACCGAAGGTACGGCCCGTGAAGCAAAGGAAGAACTTGGCATTATTGTCCGGCCGGAAGACATGAAGCTGGTGCATACCGTCCACCGGCTCAACCGCAACGAGCCAAACCAAGAGCGCATCGACCTGTTTTTTGGAGCCACAAAGTGGGGTGGTGATGCCACCAATGCCGAGCCGCATAAATGTGACGACATTTCGTGGTTTACGCCCGGGAACTTACCCGAAAATACTTTGCCGCTAGTGCGCCATGTCATTGAGGCAATTGCCCGAGGTGATACGTTCTCCGAGTTTACGCGTGATCCCAGCTAAAACAACCGCCCGCTCAACCTCGGCACAAACCCATAATTCATCCCTGTTATTTCACTTCTAACATCCTCTACTAAGGCGTACCAGTTTCGCAATATATTACCAATCTCTACCATTTCAAGGTGTAGGTTGGTAATTTTTTTGTTTCTAACTTCTTGTAACTGTTGTTGGATTACGGGGTATTCCTCGGATATCTTCTTGAACCAGGGCTCCTGCTCGAAGCTTAATGTGCGGTCTTTTAGCACGAATTTACCACCTAATGCGTTAGCACATGAAAAAGATGAGGATGTACCTACGCAGGCGGCCAGATTCGGTCGTCTTTTTCTAAGTCGGCCGAGAGGCCTAGTGTTGTGCGAAATTGGATGCGGTGTATGCTAAAGTGAGCTTATGGATACATTCGCAGCACTTCTAGGCTTTGGAACCCCGGAGGTCATACTCCTTCTAGGAGTCACAGTAGTCGTCGCTCTCGTGGTACTGGTCGTAAGATCTTTCTTGAAGGGATTTGCAGGCAAGAAGGAACAAT